>CAYGJL010000006.1:86391-90487 GCA_964350145.1 uncultured Gemmatimonadaceae bacterium
AGCCAGTACACATCGAGAGGTACTTCACATGACGACGCGTCGAGATTTCGTAAAGTCCGTTTCCGCGGTCGCGGTCGGCGGCTCGCTCATAGGTGACCCGTTCGCACGCGCGCTCCCATCGGCGGCAAAGCCGAGCGTGGGCGATCCGCTGTTCCGCGAGCTGGCGATGGTCGCCCTGGACGCGGCGAGAGGCGCGGGCGCGCAGTACGCCGACGTGCGCATCTCGAGCCGGCAGGACCAGGGGATTTCGACGCGTGAGCGAAGAGTGCAGGGGCTGCAGTCGAGCGAGACCTTCGGCTTCGGCGTGCGGGCGCTGGTGGACGGCGCGTGGGGATTCGCGGCGAGCAGCCGGCTCACGCGGGACGAGGTGGCGGTCGTCGCGCGGAGGGCCGTGGGCCAGGCCCGCGCGAACAAGGCGGCGCAGCTCCGACCGCACGTGCTGGCGCCGGCCGCCTCGGTGGGGGAAGTAGAGTGGAAGAGTCCCGCCCGCATCGACCCGTTCGCCATCCCCATCGACGACAAGGTGGCGCTGCTCATCAGCGCGAACGAAGCCGCGCTCGCCGCCGGCGCGCGGTTCGCCAGCTCGGGAATGGATTTCGTGAAGGACGAGAAGACGCTGGCGACCACCGACGGCAGCTTCATCGTGCAGACCTTCATCCGCTCGCAGCCGAGCATGAACGTGACCGCGGTGAAGGACGGCGATTTCCAGTCGCGCTCGTCCACCGAGATCCAGCCGATGGGGCGCGGCTACGAGCACGTGCTGGACGGCAAGCTGGTGGAGAACGCACCGATGTGGGCGAGCGACGCGGTCGAGAAGCTGAGCGCGAAGCCGGTCGAGGTGGGGCGGTATGACCTCGTGCTGCATCCCACGCATCTCGCGCTCACCATTCACGAGTCCATCGGCCATCCGACCGAGCTCGACCGCGCCATGGGGTACGAGGCGAATTACGCGGGCACGAGCTTCATCGCTCCGCCGGAAGAGTTCCTCGGCAAGTTCCGCTACGGGCCCGACTTCATGAACGTCCAGGGCGACCGCTCGCAGGAGGGCTCGCTCGCGCAGTGCGGCTGGGACGACGAGGGCGTCAAGCCCGACGACTTCATGATCGTGAAGGACGGGATCTTCAACGACTACCAGACGACGCGCGAGCAGGCGATGTGGCTGGACTGGTGGTACAGGCAGAGCGGCCAGCCGACGCGCTCACACGGCTGCTCGTTCGCCGAGTCCTGGTCCGACGTGCAGTTCCAGCGCATGCCGAACGTGTCGCTCATGCCCGGGGAGCAGGACATCACCTGGGACGACATCGTCGCCGCGACCGATCGCGGCATCGGCATCAAGGGGCGCGGCTCGTACTCGATCGACCAGCAGCGGTACAACGCCCAGTTCGGCGGGCAGGTGTTCTACGAGATCCGCGGCGGGAAGATCGTGGGGATGCTCAAGGACGTCGCGTACCAGATGCGCACGCCGGAGTTCTGGAACGCCATGGACATGATCGGCGGGAAGCGCGACTACCAGCTTGGCGGAACGTTCAACGACGGTAAGGGCCAGCCGAGCCAGTCGAACGCGGTGAGCCATGGCTGCCCCACGACGCGGCACAGGCAGATCAACGTCATTAATACGGGCAGAACTACGTGACTGGTGACTAGTGACTAGTGACTAGTAACGGCGGCGATGATTGCAGAGGAAAAAGACGGGTCCCGGTTGGTAGTGTCTAGTCACTAGTCACTAGCCACTAGTCACTAGTCACCATTTGCTCTCGGCAGGTAGATCTTGAACGTCGTCCCCACCCCCAGCTTGCTGTACACCCAGATATAGCCCTGCGCCTGCTTCACGATGCCGTACACGGTGGCGAGGCCCAGCCCCGTGCCTTTGCCTTTCGGCTTCGTGGTGTAGAACGGCTCGAAGATGTGGGACTTGGTCTGTTCCGTCATGCCGTGCCCCGTGTCGCTGACGGTGAGCACCGCGTACTCGCCGATCGGGACGTCCACTCCCATGTGCCGGCTGGCGTACTCGGCGTCGGCCACTTCCATCTGGTCCGTCGAGATGGTCAGAATGCCGCCCTGCGGCATGGCGTCGCCGGAATTGACCGCGAGGTTGACGAGGACCTGCTCCAGCTGGCCCGCGTCGGCCAGGACGTACAGCTGCCCGGCTGCGGACACCAGCCGCAGCTCCACGGTCTCGTTCAGCAGTCTTCGCAGCATCTTCTCCGTGTCGTGCACGACCTCGGTGAGGTCGATGCGATGCGGCTGGACGGGCTGCTTGCGGCTGAACGCCAGGAGCTGGCGGGTGAGCGTCGTCGCCCGCTCGGCCGCGCGCTGGATCTCCTGCACGTCCTCGCGCCGGGGGTCGCTGTCGGCGATGTCCGTGAGCAGGATCTGCGTGTACGACAGGATTACCGTGAGGAGATTGTTGAAGTCGTGCGCGACGCCGCCGGTGACGCGCCCGATCGCTTCGAGCTTTTGCGAGTGGATGAGCTGGGCCTGACTCTCCTGCAGCGCTTGGGTGAGGTCCTTGATCTCGGCTTCGGTCATCCGCACGCGGTTGACCATCGACAGGTCACGGGCTACGACGACACGGACCGTCCGCCCCTTCAGCGTGCCGCTTCGGCCATGGACCTCCACGGGAAACGTCGATCCGTCCTTGCGCACTAGCCTTACTTCGAGCGGTTCGTCCCTCGGCTTGGCGATGCGTCTGGCAATCTTGTCGCGATCCTCTGGCGCGACGACCACCTCGCCGGAGCCGCCCAGCAGCTCGGCTTCTTCGTATCCGAGGAGGTTGAGCGTGGTCTTGTTGAGGTAGACGATGGTTCCGGCGTCGTGAATCATGACGCAGTCCAGCACGGCGTCGGCGACGAGCCGGAAGCGCTCCTCGCTCTCCTCGAGCTGTACCCGGTCCGCGCGCTGCTGCGTGATGTCCATCGTGAGGCCGCGGAGGACCGTCACCCTGCCCGATTCGTCCGTCTCCGCCGTGATGTTGTCTTCGACACAGATGCTGTGCCCGTCGGCGTGGACGATTCGGTACTGGGAGCGGTGCGTTCCGCCTTCGCGGGCTAGTCGGCTGAAGTCCGCCACGACGCGATCACGATCGTGCGGGTGGATCCGGCTCTCCCAGAACTGCTGGTCGTCACGCCAGCACTCCGCCGGGAAGCCGAACATGGACTCGACGCGGCTGTTGACGTAATCGAGCTTCCCCAGGCGCGCGTTCCACTCCCATACCACAGCGTCCACGCTGTCGAGGATCTGGTCGAAGCGTCGCCGCTCGAGATCGATGGGGTGAACGTCGGTCACGGTTGCGTCAGGTTCGGAGTTCGACATGGCGGTTGCCGCGCCCGCGCGCGATACTCCGCCCATGGATGAAGGATCGAGCGTGCGGAGCCATGAGATCACCGTGCCGCGCACAGCAAGGTACGCGGTGCTCGGCGCCGGGGTATCCCGCGTCGAGGAGGTTTGGCTTGCCTGTCACGGGTATGGCCAGTTGGCGTCGAGGTTCATTCACAGGTTTGGCGTGATCGACAATGGCAAGCGTTTGATCGTTGCTCCCGAGGCTCTGTCGCGCTTTTACGTGTCCGGCGGAACCCGACCGCATTCCGGTGACGAGAAAGTGGGGGCCTCGTGGATGACCCGCGAGGGAAGAGACGCCGAGATAGCCGACCAGGTCACATATCTCGATCTGGTTCGTGAACGCGTGTTCGATGGTTTGGCGAGGCGGAGCGCTCGTTTCGTGGGCTTCGGATTCTCGCAGGGCACCACGACTGTTTGCAGGTGGGCTGCGCGGACCGCTACTCCGCCGGAACATCTCGTTTTATGGGGGGGCGGAGTTCCGGCTGATCTTCTGGAAGGTGCGGGCAGGGAAGGCCTCACGCGCGCGACGATAACGATTGTGGTGGGCGCCAGCGATCCGATCGCTGATGACGGACGGGTCGCCGGGCACAAGAAGCAGCTCGATGCAGCCGGGTTGTCGTATCGTCTCGTGACCTTCGATGGGGGCCACGAGATAGACGGTGGAGTGTTGCGCGAGATTGCCGATGGCCTTTATTTGTGAAATTGCTGGACGCTTCTATTGTTTCCGTCTGCGGTTGTGCGCATGTTAGCGGGGCGT
>CAYGJL010000007.1:0-87318 GCA_964350145.1 uncultured Gemmatimonadaceae bacterium
CCGCGTCATCGAGTTGATGCCGGCGAGATTCTTCGTGAGCTTCTCGCGCTGCCGGCTGAACAGCAGCTGCTCCTTCTTGGTGTAGTTCTCGAAGCCGCCGCCCTCTTCCGCGCCCGACTCGAGCTCCTTGAGGCGCCGCAGCTGTTTCTTGATCGTCTGGAAGTTGGTCAGCAGTCCGCCGAGCCAGCGCTCCGTGATGAACATCGCGCCGCACCGCTCCGCTTCCGCCTTCACGAGCGGCGCGAGCTGGCGCTTGGTGCAGACGAACAGGACGTTCTCGCCGCGCAGGATCACTTCGCGCACGAGCTTCTGCGCCAGCTCCAGCTGCCGCAGAGTCTTCTGCAGGTCAATGATGTGGATCCCGTTCCGCTCGGCGAAGATGAACCGGCGCATCTTGGGATTCCAGCGGCGGGTCTGGTGGCCGAAGTGCACACCGGCTTCGAGCAGCTGCTCGAGATTCGGATGAGTCATCGGTCGCCTACCGCTTGCTGAACTGGAACTTCTTGCGCGCCTTCGGGCGGCCCGGCTTCTTGCGCTCGACCGCGCGCGCGTCGCGCGTCAGCAGTCCGAGCCCGCGCAGCTTTCTGCGGTGCGCTTCGTCCATTACCACCAGGGCGCGGGCAACGGCGAGGCGCAGCGCGCCTGCCTGCCCGCTCATGCCGCCACCTTCGAGTTTGGCCTTTACGTCGAACTGGCCCAGCGTATCGGTCGCCGTGAACGGCTGCTGAATCGCGCTTACGAGGGTCGGACGGGGAAAGTAATCACCCAGCGTGCGGCCGTTGACGTCCCACTTGCCGGATCCGGGGGTGATGTAGGCACGGCACACCGCTTCCTTCCGGCGGCCGATCGTGTGAGTGACTGCGGAGTCTGCCATTTACTTCGTTGAAGTGGTTTTCTTGAGATCCAGAACGACGGGACTCTGCGCGATGTGCGGATGCTCAGGTCCGGGGTAAACGCGGAGCTTTCCGCGCATTGACGACTTGGCCAGGTTGGTCTTGGGCAGCATGCCGTGCACGGCCTTTTCGATGACGCGCTCGGGATGCTTGTCAAGCATCGTGGCGTACGGCATGAACCGCTCGTGGCCCATGTAACCGGTGTGCTTGAAGTACCGCTTCTGCTCGGCCTTCCGTCCGGTGACCTTGACCTTCGCGGCGTTGATGACGATGACGTTGTCGCCCGTGTCCATGTGAGGCGTGAACATCGGCTTGTGCTTGCCGCGGATTATCTTGGCGATCTCGCTGGCCAAACGGCCGAGCACGACACCATCGGCGTCGACGATGTACCAGCGATGCTCGATGTCGGTTGGCGTTGCGGTATAAGTCTTCATTAGAGATGCGAAACGGAAGCGTACGTACAAACCGCCGCCGAGCTCTGCCGGCGACGGTAATGTTTTCGGGGTGTTTTGGAGCAGACTCGTAAGCTACGCAACAACTTAGGCGAAGTCAAACCCCCGGGCCCGGCGCACGGCGACTGAGGACTGAGGACCCTTGCGGCCTCAGGACTAACGGCCATCGCGGATCGGCGATTAATCGAGGACGGAGGATCGCGGAGAGAGACAACTATCTCGCCCCGTTGTTCCGCCCCATCCGCAGTCCTTAGACCTCAATTAATCGTCGATCCGCGATTGTAGTTGGTCCTGAGGCCGCAAGGGTCCTCAGTCCTCGGTCGCCGCTAGGTGGCTATTGCCCCCAGCATCCACGCGCACGCCAGCGCGCCGTAGATCCCGAGAATGTAGCCGCCGACCGCCATCAGCAGTCCGACCGGCGCCATGGCGGGGTGGTAGACACCCGCGACGATCGGGGCCGACGCGGCGCCCCCAATGTTGGCCATGCTCCCGGTCGCGACGAAGAACAGCGGCGCCCGGATGAGCCGCGCCACGCCGAACAGGATCGCCGCATGGATCGCGATCCAGAGCACTCCGGCCAGCATGTACAGCGGCGTCTGCACTATCGCCCGCAGCTCCGCCTGCGCCCCGATCGCCCCGAGCAGCAGGTACAGCGCGGTGTAGCCGATCCGCGACGCCCCCACTTCCTCGAGATCGCGCGCGCGGGTGAACGACAACAGCAGGCCGCCGGTCACCACGATCAGCACCGCCCAGGTAGTCGTGCTGATGATGGTCGGGTCGCCCAGCGTGGGCATCCTGCCCGCGGCGTACAACGAGAGCAGCGCGCCGCCGAAGCCGAGCGCTACGATCATCGCGATGTCGCGCAGATCGCTGGGGCGCCGGCGGGCCGCGACGTCCGCCAGCCGGCGATTGGTCTCTTCGATCGCCTCGGTCCGCGCGCCGATCCGCCGGTCGAACCGGGCCTGCCAGCCGCTGAAGAAAAGGAGAATGCCCATCCAGCCGTAACCCACGACGGTGTCCACCACGATCAGCGGGCCCAGCACGGACTGCGGCGTCCCCACGCTCTCGGCGATGGCGACCATGTTCGCCGTGCCGCCGATCCAGCTGCCTGACAGCGCCGCGAATCCCTTCCATGCGTCCGGCGGGAGAAAACCGCGGAAGACCAGGAAGGACCCGATCGCCCCGGCGATCACGCCCACCGTGCCGGCGACCATCATTATCGACGCCATCTTGCCGAGCTTGAGGATCGCCTTGAGATCGACGGTGATCATCAGCAGCAGCAGCGCGACCGGCAGTAGGTAGCGCGTCATCCACGCGTACGCCGGCGACGCCAGCGGGATGATACCGAAGGCCGTGGACAGCGTCGGAATGAAGTAGGCGTAGATCACCGGGGGAGTGACGTCGAACAGCTTCTTCAGCGGCGCAAGTCCGCTCAGCCAGAACACCACGCCCAGCACTACCGCGATGTACGCGAACACCGCGACGGGCTCGTTGATCAGCGCCGCGGCCTGAACCGGTTGATTGGGATCCATGTTATTCCAGCTCCACGAGGATGGTGCCCTTCTCGACGGCGGTGCCCGCCGAGACTCGAATCGTCTTGACCGTTCCGGCCGACTTCGACCGCAGCTCGTTCTCCATCTTCATCGCCTCGATGGAGACGAGCGCCTGCCCCGGTGAGACGGCGTCGCCGACCTGCACGCTGATCTTGACGACGAGCCCCGGCATCGGCGCCACGAGCGGCGCGGGCCCCGCCGACTTTTCCTGGTCCACGGAAAGCGCACGGATCGCGCGCGCGCGCTCGTCCAGTGCCTCCACTTCGTACCGATAGCCGTCCAGCCACAGCGTATAGCACCCCTTGCCGTGCCTGCGCGCCAGGACGCTGTGCACCTTGCCGTCGAGGGTGAGCAGCCGGATCGGCGTCCCGGGACGCGCTCCCTCGAGGTGCGCACTGACCGGCGCGTCCGCGTGGCTCACGCCGTCGCCGCCGAGCGTGACCGCGTGGTCCTCGCCGTTGACGGTCACGACGTATCTCACGACACGAGCTCGCAGACGGTCTCGACGTGCGCGGTCTGCGGAAACATGTCGAACGCGACTACCCCGGCGATTTTGTACGACGGCAAGCGCGATATGTCGCGCGCGAGCGTCGCGGGATTGCAGCTCACATAGATGACGGCACGCGGCTTCGGCACTGCGGCCTCGAGCGTCGCGCAGACCTTCTCGTCGATTCCCGCGCGCGGCGGATTCAACAGCACCACGTCGGCCGGAAGTGATTCGGGCAGCTCGTCCTCGACCCGGCCCCGTACTGCGCGCGATCCTTCGGGCAGGTACCGGGCGCACCAGTCCGAGGCGAGCTGGTCGAGCTCGATCGCGGTGACGACTGCTCCTGACTGCGCCAGCGGGATGGCGGTGGCGCCCGCGCCGGAGTAGGCGTCCACGACCCGCGCAGGCTCGTGCGACCGCGCGCGCGCGACGACGTGCGCGTGTAGCTCGGCGGCAACCGCTGGATTCACCTGCGCGAACGCGATGCCGGGCTGCCTGCGCGAGCCCGGCGCCTCCCGGCTGAGCAGCAGCGTGGGGCCGCGGCCGTCCTGCTCCCACCACAGGTCCGAGAGAGATGGAACCGCCGCGAAGAATTCCTCGGCCGTGGTCCAGCGCGTGCCGCCCTCGAGCGAGAAGGTGTACGCTCCTTCGGCGAGCCGCACGCTCCCGCGCAGCTCGGCCACGTCGGGAAAGAACGCCGCCGCGGCCAGCACATCACGCCAGACGCGCACCACTCCGCGTTCCGTGATGGGGCAGTCAGCGAGCGAGAACACGCGCGAGGGATCGTCGTACGCGCGCAAGCCCGCGATCCAGTTGCCGCCGCGGCGGCGGATGGCCAGCGTCAACTTCGTGCGGTAGCGCCATTCGCTCGAGCTCGGGCGAACCTCCGGCGCGGACAGCTGTCGCTTCCCGATGCGCTCGATGGCGTCGCGGATGATGCGCTGCTTGGCCTCGAGCTGGCTGCGATACATGATGTGCTGGAGCTGGCACCCGCCGCATCGGTCGCGCGCATAGTGCGGGCACGGCGGATCGGTGCGATCGGGCGACGGGCGAGTCACGGTGCGGAGCGTTCCGCGCGCGAACTGTCCCCTGCCCGCGATGCTCGCCGTGACGATGTCGCCGGCCGCCGTACGCGGCACGAACACCACGAGCCCATTGCTGCGGCCGACTCCGTCGCCGCCGGCTGCGATCGAATCTACGGCGAGCGTCACCACGGGACTCATTCGCGCAGCGCATCGAGGCGCGCCGCTCGCTTCCACTGATCGCCGGACGTCACCGCGGTCACCGCGGGCCTGCGGCCGAGCCTGTCTTCTTCCGCGAGAAAGGCCGCCGCCAGCGCCGCGGCGCGTGCGCCTTTGGCGGGCGGCGAGACGGCGATAAGCGAGTCCAGCCTCCGCTCCAGCCACTGGATGTCGAATTCGCCGCGGCGAAACTCCGCGTCCTCCATGAGCCGCAGGTGAAAGTCGCGCGACGTCTCGACGCCGTCCACGGTGAGCTCGAGCAGGGCGCGGTGCATGCGCGCCACCGCCTGCGGCCGGTCCTCGCCCCAGACGATGAGCTTCGCGAGCATCGGATCGTAGTGCAGCCCGATTTCCGTTCCCGCCTCGATCCCCCCGTCCCAGCGCACGCCGGGCCCGCTGGGCACGCGCAGATACTCCACGATTCCCGTCGAGGGCAGGAACCCGTTCGCCGGATCTTCGCTGGTGATCCTGCACTCGATTGCCCAGCCGCGCGGCTCGAGCTGGTTCTGCGCGAACGGAAGCTTCTCGCCCGCCGCGATCCGGATCTGCCACTGGACGATGTCAATGTCGGTGACGAGCTCGGTGACCGGATGCTCCACCTGCAGCCGCGTGTTCATCTCCAGGAAGTAGAACTTCCCATCCGCGTCCAGCAGAAACTCGCAGGTACCGGCGTTGACGTAGCCGGCCGCGCTCGCCACGCGCACGGCGGTCTCGCCCATAGCGCGTCGCAGCTCGGGCGACACCGCGACGCTCGGCGCCTCCTCCACCATCTTCTGGTGGCGCCGCTGGAGCGAGCATTCGCGCTCGCCGAGCGAGAGGACCGTGCCGTGCGAGTCCGCGAGAATCTGGATCTCCACATGCCGCGGCCGGGAGATGTACTTCTCCAGGTACACGGCGTCGTCGCCGAACGCGGCCTTGGCTTCACGAGCCGCCGCGCCCAACGCGGCCTCTATCTCGCCGCCGTCGCGCACCACGCGCATTCCCTTCCCGCCTCCGCCGGCGGCGGCCTTGAGCAGCACGGGATAGCCGAACTCGTCGGCTGCTTTCCTGGCGGCAGCCGCGCTCGCGAGCGCGCCGTCGGTGCCGGGCACGACCGGGACCGAGTTCTGGATCGCAAGCGAGCGTGCGGCTGTTTTGCTGCCCATCGCCGCGATCGCGTCCGGCGGCGGTCCGATGAACACGAGACCCGCGTCCTGCACCGCGCGCGCGAACCATTCACGCTCCGCGAGGAAGCCGTACCCCGGATGGATCGCCTGCGCGCCGGTCCGCAGCGCCGCCTCGATGATCCTGTCGCCCAGCAGGTAGCTCTCGGCGGAAGGGGCGGGCCCGATGTTGACAGCCTCGTCAGCGGCGCGCGTGTGGGGGGCGCCCGCGTCCGCGTCGCTGTAAACGGCGACCGACGCTACGCCGAGCTCGCGGCACGCCCGCACGATCCTGAGCGCGATCTCGCCGCGGTTCGCGACGAGCACTTTGTCAAACACGCGTTACCGCTGCGCCCGTTGGCGGACCGTTCGCGTGAACCCGGCGTAGATCACCCGCGTATCGAGGCCGGGATTGGCGGGGCCGGTGTTCGCGTTCGACGTGTGATTGTGGCGCACACCGGCGAGCAGCGCGCCCGATCGTCCGAGGCGCACCTGAACGCCTGCCGTGACGTCGCCCATGAAGTTCAGCCGTTTTTCACCCGGGTCCGGAACCGGCCGGTCGTACATGGCCGCGCCGGCGCTCGCCCCCAGGACCAGCTGCACGCGCTCGCCGGCGAACGCGCGCAGCTGCAGACCGACCGGAGTCACGCCGTACCCGCGCACGGTCGCGGTCTCCATCAGCTCGTCGGTGCTGCAGCGGTTGAATGAGTCGCAGGTGCGCTGCTCACGATATGCGATCGGAATGTTCGTGGAGCGGATTAGGGGGATCATGTCCACGTAATAGTCGAGGGCGAACAGCCGTGACGCCGAGAGCTGCCGGCCAAAGCGGACGCCCAGCATCTGCACGTCGCGATACCGCTCGCCATGCCGCGTGTCGAAGCCCGAGTGATTCGCCATGGCGCCCCACATGCCGACCCACCACGGACCCGCGGTCGAAGGCCGCGCGGGCGGAAGCGTGACGCCTGCGGAGCCCTTCGCGGTCGCCGAATCGGGCAGCGCGGATGCCGCCGCGGGCGCGAGCCAACAGCCAACAGCCAATAGCCAACAGCTTTTTGTCACAGCGGAATGTTCCCGTGCTTCTTCGGCGGATTCTTGTCGCGCTTGTTCTCGAGCGACTCCAGCGCGTCGATCAGCCGCGGCCGCGTCTCGCGCGGATCGATGATGTCGTCCAGATAGCCGCGCCCCGCCGCGATGTACGGATGCGCGAACATCTCGCGGTATTCCTCGATCTTCGCGTCGGTCGCCTTCTCCTGGTCGTCGCTCTCCGCGAGCTCCTTCCGGAAGAGAACCTCCACGGCGCCCTTGGGTCCCATCACCGCGATCTCCGCGGTGGGCCACGCGACGTTGTAATCGCCGCGGATGTGCTTGGAGCTCATGACGTCGTACGCGCCGCCGTACGCCTTGCGCGTAATGACCGTGAGCTTGGGGACGGTCGCCTCGCAGTACGCGTACAGCAGTTTGGCGCCGTGCTTGATTATCCCGCCGTGCTCCTGGCCAACGCCCGGCAGGAATCCGGGCACGTCCTCGAACGTCACCACCGGGATGTTGAATGCGTCGCAGAAGCGGATGAACCGCGCCGCCTTGATGGACGCGTTGATGTCGAGCACGCCCGCGAGCACGGCCGGCTGATTGGCCACGATCCCGACGCTGTAGCCGCCGAGGTGCGCGAAGCCGCAGATGATGTTGCCGGCGAAGTCCGGCTGGATCTCGAAGAACTCGCCGCCGTCCACCACCCGTCGCAGGACCTCGTGCATGTCGTACGGCTTGTTCGGGTTGTCGGGAACGATGTCGAGCAGCGCTTCGTCGCGGCGGTCGCGCGGATCCGACACGGGGCCGCGCGGCGGATCGGACACGTTGTTCGATGGAAGGAAGCGGAGCAGATCGCGGATCGCCTGGATGCAGGCGGGCTCGGAGTCGAAGGCGCAGTGCGCCACTCCGGACGTGGCGGCGTGCGTGTCCGCGCCGCCGAGCTGCTCCATGGTGACGTCCTCGTGCGTCACCGTCTTCACCA
The DNA here is from genome assembly GCA_964350145.1 of uncultured Gemmatimonadaceae bacterium. Classification (GTDB taxonomy): domain Bacteria; phylum Gemmatimonadota; class Gemmatimonadetes; order Gemmatimonadales; family Gemmatimonadaceae; genus JACDCY01. Next base: position 7,780 of record CAYGJL010000007.1, read on the forward strand.
CGTTCGGCCCGGTGACGAACATGTACGAGGTGCCGCGCACCATGAACGTGAAGTCGGTGATGGCGGGCGAGTACACCGCCCCGCCGGCGCACGGTCCGAGGATCGCCGAGATCTGCGGCACCACGCCGGACGCGAGCGTGTTGCGCAGGAAGATCTCCGCGTACCCGCCGAGCGACACGACGCCCTCCTGAATCCGCGCTCCGCCGGAATCGTTCAGGCCGATGACCGGCGCGCCGTTGCGCACGGCCAGATCCATGATCTTGCAGATCTTCTCGGCGAACGATTCCGACAGCGAGCCGCCGAACACCGTGAAGTCCTGCGAGAAGACGTACACGAGGCGACCATCCACGCGGCCATGGCCCGTGACCACGCCGTCGCCGAAAACCTTCTGCTTGTCGAGGCCGAAGTCCGTGGACCGGTGCACGACGAAGCGGTCGAGCTCGACGAACGTGCCGGCGTCGAGCAGCAAGTCGAGGCGCTCGCGCGCGGAGAGCTTGCCTTTCGCGTGCTGCGCCCTGACGCGCGCGTCTCCGCCGCCCTGTTCGGATTCGGCGCGGCGCTTCTCCAGGAGCTCCAGCTTTTCACGCATGGTCATGGCAGGGGTAAGGTATGCCGCGGATTGGAGCGGGCAACTTGCAGCCCGGCCACCCACGTCTGCGCCGCGCTCCCGATCTCGTCCAGCACCTCGGCGTCGGTTCTTCCGGACGACTTGAGCACGTGAAAGCCGTGATCTGCGCCCTCGATCCAATGCATATCCCAGCGCGTCGTCACTCCGCTCAGCGCGGTCCGCATGAGATCGCGCCGGCACAGAGCGTCGCGAGTGCCGTTGAAGCAGAGGACCGGCACCTCGATCCGTGGAAGATGCTTGTCGCGCAGCTGCTCGGGCTTGCCGGCGGGATGCAGCGGGTAGGCCAGGAGAAGCAGGCCGTCGCACGCCAAGCCCTCGGCGGCGAGCATCGAGGCTGCCCGGCCTCCCATGGAGCGCCCACCGATGAGCAGGAGGCCGGGGTCTACTTCCTGCCGCGCGCGAGCGACGACGGCTGCGAAACAGTCCTGGAGACGCGGCATCGGGTCGGGTCGCCCGGACCTCTTTTCCTTGTAGAGGAAGTTGAACCTGACGACGGTGATCCCGCGGGAGCGAAGCTCCGCTGCCAGCTGGCCCATGCCGCGGTCATCCATGTTGCCGCCCGCGCCGTGGGCGCAGACGAATAGGGCTCCCAGGTCCGCCGCGGTCGGAGGCTCGAGTACGGCCGTCGTTTCGTCCGTGCCGACCGTAACCCGCCAGCTCGTCGCCATGAAGAAAAGGTAAGTGCCGGCCTCTCTTTTCAGGCGGGGGCCGGCCTCTATACTATGAACAACAGCGAGGAGGTCCGCCCATGCCCGAGGCGTTGCCGTTCACCGCGACCATCGACGAGTACAAGCAGCAGGCGAAGGCGCTCTTCAAAGCGATCCTCGCCGGTGAGGAGTCGGCGCACTGGCGGTTCAAGTGGATCCACCCCCGCTTTCGCGGGCATCCCGTGAGCGCCGTTCGCACGACGACTCTCGCGCCGGCGGACGCCCAGCTCGTGCTCGCGCGCGAGTACCACTTCGAGAATTGGGACGAGCTGACGAGGTTCGCCGAAGCGGTGCGCGAAGACGGTGCGGTCGCGCGGTTCGAGACCGCGGTTGACGCCATCGTCTCCGGCGACATTGACACGCTGCGTCTCATGCTGGAGAAAGATCCGGAGCTGGCGCATGCGCGCTCGTCCCGCAGCCACCACGCGACACTGCTGCATTACCTCGCCGCCAACGGCGTAGAAGACCACCGGCAGAAGACGCTGCCCAACGCCGTCGCCATCGCGCAGCTGCTGTTGAGCGCCGGGGCCGAGCCAAACGCGCTGGCCGACATGTACGACGAGAAGTGCACGACGCTCAGCATGCTGGTGTCGAGCTCCCCGCCGCACGCCGCCGGCCTCCAGGGCGCGCTGGCCGAGACGATGCTCGATCACGGCGCGGCGCTCGACGGTTCCGGCACCGCCTATCAATCCGCTCTCATGACCGCGCTCAATTCTGGGTTCGTGGACACCGCAGAGATGCTCGCCGGGCGCGGCGCGCGCGTCAACACGCTACCGGCGGTGGCAGGTCTGGGGCGAACGACTGAGGTAGCCCGGATGCTGCCGCACGCCGACCCGCACGACCGGCAGGCGGCGCTCGCCCTCGCGGCGCAGCTCGGACACGCCGAGGTCGTGCGCCTGCTACTCGACGCCGGCGTGGATCCGAGTGTGTACAATCCGGAGGGCTTCCACTCGCACGGCACGCCGCTGCATCACGCGGTATGGTCGAATCGCGGCGACGTCGTGCGCATGCTCGTCGAGTGCGGCGCCCGGCTCGACATGAGGGACAAGGTCTACGAGGGAACGCCGCTCGACTGGGCCGTATACGGCGAGCGGACGGAGCTGGCGGAATACCTCCGGGAGAAAGGCGCGAGCTAAGCAACCCCGACCGATGAGCAAGCGTTGTCATGTTGGGTTCGACTTCGGGCGGAGGACCCTTGCGGCCTCAGGACTAACAGCCATCGCGGATCGGCGATTAATCGAGGACTGAGGATCGCGGAATGCCTTTCTCCTCAGTCCTCACTTAGTCGTCGATCGTCGATTGTAGTTGGTCCTGAGGCCGCAAGGGTCCGCAATCCGCAATCGTCGTCACCGCCACCGCCACCAGCGGCCGGCTGAGACTTACCCACCCTTAGCTTTACCGCATGGTATTCGGCTTGTCGCGTCGGCGGCGCGAGCGACTCCGCTCGACGCCGGCGCCGCCCTCCTGGCGCGCGATCCTCGCGCAAAATCTTTCCATTTTTCGGCGCCTGCCTCCCGAGGACCAGGCCGAGTTGCTCGGGCACGTTCATGTCTTTCTCGCGGAGAAGCACTTCGAGGGCTGCGGCGGACTGGAGCTGACCGAGGAGATCCGGGTCACGATCGCCGCCCAGGCGAGCGTCCTCCTGCTGCACCGCGAGACCGACTACTACCCTGAGCTGACCTCGATCCTCGTGTATCCGTCGGGATACGTCGCGCGCGAGGAGCGGTACGTGGGCGGGGGAATCTGGGAGGAGGGTGGCGAGGATCGACTCGGCCACACGGCGCCGGGGATGAACGCGCTGGTGCTCGCCTGGGATTCGGCGCGGCACGGGGCCGCCGACCCCGCGAGCGGAGCGAACCTCATCCTGCACGAGTTCGCCCACCAGCTCGACTTCGAGAATCGCGAGGTGGACGGCGTGCCCGCGCTGGACACGCGCGGCGAGTACGTCGCCTGGGCGCGCATCATGAGCGCGGAGTTCGAAGATTTGCGGCGCGCGCAGGACGCGGAAACGCCGACGCTGCTCGACACGTACGGCGCGACCAACCCCGCCGAGTTCTTCGCCGTCTGCACGGAAGCTTTCTTCGAGCGGCCCAGGGCGCTCCGCTCGAGGCATCCAGCGCTGTACGCGGAGCTGCGCAGATTCTTTCGGCAGGACCCAGCCGCGTACTCCGCTGAGCGTGCGCCCGACTGAGGGCGCTGCCACTGTCTGCTGATGTCGGATCAGCTTGATCGCCTCCGCCACACCCTCGGATCGTCCTACCAGCTCGAAGTACTGGTGGGAACAGGAGGCATGGCGTCGGTGTATCGCGCGACCGACGTGCGACACAACCGCAAGGTGGCGGTCAAGGTGCTGCACCCCGATCTCGCGAGCTCCGTAAGCTCCGAGCGGTTCACGGCCGAGGTGCTGCTCACTGCGAGCCTGCAGCACCCGCACATTCTGCCGCTGCACGACTCGGGCGGGCACGACGACCTCCTGCACTACAGTAGTAGTTCACGATCAGGACTCGCTTGCGTCTACCCGACCGACCCCGCCTCGAAAAGTTGCGCCAGAAGCTACTGGCGGACTGCGGCGACCGAAAGCGCGAGTCTTATCCGCGCGCGGATTACCGCGGGTGGCGCTGCACCGCCGCGCGGAGATTCATCGGCACGCCGTACTCCAGTGTCAGCTCGACGCGCACGGCGCCGTTGGCGCCAACTGCGACAACCTGATCCTGTGTCCGCAGTCGCCGATGCCACGTGCGGAGGTGATAGGTACCCGGCGCCACACCAGCAACCTCGAACCGGCCTTCGTCGTCCGTGACGGTGCGATACGGCGACGCGACCACGACGACATAGGCCACCATCTCCGGATGCACGTGACAGAAGATCACGTGGACGCCTTCCGCTTTGAAGGCGAAGCTGCGCCGCTCGCCCTGCGGGTACGTGCCGAGGTCGAAACCGCCGGCGCCCATGCTGGGGCTGAAGACGTTGTGCATCACGGGATCGCTGTTCGGGAAGGACACAGTCGATCCCGGGGAGACGACGATGACGGACGGCACGAACCGCAGACCGAGCTGATCGATCTGGGCGCCAGCCGGCTCGACGGCCGGCACCTGAGTTGACGCGGTGGGAATCAGATACACGACGACGCCACGTATTCCCGGCGCTGGAGTGGTGACCGCTCCGGAAACGACGCCGGACTGCGCGGTCAGGCGCGCGGGCAAGGAAAAAAGTGCGCCAGTGAGGACGACGCCAGCCATCAGCCGACCTTTCATCGGGACTCTTCCTTGGCGACCGCGCCGTTGAGCTCCGCCAGCCACCGATGCAGCGTTCGCCGGCTGACGCCGGCCGCCACCGCTGCGCGTGACACATTGCCGCCATTTATCTCGAGGAGCCGTCCCACGTAAGCGGCGCGGAAGTCGCGCAGCGCCTTGTCCTGGGCTTCGGAGTACGACACCGGCCAGCTCGCGGGCTCGCCATCGCGCGGCTTGAGCCGCGGTTGGAGCGCGTCGTCGAGATCCTCCTGCGTGATCCGCCCATCCTTGTCCAGCAGGACGAGACGCTGCGCGGTGTTGCGCAGCTCTCGGACGTTGCCGGGCCACGGGTGCCGCTCGAGGATGGTCCATGCCTCCGCCGTCACCTGCGGCGGCCAGCGGCGTGCGGTGCAGGCGAACTCCTCGAGGAAGGCAGTCATCATGATGCGCACGTCGCCGTGCCGCGCGCGCAGGGGCGGCAGGGCAAATTGGACGACGTTGAGCCGGTAGTACAGATCTTCCCGGAACCGGCCGGAGGCCACCGTCGCCTCGAGATCGTGATTGGTCGCTGCCACTACGCGGAGGTCGAGGTCGATGAGCCGGGAGTCGCCGAGCCGGCGTACCTGTCGCTGCTCGAGCGCGCGCAGCAGCTTCGACTGGAGACTGATCCCCAACTCGGCGATCTCGTCGAAAAAGACCGTGCCGCCATTCGCTTTGACGAGCAGTCCATCGGTGCGCTGAACGGCGCCCGTGAACGCGCCGCGCTCGTGGCCGAACAGCTCCGACTCCAGCAGCCCTTCCGGCATCGCCGCGCAGTCTACGGGGACGAACGGCTTGGCCTGGCGGAGCGAGTGCGCGTGCATGAAGAGCGCCATGAGCTCCTTACCGGTGCCGCTCTCGCCGGTGATGAGCACGTTCGCGTCCGTCGGGGCGACTATCGCCGCCTGCTCGAGCAGCCGCTGCATGACCACGCTCGAGCCGAGTATGCCGTCGCCGCCCTGGGCGAGCTCGACCTGCTGCCGCAGCGCGCGGTTCTCCACCGTCAATCCGCGATAGCGCGCGGCGCGCTCAACGGCTACGAGCAGCTGGTCGGCGGTGAACGGCTTGGTGATATAGTCAAACGCTCCCTCGCGGACCGCGGCCACGGCCGAGGCGACGGTGGCGTACGCCGTCATTAGGATCACGGGACGCGCACGGTCGTCGGCCAGAGCTGCCGCCAGGATGATCAGCCCGCCAGCGCCGGGCATGCGCAGGTCCGTGATGATGACGTCCGGATCGACCTCCGCCGCCACCTCTCGGAATCGTAGCGGCTCGGCGAGGGTCGTGCAGGCATAACCCTCCCGACTCAGCAGACGCTCGCAGTTCTCGAGCATCGCCCGTTCGTCGTCGATTACGAGTACGCGGGCTCGTTCCACGTTGCACCCATGGGTTGGAGGGGGATGCTGACGATGAACCGGCAGCCGCCGTCGGGTGGCGTGTCGACGGCGATGACGCCACCATGGCGATCGACGATGCTGCGGCACACCGTGAGGCCGAGGCCAGTGCCGTGCCCGGGTCCCTTCGTCGTGAAAAAGGGATCGAAGACGCGCTCGCTCAGCTCGGGCGCCAGCCCGTGGCCAGTATCTCGGACCTCGATCTCCACCGCTTCCCCGTCGGCGCTACGCCGGATGGACAGCGTCACGGTCCCGTCCGGCGGCGTGGCATCTACCGCGTTGAGCAGCAGATTGACGATGACGGTTTCGATGGCTTTCTCATACCCGATGACGTCGGGCACGCCGGTCTCGACGTCGAGCCGTAGATGCAAACGGCGCGTCGCCATCGTCCGGTTGAGGAGCGCCACGGTGCTCTCGGCAAGCGCGCCGAGCGCGATGGGCCCCGCTTCGCCGCGGTCGTCCCGCGCGAACCGCAACAGGCTCGTTGTCAGCTGTCGCAGCCGCGCCACGTGTTGCTGTAGCACGTCGAGGTCTGCAGCCAGCGAGGTATCGCTCCACTTCCCCAGTACGTCACGTTGCATGCACTCGATGCGGTTGCCGATGATGGCCAGCGGGTTGTTGATCTCGTGCGCCAGCCCGGCCGCCATGACGCTGATGGCCGCCAACCGTTCTGACCGCCGCATCTGGTCCTCGAGGCGGGACTGCAGCCGGTTGTCGCGGACGATGTAGGAAGAGCCGAGCGCGTCACCATCTGCGCCGACGATTAGCGTGGCCGTGAGACTTGTCTGAATGGTCGCGCCGTCCTTGGCGAGCACTTCGGTGAGAAAGTTCACCACCGCGTGCTCCCGCTCCAGCTCATGCCGCATCGCCGCATGCTCGCGGCGGGCCCGCTCGCCGCTGGGCCGGAGAAGGGCATTGATATCCCGGCCCAGGGCCTCCGACGCCGAGTAGCCGAGGAGCCGCTCGGCGCCGCCGTTCCAGATGGTGACGACGCCGGAAGGGTCGAGCCCGATGATGCCGTCGGCGGAATGCTTGAGAATGTCGGTCAACTCGGCGTGGGTGTGCTCGAGCAGGCGGGTTCGCTCCGCGATGAGCGCTTCTCGCTGCGCGCGATGCCGCGCGACCTGTTCGGCCACCTGCGCGAAGTCATTCGCTAGATCCTCGAACTCGTCATTCGTCTCGACGCTCGGCTGTCGCACGGGTTCGCCACGGGCGAGCTGCCAGGCGGCATCGCGAATCCGGAAGATCGGTTTGGTGAACTCGTTCGCCGCGAGCAGGGCGAGGCCCACCACGACCAGCGTCGCCAAGCCCGCGGCGAGGAGGACGAGCAACACGAACGAGCGCGCTGGCGCTGCGACCGTGGCGATGGGCACGACGCGATAGAGCGAGAGTCTGGCCCTGGAAGACGGACCCAGCGAGAGGGGCCGGAAACTGACCAGCTTCCGGTCGGGCGTCATCACCGTGCCAGCGCGTCCCGAGGTGATAGCTGATGCGACGTCGTCCGGAAAGTCGCTGCGCACGCTCAGCCGATCGTGCGCGGCCAGGAGGGTCGCCCAGTTGCGCTTGCGAAATGAGTGATACAGAAAGTGCCCGTCGCCGTCGACCAGTCCCGTGATGCCGCCGAATCCCGCCGACGCATGATCGAGACGCGAGAAGAGCGCCGAGGCGTACGCCTCGCCGACCACGACACCGCGGAATTCGCCGTTCGACGCGTGCACGGGAAGCAGGATGGCTACCGCCGGCATCGGTTTCCGGACGACGGGATCTTCGGGGCCCGCCACCTCGATGGCGAAGAGCAATCGCGTGTGCGGCTGGAGTGAGCTGGCGCGCCAGGCGTAGTACTCGCCCCCCTCCATCTCCTCTACGTTCAGCGGCGGACTCGACGCGCGCACGAGCGACCGGTAGCGGCCGTCGGCGTCGATGAGCTTCGCCTGGTACAGCGACGGCTCGGTGGCAAGGAGCGTCCGCACGATACGTTCGGCGTCCAGGCGCTCACGCGCGGAGACAGCGCCGGCGCTGAGCAACGGCCCCAACACGACGTTGGCGATGAGGTTCATGTGACCTTCCGTCGAGCTGAGCCTGAGCGCAGTCTCGGCCTCGGCCATCTCGAGGTCGTGCTCGAGCGTATTGCGCGCACTGGCTTCGATCTGAGACACCGTCTCGCGCGCGCCAATGAATGACACGACAGCCAGCGGTCCAAGCGCCACGAGTGCGAATGCGATCGCGAGCTTGACGCGGATGCTTAACCGCGGGAAAAGCTTGTTGACGTTGATCATCAACGGCCGTCGGTTGCAGCCATGCGCGGTGCATACCGCATTCTAGGCACCAGTGCGGAAGGGTTATCCGTCAAGTCAATATGTAGCGCGGTGGCACTTGGCAAGTGAAAAAACGCTACTGCGTCTGGTGACGCGACGGTGCGCCACGCGCTGTCACAGTGCGCCATGCAATGTCCCAGCTGCGCGCGCCGCGCAGCGCGGCGCGCGCTGGAGCGGGGACGCGATTCTCGAGGCGCAACGCATTGTCCGGCCGCCGCTTACGCCAAGGCGCACAGGCGTGGTGACCGTGACTCGCACCGCGGCGCGGCACGTGCCTGTGTAGCCGCCGTGCGGGACCGCGCGTCCACGCGGCGCCGCAGATCAACGGGCGAGCGGGCGGGCTCGGGGTCGCTGCCGCCACGACTGCACTCTGGACAGAAGCGATCGCAAACCGATGACGATGCAGCGACGTGATTTCCTGCGGGCGGGCTTGGGAGCGGCGGGCGGAGTGGCGGCTGGTGTCGGGGCCACGAGCTTGTTGCAGTCCGGCCCCGCCGCGGACGGGGCCCTGAGTAACCCGGGCGCGGGCAGACTCGCGCTCACGGCGGAGGGAGAGTTGGTGGCCGTGTTGGCGGGTTCGCCCGCGACCAGCCCCCCACCGCTCCCGGAGCAGGTAAGGAGAGGAGTTCCCGGACGTAAGTGGGTCATGGTGATCGATCTCGCCGCGTGCGACGGATGCGCGAAATGCGTCACGGCGTGCGGCGACGCGCATTTCGTCCCACCTGATCGCCAGTGGCTGCGGATCTTCCAGATGAAGGATTCCGAGAACGGCGCTCCCTACTGGTTCCCGCGCCCGTGTTTCCACTGTGACGATCCGCCGTGCACACGAGTGTGCCCGGTCAGTGCGACATTCAAGCGGCAGGACGGAATCGTGCTGGTGGACTCCGATCGATGCATCGGTTGCCGGTTCTGCATGGCCGCCTGCCCCTACTCCGTGCGGACGTTCAACTGGGGCCGCCCGGACAATTCTCCCGAAGCTGTCGCGCGCGGCTATTCACCCGAGTGGGGCTATCCCAGGCGTGTAGGGACAACGGAGAAATGCGACTTCTGCCCCGACATGGCACGCGAGGGAAAACTTCCGCATTGCGCCGGGGCATGCCCAATGGGGGCGATCTGGTTCGGCGATGAGAACGAAGACGCTGTCTCCAACGGCCCTGATGAAGCACATGCCGACAGCGGACAGGGCGCGGAGGCGGGCGCCGGACCAGCAACCCGAACCGTCAGGTTATCGCAGCTCCTGCGAGACAAAGGTGGGTACCGCTACCTCGAAGATCTCGGAACGAAACCACGCGTCTATTACCTGCCGCCGGTAAATCGGCGCTACCCAGCCCCCGGCGAACCCGATGCCAAGCAGCGCCCCCAAGCGCACGAAGCGCAGCGATGAGCCAGGTGATCCGAGCGACCTCGCACGGCACGCGGCGCGAAGACCACGACATTGCAGCCGTCGAATCCGATCTGCTGTCCACCCTCGACCCGTTGGGGCGCGGCGGGCGCCTCTGGATCGTGGGACTACTGGCCGTGATGTCGGTGGGCGCCACCGCTTGGATCATGCAGCTCGTGAACGGGCTCCGCGTGACCGAGATGCGGAATTACGTCTCGTGGGGCGCGTACATGGCCAACTTCGTCTTTTTCATCGGCATCAGCCATGCCGGCACACTCATCTCCGCGATCCTCAGGGTAACCGATGCCGGCTGGCGCCGGCCGATCACGCGCATGGCTGAGGCCATCACCGTCTTCGCTCTCATGGTCGGCGCACCGATGGTATTGATCGATATGGGGCGCCCCGACCGGCTCCTGAACGTATTCATGCACGGACGGCTGCAGTCGCCAATCCTGTGGGACGTGGTCTCGATCACCACGTACCTGACCGGAAGCATGTTGTACCTGTACGTGGCGATGATCCCGGACATGCCGATACTCGCGCGGCACGCCCGGGAGCGCGGGCGCTCTCCCAGGCTCGTGCGATTCTATGAAGCGTTGTCACTCGGGTATCGCGAGTCAGCGGAGCATCGCCGCCGCCTCGCGATAGCGCTCGGGGCGATGGCCGCGATCATTATTCCCGTCGCGATCTCCGTGCATACCGTCGTCTCCTGGGTCTTCGGGATGACGCTGCGTCCCGGATGGCACAGCACCATCTTCGGCCCGTACTTCGTCGTCGGCGCGATCTTCTCCGGGACCGCCGCGATCATCACCGCAATGGTGATCTTCCGGCGGGCCTACCGGCTGGAGCGGTACCTGCTGCCCCTGCACTTCCGGCACCTGGGAAAGATCCTGCTCGTGCTCACGTTGCTGTATGCGTACTTCACGCTCAGCGAGTACCTGACGGCCTGGTACGGCGGGCTAGAGGCCGACAGGCGCCTCATGGATCTGCTCGCCGGGCATACGGCGTACGGTCTTTCCTTCTGGCTGTGGGTCGTCGTCGGACTCTTCGCGCCCATCGGCTTCCTGCTCTTTCCGGGAAGACGTTCCATCAGTTCGATCGTGGCGGCATCAGTTCTGGTGAATGTCGGGATGTGGGTGAAGCGGTACCTCATCGTCGTTCCCACGCTGCAGACCCCGTTCATCCCCGCCGAGGCGGCGGGAGTCTCGACCTGGTACTTCCCTAGTCCCGTCGAGTGGGCGATAACCGCCGGGGCGTTTGCAGCGTTCCTGCTCCTGTTCACGCTGTTTTCCCGGCTGTTCCCCATCCTCTCGATCTGGGAGACGGCCGAGGACGTGGCCGAGACGAAGGCCCGTGCGATGGAGGCTCCTACCATGACGCGTCAGCAACCGGTGTCAGCGCTACCTGCCACGCTATCGCTCGCACTCCTTGTCGGTGGCTTCACCCTGTTAACGCCCCTCTTCCCCACCAACTCAGCCCGGGCGCAGGGTGCCGCGCAGGTTGAGGAAGGGCGCGCGGTCTATCGAAGGAACTGCCGCACTTGCCACGGCGCCACGGGCGAGCCATCGGCGGAGACCAAAAGGAAGTACTCGACGATCCCGACTCTCAGCGACTCGGCGTTTCTCGCCGGCCTGTCCGACGACTCCATGCTGGTAGTGCTGCGCAACGGGAAGGGCAAAGACATGAAGTCGTGGAGTGACATTCTGACCGAAGCCGAGATGGCGGCGGTCGTAAGCTTCATCCGCACGCTGCCGCAGGCCCAGTCGAGAGATGCTGCCCCGGTTGCTGCGGAACGCCCGCCGCAGAACATCGATTCGATACCACCCAGCCCGACGGACACGTCGCGCGCCGCGCTTGCCGCACCCACCTTGCCCGCCGCGCCCACACGTGCCGCGCCTACACCCGCCACGCCTACCACAGCTGTCGCGCCAACACTGGTGGCCGAGGCCGGGGCCGGCAGCGCGTGGGTCGCACCGGCACGCCAGGCCCGGCAGACCAACCCGATACCCGAGAGTCCGGAGGTAGCCGCGCGCGGCCGGGAGATCTTCCGGCAAGAGTGCGCGTCCTGCCACGGCAGGCTGGGGCACGGCGACGGTCCGAGGGCAGCCAATCTGGATACGAAGGTCAGCGACCTCACGACGTCGGCCCTCCAGGCGCAGAGCGACGGCACGCTCTTCTGGAAGATCACCGAGGGACGCGGCGACATGCCGAGTACGCGAGCTGACCTCACCGATGAAGAGCGGTGGATCGTCGTCCATCACATCCGCAGTCTGGGAGGCCGAACGACGGGGGTCGCACCAGTCGTCGGGACGGGGGCGCACGCGCCCCCGGCGGCATTGCCAGGCCCGCCGATCGCCGGCGAGCTCGGCACATCCACCTCGGCCTCGGCCGGGAGCTTAGGGGTGGCGGCGGCTGATGCGCGAATCGAACTGGGCAGAGCCACGGAAGGCGACGAGGAAATGCTCGTTGCGTCAGTAATGGTGGGCGGACAGCCGGCCGCGGGAGTAACCGTCGAGTTCTACGCGCAGCGGCATTTCGGATTGTTGTCGCTCGGGGAGAGCGAGACGCTCGTTGACGGAACCGCTGCCGTCTCGTTCCCGCTCGCGCTCCCGGGCGATTCGCGTGGCGCCGTACGATTTCGCGTCGCCTTGCTGGGACCGGATGCGGTGACGGGAGCGCAGGCCGAAGCTGTCCTATCCGGCGGCGTACCGTCCCGGCAGGAAATCAGCGCTATCCCGCGCGCGCTTTGGTCCACACGCGCACCCATGGGACTACTGGCGGGGATCACCGTGCTCCTGCTCTGCGTGTGGAGCACATACGTATTCGCGATTTGGCAGCTCTTGCGAATGCGCGGCATTGCGGGCGAGCCGAACCCGGCGAGCGACCTGATACGCGGCTGGCCAACCACCTCCCCCGCCCGGTGGCCGGAACGCAACAGAAAGTAGTGCCAGTTCACGTAGCACCCGTTGGAACACTCAGACGTCTGGAGGCGTCGATGCGAACGAAGATGATCATGTTGGTTGCGCTGGTCGCAGGCACAATACCTCTCGCCCCGAGGGAGGTTCAGGCCATCCCGGCGTTTGCCCGGAAGTACAACATGAACTGCTCCGGCTGCCACTCGCCGGCCGCGCCGCGTCTAAACGCGAAGGGGTTCGCGTTCAGGTGGGCCGGATTCCGAATGCCTGAGGAAATCGGGGAGAACCAGGAGGTAAGGAACGTTTCCCAGTACCTGGCGACCCGTTTTCGATTCCGGTATGTCTACGCGAAGACCGAGACGCAATCGGCCTCGGCCAACGGATTTCGGTTCGTTGATGCCACCCTCTTCGCCGCCGGAGCAATTGGCAAGAACTTCGGCGCATTCGTCGAGGTAGAGCATGAGGCGGACGAGACCGGGGTCATGGCAGCCATGCAGGGCGTCTGGGGAACCGAGTCCCGATACTGGGGCGTACGCGGCGGGCAGATGCACTGGCTGATCAGTGGCGGCGTAGCCGGATTCGACCGCCCGACCGGGATCAACCGGCCGACGCCCGTCGGAAATGCCACCACGAAGGCGATTCCGTTCCGGTTGTCGAGGGATCAGCTAGGCGTGGAGACATTCTTCGTCACCGGCAGGAACCGGTTGTCGTTCGAGGTGCTGAACGGCGTCAACTCGGAGGGGAGTGGCATGGAGGGCGCTTCCCCCTCGACGAAGGATTTCGCGGTGATCGAGCAGTTCGTCTACGACGGCGCGGGCTCCGGGATCGGCGCGGTGGGCTACTACGGCTCAATCGCGGGCCTCGACCCTGAAATAGACGGTACGGCGCACTTCACCCGGCTGGCTCTCACGGCCAACAAGATATTCAAGCGCGTCGAGCTGCTCGGCGGCTACGTCTACAGCAGCGACAAAGATCTTCCAGCCAGCGTATCCAGCACGTCATCGATGAGCGGAGCCGGATACTGGCTGTACGGCGGGTATACACTCCCGAACTCGCTGACGATGTTCGGGCGCTACGAGTTCCTGGACACTAACAAGGATGTCGCGAACCAGGGTAGCAAACGATTCGTCCTCGGGAGCGTGCTGCCGGTAAGTCTTCCCGAGTATCTCCGGCTTGCTGCCGAGTACACACTCGACGTTCCGCGCGCGTCGAGTGGGCTGAAGAAGCAGGGTGCCGCGCTGGAAGTCATGTTAAACTTTTAGCCGGCATTCGGCACGGCTGGCTTGATAACGAAGCTGGCTCCCGGCAGCGGGAGCCAGCTCTCGTGACGGTTCGACAAGCGGTTCCTTACGTAAGATTAAGCATGCAGGTGGGCAACCCTGGCGGCGTTCTCCGCCGCCGATCGATTCGCGCGCTGCTCGCGGCAGGCCTTGCGATCATCTCCGCCGCACTGGCCGCCCCGCTCGACGCCGTCCCCGTCCATCGCACGGGCGCCGGGCGGGCCATCGGCACCAACGCGTTTCCAGCATTCTCGCGCCAGACCGGACTGGCTTGCTCCTCATGCCACTTCCAGAAATATCCCGCACTCACGCGCTTCGGTCGGGGATTCGCGGCGGCCGGCTATACAAGAATGGGCCCTCAGGAGACCGTCAATGGCGAGCGGCTATCCCTCCCCATAGCTTTGAACGCCAGCATCTTCGTGAAGATTCGCTACCAGAAGACCAACGGCACCGACGTTCCCGGCGAGCGCACGACGAACGCCGGCGAGCTCCAGTTTCCTGACGAGCTTGCGGTCTTGCTGGGCGGGCGCGTGAGCGACCATATCGGCTTCGTGATCGAAGGCTCGCTAGCCGGCGGTGCGAGTCCCTTGGTTCGCGGCTTCAAGATGCCCTTTTCCTTCAAGTTGGGCAGCGGTCTTCGGGCGAACGCCATTCCCTTCAGCACCGACGCACTGGGCGCCGCCTATGGCTTCGAGCTGCTGAACACCGGCGCCGTAAGTCATGTCCGTGTGAATGAAAATCGCGGCGCGATTTCGGCGCAGCAGTACATCGGCACCGCCACGGCGGCCGAGGGCGTGGCCTTCGTGCTCGCCGACGCCAGGTGGTTCGTCAACGTGACAGCGTGGTCACCCAACCATTTCGCCGCCGCCAGCGGCGTAGCGAATGGCTCGCCCACGGCGCTGTACGTTCGCGGCGCGTTCACTCCGGTCGTGGGCAATTGGGATCTTGCCGTTGGGGTACAATCGTGGAGCGGGTCCGCGGCCACGGCCAACGCAGCCGGAACGGGAGTCGACGAATTCGAAACTACAGCCCTCGCATTTGATGCTCAGGCCCAAGGCGCGGTGAGGGGATTGCCGCTCGGTCTTTATTTCACTCACGGCCAGTCCGGTGCGAGCCGTCCGGCCGCGAACAGGAACCTGTTCAACTCGAGGGAGCGAGGCCGTTCCGCTTCAACCGTGACGGCCGAACTCGGCGTGACGAAGAATCCCAGGGTGACGCTGGTTGGCGCGTATCGCGACGCCGACAACGGCCGCACCGCGGCGAGCAGCGCGGATAACGCGTTCACCTTGGCTGTGAACCTGATGGTCGCGCAGAATGTCGGCCTGCACTGGACATTCAGCAGGTACACCGGCGGTGCTTATGCCGCGGGCCAGGATCCGTGGCATCCCGGCGGCAGCGGCAACACGTTGCACACGTTCCTGCTGTCCGCCGGGTTTTGATCGAGTAGGGCTGGTACGGCCGACGACCCACCGGCAGCCTTCTCTACTGCTTCACCCCCGACGGCGGCGGCATCGTAACGCCGGCGTGGACGTCCGCCAGCGCGGAGTCCGTGACTCCGCTCCGTGCGGCCGGCCCGTTCAGCGCACGCAGCAGCTTCGTGGCGCTGTCCGTAAGCGCAGCGTTGTTGGTCACGCCGGCCACCATCAGCATCCCGAACACCGGCGCCTCCGCCTGGGGCGCGAGGGCGGCCGCACGGCGATACTGCTCGAGCGCCAGAGCGTAGGACTTGGCGGTGTACAGCTTGTTGCCGCTGTCAAGCGCGACCTTCGCGTCACCGGTGATCGAAGGAACCGTCCCGTGCGGGGAAACGCCAGTCGCGGTGGCCTCGTCGAGAGGAATCATCGGTGCGTCATCCTTGCCGCTGCAGCCGAGCACGAGCACGGTGGCGAGCAGTGGAAGCATGCAGCGTCGTACGAGTGAATCAATCATTGTCGAATAATCTCCGTTGGGTTGAAGCTTAGCGCGCGGTCGGGATCGCGGTACCGTGACAGGCGATGCACAGCGAGGGGTTCTTCGACCGCATCCGGGCCGCGTTGAACCCCGGGCCGTGCGGGTTGAAGCGGAAGCCGCCGCCCACGGCGGAATGGCACGCGGTACAGTCGCGCTCCGCGTGACACGACGCGCACGACTCCAGACTCTGCCGCGCGGCCTGGCCGTGCCCGAGAGTGAAGCCGCGGAAGGCGTCGTGATACCCCGCGGCCCCGATCCTCCGCGCCGCGACGACCCCCGCCTGCTGGTGACAGCTCTGGCAGAACTGCGCGGGGTTGTGGCAGTCGCTGCAGCTCGCCGAGCGCGAGTACGCCGCGCTGGGATGGCGCGTGATGAACGCTGCGGGGTGATAGCGCGACTGCGGCCCCACGTCGGGACGATGACACGTCAGGCACATCGTGCGCACGTGACAAGTCTGGCACGTGCGCGGCCGCGCGCTCGCTTCAGGTCCGTGCTTCTCCCTGAAATCCCACGTGTGACTCGGCGGCGGAGTGCGCACGAGCTGCGCGCCCGCGGCGCGATTCGGCCCCGCGGCCGGAAGCGCAGCGACGGCCCGCGGCGCGGTTCCCGAGTGACAGGTCATGCAGCTCTCGCGCGTGTGGCAGGTCGCGCAGGTCGCCGTCCCCCGCTCCGCCTCGCGTCCGTGCGCGCGGATGAAATCGGGACGCGAGTGGCTGGCCGGCACCGGCTGCGACAGCGCAAACACCGGCGAGCGGTCGTCCAGCTCCAGCGCGCTGACCACGGGCGACTCGGCCGCGTTGACGTGACAGGAGATACACAGATTCCGCGCGTGACAGGTGGCGCAGCTCGCTGCAATTCCGACCCGGCCGGCGCGCTGCCCAGCTTTGGCGAGCCGGCCGTGTCCGCCGAGGCGGAAATCCGGCGCGTCGTGCGAGCGTGGCTTCGGAAAACCGGCGATTTCCTGTGCCGTGAGTCCGGGCGCGTCGGTGAGAGGCACGTGACACTTGGCGCACGCAGTTGGCGGGTTGTCAACGTGCGGCTCGGGAAGCGCGTGGCAATCCAGGCAGCGGCTGACCGACGCCTGCTGGACCGCCATCCGCGGCTCCCCTTCCTGCGTGTGGCAATTGGAGCAGCTGCGGATCAGGACGCTGTCGGCCGCGTCCCGGGCCGTGACGGCACGATGATGCGCCTCGTGCGTGAACCGGAGATTGCTGCCGCGCGGCCCGGCGGGCGGCTGCCAGGATACGCGCTGCTCGACGACACCGTCATGGCACGACGCGCAGCCGGCCGGATTCGGGAACATGGTCCCTTCCGACTCGACGACGCCGGCATGACACGTGGTGCAGAGCGGAAAGAGGTTCGCGTGCTTCGCGTGCGGGAATCGCTCCTCTTCTTGCGGTGCTCCGAACGGGGCAGCGACGAGCGCGCCGCCGGCCAGCACGGCGAGCGCGAGTCCGAGCAGCGTCCGGCGACGCGGAAGCTTCATCGCGCGAGCGGTCTCGCCGGGGGCAGCGGCGTACGGTCGGCGCCTGATCCGAAGGTCACGGTGACGCCGCCGCGCAGCCGGAGCTGCGCGAGTGAGGTAGCTCCGGCGTCGGGCCTGTCGCGCTCGTCGTTGACGCTAGCGACGTCCGCCCAGATGCGCTGCTGCCCGCTCCGCTGCCATTCGGCGCGCGCGCCGAGCCAGCGGCTGGTGGCGTCGTAGTACCGCAGCTCGAGCGGCCGCGCCAGCGTTCCGCCGTACACGTCGAAGGACAGCCCCGCCCGCGGCGTGAACGTGACCGACGCATCCGCGAAGCGCGCGGAAGCGCCCGGCCCGTGCTCGAGACCGTAGTTGGCATCGAGCATCCAGCGCGAATTCAGCGTCGCGGTCGCGCCCGATGTCATGCGCCAGCCGCGATCCTCCAGATCGGGCACGAGCGCGGTGGAGACCTCCGCGTCCTGGTACCGGTATCGCTCGCCGCGAGCATGCAGCGACAGCCACCCGGTCGCACGCACCTCGGCGGACGCGTTCACGGCCGAATATGGCACTGGGCTGAACGCGCCCCACAGCGTCCACAGGCTGAAGTACGGCCGGTACCGGCGCGCGCCGGCCGACACCGAGTAGCGCGGACGCAGATACGTGAGCGTCAGGTCGGCGTTCCCCAGGTGACCCTCGGCGATGTTGTAATCGAGCCCGCCGGTCGCCAGCATGGATCTCGCGCGGCCATGGAACGACACGCCGCTGCGCTCCGACACGAAGTGATTGTCCTCCGGATCCACCTCACGGCGGTATTCGGCGCGAACGTCCACGCCGCGGTACAGCCATGCGGCTTCCACTCCCGCGACGATCTGCCGGTCGCGAGGGCGCCATTCGTCGAGCGGGTTGAGCGCGGGGCTGGACGCCGGCACGACCGCGGCCTGCCCGAGTCCCCACCCCCCGTACCCGGTAAGCTCGACCGAGAACCGGTCGATGCGGCCGCTGAGCCACACGCCATCGTATCCCATCGGCTCGAGCCGCGAGGTGAGGAGCTGCCGCCCCACGCGGGCGATGAAGATGGAGCGACGATAGTCGAGATAGCCCTCGATGAGCTGCACGGCGGGATCTGTTCCGGGCCACACGTCGTCTCCGCCGAGATCACCCACGACGCGGCCGGTGGCGTGCAGCGCGAGCCCTTCGAAGCCCAGGCCCCACATCGCAAGACTCGCCGAGATCGTAGCGGGAACGCCGCGCAGCTCTGGACCGGGACGGAAGAAATGGCAGAACGCGCCGCCGCCGCAGCGGACCGCGAAGCCGTCAGGACTCTCGAGTCCGCCGTTGACGCTTGGCACCGCATCTTCCACGGGAATGCTGTCGGCGACGAGCCCGCGAAAGGACACGGCCTGCGCCCTCGCGTCCAGCCGGACGCGATAGTCCTGCGCGATCGCGGGAGCGGACCACGCCGCGAGCGCGCACGCGGCGATCAGCGCGCGCGACAAGCTCATCCCGCCGGTCGCGTGCTGAGCTTCGGACGGTAGGCGGCTGGTTCAGCGAGGAAATGACAGACGCTGCATTCCTTCTGGACGTAATGGTCCTGCGCCTTCTCCGTATGACACGTGCCACAGAAGCTGCGCGTCGGCGTCAGCCGCGCGATCGTCGTGGCCGTGTGGCACGCGTCACAGCGCTGATGCGCGATCTCCAACGTCTCGTGCGACGGCCCCGGATCCACCGCGGAATGGCAGGTCGCGCAAGTCCGCCCGGCAGCGTGGTGCTCGGAGTGGCAGTCCTTGCATTGCGCCTTGTCGCGTCCCGGCGCGAGCGTCACGGGCATGGTGTGACAATCCACGCACGCTTGCGAGCGATGGGGCGAGTGGAGGAAATCCACCGGCCGCGCGCGCGGCTCGTGCGCAGGCACCGCGACGGTCATCGTGACAGTCTTGGGCACGCTGTATTCCGCGGTGCGGTGGCAGGATGCGCACCGCGCCTGCGACGGCGCCTGATGATGACAGATCGCGCACCCGCGCGGCGGTGTGAACGTCAGCCGGCCGTGCCCCGAGCCGGTCTCATGGCATTCGAGGCACGCGAGCTTCGTGTGCCTCGAATGCGGAAAGCTGTCTGCCGCTACTGGCGCGCTCTCCGCGCTCGACGGCACAGGCGGAAAGGTGTTTTCCGACTTGAGCCGCAGGACTTGGCGGGGCCACGGGGGGTCCGTCTTTCCGACGCGTGGCGGCGCAGTGCCTCCCGGCGAAGCCCGCGACCCGGCGGCGCTGCCGACGAGTGAGCTGTGCGGCTGCGGGGAAACCGGCACGGCCGAGCGGCGTAGCGCAGCAGACGTGTCGAACGGCAGCGGCGGCCGGCGCTGGCTGCGCTGACGCACGCTCAGGTGGCAACCCTCGCAATTGCTGGCGTCCACCTTCGAGCGATGCGGTATGTGACAGGTGAGACACTGCGTGGCGACTTGCCGGTGACTCGCGCCCTGGTGGAACGGTTCATCGCGCCAGTTCGAATGGCATCCTGCGCTGGCACACGTCTCCCGGGCGGCCTCGGGCGTCTTCTGCTCGTGCGGGTTGTGGCAGGTGCCACACTTCCCGCCGTGCGGGTCGCGATCCTCGTCGAAATCCTCGAGCAGCTGCCGCATCTCGTGGCAGCCGAGACATTGCGCCTTGCCGGGGACCAGCGTGCCGCGCGCCGAATCCGTAGTTGCGAGCGCGGGCACGTCGGCGGTGAACTGATGGCAGGTCGTGCAATGCCGCACCGTCTGGTCGGCCATCTTCCCGAGCACGATGTCCGTGTCCTTCGTCTCGTGGCACCCGCTCTGGCCGCACGTCTCCTTCGCGGGCCGGAAGCGATGCACCTCGACGCCGTGGCACGTCACGCACTGCATTTCCTTCAGGTCGCTCGAATCGGATTCCAGGTGCACACGGTGACCCGCGGTCGCGGCCACGTGTTGCCACCGCGCGGTGTCCGCGGTCACGTGGCACGTGGCGCACACCTCGTTCGGAACCTTCGCGTGCTCGCCGATGTCCTCCGGCCGCTCCTTGACCCAGACGTACATCTGCCGAAGGCTGGCGGAGATCGGCTGCTGATGGCAGTCGTGACACGACAGCTCCGCGTGCTTGTTCTCCTCGACGGAGAATCGCTGGAACGCCGGGTTCATCACATGACAGCCGATGCAGAAGTCGTTCGAGTGCTGCGTGTAGTTCCACGTAGCGGCGCCCATGCTGCCGGCGGCGACGACCACCAGCACCGCTGCCGCGGCAACCGCGAGCTGCACGCCGCGGCTGCGCGACAGAAGCCAGTCGAGCAGCGCCCGCCGGCGCTTGACGAGGAACCAGCCCAGCGCCACCGCTACCACGGCGGCGAGAATCACCCCGCCGATCTGCACCCAGGGCGGGACGTTATTCAGGAGGAAGCGCACGACCTGAGCGACGCCGCCCGGCAGCGGCGACTCGACCACCACCGAGTCAACCGGGGGTATCTCCGTTTGCTGAAGCGCCGCCGCCGAGTACAAACCTCGGACGGCGGCGCTGAGCTCAGTGCCGGTCACCGGGTGAACGGGCGCGGATTACCTGCCTGGCGCCCTGCGAGACACCTGCACTGTCCGAGCAAATTCCGGGTCATTAATCAAGTTGAGGCTGCGCTGCTCGGCGAGAGACGGCCCTGGCAGCGCGTAGTACGACCGCACGTAGTTGATAGTGGCGATTAGCAGCGCCCGGCACAAGAAGGGGTTGTGCACTCCCTTCGAGTTGTCGGCGTTCGACTGCTCGTACTCGCCGCACAGCCGGACGTTGAATTCGGCCCCTTCGGCCGGCGTGGTCATGTTGTCGGTGTTGCTCCACTCGCCCGGGCGAGTCGCCTTCACCGTCGCCAGCATGCCGCCGTCCCTGGGGGCGGCCTCGAGGTAATGGCTGTGGTCCAGATCCGTCCAGAGCTGGTCCGCGAAGGACTTCATCAGCGCGCGGGAGTCGTTGAAGATGGTGGCCGCTGCCGCAGCGCTCCCGTGACACCCGGAGGCCGTGCAACTCTGCCACGTCCTGGCTGTTGCGGTATATGCGCAAGTCTTGTCGGCCGTCGGCTTGCCGGTCGCGTCGAGACAGGGAACCGGGCGCATGAGGTGACCGGTCGATTGGAAGGCGAACGCTCCCGTCGCCTTGTCGGTGACGGTGAACCTGTTGACATGGCAGCCGGCGCAGAGTCTCGGATTCTTGGTCGTAGCGTGCGACCCGAAGATCCGCGCCGTGTCGTACTGGAAGCCCGGGGGCCGCCAGCCGGCAAAGCCGAGCAGCACGGCGCCTTGCGGGGCGTGTGGTCGGGTGGCGGCGTAACCAGTCAGCTCCGGCACGGCGACCCGCATGTGACAACGCATGCAGAGGTTCAACTCGGGATCCGCCGCGCTGATCGAAAACCGCAGCTGCTTCGCATTGGTCGAGCCGTGCGGGTCGTGGCATACAGCGCAAGTCGTAGGCTGGGCTCCCGTCGCCAGATCCTTCTCCTGGTAGTTCCCATCTTCGCCAAAGCGCGCCAGCGCGCCGCGTCCGTCATGACAGCCAGCGCAGCTTTCCCTGGACGCGCGCGAAGGGTCGACAAAGGCGTGTCGCGATTCCTTCCACTCCTCCGCGAACGGCTGGTGTACTCCGGAATGGCAGTCGCCGCAGTTACCGCTGCCGGCCATGCCGACCTTAGCGAGCGGCCGTATGAGCGTTCCCTGGCTCACGCCTTCGACGTGCTGCAGGCCGGGGCCATGGCAGCTCTCGCACTGAACGTCGTTGTACGTGTCCACCTTCACCTTATCGTATCCGGACGTGGTACCGCCCACCGAATTCCCCTTGCCGGTCACGGTGTGGCAGCTGTAGCAGAAGTCCTGCTTCGCTGAAGAAGCCTCGAGCGTGGCGTGCGCGCTGGCGTGCGCGGTGGTCACCCAGCTCGCCTGGAAGCCGGAGTGGCAGTTGCCGCAAGTCGTCTGCTTCGCACCCGCGTCGTAGTAGCCGAGGAAGCCGGACGCGGCATCGGGCGGCGGATTGAACGGCGCTCGATCGCGGAAGACCACCGAGTCGCCGGAGCAGCCGGCGATGGCCGCGAGAACGAAGACACCTGCAGCGAGCGAATGAACAGAGGGAATGCGCCTGAGCGTTGATAGAAGACTGCGCATAAGGTGACTCATCAGCAGGACCCCCGGGATGACACGCCAGTTGGACCACTCATTACAACAACTCAAAAATGGGCACCGCGCAAGAACCGTGAAAGTCAGGAATTCCCCTTAGCTGTGTCGGCAATCCTCCCTGCTGGTGTCGGGAGATCGGACCGCACATATCGGGAATTGGATGATTCCCAACACGCGCGCTCAAGAGCTATCCATGGGGCCACGTGCACCGGCTGCGGCAATGCGCTCGTCCGCGGCCGCCCGCCTCCAACCAGGGCGCGCGATGAGAAAGGTCGAACGGAGAGAGTTCCTCAAAGGAATCGCCGCCGTCTCGGCCGCCACGGCCGGGTCGGCGCTGGCGCCGCGCACGCTGCTGCCCGCGCCTGTGGGGTTCGCTCCGACCGTGGCATCCGCCGTGGACTGGCGCAAGACGCCGTGCGCGATGTGCGGCGTCGGCTGCGGGCTGCTGGTCGCCGTCGAAGCCGGCCGCGCGGGCGCGGTCAAGGGCGACCCGGGCTCGCCCGTCGGCAAGGGACTAGCGTGCGCGAAAGGATATTACTCGGTCCAGGCGTTGTATGGCCGCGATCGCCTCACTCGCGCCAGGATCCGGCGAGGACGCGGATTCGAAAACGCGCCGATGAGCGAGGCGCTTGACCTGGTCGCGCAACGTCTGCGCGAGACGATCGAGCAACACGGCAAGGACAGCGTCGCGATCTACGGCTCCGCCCAGTGGAGCATCACGGACGCGTACGTCGCGTCCAAGCTATTCAAGGCCGGGATCGGCACCAACAACGTGGAGTCGAGCTCGCGGCTGCATGCGGCGGCAGCGATGGCGGGCCTCGAGACCAGTTTCGGTCTCGACGGAGCCGTGGGTTGTTACGAGGACGTGGACCACGCCGACGTCTTCATCCTGTGGGACATCAATCTCGCCGAGACGGATCCCGTCCTCTTCTCCCGCATGCTCGACCGCCGCCGGCGCGACCGCTCGGTTCGAATCGTGGACCTCACTACCCGCACCACGCGCACCAGCTACGCCGCCGACCGCTCGCTCCTGCACACGCCGCACTCGGGGCTGGCGCTCGCCAACGCGATCTGCCGCGAGATCATCGCGCGGAAATGGGTCAATCGTGAGTTCGTGGACCGACACGTCGCGTTCAAGCGCGGCAAGACCGGCATCGGTCACGGGCTCACCGATGACGCCCTCGTCGCCGACGCGGCAACGCCTGCGGACCGGGGCGACTACGAGGAGTTTCTCGCGCCGTACACCGCGGAGCGCGCGCAGCAGCTCTCCGGGCTGAGCGCGGATGACGTGCGCTGGCTTGCCACCCTGTACGGCGATCGCGCTCGCAAGGTGATGACCGTGTGGGGCGCCGAGGTGAGCAGGCATTCGCGCGGCACGTGGCTGAACAACCTCCTGTACAACATTCATCTGCTCGTCGGCAAGATCGCTTCGCCCGGCAACGCCGCGCTGTGCCTCACCGGCCAGCCCAGCGGGTGCAACGCCGTCCACGACGCTGGCTCGCTGACCCACACCCTGCCGCGCGGCGTGGTGTCGAGCGCGGACGACCGCCGCAGAGCAGCCGCGATCTGGGGCGTTTCGGCCGACGCCATCGCCCCCCGCCCCGCCCGCAGCGCGCTGCCGATGTTCCGCGCGCTCGACCGAGGCGACATCCGCTGTCTCTGGATACAGGGCACCAATCCGATGGTGAGCCTTCCGAATCTTAGCAGGTACCGGCGCGCCGCCGGCAAGGAAGACCGGTTCATCGTTGTGTCGGAATCGTACCCCACGCCCACCACGGACGTCGCCGACGTCGTTCTCCCCGCGGCGATGTGGCTGGAGCGCGAGGGCATTTTCGGGAACGGCGAGCGGAGAGCGCAGCACTTCGCGCAGCTAGTCGCTCCGCCGGGCGATTCGATGAGCCCAGCGTGGCAGATGATCGAAGTTGCGCGCCGGATGGGGTTCACGCGCCTCTTCCCGTGGGACAGGCGCGAGCACGTCGCGGACATCTGGGAAGAGTATCGCAGGTTTCACGACCAGCCGAGCAGCGCGCTTCCCTCCATGTCCGAGCTGCGCGCGCGCCCGGGCGTCATCTGGCCGTTCGTCGGCGGCCGCGAGACGAAGTGGCGGTACAACGCCGCGCACGACCCATCCGCGGACCGGGCGCGCGGGGGCTTCGACTTCTACGGCCACGCGGATCACAGAGCCTGGATCTGGCTGCGCCCGCACGAGCCGCCCGCGGAATCGCCGGACCAGACGTATCCGTTCTGGCTCACGGTCGGCGCCGTGCTCGAGCACTCGAATACCGGCGTCATGACCCGCCGCATCCCGACGCTGCACCGGTCCGTGCCGCGAGCGTACCTCGAAATGAATCGCGAAGACGCGCGGCGGCTGGGAATCACGAATCGCGAGATGGTGCGACTGGTGAGCCGCCGCGGCTCGCTCACCATCGAAGCGCGCATCGATTATCGCTCGCGACCGCCCCGCGGCAAGCTCTTCGTGCCGTCCTTCGACGAAGCCGTACCTGTCAGCGAGCTGATGCTGGACGCATTCTGTCCTTTGTCGGGCCAGCCGGACACGACAATCTGCGCGGTGCGCGTCGAGCGACTGGGCGGAAGGAATGGTGCGTGAGCCGGCGCTACGACCAGCCGCGGGGAGTCGCCGCCCGGGTGCTCCTGATCGCGTCGGCGGTGGTCGCGATCGCGGCGATCGTCGTCGCGTTCGGAGACGCCACGGCGAGACGAGCGGCCGAGGGACCGCGCGTGTCCGCGGCGCTATTCACGGCCGGAGAGCCGCCGATCGCCGCCGAAGCGGATGTGTTTCGCACGCACGCCGGCGTCCTGGCGATCGATCCCGGCTCGGAGCTGCGACGATCGGCCCACCCGCGCACACTCGCGACTTGGCGCAACCTGCGCGCGTACCCGGGTGCGCCGCCGCGAATTCCGCACGGACTCTCGCCCGATGAATTCCAGAACGGCGGCTGCAACACATGTCACGAGCGCGGCGGATATTCGCAGCGGTTCGGCGCGTACGTCCCGATCACCCCGCACCCGGAGATGGGCGCGTGCCTGCAATGCCACGTTGGCGACGGTCAGCTGATGGCGATCGCGCTGCCGTCCACGGATCCGAGCGCGCGCTGCCGCCAGTGCCACACTCCCGAAGCGGGACGCTGGACGGAAGCGACTGTGAACTGGAGACCGATTGCCTGGCCGCGACTGGCGCAACGCTCCTCCGCGAGCGGGCCGCCGCCGATTCCGCACCCGCTGGAATTTCGCGGCAACTGTCTCTCGTGCCACGCGGCGCCTTCAGCCGTGCAGGAGATCCGGACGACGCACCCGGAGCGGGCCGACTGCAAGCAATGTCACCTGCGCCAGGACGCTGCGAGCAGCGAATTCGTCCGGCCCGTGCGCGCCGCCGGATCTCGATCGGAAGGAACCTCGTGAGACACGGCCGGATCATCACGACGCTCGCGGGCGTCGCGCTGCTCACGGCGAGCCTCGCCTGCCGCGGCCGCGAGCGCACGGCGGAGGACGACCGCTCGGAGCTCGGCACGCCCGCGGGCGCCCCCGTCGCCGACGCGGAACGCGCGCGAACGGATACGACGGTGGTTGCGCGCCGCGATACCGCCGTCGAGCCGGGCGCGCTCGGGACCGTCCCGACCGCGCCGGTGGATCTCTGGCAGGGCCCGGGCGGGCTGCCATTCGAGGTCGCGCTGCGCACGGGCGATCCCGCGTCGGCCATGGCGCGCAGGTTCGGCCAGATCACCCTGCGAACGTCGCTCCGCTCGCGCGCCGCCGATCTCGGTCAATACCCGTGCACGTCGTGTCATCTCGGACGGCGCATCGTGCTGGCCGACGAGCGTGTCCCTGACGCGCACCAGAACATCGAGGCGGTGCATCCGCGGCAGACCGGCGGGACGTGCTCCACCTGCCACTCCGCGGACAACGTGGAGCTGCTCGCGCTCAAGAGCGGCGAGCGCGCCACCCTCGACCACACCTACCGGTTGTGCGCGCAGTGCCACTTCTCGCAGGCCGATGCGTGGGCGGCTGGCGCGCACGGCAAGCGCCTCGACGGGTGGCAGGGCCGCCGCGTGCTGATGGGCTGCGCCGACTGCCACGATCCGCACCAGCCGGCGCTCGAGCCGCGCATCCCCTTCCGCGCTCCACGCATCGAGCGACTCCGGGGCCAGGGACGATGACCTTCGACCAGACCGGGGACGCCATGCCCGACACCACGGAGCAGACTCTCATGCAGAAGCGCGTGGACCGGCGGCGCGCGCTGGGGATTCTGCTCGGCGGAGCGGCAGCCGGCGCCAGCGCCGTGGCCGCCTGCGCGCCCGCCAGCGGGATGTCGGCCGAATCGAAGGAGGTCAGGCTGCTCGCTTGGCGCGAGTACATCAAGGGCAACTACCGGACGATGACGGAGACGGAGAAGGCCGACACGATCGCGCGGCTCGAGCGGCTCGCGGAGCTGAAGAGCGGCGCCGACGTGACGATCCAGTCCACGGGCGCGCAGCCCGGCGTGGTGTTCGGCTACGCCTTCAACATCTCGAAATGCCAGGGATTCCGGAGCTGCATCGAAGCGTGCATCAACGAGAACAATCTCGACCGCCGCGCCGCCACCCAGTACATCCGCATCTTCGAGATGGAGGACGGCGTGATCGACCTCGATCATGCCGACGCGACGTTCCAGCACGAGGTGCCCGCCGATGGTCACTTCTACATGGGAACGCAGTGCTTCCAGTGCGCCGACCCGCCGTGCGTGAAGGTGTGTCCCGTGGGCGCGACATGGCAGGAGCCGGACGGCATCACCGTCGTGGACTACGACTGGTGCATCGGCTGCCGCTACTGCATGGCAGCGTGCCCCTACTGGGCGCGCCGGTTCAACTGGAGTGAGCCGGACGTACCGGTCGCCGAGGTGAATACGAATCAGCACTACCTCGGCAACCGGGCACGCAAGACGGGCGTCGTGGAGAAGTGCCACTTCTGCATTCATCGCACTCGCAAGGGCCAGCTCCCGGCGTGCGTCGAGGCATGTCCGACGGGAGCGCGCGTGTTCGGCAATCTGCTGGATCCGGACTCGGAGATCCGCTGGGTGCTGGCGAACAAGCGCGTGTTCCGCCTGAAGGAAGATCTGAAGACAGAGCCGCGCTTCTGGTACTTCACCGACTGAGGCGACCTTGCACCTGCGACCGTTTCTGCTGACCGCGCTGGACTCGGCTACCTCCGGGAGCCGGCGGTATCACGTGTGGATGGGCACGCTCACCATCATCATGCTCGTGGGGGCGTTCGCGTACTCGGTACAGCTGCGCTACGGGCTCGGCGTGACGGGCATGAACGATCACGTGAGCTGGGGGCTGTACATCTCGAACTTCACCTTCCTCGTCGGGCTCGCGGCGGCGGCAATGATGCTGGTGCTCCCCGCGTACATCCTGCGCGACGTGGACTTCAGCCGCGCGGTGCTCATGGCGGAAGCCGTGGCCGTCGCCGCCCTGGTGATGTGTCTCGCGTTCGTGGTGGTGGACATCGGCAACCCGCTGGGCGGCTGGCATCTGATGCCCGGGATCGGGTTTCTCAACTGGCCGCGCTCGCTGCTCGCGTGGGACGTGCTGGTGCTGAACGGGTACCTCGTGCTCAACCTGGCGATTCCCTTTTACATACTGTACAGCCGCTACTCCGGCCGGCAGCCGGACAAGAAGAAGTACATCCCCTGGATGTACGTCGCCGTCATGTGGGCGGTGAGCATCCACCTGGTGACGGCGTTCCTGCTCGCCGGGCTGCCCGCGCGCCCGTTCTGGAACACCGCCCTGCTGGGGCCGCGCTTCCTCGCGTCGGCGTTCACGGCCGGGCCCGCGTTCGTGATCCTCCTGCTCTGGTGGATCCGCCGCGAGACGAAGTACGAGATCGGCGACGGCGTGTTCTCCAAACTCGCGCTGGTCACCACTGTCGCCGCGCAGATCAACCTCGTGATGTTGGGCTCGGAGCTGTTCTACAAGTTCTACTCGCCGACGCACCACGGCATCAACGCGCGCTACCTCTTCTTCGGCCTCGACGGACACAACGCTCTCGTGCCGTGGATCTGGACAGCGATAACGCTCAACGCGATCGCGACGATCGCCCTCATGATCCACCCGATCAGGCGGAACACGCACTGGCTGATGCTCGCCTGCGCGGTGCTGTTCGTCAGCATATGGGTGGAGAAAGGCCTCGGCCTGGTAGTACCCGGGTTCATCCCGTCGCCACTCGGTGAGATCGTCGAGTACACTCCGAGCCTCGTCGAGCTCGGCGTCACGGCCGGCATCTGGGCGCTCGGCATGTTCGTTCTCACAGTGCTCGTGCGTGTCGCGCTGCCGATCGAGCTCGGCGAGGTTCGCAGTCCCTACGTCCGCGATGCGCGCGTGCCGACGATCGTGCGTCCACGCAGCTCGCGCCCGCCACGGCCGGATGTCCGGCCCGTACGCACGCGGTAACGGCTGGCTTTGACGTCAGTCGACCTTTTCTAGTGAGGTAGTGAAATGACCAGTCATTCTCCGAACGACACCCGCTACTCGATCGCCGCGCTGGCCGCGGGCCTGATCGCGGGCGCGGGTGTGGCCGGCGCGCTCTTTCTCGTCGGCGCACCGCTCCCACTCGTGGCCATCGCCGGAGTCGGCGTGTGGATGTTCTTCGCCGCTTCCATCAAGTACACGGACCAATGGGAGCGCGCGGTGCTCATGCGCCTCGGGCGCTATCGCGGGCTGCGCGGGCCCGGGTACTTCGGCATCCTGCCGATCCTCGACCGCGTGGCGTACGTCATCGACCAGCGTATCCGGACCACCGCGTTCGGCGCGGAATCGTGCCTGACGCGGGACACAGTGCCGGTGAACGTGGACGCCATCGCCTTCTGGATCGTGCGCGACGCCGAACGGGCCGCGCTCGAGGTGCAGGACTACGACGAGGCCGTAATCCTCTCCGCGCAGACGGCGCTGCGCGACGCGATCGGCAAGCACGACCTGGCGGAGCTGATCCAGTCGAGAGTCGAGCTCGGCCATGGACTCAAGCTCGCGCTCGAGGAAAAAATGCAGAACTGGGGAATCCAGGTACAGTCGGTCGAGATCCGCGACGTCATCATTCCAGCCGCGCTCGAGGACGCTATGTCACGGCAGGCGCAGGCGGAGCGGGAGCGGCAGGCGCGCATCATTCTCGGAACCGCGGAAACGGAGATCGCCCACAAGTTCGTGGAAGCCGCCGACGCTTACCGCGATCACCCGGCCGCAATGAATCTGCGCGCGATGAACATGCTGTACGAGAGCATCGTGAAGCGCGGCTCGCTCATGGTCGTCCCGTCGGGCCTGGCCGACTCGCTGAACGTGCCGTCGCTGATGGGGCTCATGGGTGCCGCCGGGCACGTACCGAAGAACGGTGGAGCCGGTGTCACGGCCGAAATCGCCGCTCCGGCGAACCTACCGCCGCGCCACGAGTAGCGTGATGCCGCTTCAACGATAGGCTCGCCGACGCCAGCATGAGAGAAGCCCCCGCCCGGACGATCCGGGCGGGGGCTCTTTACTGCGCGGTGTCGGCGTGACTCAGGGCTTGAACGCCAGCCTGGCAACCATCGGTGAGTAACGGTGCTCGATCTGCGCGTTGTCGAAGATCGCCACGCCGAACGAGTACTGCCTCGTCATGTTGTCGAATTGCACGTCGTTGACGTCGCCGGTGACCAGCCTCCGGCGGAACTCGACGGCCCAAGTGCCGGTGTTGTGCAGGCCCTTCGCGTCCACGTCCGCGCGGAAACCGCCCGGGCCTTTCGTGATGATGCCGGGGATCTCCGTGCCCACCGCCAGCGCGTTGAGCGCGGCCGTAGTGAGGAGCACCTTCTGGCTGTCGAAGATGTAGTAGGGTGGAGCGCTGTTGCTCGAGCCCCGGTAAGTTGGCGCCCCGGCCGTAGCGAGATTGTCGGAGTAGCCGCCGTCGCCGTCATCACTGGCACGACCGCCGTTGCCCGCTCCGGTCGGTCCGGGAACCCAGTAGCGTACGTATTGATCGTCCGCCTTGGCGTGCTGGTTGCCGCGGATCAACTTCCAGTGCCACATGTCGGCGATCTCCCCTGGATTGCTGGTGTACATCTTTGCCCCCTGCTGCTGCGTCGTGTAGTCGTAGGTCGTTCCGGGTGCGTTGCCCTTGGCAGGATCGTGGCAGATCACCGCGCACCCGCTCTGGTCGAAGCCGGCGACCGTGGTGGGGCCGTATGTGTTCCAGATGACCGACAGCTTGTCCTCGTAGTTGAACCGTGCGGGGTCTTCCTCGTCGAACGCCCCTCCCATGTACGACGCCCAGGTCACCCCTGCAGCCGGCACCGGGCTCTTCCCGGCGAGCTTCTTCCACGTCCCGTCGGCCTGCTTGACCCAGGGCTGACGCCGGACACTCGCCTTGTCGTCGTCCCAGGAGATCACCATGTAGAGATAGGTTGCGTCGTATGCCGCCTGGATCGTCACGAATTCCGCGTCGCCCCAGCCATCAGCGATGCGGAGACGCACCCGGGCCGCCTGATTCCAGGCCGGATCGAAAAAGCCGTCGACCGTCGGGACTGGTATCGAGGTGCCAGCGCCCACCTTGATCGCCTCGAGCACGCTCGGCGCTGCCGGCGGGAGTTTCGCTATCCAGTCCATCACGAGCGTCTGGTCGCCTTCGGAATAACTCGCCACCGCGCCGCCGCCGTGCGGGGTTGTGTTCAACGGCTTGAGCACGAGCAGGCTCTGCGCAGGGTTTGCCGGGTCCACGAGTCCCGACTGCTGCAGCTGAGCGGAATCCATCGTCACCACAAAGAACCGCCCCGAGGACGCGCCGTGACAGGAGCCGCAGTCCTCGGTAAGAACTTTCTGGACCGAGGTGAAGTTAGCGCCAGCAAGCTCTGGTCCCGTGGCGTCGTCACCGTTGCACGCCGCTGCGAAAGCGGCAGCCAGCAGCAGGGCCGCAGCCGGGGTCACAAAATGCCTGGTGTTCATGAAAGGCGTCTCCGCGCTCAGGGAATTGTCACACAAAAAAAGGCGGGAAATGACACCTGCGAAGCGCGCGTTCCCGGGAAACGAATGGCGAACCGTGGTCGATGCCTGCCTCGACCAAGTGCCGCGTTTCCCTGCCGTCGATCACCGGCTGAGGCCGATGTCCGGACTTCATGTTCCTGCCTCCTCGACGCGCGTCGATGTCGCGTTAAGGAAGCTCGAGCGGGGGCAAAGCTACAATCGGGATAACCTGCAACGAGAGTAGGTGAATGCCTGATCCATGCCGACCGCCGTTCCGCCCGTGGTGGGTCAGTTTCGTCATGTTGTCTTGCGACTGCGGACTGAGGACTCAGGACCCTTGCGGCCTCAGGACTAACTACAATCGACGATCGACGATTAAGTGAGGACCGAGGACTGAGGAGAGAAGCATTCCGCCGGTCGGTCCTCGTCTTCCCCGCAGTGTTTCCCATCCTCAGTCCTCGATAAATCGCCGATCCGCGATGGCTCTTGGTCCTGAGGCCGCAAGGGTCCTGGGTCCTCAATCCGCAATCACAGGTGAACGTCACCGGAATTGACTCACTATCGTTCCGCCCGTTGCGTGCGTCGCGGTGGTTAACTTGGCCAGCGTGACGACTCGCGACGCGACTCAGCTCGTACTCGTTAACCTGGGGACTCCCCGTGAGCCGACGGCGGCCGCGGTGCGCGAGTTCCTGGACGAGTTCCTTAGCGATCCGGCGGTGGTAGACTGGCCGCGGTTCGTCTGGCAGCCGATCCTGCGTGGCATAGTGCTCCGCAAGCGCCCGGCACGCGTGGCCGAGCAGTACGAGTCCATCTGGAGTCCGGGCGGCTCGCCGCTGCGAGTCGAGACCGAAGCGATCGTGGCCGGCGTACGGGAGCGCTCGGGCGGCCGTTTCCACGCGAGCGCGGCCTACCGGTATGGGGAGCCGTCGCTCGACACTGTGATGCGGCGGCTGGCCCGGGACAGCACGGGCCCGGTGATAGTGTGTCCGCTCTTTCCGCAGCGCACGGATGCAACGACGGGCACGGCGTTCCTTCGCGCCCGTGAAGCAGCCGCTCGCAACGAAATCGCGGACCGCGTCGTCGAGCGGCTCATGCCGCCGGACGACCCGGGCTACGTGCGCGCCATGGCAGAGCAATGGCACCGCGCGCTGCGGGAGGCGGGCCACGAAGTCGAGCACATCGTCGTCTCGTTCCATGGGATACCGGTTCGGTATGATCGGCGCGAAGGCGGCATGTATGTGCGGGACTGCGAAGCGACGACGCGCGCTTTCCTGGAAGCGATCGACTGGCCCCGCGACCGGGCCACGCTGGCATATCAATCGGTGTTCGGTCCCGAGCCATGGCTCAAGCCGGCGACGGCGACCATTCTCGAGGAGCTGCCGCGACGGGGCGTGCGTAGCGTCGCGGTCATCACGCCCGGATTCGTCACAGATGGGTTGGAGACGATCGAGGAGATCGGCATCCGCGGACGCGAGTCCTTCGTGCAGGCAGGGGGCGAGCATTTTGTCCGCGTCGGCTCGGTAGCTGCCGAGCCCGCGTTCCTGGATGCAGTCGCGGCGCTGGCCGCCGACTGACGCCGTCAGGGATCCGCCGACCTGCGTGTCGGATTTTCGCGGAAATTGCGCGGCCATGACGAGACTGTGACACAGGGCGGCCGGCGCGCGGTACAATGTGCCCAGGCGATTCCCTTCTCTCTGCTTCGAACCGCTGGATGGAGCGGCGCATGCATCGCATAGGCGTAGTTGGAATTTCGTGGCGACATCGTCGGTCCGACGTACTCGGCGCTTTTACGATCCCCCGCGAGGAGCGGGCGGAGCGGGTTCCGCAGCTCGCCGTGGCGCTCGGGGTCCGCGAGCTCGTATACGTGGCGACGTGCAACCGCGTGGAGGTCGCGTTCGCGATCGACGCCGGCACGCCACTGGCGGCGTGCCGGCGCAAGGTCTTCGCCGCACTGGCTGGAAGAGAGCCGCACCCGGGCGAAGCGGAGCAGACGCTCCGCGTCTGGCAGGGCGAGGGAGCGGCGGAGCACCTCTTTCTGATGACCGCCGGACTCGACTCCGCCCGCATCGGCGAGAGCGAGGTCACCGGACAGGTCCGTGAAGCGGTGGAGCATTCGCGGGCGCTCGGGCTGCTCGGCCCACGACTCGATACAGTATTCGCCGAGGCCTTGAAGGTGGCCAAGCGCGTGCGCCCGGTCACCGAAGGTCGCATCGGGAGGGTGTCGCTCGCGGAGATAGCGCTGCGGCACGTACAGGAGCGCATCGAGCGTACGCCGGGCAGTGTCGCGCTGATCGGGGTATCGCCGATGACCGAGCAGTGCGCGCGCTCTCTCGCGGCGGCCGGCACCCGCGTCATCATCGTCAACCGGACCCCGGAGCGAGCCCGAATCCTGGCCGCAGACGTCGGTGGCGAGAGCCGCGCGCTCGAGGAATTCCGCTCCGCCCCGGACGATGTCGAAGCCGTGGTAGTCGCAACGGGCGCGCGCGAGCCGGTGCTCTCGCGCGGTGATCTCGAGCGGCTGGCCGCGCGTGCTTCCTCGGGCGAAGCTCCGCTGGTCGTGGACCTGGGCGTGCCGGCGAACGTCGCGCCCGAAGACGCCTGCGCCGCCGACGTGCCGCGGCTGGGGATGGACGACATCAGCGATGAAGCCGCCGCCGACCATGGACGGATCCTGCTCGAGTTCGCGGACGCGCGGGCGATCGTGGACGAGGCGCTCACCGACCTCCGGCGTCACGCCGAGGAGCGGCTGATCGGCCCGATGATCGCGCAAATGCGCCTGCGCTACCAGCGCACGGCGCTGGAGGGAGTGGAGCGGCTATTCGAGCGTGACCTCGCCGGGCTGGGCGAGCAGGAGCGCGATTCTATTCGCCGGTGGGCGGAGACCCTCGCGCGGCGTTTCGCGCATGTGCCCTCGGTGGGCTTGCGCGATCTGGCGTTCCAGGCGGGACCCTCCGCGGTGCAAGCCTTCTTCCAGAATAGCGAGCCCGATCTCGCTCGAGAGCTGCACGCGGCGATGGAGCGCGCGGGTGCGGGATTCTTCGAACCGGTGGGAGACAAATCGTGAAGCTGCGCATCGGCACGCGCGGGTCAGCACTCGCGCGCGCGCAGGCAGCGAACGTCGCGCGCCTGCTCGAAGCCCATGGGCATTCCACGGAGATCACCATCATTTCCACCGAAGGCGATCGAGTGACGGATCGCGGGTTTACCGACGTGGGCGCTTTCGGGATCTTCGTGAGAGAGATCGAAGCCGCGCTGCTCGATGGGCACGTGGACCTTGCGGTTCACTCTTACAAGGACCTGCCGTCGCGGAGCCCTGATGAACTCATGATCGCGGCGGTGCCGGAGCGGCTGGACGCGGCGGATGTGCTGCTCGCCAGGCCGGACGCCTCGGCCGCGGAGCGCAGCACGCTGCCCTTGCGGGATGGTGCCCGCGTCGGCACCTCGGCGGCTCGCCGCCAAGCGCTGCTCCGTTCGCTGCGTCCCGACCTCGACGTTGGCATGCTGCGCGGCAACGTGCCGACGAGAGTGCGCGCACTCTCGGAGGGACGATTCGACGCGATCGTCCTTGCCGCGGCCGGCCTGGCGCGGCTCGAGCGCGCGGCGGACGTTGAGGCGCTGCTCGTCCCTGGCGACATCGTGCGCACCCGCCTCGATCCGGCGACCTTCGTTCCGGCGCCGGCGCAGGGTGCGATCGCGGTTCAAGTGCGGGCGCATGGGTCGGCGGTTCGCGACGCGGTGGCCGCGATCGACGACGCGCGCACCGCGCGCACCTTACGCGCAGAACGCGCAGCGCTGGCGTTTGCCGATGGAGGATGCACGTTGCCGTTCGGCGCGTGGTGCGAGACGCTGCCTACGGGGGCGCTGCGCTTGATCGTGGCGCTCGGCCGAAGCGATGGCACGGTCACGCGTGCCGAAGTCACCGGCGACGACCCTGACGCGGTTGCGGAAGCGGCGTGGCACGACGTCTCCATCGAGGCATTCGCGTGAAGGAACCCGATCTGGCACGACCCGGTCGCGTGCGCCCACGCCGCCTGCGTCGTAGTGCCGCGCTCCGCGATCTCGTCGCCGAAACGCACGTGAGCGCGTCGCAGTTGATCATGCCGCATTTTGTCTTGCCATCGACCGCTGGCGTTGAGCCAATTCCGTCGATGCCCGGCATCTCGCGGCTCGGCGTGGACGATCTGGTGCGAACGGTAGAGTCCGATCTGCGCTTGGGGGTAAGGGCGGTGCTCCTCTTCGGTGTGCCTCGCGACGGCACCAAAGACGCAGACGGGAGCAGTGCGCGCGACCCCGAGGGCACGGTTCCGACGGCGATTCGAGCGCTGCGCGGCGCACTCGGCCACGACATCGTCGTCTTCACCGACGTGTGCTTGTGCGCGTATACCGATCACGGCCACTGCGGAATTCTGCTGAACGGTGCAGTGGACAACGACCGGTCCCTCGGGCCGATCGCGGCAATGGCACTCGTCCATGCGGAAGCCGGCGCGGACATGGTGGCGCCGTCGGACATGATGGATGGACGGGTGGCGGCCATCCGCGACGCGCTCGATCGGCAGGGGCAGAGTGACGTCGGTATCCTGTCGTACGCCGTGAAATACGCGTCGGCGTACTACGGCCCATTTCGCGACGCCGCCGATTCGTCGCCGCACCATGGCGACCGGCGGGGCTACCAGATGGATCCGCGCAACGCCGCCGAGGCCGTACGCGAAGCGCGGCTCGACGAAGCGGAGGGGGCGGACATGCTGATGGTAAAGCCGGCGCTTGCTTATCTCGATGTGATCCGCCGCGTCCGCGAAGCATCGGCGCTGCCGCTCGCTGCCTACAACGTTTCCGGCGAGTACTCCGCCGTGAAGGCGGCAGCGGAACGGGGCTGGCTCGACGAGGGAGCGATCGTGCGCGAGAACCTTCAGGCAATGGTCCGCGCCGGGGCCGACACGATCATCACGTATCATGCGCGGGAAGCGCTCGCGAAGGGGTGGTTATGAGCGCGGGTCCGCTGTCCACAGCGTGGATGGCGCGCGCCGAGCGCGTCATGCCCGGAGGGGTGAGTTCGCCCGTGCGCGCTTTTAACGCTGTCGGGGGAACCCCACTCGTGGTGCGCTCGGGCGCCGGCGCGGAGTTCGAGGATGTGGATGGCCGGCGGTACACCGACTTCGTCTGCTCGTGGGGCCCACTGATTCTCGGGCACGCGCATTCCGAGGTGCGGCAGGCGATCGCGAGCGCGGTGGCCCGGGGCACCTCGTTCGGAGCGCCGTGCGAACCCGAGATCGAATTGGCCGAGTGGATCGTCGCAGCGTACCCGGGGCTCGATCAGGTGCGGTTCGTGTCGTCCGGCACCGAAGCAACGATGAGCGCGATCCGCCTTGCCCGTGGTGCTACGGGCCGCGACAAGATTGTGAAATTCTCAGGCTGCTACCACGGACACGCCGATCACCTGCTCGTCGCCGCGGGTTCCGGGCTGGTCACGTTCGGCCGGCCCTCGTCGGCCGGCGTGCCGGACGCGTTCACGGCGGAGACTCTCGTGTTGCCACTGGACGACGAGCAACGCCTCATAGAACTGCTGCGGCACGAAGGAGACAAGATCGCCGCGGTTATCATCGAGCCGGTGCCGGCGAACAACGGACTGCTGCTGCAGCGGCACGAGTTCCTAGCTACGCTGCGCCGCGAGACCGAGCGCACGGGCGCGATCCTGATATTCGATGAAGTCATCAGCGGGTTCCGGCTCGCCAAGGGCGGCGCGGCCGAGGTGCTCGGTATCACGCCGGATCTCGCGACGTTCGGAAAGGTCATCGGCGGCGGGCTTCCCGTTGGCGCGTTCGGCGGCCGGCGCGACTTGATGCGCCAGCTTGCGCCGGAAGGCGCCGTGTACCAGGCGGGCACGCTCTCGGGGAACGCTGTGGCGATGACTGCGGGGCTCGCGACGCTGCGGATTCTCGAGCGCGAGGATGGCTGGACGCGGCTCGAAACTACCGGGTGCGCGTTGGAATCGTTGCTCGCGCCGGTGCTCGCGTCCGCGCCGTTCCCAGCGCGCCTGGTGCGCCTGGGCTCGCTGTTCTGGATGTCGCTGCAGGCGGGCGAGCCGCCGCGGTCGGCGGACACGATCAACCCGATAGCGGCGGCGCGTTATAGGCCGCTCTTTCACTCACTGCTCGCGGACGGCGTGGCTCTCGCGCCGTCGGCGTACGAAGCGGGATTCCTCTCGCTCGCCCACGAGCCGGCGCACCTAGTGGGGCTGCGTGATGCGCTGTCGCGAGCTCTTGCTCAGCCGGCAGGCCACGCATGAGGGACTTTCGCCGCCTCTGGTATTCCCCGCGCCCGCTGCAGGTGGGGTTTATCGTGCTGCTCGCCGTGTGCAGCGCGCAGCTCGTGTACTGGATGGCCGACGAGGTGAGTTACACCGCGCGCGTGCAGGCACAGCTGCGGGATGGGTACGAAACGCAGGCACGGTCGGCTCGCGCATTGCTGCGTTCGGGCATCGCCTGGCGGGAAGTGGCGCTCATCTATCCGGAGATCGCGTTGTCGGCAGACGCGTCGACGGTACAGATCGCGCCCAGCGTCCTTGCCAGACTTGAATCGTCGCGATCTCGGCGACTCAATCGGTACGCATGGGAAGGGGCCTTCTTCCTGGCAGTTCTCCTCGCGGCAATGGCGGTGGTGTACCGTACCCTCCGGGAGCAGGCGCGACTCCGGCATCGTCAGGAGGACTTCCTGGCCGCCGTGTCGCATGAGCTCCAGAGCCCGCTGGCGAGCCTGCGCCTCTCGGTGGAGACGCTGGCGATGCGCGATCCGCCGGCGCAGCGCCGCGCGGAGCTGGTGCAGCGCCTGCTCGCCGACCTTGGCCGCCTGCAGCGGATGATCGCCAACATCCTCGACGCGTCGCGACTGTCTGCCACGGAGACGCGCTCTGCCCCGGAACGCGTCGCGCTAGCCGAGTCGGTGCGGTTCGTCGTCGACGAGTTGAGCGACCAGGCGGCGGAGCAGGAGGTGACGCTGCAGACAGACGTCCCCGAGTCTCTCGCGATCTGGGCGGACCCGGAGGGCGTTCGCACAGTGCTGCGTAACCTGCTGCACAATGGAATTCGCGCGGCCAGCGGAGGGCGGCGAGTCGCGGTGCGCGGCTCCGAGGCCGACGCTTGGGTTCAGCTCGAAGTGCGCGATGACGGCGCGGGATTCCCCCCCCAAGAGGGGGCGCGCCTGTTCGAGAAGTTTTATCGCGTGGACGGCGGCGGACCCGCCCGCGCCAGCGGGACCGGGCTCGGCCTCTATCTGGTCTCGCGCTATGTGGAGCTCGACGGCGGACGCGTGACCGCGGAAAGCGCTGGCACCGGTGCCGGTGCGCGCTTCACCGTGACCTGGCCCTCGGCCGCGGGGCGCGAGTGAGCGCCAACACGCCGCGGATCCTGGTCGTGGAGGACGAGATCAACCTCGCGCGCGGAATTCGCGAGAATCTCGAAGCCGAAGGGTACGCGGTCGAGGTAGTGAGCGACGGCGGCGTAGCGCTCGACAGGATCCGCCGGCAGGAGTACGGTCTTGTGATCCTCGACGTAATGCTTCCCGGAATGGACGGGTTCACCGTGTGCCAGACGGCGCGGCGCGAAGGGCGGGACACGCCCGTCCTGTTCCTCACGGCGAAGGGCGGCGGCGGTGACCGCATTCGCGGGCTCGAAGTCGGTGGCGACGACTATCTCCCCAAGCCGTTCCAGCTGCGGGAGCTGCTGCTGCGCGTCGGAGCGATCCTGCGCCGCCGCCTGCGCTACGACGCGATGACGGCACTGGAGCCAGTGGCGCGCTTCGGTGGAAACGAGTTCGACTTTCGCAGCTTCCGCGGGCGCTCCTTCGACGGCCGCGACCAGATCCTCACCCAGAAGGAAGCGATGATACTGAAGGTGCTCGTGGAGCGGGAAGGCGAGGTCGTGTGGCGCGACGAGATCCTCGAGCGGGTGTGGGGCGACGACGTGCTGCCTTCCTCGCGCACGATCGACAACTTCATCGGGCGCCTCCGCAAGCGCTTCGAGCCCGATCCGGAGCAGCCGCGCTTC
Source organism: uncultured Gemmatimonadaceae bacterium (assembly GCA_964350145.1). Lineage (GTDB taxonomy): Bacteria > Gemmatimonadota > Gemmatimonadetes > Gemmatimonadales > Gemmatimonadaceae > JACDCY01. The sequence continues at coordinate 47,259 of CAYGJL010000007.1, forward strand.
TTCCACACCGTGCGCGGCATCGGCTACCGGTTCGTCGCCGCGGGTGAGGACGCCCCCCAATGAACGATCGCCTCATCCGCACGCTCCGCGGCGAAGCGACAGATCGCAGAGCGCTGTGGGTGATGCGCCAGGCCGGGCGCTACCTACCCGAGTACCGCGCGCTGCGCGAGCGCCACAGCTTCGAGGAACTGTCGGGCAGCGCCACGCTGGCCGCCGAAGTGACGCTGCAGCCGCTGGCACGCTTCCCGCTCGACGGCGCCATCATCTTCGCCGACCTGATGAGCCCCGTCGGAGCGCTGGGCCTGTCCGTCCGGTTCGACCCCGGCCCCGTGGTCGCGAAGCCCGTGCGCACCGCGGGTGACGTAGAAGCGCTCGCGGACCCCCAAGCTGGTGAGATTGCGCCGGAGGTCATGCAGGCACTCGGGATCGTGAAGCGCGAGCTGGCCGGGCGCGCGGCGCTGCTCGGCTTCGCGGGCGCACCGTGGTCGCTCGCCGCGTATCTCGTGCAGGGACGCGGCAGCCCGGGCTTCCCTGCTCTCCGCGCCCTCGCGGCACGCGACGAAGGCCTGCTCGCCGCGCTGCTCGACAAGCTCACAACGCTAGCTGTTCGCTACGTCACCGACCAGGTGCGCGCGGGCGCGGACGCGGTGCAGTTGTTCGACACGTGGGGCGGGATACTCTCGCTTGCCGACTGGACGCGGCTCGTACTGCCGCACCTCAATCGATTCTTCGCCGAGACGCATCCGCTCGGCGTTCCGCGGATCATGTTCGTGCAGGATGCGCCACACCTCGTGGACGCCTACGCGGCACTCAGCTCCGAAGCGCTCGCGGTTGATTGGCGGGAGGATCTTCCCTTGCTGCGCTCCCGACTCCCGGCTGCGAAGGCGCTGCAAGGCAACCTCGATCCGGCTGTTCTGCTCGCCGGCCCGGAGCCGACGCGCAAGGCCGCTCGCGCGCTGCTCGAGCGCATGCCCGCACGCGGGCACGTCATGAACCTCGGCCACGGCATCATGCCGGAGACTCCGATCGAGAGCGTGCACGCGCTTGTCGCGACGGTGCACGAGGAGAATCTGTCATGAGCATTCCGGGGCGCGCGCTCGACATCGGTGAAGACATGCGCCCGATCGGACGCGAGGTCACCGCGGATCTGCTGGCGCGGCACGACCGCCCCGGCCCACGATACACCAGCTACCCCACGGCAATTGAGTTCCACGAGGGCGTCGGCACCGACGACTACGTCGAGCGCCTGGCGGCGGCGGACCAACTGGGCGATGCGCCGCTCTCGCTGTATATGCATCTGCCCTTCTGTGAGCAGCGGTGCCTGTTCTGCGGCTGTCACGTTATCATCACGAAACACCGGGACGTCGCCGAGCCGTACCTGGAGCTGGTGAAGCGCGAGGTCGAGTTGCTCGCCGAGCGACTCCCCAACCGGCGCCGGTTCGCGCAGCTGCATCTGGGCGGAGGCACGCCCACGTACTTCTCCCCCGCGCAGCTCACTGATCTCCTCGGCCACACGCTGCAACACTTCCGGCCCGCGCCCGGCGCCGAGCTGGCGTTGGAGGCGGATCCGCGCGTGACGACGACGGATCACATCGACGCGCTGGCCGATTTGGGATTCAATCGCATCTCGTTCGGCGTGCAGGACCTGACGCCCGAGGTGCAGGAGTCCATCAACCGGGTGCAGTCGCTCGAGCAGACGGCCGCGCTTGTCGAGCACGCTCGCCGCCGCGGATTCCGCGGCATCAACGTGGACCTCATCTACGGCCTCCCGTTGCAGACTCCGGAGAGCTTTGAGCGCACCGTGAACTCCGTGATCGAGCTGGGCATCGATCGCGCCGCCGTCTACTCTTTTGCGTTCGTGCCCTGGGTGCGCGGGCACCAGAAGAAGATCGAGCAAGACCAGCTCCCCGATGCGCGCACCAAGATCGCGTTGTTCGCGATAGCGCGTGAGCGGTTCCTGCGCGCCGGGTACGAGCCGATCGGGATGGATCACTTTGCGCGGCCCGACGACGAGCTCGCGCTCGCGAAGTACGACGGGCGGCTGCGCCGAAACTTCCAGGGATACGCCGTGATTCCCGGTGACGACGTGCTCGGCATCGGCATCTCCGCGATCGGCGACGTGCGCGGCGCATACGTGCAGAACGAAAAGAAGCTCTCGACGTACGAGGAGCGCATCCACGCGGGCCAGCTTCCCGTCATGCGCGGCGTCACGCGGTCGGCCGACGACGAGGTGCGGCGCGCGGTGATTCATGAGCTGATGTGCAACTTCCGGGTAGAAACCGCCGACATCTCCCGCCGGTTCGATCTCGATTTCGCGAGCTACTTCGCGGACGATCTCGCGCTGCTCGCGGACCATGAGCGTGAAGGGCTGGTGAAGCTCGGCTACGGCCGGATCGAGGCGACGCCGGTTGGGGAGCTGTTCGTGCGCAACCTTGCGATGTGCTTCGACCGCTACCAGCGCGAAAGACACGACGCCGAGTCCCGCCCCGTGTTCAGCCGGACGGTGTGACAGCTCACCGGCTCGTCGTCATCGGCGGCGGGATCTCCGGCCTGGCGGCGGCGTGGGCGGCGCGCCAGGAGGCGGTGCGCGCGCACCGCGGACTGGAAGTGCTGGTCCTGGAGCGCGGCGGACAAGTGGGAGGCAAGGCAAGCAGTGTCGCGCGCGACGGATGGCTCGTCGAGGGCGGTCCGTCGGGCTACCTGAGCGGGCGACCGGAGATGGATCGCCTGGTCGAGGGAATCGGCCTCACGCACGAGCGCGTTCCGGCGAATCGCGCTGCGGGGGTGCGGTTCCTCTATCGCAGCGGCCGTATCCGCCGGGTCGTGCCGAATCCGGTGGGGCTCGTTACCGAGGGAATTCTCTCCCCTGTCGGCACCGCGCGCATGCTGGCGGAGCCGTTCATTCCGAGGAGACGAGAGTCCCAGGACGACGAATCAGTGTGGAGCTTCGCGGCGCGTCGCCTCGGCGCGCAGGTCGCCGACCGGATGGTACTGCCGATGGCGCTCGGCATCTTCGCCGGTGACGCGCGACGCCTATCGCTGCGCGCCGCGTTTCCGCGAATGGCCGCGCTCGAGAAAGAGCACGGCTCGGTCATTCGCGGAATGATTGCGCGCCGCGGGAACACGAGCTCCGGCGCGCTCACCTCTTTCCGCCACGGAATGCAGCAGCTCCCGCGCGCTCTCGCCGAGCGCGGCGGATTCACCGTTCGATGCAACGCCGGCGTGCGCGCGCTGCGGCGCACCGGTGACGGATGGAGCGTTGTCGTCGAGGGAGACATGGAATCGATTCCGGCGGACGAGGTGGTTCTCGCCGGCGAGCCGTGGGCGATGGCGCCGCTGTTAAGGCCACACGACGAGCAGATGGCGGCGGAGCTCGCCGGGATCGCATGCCCGCCGGTTGGAGTCGTCGCACTGGGCTTTGGGCCGGCGGCCGCGGCGAAGCTCCCCGTCGGCTTCGGAATGCTCGTTGCCCGCGGGGAAGGATTCCGCATGCTCGGCACTCTATGGGAGACTCATCTCTATGAGGAGCGTGGCCCGGTGGGCCACTTGCTGGTGCGCGCCATGTTCGGGGGCGCCGTGGACCCGGACGCCGGCGCACTGTCGGAATCCGAGCTCGCGGCGCTGGCGCGCGCCGAGGTCGCGAAGCTCTACGGCGTCAGCGACACACCATTGCTCGAGCATGTCGTGCGGTGGCCGCGCGCGATACCGCAGTACGAAATCGGGCACTCCGCTCGCGTCGCGAGGATCGCCACGGCGATCGACGCGCTACCCGGACTGAGCATCACGGGGAACGGACTCCGGGGCGTGGCGTTCGCCGACGCGGCGAGCGACGGCGTGCGAGTCGGCGACGCGGCGGCCCGACGGCTTACGGAGCCCGGGCTGCCCTGATGGCCTCGATGATGTCCGAGTTGTGGTCGCCGTATTCCTGCAGGCCCGTCGCCAGCTCGGTCTGCTCGGCCGCGATCAGCCGCCGCTGAAATCCCGTGCGCGCGGCCGCGTCGCGGCGGGCCTCCGCTGCGCGGATGGCCAGCGCGAGCCCGAGCAGGTGTGTGGGCCGCTGCGTGAGAATCGTGTCGGCCTGCGCGGCGGCCAGCTCCGGACGGCCTGACACCAGCGCGATCAGGCCGATGTCGTACCGCTGATGGGCGTTGTGCGGCGCGAGCGCGTCGAACGCGCTGAGCGCCATGGGACTAAAGAACGCCGCGCTGTCCGCTTTCCCCTCGCTCGCCAGGCTCATGACGCGGTTGAACAGCCGGTCGGCGCGCTCCTGTGGAGACATGTTCGAGATGTCCGGCACGCCTCCGCCCATGGGGCCGCCGAGTGGGGCCGAGCCCATGTCTGGCGGCACCGGACGCAGGTCGTTCTGTGCGAACACCAGCGCGATCAGCGCGACCAGCGCGAGAGCGAGCACGCTCCACGGCAGCGCTCGCGAAAATCCGGGCGCGGCCGGCGCGGCGGGCGCGGCGACGCGCTGCCCGTCCACCGCGGCTCCACAACGGTGGCAGAATCGGGCGCCCGCCGTGAGCTCGGTACCGCAGGCGGTGCAATATCTGGCACCTGCCGCTGTTTCTTTTCGATTCGTCATGATCTCTGGCGCTACTCCGGATTTGGCTGGGACGCGCTCCACTTTCTGACCAGCACCACTACGAATGCCAGTCCTCCGAGCACGAGTATCACGGGAAAGACATACAGCAGGATGTTGAGCCCGCTCATCTTGGGCTCGAGCAGAATCCATTCACCGTATCTGCCGACGAAATACGCTTTCACTTCCTCCGGCGTCTTGCCGGCGCGGAGCTGCTCGCGCACGAGCGCGCGCATGTCCTGCGCGAGATCGGCCGGGGAATCCTGGATGGATTCGCCTTGGCACACGGGGCAGCGCAGCGTGGAAGCGAGCGCGGTCGTGCGTGCCTCCAGGTCTGCGTCAGCGGCTTCCTGCGCCGCCGTGCGCGGAGCGTCCTGGGATTGGCCTCCCACGGCGAACACGAGCAGCGCCGCCACAGTGGTCACGAGCGACCGTCGTGTCACAGGCCGGATCCGGCGGGCACCGTATCGAGCGCCGGGTCCGGCGCGAGAGAATCGATCCAGAAGCGCAACACGCTCGCCGTGACGGGGCCGATGTGCTTGTACGCGATGCGGCCGCCGGGATCCACGATGAACGTCTCCGGCACGCCGTACAGGCCGTAGTCGATCGCCATGCGCGACCGGTCGTCGGTGACGGAGGGGTAACTCTGGCCCCCCATGCCTTCGATCCAGCGAAGACCGTTGCCCGGACGATCGTGGTAGAGGACTCCGATGAACTGCGCCGGCTTGTCGGCGTACTCCCGGGCTGTCTCGCTGAGCGCGGCGTGCTCGTCGCGGCAGGCGAGGCACCACGACGCCCAGAAGTTGACGACCACCACTTTGCCGGCTTGGTCGCCGAGCCGGACGGTGTCGCCGACCTCGCGCGCCAGCGGCGGCTCGCCGGCGGCGAAGACCGGCAGCGCGAATGGCGGCGCGGGTCGTCCCGGAAGCGGCGAAGGGATCTCGCTCGGGTTGCGCGTGAAGCCGAACGCGAACAGCGCTATCACCGGCGCGGCGGCGAGCGTGGCGATGGCGGCGCGCTTCCAGTTCACTCGCCGGCTCCGGTCAGGACCGGCTCTTCGGCCGCGGCTGGCTCCGGCGATTCAGGCGCGCGCGGGGTGCGACGACGCCCGCCGTGGAACATTCCGATGAGCGCGCCGATTACGATCACGAATCCGCCGAACCAGATCCACGGCACGAGCGGCTCGACGATCACCTTGACCGTCGCGTTGGCGCCGTTGGACTCGAACGCCATCAGATTGACGTACAGATCGCCCTTGATGCTGCTACGCACGTCCGGCGTCGGCACTGGCTCGTCGGACACGCGATAGAAATTCATGCGCGGGTGGATCGTGCCGATAACCGTGCTGTCTTTGCCAAGCACGTCCATCGTCGCGCCGATCACGGAGCGCTGCGGCTCCTCCCGCCCCCATACGTTCTTCAGCCGGACAGTGTGTCCCGCCACCGTGAGCGTCTGCCCCGGCACCAGGGTGGCTTCGCGCTCGGAGCGGAACGTGGACGATGCCGCTACGCCCAGCGCGACGAACAGCATCCCGATGTGCGCGACGTATCCGCCGTAGCGCCGGCGGTTGCCGCCGATGAGCCGCACGAGAGCCGTGCCCCACCCTTCCCCGTGCGCGCGCCGCCGCGCCTTCATGCCGACCCAGTATTCCCGGAGGTTCCCGACCGCTGCGTAGCCGACGAACGCGAACGCGAGAATCGCGTACACTCCCCTCGCGCCCGCAAATATCGCGATGGCGCCCATCACGGCCGCCGCGATCAGCGGTGGCAGCAGCCGCCTGCGCGCTTCCGTCCAGGTTGTGCTCCCCCACGGGAGCGCCGGGCCTACTCCCATGAGGAAGATCAGCGCAACCATTGCCGGAATCGTCATCCGGTTGAAGAACGGCTCGCCGACGCTGACCTTGACGCCGCGCAGCGCTTCCGCGACCAGCGGGTACAGCGTCCCCACCAGAACCGTCAGCATCACCGCGGTGAGGAAGAGATTGTTCAGCAGGAACACCGTCTCACGCGACGCCGCCCCGCCCAGGTTCGCCTTCGTGCGGATGTGCTCCGAGTTGCCGGCCACCAGCACCAGCGTGGACACGAGCACGATCGCGATGAACGCGAGGAAGAAGTAGCCGATGTTGCCCGTCGTGAACGCGTGCACCGAGGAGAGGATTCCCGAGCGCGTGAGGAACGTGCCGAAGATCGTGAGGACGAACGTCGCCACACACAGGTTCAGCGTCCACAGTCGCAGCATGTTGCGCCGCTCCTGCACCATCACGGAGTGGAGGTACGCGGTGGCGGTTAGCCATGGGAGAAAGGACGCGTTCTCGACGGGATCCCACGCCCAGTAGCCGCCCCACCCGAGCACCTCGTACGACCACCACATTCCGGCGATGATCGCGGCGGTGAGAAACGCCCATGCCGCGAGCATCCAGCGGCGGGAAAGTATCGCCCAGTCGTTCGAGTTGGCTTCCCGGGAGACGATGGCCCCTACGGCGAACGCGAACGGCACGGTCATTCCGACGTAGCCGAGGTACAGCAGCGGCGGGTGTACCGCCATCAGGATGTGATTCTGCAGCAGCGTGTTCGGTCCCGGCCCGTCGGACGGCACGGGGAACACGGGCACGAACGGGTCGGCCGGTCCCACGAGCAGTATTCCGAAGAACGCCGCGACGGCGAGCATGGTCATCGCCGCGTACGGCACGAGATTGCCCGGGCGCCGGTGATGCAGCCACACCACCGCGGCCGCGTACAACGCCAGCACCCATGCCCAGAACAGGATGGATCCCTCGAGCGCGCCCCAGAGGGAGATGATCGTGAAGAGCAGCGGCGTCGAGCGGCTGCCCACCGCGGCCACGTACGACACCGAGAAATCGTGAATCACCAGCGCGACGACCATCGCCACCGTCGCTATGGTGACCAGGATGAAGTTGGTGTAGACCGCCCCATACGTCAGCTGCAGCCACTCCCGCCGACCCATGCGGATCGCGATCGGCGCGATGATGGCCCCGAACACAACCGTGGCCACCGACACCAGCAACGCGTTGTGCGCGAGAAGCCCGATCACGGCGTGGCCGACTGCTGGATGAGCGTCTTGTATTTCTCGTGCGCTTCTTCGCCGGGCTTCGGAGCGCGGTACTCGTTCGAGTGCTTGACCATCAGGTTCGAGGCCTCGAAGACTCCGCCCGAGCCGACACGGCCCTCGACGATCACTCCCATGCCGTCGCGGAACATCTGCGGCGGAGCGCCCGTCGAACGCACCGGCATCTCACCGCCGCCATCGGTCACGGTGAAGCGGAGATCCAGTGCCTGCGCATCCCACTTCACCGAGCCGGGCTTCACCTGCCCGCCGAGTCGAACGGGAACGCCGACGCCTTCCGTGCCTTTCGCGAGCAACTCCTGAGGCGTCAGGAAGAACACCATGTTCTTCTCCAGCCCGCCGAACAAGAGCCACGCGAACACCGCGAGTATCACGGCGCCGCCGCCCAGCACCCATGCGCGCTTCATCTCGGTCCCTCCAGTCGTACGCGGGCATCGTCGGCGCGAGCCCGCGCGTCCTTGCTGTGCAGCCGCCACAGATAGCCGAGCAGAACCACCCAAGTGAGCGCGTATGCCGCGGTCACGAACGTTTCGTTGGACGCGATCATCCTACCTACCTCCCATGGCGGCTGTCTGCGCCGCCTGTTCGACTCCCCGCTCAAGGCGGGCTATCTCATACCGCTTGCGAATGAAGTAGATCATTACGAGGAGCATTGCGATGGCGTTCAGCCGGAGGCCCAGCGTATAGGCCGGGTCCAGCGTAGACGGGCTGGACGGCTGCTGGTGCAGCGTTCGCCACCACATGACCGACATATACACGATCGGCACGTTGATGGCTCCGATGATTCCCACGGCCGCGCTCCAGCGCGCGCGCTGCCCCGCGTCGTCCACGAATCCACGGAGCGCGAGGTAGCCAACGAAGATGAGGAACAGCACCAGCGTGGATGTCAGTCGCGCGTCCCCCGCCCACCACACGCCCCACGTCGGCCGCCCCCAGATCATTCCCAGCGCCAGCGTAAGCCCGTTGAACACCGCTCCGACCTCGGCCGCCGACGCGGCGATGAGATCGTCACCTTCCCGACGGCGCCACAGGTACAGGAAGCTGAAGACGAGCACGACGAAGAAAGCCAGGAAAGTCATCCACGCGGCCGGCACGTGCACGTACATGATCTTCTGCAGGTGCCCCATGTCGCCTTCCGCGGGCGAGTTGCGAATGGAGTACGCCTGCGCCGCTATGAGTACGGCGAAGCTCGCAAGCGCGAGCCAGATCCCTGCGCGGCGACCAGGAGCATGCTCGAGCGATTGATCGGTAGCTGGCATCGATTGATTCTCAGGCTTCAATGACATGTTCAAAGGCGAGGAACGTGGCTATCAGGAAGATCACGTCGTATGCGGCGAGCAGTCTGATCCAGGCGTCCGCGTCGTGCATCAGGTCAGCGCCGAGCAGCGCCTTCGACGCGGTGGTCGCCGCGACGAGGACCGGCACCAGCATCGGAAAGAGCAACAGCGGAAGCAGTACTTCGCGCGCCCGGCTCCGGCTCGCCATCGAAGCGTAGAACGTGCCCAGTACCGTCAAACCTACGACACCGAGCGCGAGCACGGCCAGTAACGTGGGCCACCTGGACGGGATCTCCACGCTGAAGAGAACGATGCCTACCGCCACGACTATCGCCACCATCAGTGTGAGGAAGATCAGATTCCCCAGCAATTTACCGGCGAAGATCGTCCAGCGCGGCCCGGGATACAGCAGCAGCGGCTCCAGCGCTCCACTCTCCAACTCGACCTGGAAGGACCGGTTGAACGCGAGCACGCCGGAGAACAGCAGAGCGAGCCAGACAGCGCCCACCGCCGCGTCCCGCAGCGCCTGCGCGTCCGGGCCGAGCGCGAGTCCCAGCAGAATCAGGATCGTCACCCCCAGCGACGCCACGCTATTGAACCCGGCCTTCGCGCGCAGCTCGGTGGTGACGTCCTTCCTCGCGATCGCGCGCACGCGGCGCCAGTCGTCGCGCCACGCCATCAGCGGACCACCGAGATCGGCGCCTTACGGCCCGACCGGTCGAGCAGCGTGTGCGCGGGCCCGATCCGCCCGTCCACGAGGCTCACTGTGCGCGCGAGTACGCCGCGCGCGGGGGCGAGCTCGTGCAGCGCCACGAGCGCGGCGCCGCCCGACCGCACCACGTCGCCCACGATGGAGTTCATCAGCTCGATGCCGTCCGTGTCGAGATTGCTGTAGGGCTCGTCGAGCAGAAGTATCCGCGGGGCGCGCAGGACGAGCCGCGCGATCCCGAGCCGCCGCTGCATCCCGGCGGAGAATCCGCGGACCCGGTCGTCGGCGACGCGCGCGAGCCCCACGCGCTCGAGGCTCTCTTCGACGGCGGTGAACGGCAGTCCCAGCATGTCCGCGGCGAAGCGAAGGTTCTCGCGCGCCGTGAGATCGTCGTACAGTCCCGGAGTGTGCGCCAGATATCCGACGCGGCCCCGCACTTTGCTCGCCTCGCGCGCGATGTCCAGTCCGTCGATCGTCGCGGTGCCGACTGTCGGATTCAGCAGCGTGCCGAGGATCCGCAGGATCGTGCTCTTCCCGCTGCCGTTTGCTCCGAGCAGCCCAACCGCTTCTCCGCGCGACACGTCGAGTGTCACGCCGCGCAGCACCCAGCGCGCGCCGAAGCGCTTGCCCAGACGGTCCAGAGTTATCGCGCGATCGGGATCGCTCGTTTGCATCGCACGAAGATAGCGCCCGGCCTACCCGCAGTCTTTACGGAAAAGCCCGACCGCGTGTCGCAGAAACCCTGACCCTGCCTCTTCGCAGGGAGGTGCCCGTCCGCTAGTTTCATCCGATGCAAATGCCTCACGCCGCAGCCGCGCTGGCATGCCTTGCCACCGCCTGCGTCCAACCGCGGCTTCCCGAAGCCGCTCGACCCGCAGCCGAAGCCGGCGTGGTCCTCGCGAGCAACTCCGTGACGCCGTCCGCAGGCGAGACCCGCTTCTCGGCCGTTCGCCAGCTCACCGCCGGCGGACAGAACGCGGAAGCGTACTTCAGCCGCGACGGCCGCTGGCTCACGTTTCAGAGCGCGCAACTCGACTACCCGTGCGACCAGCAGTACGTGATGCGCCTGGACGGCAGCGGTCTGAGGCGGGTGTCGGACGGTCGCGGCAAGACCACGTGCGGCTGGTTCTTCGCCGGTGGCGAGCGGCTGTTCTTCGGATCCACCACGGCCCATCAGGACCGCTGCCCGCCAAAGCCGGACGCGTCGGCCGGCTACGTCTGGCCGCTGGACCCGTACGACATCTACGCGGCCGACCGCGACGGGACGAACTTGAAGCGGCTCACGCATTACGACGTGTACACCGCCGAAGCCGTCCTCTCGCCCGACGGCAAGCGCATCGTGTTCACGTCGCTCGAGTCGGGCGACCTCGAGATCTACACGATGAACGTGGACGGCAGCGACGTGCGGCGGCTCACGCACACGCCCGGCTACGACGGCGGCCCGTGGTGGTCACCGGATGGGAAGAAGATCGTATATCGCGCCAACCACCCGGCCGATTCCGCCGGGCTGGCGCAGTACCGCTCGCTGCTCGCCCAGAACCTCGTGCGGCCCAGCCGCGTCGAGCTGTTCATCATGAACGCGGACGGCTCGGACCAGCGGCAGATCACCCGCCTCGGCGGCGCCAACTTCGGACCGTCGTGGACGCCCGACGGCAGCCGCATCATCTTCTCCTCCAACTATCGAGACCCGCGTGGCGGGAACTTCGATCTGTACATGATCGACGAGACCGGCAGCGGCCTCGAGCAGATTACGACGGATGCGGGCTTCGACGGCTTTCCGATGTTCAGTCCGGATGGGCGCAAGCTGATCTGGGCGTCGAGCCGGGGCGCTTCGCGCAGCGGTGAGACCAACCTCTTCCTCGCGGACTGGAAATAACGATGATCGCCAAGTTGAAGCAGATCCTCGCGCAGTACGGCCCCGTGGCCTTCGGGGTCTACATGACGTTGTTCTTCGTCGTGCTCCTGGGTTTCTACGTGGCGATCACCGTGGGGTTGGCGCCCGAAAGCGTCGCGGGCAGGGCCGGCGCGTTCACCGCGGCATACCTCGCCACCAAGCTCACTCAGCCGCTACGCATAGCTGCCACCGTCGTGATCACGCCCGTCGCAGGACGACTCTGGCAGCGCAAGCGACCGGCAGTCGAGCCGGCTAATCCCGCCGCGTAAAGATCAGGAAGTCGGCGCGGCCCGCGTTCGGCGCGACCGGAGCAAGCGCCGGATCTCTCGCAGGTATCGCCGTGACGATCGCCAATTTCCAGCCCGGCTCCCGCCGCGCGACGCGCGCAGCCGCTCCGTGTCCATAGTCGCTGTGAAATGACCCGTTGTAATGCACGGCGATCGCATTGCGGGGAGCGCGCCGGAGCGCGGCCACGATGGATTCCGCCATCGTTTCGTCCTTGACGCACTGCGCGAGGTAAAACCGCTCGGCGACCGCGGTCGGCAGCGTGTCGCCCGGCTGCGGAGCAGCGCCCGACCCCGCGCTGTGCGTGCGAGTCTCCGCCAAAAAACGCGCGCGGTAATCGTCGCTCGGGCACGACAGCTCGCGCGCCGCGTTGTGCCGGCCGGGGACAGACAATGTGTCGAGCACGGCCAGGCCCGCCCTCCCCACCGCCGACGCCATCGGCCGCGGAACGTTGGCCGCGAGCACGCGCCAGCCGCGCGCCTTGGCGAGCTCGACGATCCCGCGGTAGTCCGTGGCATACCGCGGCCACGGCCGGGAGCGGGCGAGAAAATCCGGCTCGGTGATCCGGCCCGCGAGGTAATCGTCGAGCGCGCTCTGCACGTCCCGCTCGAACATCTCGAGCGACACGATCACCGGCCGCCCGGAGCGCGCGAGCGCGTGCAGTAGCTCCACCTCGGCGGCGTGCGTCCGCGGATCGTCGTGCTGTTCGCCGAAGAATACGACCTTCGCCCCGCTCAGACGGGAAGCCATTTGCTCGAACGTGGTTTCCGTGCGGCTGTCAGTGGCGACTACGCGATACCTCGCGGCGGGCTCCGGCGCGGTCGCGAGGGACATCGGGGCCGGAAAACACGCGACTGAGGACGTCGCTACGACCACCAGGAGTGAAGCTCGAACGAATGGGAGCATGATCGCGTATCTTCGCGGACGACACATAGTCGCGCAACTCGCACTTTCACGGCGATTGCGGATTGAGGACCCTTGCGGCCTCAGGACCAACTACAATCGCGGATCGGCGATTAATCGAGGACTGAGGACTGAGGATGAGCGGCTACTTCATCGCCCTGCCGCGTTCTCGTGGGATTATAGCGAGTAGCAGCCGACGCATCTCTTCCAGGCGATCCCGGCGATCCTTGACGGTTACCTCGCCGAGGACGGGCTGTGCGGACTTGTACCAGCTCATGCTCTCGCGGACGGAGCCCAATGCATATTCAAACCGTTTCGCTCTGTCTTTCCCTGTGCTCCGGGAGTAGGCCTCCGAGATGTTTGCTTCTATGGAGCAGACCGCGGCGTACAACTGGCCGGCGATCTCTGCGGTAACAGGTTCTTCCAGCACCAGCTTTGCGTCGCTGAAGCATTCTGGGATCAGCTCGCCAGCGAGCTGAAACACTCGCATCCGACTCAATGGGTCGTGCGAATCATCGGCGGAAACAGGCATTCGGTGAGCCATGCCGTACGATAGCGAGGATCCGCAGAACCCTATCAGCATCGTGTTTCCCGCAGCATCGTTCTTGGCCTCCCATCGAGGACTGATCCAGGACTAACCGAGGACCCTGCGGACACGGGCTGTATGCTTCTCTCCGCAGTCCTAAGTCCTCACTTAATCGCCGATCCGCGATTGTAGTTAGTCCTGAGGCCGCAAGGGTCCTCAGTCCGAAATCGCATACAGGACACGGCATCGTGCAACTCACCATTCGCCCTGGAGCTTCCATGAAGAGATTCCTCCTGCTGTTCTGCGCGCTGAGTGCCTTGGGCTGCACCGCCACCAGCGCGCGCCTGCCGGACTCGAGCACCGCTTCCTCCACCGACCGTGACGCCGTGATCGCGGCCGTGCAGGCCCTGTTCGACGCCATGCGGACGCGCGACACCAGCGCCATCAGAACGGTTTTCACGCCCGGCGCTCAGCTCGTGTCCATCCGCGCCGTTCCGGGCGCGCCCGCGAAATTCCAGACGCAGCCGCTCGCGGCGTTCGTGACGTCCATCGGGCGCGCGAGCCAGGAGCTCGTCGAGCGAATGTGGGATCCGCGCGTGGAGGTCGCCGGCGACATCGCGTCGCTGTGGGCGCCGTACGAATTCCGGATCGGCGCCAACTTCAGCCACTGCGGCCACGACGCCGTGCACCTCATCCGGACCGCCGACGGATGGAAGATCGCCGGGATAGCGTATACCGTGATCACGACGGGTTGCGGCGCGCCCTAGGGCGCCCCTTGCCCTTGCTACCATGGCGCGTCATTCATAGCCTTCGACTTGCTCCCCTTCACCGCCTGAGCTCCCTCGTACAGAAAGCCACGACCTAACTCCCATTGACATGCCTTCGCGAATCCCGATCTACAGCGCCGCGCTCCTTTCGCTCGGCATCGCTCTCGCGTGCGCGCCCGTCGTGACGACGACGCAAGCGCCTTCCGCGACCGACATCACCGGGCCGACAACAGCCAACCCGCTCCTGCGGGAGTGGACGGGCCCGTATGGCGGGATTCCGCCGTTCGACAAGATCTCGAACTCCGATTTCAAGCCGGCGCTCGAGACCGCGATGGCCGAAGAGCTGGCGGAGGTCGAGCGCATCGCGGGCGATCCCGCACCGCCGACTTTCGAGAACACGATCGCGGCGCTGGAGCGGACCGGACGCGGACTCGACCGGGTGACGACGTCGTACGGCATCTGGAGTTCGACGATGAACACCGACGAGTTCCGGCCGATCGAACGGGAGATGGCGCCGAAGCTGGCCGCGCACTCTGACCTGATCACCCAGAACGCGGCGCTGTTCCGGCGTATCGACGCGGTGTACAACTCGCCCGAGAAGGCGTCGCTCACGCCGGAGCAGCAGCGGCTGGCGTGGCTGTACCACACCAGCTTCGTGCGCGCCGGCGCGCGCCTCGACGACGCGGCCAAGAGCCGGCTGTCGGCGATCAACCAGCGGCTGGCGGGGCTGTACACGTCCTTCAGCCAGAACGTGCTGGCCGACGAGACCGATCAGACGCTGGTGCTGACGGACGTGTCGGATCTGGCGGGACTGCCGTCGTCGCTGCGCGATGCCGCCGCGGCAGCCGCGAGGGCCAAGGGTCAGACAGGCTGGGTCATTACCAACACGCGGTCATCGGTAGATCCCTTCCTCACCTACTCCGACAACCGCGGGCTGCGCGAGAAGGTTTGGCGGATGTTCGTGGATCGCGGCGACAATCCGGGCGCGCACAACAACAACCAGCTGATCTCGGAGATACTCGCGCTGCGCGCCGAGCGCGCGAAGCTGCTTGGGTATCAGACACACGCGCACTGGCGGCTGGAGCACACCATGGCGAAGACGCCCGAGCGCGCCGTGGAGCTGCTCGAAGCCGTCTGGCGTCCCGCCGTCGCGCGCGTCGCGGAGGAAGTCCGCGACATGCAGGCGCTCGCGCGCGCGGAAGGACAGGACATCACAATCGAGCCGTGGGACTACCGGTACTACGCGGAGAAAGTCCGCAAGCAGCGATACGACCTGGACCAGAACGAGGTCAAGCCGTATCTGCAGCTCGAGCGTCTCCGCGAGGGAATGTTCTGGGTAGCTGGCGAGCTGTTCGGCTTCGTCTTCACGCCCGTGGCGGTGCCGGTGTATCACGCGGACGTACGGGTGTGGGAGGTCAAGGACCGATCCAGCGGGCGCCACGTTGGCCTCTGGTACTTCGACCCCTACTCCCGCGCCGGCAAGCGATCGGGTGCGTGGATGAACTCCTACCGGCGGCAGGAGCGCTTCGACCATGACGTCACGACGATCGTGTCGAACAACTCGAACTTCGTGAAGGGCGCGCCCGGCGAGCCCGAGCTCATCTCGTGGGACGACGCCACGACGCTGTTCCACGAGTTCGGGCACGCGCTGCACGGCCTGTCGTCGAGCGTTAACTATCCGTCGCTCTCGGGCACGGCGGTGCCGCGCGATTACGTGGAGTTTCCCTCGCAGCTGTTGGAGCACTGGCTGTCCACGCCGCAGGTGCTGCAGCAGTTCGCGCTGCATTACCAGACGGATGAGCCGATCCCGCAGTCGCTGGTGGACCGGATCGAGCGAGCGTCGAAGTTCAATCAGGGCTTCGGGACGACGGAATATCTCGCGAGCGCGATCGTGGACATGCGCATGCACCTCGCCGGCGACCGTCCGATCGACGCGGACGCATTCGAGCGCGAGACACTCGCCGAGCTGGGCATGCCGCGCGAAATCGTGATGCGGCACCGCACACCGCACTTTCTGCACGTCTTCGCCGGCGACGGCTACTCCGCGGGCTACTACAGCTATCTGTGGTCGGACGTTCTGACAGCGGACGCGTACCAGGCCTTCGTCGAAGCGGGCGGGCTGTACGATCCGGCGGTCGCGGCGCGGCTGCGGCGCCACATCTTCTCGATCGGCAACACGATTGATCCCGCTGACGCTTACCGGGCTTTCCGCGGGCGGGACCCCCGAATCGAGGCGCTCATGGACAAGCGCGGGTTCAGCGCCATCACACCGTAAGAGCTGAGAAATCGCGGAGCGTGCCCGCTGCGGCGGGATCTTTGCAGGTGTAAGAGATTCTCGTGAGACTATCCCTGAGGTTCGTAATTCCGCTGCTGCTCACGGTAGCGGCGCTCGCCTATCTCGTCATGCCGCTCGCGGACCGCCTGACACTCCGCTGGTTCATGAACGACATGGACATGCGCGCTACCCTGATCGCCAACACCGTAGACGAGCCGGTCGCCAGTCTAGTCGCGCTCGAAGACCCGGCCAGGATCCGCCAGTTCTTCACGCGGATCACGCAGGATGAGCGGCTGTATGCCATGGCGCTGTGCACGGACCCGACGTCTGCGCCGGTGAGCACCGGGCCGCTGCCCAGTGAGATCAACTGCGCGAACCTGGAAGGATTGTCGACGCCGGCACGACGCATCGTCCAGGCTGAACAGGGGCCGCTCCTGGTGTCGGTTCGACCACTCACGGCAGGCGGCGCGACCACGACCGCCCACGTCGTGATCGTGCAGGACATGGCCTACATCACGCGGCGGAGCGAGGAGACCAAGCGCTACCTCTTCTACTTTTTCGTCGGCCTCGGCGTACTGGTGTCGATCGTGACGGTCGTGATTGCGCAGCTGAGCTGGCGCGGCTGGATCCAGGGCCTGCGCGCCCTGATGCGCGGCGAAGGATTGCTGCGGCCGGCCACGGATACCGAGAGCGCGGAGCTCCGCCCGATCGCGGACGATCTTCGCGCGCTGATCCGGGACCTCGAGGCCGAACATCAGCTCCGCGACGCCGAGCAGCTGGCCTGGACGCCGGAGACGCTGCGCGGGATCCTCGACCGGGAGCTGCACGGCCAGGACGTCATCGTCGTGTCGAACCGCGAGCCGTACATCCACGTGCGCAAGGGCGACTCGATCGCGGTGCAGCGCCCCGCGAGCGGCGTGGTCACTGCCATCGAGCCGATAATGCGCGCGTGCTCGGGAACGTGGATCGCGCACGGCAGCGGTACCGCCGACCGTGAAGTCGTGGACAGCAATGACCGGATCGGCGTGCCGCTGGACGATCCGGAGTATCAGCTGCGCCGCGTGTGGCTGTCCAGGGAGGAAGAAGACGGGTACTACTACGGCTTCGCGAACGAAGGGCTCTGGCCGCTCTGCCACATCTCGCACGTCCGGCCGACGTTCCGCGCGGAGGACTGGCGGCAGTACCAAATCGTGAACGAGCGATTCGCCGACGCGGTCGCCGAGGAGGCCAAGTCGCCCGATCCGATCGTGCTGATCCAGGACTACCACTTCGCGCTGCTTCCGCGCGCGATCCGGACCAGGTTACCCGCGGCCACGATCATCACGTTTTGGCACATCCCGTGGCCAAACCCGGAAGCGTTCGCGATCTGCCCGTGGCGAATGGAGCTGCTGGACGGCCTGCTCGGGAGCAGCATCCTCGGTTTTCACACCCAGTTCCACTGCAACAACTTCGTGGACACGGTGGACAGGGTGCTCGAAGCGCGCGCCGATCGCGAGACGTTCAGCGTCTCCTACAAGGGGAAGACGACCGCGATCCGGCGGTACCCGATCTCCGTGGCGTGGCCGCCGTCGGCGGGCCTGCTCGGCAAGCCCGTGCCGGAGTGCCGGTCCGCGGTGCGCGCGCGGCACGGCCTGCCGGAGAACCAACTGCTCGGGATCGGAATCGACCGGCTTGATTACACCAAGGGCATCGAGGAGCGCTTCCGCGCGGTCGAGCGGCTGCTCGAGTTGCATCCGGAGTGGGTGGGCAAGTTCACCTTTCTGCAGATCGCGGCGCCGACCCGCGCGAAGATCGGGCACTACCGGGAGTACGATGCGCGGGTGCGCGAGATGGCCGCTTCGATCAACATCAAGGTCGGCGGCGAGGCGCCCGCGATCGTGCTGGCGGTGGAGCATCACGAGCCGGACAGCGTGTTCGAGCACTATCGCGCGGCCGACGTTTGCTTCGTGAGCAGCCTGCACGACGGGATGAACCTGGTCGCGAAGGAGTTCGTTGCCTCCCGCGACGACCTGGCGGGCGTGCTCGTGCTCAGCCAGTTCACCGGCGCGTCCCGGGAGCTGCCCGAAGCGCTGATAGTGAATCCGTACGACGCGGACCAGTGCGCGGGCGCGCTGCACGCGGCGTTGACCATGTCGCCCAGCATGCAGCGGGCGCGCATGCAGCTCATGCGCGGGCTGGTGCAGGAGTTCAACGTGTTCCGCTGGGCGGGAAGGATGCTCATGGACGCCGCGACGATGCGGCGAAGAGTCCGGCTGCTGGATACACAGAAGGCGGATCGCATCGAGCGCAGAGATCGCAGTCGCTCGATCCCGGCAGGGAACGCTGATGAAAGCTGAAGAAGAGACCGCACTGGCGGGCCCGGCCGCGCCACCCGAACCGCGCGCGGACTGGGCCTACTTCGTGGACCTCGACGGCACTCTCCTGGACATCGCGCCGTCCCCCGACGAAGTGCACCTCGACGCGGAAGTGCAAACGCTGCTCACGGAGCTGAGCGAGTTCGCCGGCGGAGCCGTCGCGCTGATAAGCGGACGATCAATCAGCGACATCACCGCCCTGATCAGCGAGCCATGTCTTCCCGTCGCCGGCCAGCATGGACTGGAAAGGCGGGACGCATCGGGGCGGATCACGGCTCATCGGGAAGAATCCAACGGACTCGCGTTTGCCGCCGGCGCGCTTGAGCGCGAGGTGAAGAAGTACGCCGGGCTGCTGCTCGAGCGAAAAGGACTCTCGCTCGCGCTGCACTATCGCGCCGTTCCCGAGCTTGCGAGCCACGTCCACACCGTGATGCGCCGCCTTTGCTCCGAGCTGGGGCCGGAGTACGTCCTGCAGGAGGGCAAGCGCGTCGTGGAGCTCAAGCCGGCGGGCAAGGACAAGGGGGTCGCGGTGCAGGAATTTCTGCAGGAGCCGCCGTTTCTCGGACGGACACCCGTATTCCTCGGCGACGACGCCACCGACGAGTACGCGTTTGAAGTCGTGAACGAGGCGAACGGTATCTCCATCAAGGTCGGCCCGGGAAAGACGGGGGCGCGCTTCCGGTTGAAGGACGTGCGCGCGGTGCGCCGCTGGCTCGACACGAGATGAGCACGCTCGACCTCGCGCTGATCGGCAACGGCACGATCGCCGCGCTCGTGGATGGAGCGGGCACGATCTGCTGGTGCTGCTTCCCACGGCTGGACGGCGACCCGGCCTTCTGCTCGCTATTGCGTGGCTCGGAGGAGGACCCGCAGGGGATCTTCGCAATCGAGCTCGCGGACCAGACCCGAACCGAGCAGGAGTATCTCGCCAACTCCGCGGTCCTCGTGACCCGCCTGTTCGACTCGAGCGATGGTTGCGTGGAAGTCACGGACTTTGCGCCCCGGTTCGAGCAATACGAGCGCATGTTCTGTCCGATGATGCTGGTTCGCCAGATCAAGCGGATCAGCGGATCGCCCCGGGCGCGCGTCCGGCTGAGGCCGATGAAGAATTACGGCGGCGAGCGGCTGCCGACGACGGCCGGCAGCCACCACGTCCGGTACTATGGCGGCGAGGCTGTGCTCCGACTCACGACCACCCTCCCGATCTCCGCGGTCATCGAGGAGAACACGTTTTTCGTCGAGGACACGCACACGCTCGTCCTCGGACCCGACGAGACGATCATGGGATCCGTCGCCTCGCTCGGCCGGCACATGTTCGAGGAGACGCTATCGCACTGGAGAGAGTGGGTTCGCTCCCTGGCGATTCCGTTCGAGTGGCAGCAGGAGGTGATTCGTGCGGCGATCAGCCTCAAGCTGAACGTGGTCGAAGACACCGGCGCGATCATCGCCGCGGTGACGACTTCGATCCCGGAAGCGCCCGGCACCACCCGCAACTGGGACTACCGGTACTGCTGGATCCGCGACGCATACTTCGTGGTCAACGCGCTCAACCGCCTCGGCGCTACCCGCACGATGGAGCGATACCTGGGCTACATCCTGAACATTGTGGCAGATGTCGGGGACGAGCCACTCAAGCCCATGTACGGGGTCACCGGCGGCCCGGTCCCCGACGAGCACGTCGCGAAATCGCTCCCCGGATACCGCGGAATCGGCCCGGTGCGAATCGGCAACGACGCGCACCGGCAGGTACAGCACGACGTGTACGGCTCGGCGATTCTGGCGGCGCCGCACGTCTTCTTCGATCACCGCCTCGTGCGGCGGGAGGACGATTCCCTGTTCCCCCGCCTCGAGTACCTGGGCGAGCAGGCGGCAAAGCTGTTCGACCAGCCGGATGCGGGCATATGGGAGCTGCGCGGCTCGAATCACATTCACACCTTCTCCAGCGTCATGTGCTGGGCCGGCTGCGACCGGCTCGCCCGAATCGCTGCGCATCTGGAGCTGCCGGACAAGGCCGCGTACTGGCGCGCCCACGCCGACCGGATTCACGTCGTGATATCCCGCCGCTCCTGGAACGCGGAGCTGAACAGCTTCGTCGCGACGATGGACGGCTCCACGCTCGACGCCAGCCTGCTGCGGCTGCACGAGGTCGGCTTCGTGAGCCCGGCCGATCCGCGGTTCGTGGGAACCGTGCGCGCGATCGAGCGCAAGCTGCGCCGCGGACGGATGATCTTCCGCTACTCAGAGCCGGACGACTTCGGCACGCCCACTAACGCGTTCGTCGTGTGCACCTTCTGGTACATCAACGCGCTCGCCGCCATCGGAGAGCGGGAGGAGGCGCGTACGCTGTTCGAGCACCTGCTCACCTGCCGCAACAAACACGGACTGCTGGCGGAGGACATAGACCCCGAGACGTGCGAGCAGTGGGGGAACTTCGTGCAGACCTACAGCATGGTGGGGATCATCGACTCGGCGAGCAGGCTCTCCGCCAGTTGGGATCAGGCGTACTAGAACGGCGCTGCGTGCTGCGTGCTGCGCACTGCGCCCGAAAAGCTTGACATTCCTGCCAGCTCGCTCCAGGTTGGAATCATGCAGATCGCGCTGACTTACACGACGTCGAATTGCCCCAATCTCCTCGCCCGGAGGTCTGGCTAGCTCGCGCGCGTGAGGTCCAGCTGCGTTGATGCGCCCGCCAGACTCGATCCGGCGGGCTTTGTTGTTTTCGGCAGTCACTAATCACTAATCACTAGTCACTAGTCACTAGTAACCGCCGTCTTGGGGTGTAGGTCAACTGGCAGACCGCCTGACTGTTAATCAGGAAGTTGCAGGTTCGAATCCTGCCGCCCCAGTTTTTTTCGCAGCCATGTCGCCCCATGAAACGGCGAGCGTTGTGCGTTCCCCGTTTTTCCGTGAATCCGTTCGGCCGCAGTAACGGTCAAACGGGCCAGCAGAAAAACGGGAAACGCACAACGCCTGATCTCCCATACCGATAACTGCTCTGTAGTTACTTCTTCGGATCCAGTATCGCCCCGATCCTGTACAGCGATCCCTGCAGGTGAAGCTGGGTGGACCTGTCACCCGCCCGCGCGATCGCCCGCTGCACATCGCCGCGCAGTGTCGCCAACTCGCCGCGCAGCTGCGACTTGGCGTCGTCGGACAGCGGCGCCGGCGGCGTGCCGAACGTGAACGCCGGCGTGGCGCCCGCCGGCCGCTCGGGCGGATTGATCTTGTCGTTAATGGTGCTCAGGTAATCCATCTGCAGGTCGCGGCGGAACGCGTCAATCACCGGCCGCGATGTAAATAGCTCGGACCACAGTCCGCGCCGCAGATCGTCCAGCATGCGCGAGAGCGCATAAGTCTCCGACGGGCTGCCGGCCAGCGCCTCTTGCTCCAGCAGCCGGTTGAGCCTCCCGTCGTCGAGCAGGTTGTTCAACACGCGGGCCTGCGCGTTGTTGATCCGCCGGATCATTCCATGCGCCTCGATGCGCGCAGCGATTTCCGGCCGGATCAGATACGTCGGCGTGCGGAAGACGTTCTGATTGATGAAGCGGACGGCCTCGGCCTGCCGCGCGCGGCTCACCGGCGTGTACACCGGGCCCGGCTGGCTGCCGGACTTGTGCTGCACTGTCCCGCCGCCGACGAGCGTTGCGACGTGGTTAGCCTCGTTGGCCCACTGCCCCACCGTCCTGTCGTACAGCTCGCGCAAGTCGCTGTTGTCCTCGCCGGGACGTATCGCCGCCGTGGCGATGTAGCCGACCACGCGCTCGATGTTGCGGAATCCGAGCGCCGTGGACTTCACCGGATCGGCGTCACCCACCGCCTCGCTTTGCGTACCCGTGGAGCCGAACGCGTTGGACGCGGCGAACCGGTACCACGGAATCGTGTCCTGCATCCGCGCCCACTGATCGAGTACAGGCAGCTCCTGGTCGGGCGTTCCCGCCCCCGGAATAGGCTTGTAGCCCCACATGATCGCGTATTCGTCGTACGGTCCCACGCGCGGGATCAGATCCTTGAGCGCGATGCTGTCTTCCGGCTGCGCCACGTAATTGAACCGCGAGTAATCCATGATGCTCGGGCTATGCCCCATGCGCGCGGTCCAGGTCCGGCTGCGAACGCTGTCCGCGGGATATGTCGAGCTGCCGATCTGGTCGTGCTGCAATCCGAGCGTGTGCCCGATCTCGTGCGCCACCACAAACTGGAGCAGCCGTCCCATGAGGGTGTCCGGGAACGGCAGCCGGCGCGCGCGCGGGTCGAGCGGCGAAGCCTGGGTGAAGTACCAGGCGCGCTGGAGGTTGAGGATGTTGTGGAACATGCGCACGGATCCGTTGAGGATCTCGCCCGTACGCGGATCGTGCACGTGCGGCCCTACCGCATTCTCGACCGTGGACGGGAGCCAGCGGATCATCGTGTGGCGGATGTCCTCGGGCGACCAGTCGGGATCGTTCGCCGGCACTTCCCCGGCCACGATCCCTTCCTTGAATCCGGCGGCCTCGAACGCCGACTGCCACTCGACGATGCCGGCGCGGACGAACGACTTCCACACCTCGGGCGTCGCGGGATCCACATAGTACGTGATGGGCTTCTTCGGGTAGCACAACTCTCCTTCCTTGCGCTCGGAGCACTCCAGCCGGTATTTGGTGACATACCGCCGCACCGCCGAGCGGTGCTCCGGCGTGCCGAAGTCGATCTGGCGGATGGAGAAGAAGCCGACCCGCTCGTCGAACCTGCGCGGCATCATCGGCTGCTCGGGCAGCCGGACCAGGCTCCAGTGGGCGAGCACGCTCTGCGCCTCACGCGGCGCACCGCCGCCACCCCCACCGCCGCCGCCACCCGGAGGAGGCGTCGGAGTTCCCGTCTGCGTCGCTTCGATCTCGACGTTGTCCGGGAACGCGATCGCGCGCTCGACGAACGAGCGCTGGGCGTCAATGCTGCCGCGAATGGCCGCGACCTCCGGTATCGCCGTCGTGAACAGGCGAGTGACGTCGATGACCGCCGCGCTGTCCGGGCCCCACGACTCCACGTTGAACACCGCGATGATCGGAGGATAGTTCGAGGCCTCGACCGCGCGGTACACGGAGAGGCCGGTGTCCGCCGTGATCGCGAACGACGGCGACCGCAGGATGATCCGATTGCCGCTCCGGTCCCAGCGCAGCGTGCGCTCCCCGAACTGGTCGCCGACGTAGGCGCCGAAGCCGCCGCCGGGGGTCGGATCCACCGCCGCCGCGCGCGCGTACCGCCCCACAATCAGCATGTCCTTGTACAGCTCCTGTCGCGGAATCTCGAAAAAGAGCTTGTCCCCTACCCTATGAACGGCAAACATGCCGCGCCGAGTGATAGCTTCAGGGGTAATAACCCTGTTGTAGGGACGGGGGCTCGGCGTGCCGGTGGCTCCGGCGCGTCCGCCAGTGGCCGAATCGCCGGCCGCGGGCGCGCCGCCGGGAGTGGCGGCGGCACGCGGTCCCGGGCCTTCCGTCGGGGAGGGTCCCGCGGGGGGTGTCGCCGATCGGGCGCAGGCAGCGAGCAGGAGTGCTGGTGCCAAGGACATGATCTTGTAGCGCATGAGAGTCCGGTGAAGGTTCACGTGATACGGTGGAAGGAGATCATGAATTTTACGCTCGGTAACGGCAAGGCGTTGGCGATGGGCGCACTTCTCATGGCAGGAGCAGGCGCATCCGGCTGCTCCAGCCCCCCGGTAATGCACGCGGAGGAGGTCCAGGCATTCCCCATCGCGGCCGCGGCCGACGTAGCGGTCATTCCCGCTCCTCGCCAAGCACCCGTGATCGGGACGGGGCAGCCCTTTGTCCTGGCGCCGAGCACTGCCATCCACGTCTGGCCTGTCACCGAAGAAACCTCCTGGCTCGGAGGCTACCTCGCCGGACTGATCCAGCCGGGAACGCAAGCGCAGCAGAAGGTTTCGGCTCTGGCCGGACCCGCCGGCGTCGCCGGCATCAATCTGATCCTGGACGAGTCGCTCGGCGTCCACGGTGCGGAGGGATACCGGCTTGTTGTCGCCGGTGACCGGATCACCGCGTTCGCTGCCCGGCCGGCTGGTTTGTTCCACGCGATTCAGACTCTGCGGCAACTCCTCCCCGCCGACGTCGAGCGTGGAAGCGCCGTGAGCGCAATCGCGGTCGCCGAGGTCGATATCAACGACAGCCCGCGCTTCGAGTGGCGCGGCGCGATGCTGGACGTCTCGCGCCACTTCCTCGAGCCCGAGGACGTGAAGCGCTTCATAGACGTGATGGCGCTGTACAAGCTCAACCGGCTGCACCTGCACCTGGCCGACGATCAGGGCTGGCGAATCGAGATCAAGTCGTGGCCGAACCTCGCGCGGCACGGCGGGAGCACGGCCGTGGGTGGTGGTGCGGGCGGCTTCTACACGCAGGTCGAGTACTCGGACCTCGTCGAGTATGCGCGCAGGCGGTTCATCACCATCGTGCCCGAGATAGACATGCCGGGGCACATCAACGCAGCGCTCGCGTCGTACCCGGAGCTGAACTGCGACGGGCGCGCGACGGCGCTGTACACGGGCACCCGTGTGGGGTTCAGCTCGCTGTGCGTGACGAAGGACATCACCTATCGGTTCGTGGACGACGTGATCCGCGAGATCAGCGCGCTCACGCCCGGCCCGTGGTTCCACATTGGCGGCGACGAGGTCAAGACGCTGACCGCTCCGCAGTACGGGGGCTTCATGGACCGCGTGCAGACGATCGTGCAGTCCCACGGCAAGGTGATGATCGGCTGGGACGAGATCGGAGAGGCGAAGCTCGCCCCCACGACGATCGTACAGTACTGGCGGCCCAACACGCCCGTGCGTGAGGCGATCCGCCAGGGGGCTCGCTTCATCATGTCGCCCGCGCATAAGGTCTATCTGGACATGAAGTACGACTCGTCCACGGTGCTGGGACTGAAGTGGGCAGGCTACGTGCCGGTGCGAACGTCCTACGATTGGGATCCCGCCACGCTCGTCGCGGGAATGGGCGAAGCCTCCATCGTCGGGATCGAAGCGCCGTTGTGGGCCGAAACCGTCGTCACTCTCGCGGACTACCAGTACATGGCGTTTCCCCGCCTGGCGGCCGTGGCGGAGGTGGGGTGGTCACCGCAGCAGGCGCGCGACTGGGGCGATTTCCGTGTCCGCCTCGGAGCGCACGGGCCGCGCCTGTCGGCGCTGGGGGTCAATTTCTACCGGTCGCCGCAGATTCCCTGGCGGTAGCGCCGCGCGGCGCCGACCGGAATACACGGGCGGGTATCGCGTCCGATGATCGCTTCCCTCCGCCGGATCCGCCGTTCACCCGGAGGCACATGGAACACACATCTCGTCAGACTCACTGGTCCTTGCGGTTCGCTTTTCTCGTCGCTGCCGCCTGCGCGCCGCTAACGCTCCTCGCGCAGGAAAGAGTCAACACCGGTGCGCTCATCGGTGTAGTCGTCTCTGAGGAAGGCACGCCGCTCGGCGAGTCCACCGTACGACTGACACAGACAGACGGCCCGGCGACGTACGCCGTCACCAGCGACGCCGAAGGCAGGTTCCGCGTCGGCACAATTGCACCCGGCTTGTACCGCGTCAGCGCGCGCCGACTCGGATTCCGCGAGGCCGAGCTGCCGCTACTGCGCGTCGTCGCCGGACAGACGGCGCAAATCCGCGTGACGCTGACTCGCTCCCCTACACAGCTCTCCACGGTGCGCGTCGTGGCCAGCCCGACGGCCATAGACGCCACCACGACCGAGATGACGCGCCAGATCGCGGTCGAGGACGTCAAGCTCATCCCCATGGGACGCGACGCGGCGTCGCTCGTGGAACTCGTGCCCGGCGCGCGCAAGGGATTCGTGTGGGGCGCCGGCGCGGACGCCGCGAACAACTATCAGCTCGACGGGGTGAGCGTCAATCACCCGGGACTCGGCGGCGATTATCTCACGCCGAGCATCGACTGGATCGAGTCGCTGATCGTCCGCGGGCTCGGCGCCGGCGCCGAGTACGGCGGGTTCCAGGGCGGAATCATCAACGCCGTGACCAAGAGCGGCAGCAACCAATTTCAGGGCGCGCTTCGCTTCAACTACATCGCGCCCGGCCTGAGCTCGAGCAACGTCCGGTCGAACGAAGAAGGCGCCGAGCAGACCATGCGGCGCGAGATCAGCGGCGAACTGCGCGGACCGCTGCTGCGGGACCGGCTGTTCTACTTTTTTACGGGACAGGCGATAACCCGCGACGTACGGGTACCCGATCTCACGACGCCGGCCGATGGCGATTTCCGCAGCACGATGCAGGAGTTCAGCGACACGCGCGGGCTGGCCAAGCTGAGCTACCTCCCCGCCCTCGGCGTGCGGCTCGACGCGCTGTACGGCCGCACCGACATCGGCGTGGAGCGGGCGGAACTGAACGGAATCAGCGATCCGACCGCGGCACGCAGGTATACGGCTCCGGCGAACTTTTATTCGCTCGCCTTCACTCGCGCGACCGCGGCAAGCTCCTTCGACGCGCGCATCGCCGGCTTCGATGCGGTGGAATCACGCCTCGGCTACGCGGGCGACGGTGTCCCTGGTCTCCATGTCTTCCGCATTGGTCGGCAGCCGGGCTATCAAAACTCGGTCTTCAACGACCGGCTGGAGCCGCGCAGCCTGGGCGGCAACGTCACGTGGAAGACGACGCAGTCGCTTCCGTCTGGAGCGAACGAACTGGTGGTCGGCGCCGAGTACACGCGCGGCTGGTGGAAACAGCAGCGTACGCGCAACGGCGGCCTGACATGGCGGCCGTATTCCGGCGGCTCCATCGGCGCGTTCGATCCGAACGACCCCGCCACCTGGGGCGAGCTGGCCAGCGAATGGGGCGGAGAGATACGGCTCGAGTCGGACGTGGAAGATGCCGCGCTGTTCGTGCAGGACTACCTCACGCTTCGTCCGGGGCTGACGTTCACTCCCGGCATCCGGTATGGAAGATGGGCGGGCCATCTCACGCCGAGCGACAGCGCGAGACCCCGCTTTCGCACCGTTCGCGACGAGGCATTCGATCCCCGGCTTGGCGTGGTGTGGGACGTAACCGCGCGCAACGAGCTCGTCTTCAAGGCGCACTGGGGACGGTATCACCAGGGAATGAGCTCGTTCTTCTTCGATCGCGCGGAGGGAGCGGATGCGTACAGCAACCAGCAGTTCTACCTCCAGGGGCCCACGATCTCGGATCCGCGCACGGTCTTCACCGAAGCGGAGCGCGACGCGATGCGCAACCAGCTCACGGGGTTCGGCACGCTGATCGAGTCGATCCTGAACGAATCGGGCCGTGTAGAGAGCTACCGCCAGCCGTACGTGGATCAGTGGGTCGTCGGACTCGAGAAAACGCTCGGCCCGCGGTGGAAAGCCGAACTGCTGTACACAAACCGGCTGAACAAGGACATCGCCGGGCTCATGGACCGGAACCTCGAGGATAACTACAGTCCGCTCACGAACGTCTCCGTCCGGCATCGGATCACATTCACTCCCGTGCTCGACCAGAATGCGGGCGAGTTGCATCTCCCGCTGATGTGGGTCCGGAATGACGCGTTGCGGGCAGCACTGATAGCGCGTCGGTTGGCATTCGCGCCTCCGCCGGCCGGATACACCTTCGACGACATTGACAGGCTGACGTACGATCCGGACATCGTGCTGACGACGGTTCCGGGCGCGCGCCGCCGCCTGGATCAGTTGTCGTTCTCGCTGCGAACCGAGCAGCCGCGCTGGAACGGCTTCTGGTCCATGACGGCGTCGCGTTTGGTCGGGAACGTTGGCGGGCTCACGGGATTCGCCGACGTCACCAGCTTCGCCAGCGGGTTCGGAACCGGCGTCCCGTCGTTTACCGCGGGGCCGCGAGTCCGCCGCAACGAGTCCGTCAACTACGAAGGCCGGCTGCCGAACGTGCCGTTGCTCGAATCGAAGCTGTGGCTGGGCGCGCAGCTGCCGTACGGTTTCATGGGCGGCACATTCACGACTTTCTCGAGCGGCGAGTACGTCACGCCGATTTTCGAGATCACGCCGCGCTTCCGGTACGTCGGCTCGGATCTGAGAGAGCTGCGCTTCGGGGAGTTCGACGGCACGATGGGGCAGACAATCTTTCTCGAGGAGCGCGGCGACAGGAAGTACAGCGCGCGCGTGAACGTGGACCTGCGGCTGGAGAAGAGCATCAGCCTCGGCCGCGCCGAGTGGGCGCTGACCGCGGACGTGTTCAACGTGCTCGGTTCGGGCGCGGTGATCCAGAACAATCTCACGGTCAACGATCAAATATCGGACGACCCGACGTCGCTGTTCGGCGCCGCGCGGCTCCGCGTTCCGCCGCGCGCGCTGCGGCTTGGCTCGCGTTTAAGCTTCTAGAATGACCAGCGACACGAACCGGCCGGCGCCATGATGTACGTCCATGAGTTCCCAGGCATGGTCTCGACCCGTCCCTCGAAGTGAAACCGCCACCGCGGACTTTCGACAAGCCGGACTGAGCGACGAGGATTGGCACGAGCGCGCGCCGGAAATAGGCCGCGCACTCCTTAAAAAGCAGCGCGAACAAACCATTGGGCCGAAACCGGGTGTCAGATAGTCCGTAGGTAGGAAGTATTCGCTTGCGGCGATGGATCAAACCCAGAGAGGCACTGCATGCTTGTACGACATGTGCTCCGGCTGGCCACCGTTCTCACGGCGGTCACCGCCTTCACCTTGCCGCTGGCTGCGCAGAGCGCTGCGCAGTCCGGCCGGAACGGAGCCGCTCCAGCCGTCGCGACCGTTCCATCCGTAAGGGCGGAGCGCCGGGCCACGCCAATAGTGCTCGATGGGAAGCTGGACGAGCCGGCCTGGCAGACGGCGACGCCAGGCACGCAGTTCAGCCAGAGCTACCCCAACGCCGGGCAACCGCCCACGCAGCACACGGAAGTACGCGTGCTGTACGACGATGCCGCCCTGTACGTGGGCGTGCGCCTGTTCGACACGCATCCCGATTCGATCGCGGCTCAGCTGGCGCGGCGGGACGCGAGCGGGATCTATTCCGACTGGGTGCACGTCATCATCGATTCGTATTACGACCGGCGCACTGCCTTCCGCTTCACCGTCAACCCGATGGGCGTGAAGAAAGACGTGTACACGTCCAACGACGGGCAGGAAGACATCAACTGGGACGCGGTGTGGGAGGTCGAGACGCGGGTGGACGCCGAGGGGTGGGTGGCTGAATACAGGATTCCCTTCTCGCAGCTCCGCTTCGGCACGTCGGCGTCGGCCGAGAGACGATGGGGCTTCCAGGTGATGCGCGACATCGCGCGCAACAACGAGCGGGCATCATTCGCGCGCTGGGTACCGCAGGAAGCCGGCTTCGTGTCGCGCTTCGGTGACCTCACCGGACTGATCGACATTCCGAATCCGAGCCGCCTCGAGGTAATGCCGTACGTGAGCAGCAAGCTCACCAGCGCGCCGGGTGACAAGCTCAATCCGTTCTACGACAGCAAGAGCTTCGAGCAGTCGGTAGGCGGCGACCTGCGTTGGGGAATGCCCGGCGGACTGACGCTCACCGCCACGGTCAATCCCGATTTCGGCCAGGTCGAAGTGGATCCGGCGGTCGTGAACCTTTCCGCGTTCGAGACGTTCTTCCCGGAGAAGCGGCCGTTCTTTCTGGAAGGATCGGACGTGTTCTCGTTTGGGCAGGTTCGCCGCAACAACGACTACAGCGGCCAGACCTTCCTGTACTCCCGCCGCATCGGGAGAAGGCCGCAGCGGTATCCCGGCGGGAGCGGCGTGGCGTATTTCGACGCGCCGGAGCAGACGACGATCGCCGGCGCGGCCAAGGTGACCGGCAAGCGCGGCCCGTGGACGATCGGCGTGATGGATGCCGTCACCCCTGAAGAGAGTGCGCGGATCGTGACGGTCGCGGGCGAGCGGGAGGAGACGCCGGTCGAGCCGATGAGCAATTATTTCGCGGGCCGCCTGCGCCGCGACTTGCGCGCGGGAAACACGGTCGTCGGAGCGATGGTCACACACACTGCGAGAAAGCTGGAAGGCGAAACCTTCGACAACATCCTCCCCGGCAATGCCGCCTTCGCCGGACTCGACTTCGAGCACCGGTGGGGCAACCGCGAGTGGACCATCAGCGGATTTACCTCGGCCAGCCGCGTCGCGGGATCGAAGGAAGTCATCGGCAAAGTGCAGCGGAGCTCGATACGGTATTACCAGCGGCCCGATGCCGGTTACCTGGCGGTGGATCCAGAAGCCACGTCGCTGACCGGGTATCTCAGCTCCGTGGCGCTGTCGAAGACGGGCAAGACCGACTTCTCGTTGTCGGTGCGCGACGCGAGTCCGGGCTTCGAGATCAACGACTTCGGCTTCCACGGCCGGATGGACTACCGGTCCGTATCCACGTTCCTCGGCAATCAAAGCTTCGTCCCGGTGAAGATGCTGCGCAGCTGGTCCAGGTACGTGTACACGAACCACGCTTGGAACTACGGCGGAACGTCGATTTTCCAGTCGCTGGGCAGCGGACTGAACGCTTCGTTCAAGAACTTCTGGCACGTCAACGTCGGCGCGGGATTCAATCCCGAGTACTACAACGATCGCCTGACGCGCGGCGGGCCGGTGGCGCTCACGCCGCGCGGGTGGAACGGCAACGCGTACGTGAGCAGCGACAGCCGCAAGCCCGTCGTCTTCGACGGTAATTTCTTCGGCTCCGGCAGCGCGAGCGGCGGGTGGTCCCGGGGCGGCGGGCTCAGCGTCAATGCCCGGCCCACGTCGTCGCTGTCGGTTCGGTTCGGGCCGCAGCTCAGCGCCAATTACAGCGTCTCGCAGTACATCCGCGGCGTGGACGACGCTCTCGCCACGGAGACGTACGGCAGGCGGTTCGTGTTCGCGGACCTCAACCAGACGACGCTCTCGCTGGACACGAGAGTGGAGTGGACGCTGTCCCCAACGCTCAGCCTCCAGACCTACGTGCAGCCGTTCGTCTCCACGGGCCGCTACTCGGAGTTCAAGGAGTTCGCCGAACCGCGGACGCTGGACTTCCTGGTCTACGGGAAGGACGCCGGCACCATCGCGCGCTCCGACGAGGGCGTGTTTACCGTGGATCCAGACGGGTCGGACCCCGCCCCATCCTTCACCTTCGGCGACCCGACGTTCAACATCCGGTCGCTGCGTGGAAACGCGGTGCTGCGGTGGGAGTATCGGCCGGGGTCGGCGCTGTACTTCGTCTGGCAGCAGCAGCGATCGGATTTCCAGCCGGTGGGCGACTTCGATCTCGGCCGGGACGTGGGCGCGATCTTCCGGACGGTCCCTACCAACATTTTCCTGCTGAAAGCGACCTACTGGTTCAACCGGTAGGGCTTCCCCGGGGTGGGCGGGAGCGGCAAGGAAGGGGCGCGCGAATCTGCGCGTCCCTTTTGCGTTCGGAGCAGCCTGTATCTGCGGGTGGGACGTGACGTTCGACATCTCTATCACCGATTCGGCGGGGAACGCGGTCTGGCCCCCGGCTAACAGGCGAGCCGATACAGGCCATCCTGCAGTTGACGGTGGAGATAACACCCGGCTAGACGATCACCGCCACGCTCGGGCCGGCGACCGCTACGCAGAAGGCGCAAAAAAATCCCCGGCGACGTGCCGGGGATTTTTCTACTGCTGCACTGCCGAACGTCTATCTGTTGAGCGTGTTGTCCAGACAGGTCATGTTCGCGGCGGCACACCCGGTGGTCGTCGGGGTGACGGTGATGTTTCCCCTGGCCGTGATCGTATAGGTTCTTCCAATGGCGAATGACACGTTGGTACGGGTCATGGCGTTGGTGCTCGCTCCGGCGTACCGGGTGCTCAGGGTGTACAAGCCCTGGGGCAGGGTCGTGAACGCGCCCGCGGACTTGTAAGCCGTCGTACCGCCGACCGCGACCTCAACGCCGGTAGCGGCATCCCTGGCGTACAGCGTCATCGGATTCGCGTTGTAGACCGCGTGCACAAAGCGCACGGACGCGTTCGACCAATCGATCTCTTTGGGGAATGGATCTTCCACGACGAAAGCGTCTACGGACTTGGTCGTGGTGCTGTAGGGGCCGCTCTGGTAGTACGAGTATTTCATCCCGGCCGAGAGCGTCGTGGTGACGTTGGAGATGGCCAGGCCTTTGTCCGTCTCGGCCGTAATCCTGCCCGACAGCGTGTGCTGCCCGGCGTCGATACCCGCGTACAGCCCCCCCGCCGCCACTCCCCCGTAGCCGACCCCGCCGGTGGACTCGATACCGGTGCTGATGCAGGGCTCGGTCTCCCTGGCCGCGGCCGTGCTGCAGCCCGTAAAGTTTATCGCCGTCATCTTGGTGTTGCCCGCGTAGAAGAGCACGGCGGGCGTGCTGATGCCGAAGTTGAAGAACTTCACGCTCGCTGCCGGGACAGCAGGAGCGGTTATGTCCTGGACGGCGTTCTTGTCGTAATCGCAAGCCGTCAGCGCGGCGGCGCAAAGCAGCACCGCGAGTGAGCCGTATTTGTTCATGGTCGCGGTCATGGTTGAATGATCCACATGGGCACCGTGTGATAGTCGTCGGCCAGTCCGCCGATGGCGTCGAGGCCCGGCCGATTCCAGACGTATTCCGAGTTGTATCTCGGCCGGATACGATACACGTACTTGCCCGCGTTGTGCACGTGCAGGACGTTGGCCGGCGCGTATCCCGGGAAAACCTGCCGCCCGCTGGCGGGATCGATGTCCGTGTAGTGGAACCGGCGCTGATCCATCCACGCCTCGACGTAACCCCACGCCCACTGGGCGATGAACTTCTGCGACATGATGTGAGTCATGGTCAGCCCGGCCGCCGTGGGAACTATCTGCGGATTGGCGAGAAACGCCGTCTTCTCGGTCGCGCTGATCGGGCCCGCTGTCTGGCCGCCCTCGGCAACCTTCGAGTTCACGAAGTCGATGTGGGACGAGATTCCGTTACGGTACGCCGTCAGAGCGGTCGCCCTGTCCCCCGACCGATACGCCGCTTCCGCCTTGACGAACTGGAGCTGCGAGTAGGTCATCGCCGGGTGGGTAGCCTTGTCGTCGAACAGATACCTGCCCGGCTCTCCCACGCCGCCACTACCGGCGTACCCGTACGGATTGTTGGGTATCTGGGCAGTGGAGAACCCGCCGAAGCCGGAGGTGTTCGGGTCCAGGCCCCGGTACTGCCCGTCGGGCGAAGGCGACAGCATCCGCGTCATCCGCGGGTCCACCGCTCCGCCGAACTGTGTGCCGTCCATGAGCTGTACCGTGAACTGCGTCTGCCGCACGCTCACGAAGTTTCCTCTCGTCCGTCCCTGGAAGTTACGGTCGTCGTTCACCAAGCCCGGATACGACAGCGTCGCGTCATCCGCGTTGCTCGCAAGCGACTGGTCCACGTGCGAGATCACCGACGCCGGAGCGTACGACGCCTTGTTGCTGTAGTGGTTCAGGCTGAGCGCCATCAGGCCGTGGGCGAACTTCAGCCACTTCGTGCGATCGCCGTTGTAGATCTTGTCCCCGCGGCCGAGGTAAGTCGCGTCCACCGCTCCGTCCGTGCGTCCGAGATAGACGATAGCGCTGTCCAGGAGCCGCTGGACCTCCGCGTACGCGTACTCCTGCGTGTCGTAGTTGAAGCTGAACTTCGTCTGATCGATGGCCTCCTTGACGATGATCTCGCCATGGACGGCCGTCGCCTCGTGCCAGCCCCACGCCTTTACGATGTAGCCGACGCCGAGCACGTCCCAGCGCTCCTCCCGGGCGGCGATCTCCATCATGTCTATCAGGTTCTGGCCGAACGACCAGTACACGGTGCGCCAGATCTGCCCACCGTTGTCGCTGCCCGGGTCGTAGCCCATCCGGTCCCAATTGGTATGGCTGTTGGCCCGCTGCATCTGCGTGTACCGGGCGAGGAAGCGCCCGTCCCACTGGGTGCTCGATACCATCCAGTGCAGCATCGGCGGCAGGTACAGATTCGCCGCCACCGTCTCCGGAGCGTTGGGGTTGGTGTTGACGTCCAGGAAGTCCTTGCAGCCCCCGAACAGAATCAGGGCTCCCGCCAGTGCCACGAAACGCGCTTTGCGCATGGGTCTATTGGTGAGTCGTGTGAATGTCATCTCAGAACCCCATCTTGAGGCCGAAGTTGAAACTCCGCGGGATGGGGAAGTTGCCGTAGTCGACGCCGGCGGCACCCGAGCCACCGGTCGCCGCGGTGTTGCCGTTGACGATCGGGTCCATTCCCGAATAGTTGGTCCACAGGAACAGGTCCGTGCCCGTAAGGAACAGGCTCGCGCGCTTGAAGCGGCCATCCGGCAGCGCGTAAGAAACGGTGACGTCCCTTAGCCGCAGCCAGTTGATGTCCTTCTCGATGAACAGCTCCTCGCTGATCGCGAGGTAGTAGCTGGTATTGACGGCGGGGACCACCACGATGCTGTTGCGCGTCGGATTGGCGCTGTTCTCCAGACCGTCCTGCAGTACGCCCTCGACCACGCGCGGCTCGTTCCTGTCGAGCGTGCGCATGCTCAGCCCTCTCGCGGTTAGGAACTGCTCGGTAGCGTTGTAGACATCGCCACCCTTCCGGAGATCGACAAGCGCCGTCAGCGACGCGCGCTTGTACCGGACGGTATTGGTGACGCCCATCGTCCAATCGGGCTGCCGGTCATACCCCCGGTCGATGAACGCGGACGAGCGGAGGGGGAGGCCGGTTGTGGGACTGATCAGAATGTCCCCGGCGTTGTTGCGGAGATAGAACGTGCCGGTCAGGGATCGCGTGGAGAGTCCCGGCTTGGTGCCGTTACGCACGTTGCCGAACAGCCACGTATCGGAGTTGTACGACTCGGGCAGTTCGTACGGCAGCGCCAGCACCTTGCCGCGCGAACGGTCGAAGTTCGCAGTGACGTCCCAGGAGAAGCGGTCTCTGAGAATCGGCGTGCCGCGGACGGTCAGCTCCAGACCCGTATTCCTCGTCACGGCTCCGTTCAGGTTGAACAGCACGAAGCCCGTCGCGTAGCTGCCGCGAATGTTGTCCACGATCTGGTCCTTCGTCTGCTTGCGGTACCAGGTCGCGTCTATGCCCAGCCGGTCGTCCATGAACGCCAGCTCGGTGCCAAACTCGTACGACCTGGCGAATTCGGGACGCAGGTTCCGGTTCGGGCCCCAGAAGCCGTAACCGTACCCGCCGTGAGCGGTCGTCTTGTACTCGAGCGACGGGCGGTAGGCGTACGGCCGCGCGTCCTTGCCAACCTCGGCGTAGGCCGCCCGGAGCTTGCCGGTCATGAAGCGGCCGATCTGGGGAAACGCGTCCGAGAAGATGAAGCTCGAGGAGACGCCCGGATAGAAGAACGAGTTCCGCTCCTGCGGAATCGTAGACGTCCAGTCGTTGCGCCCGTCGAAGTTGATGTAGAGATACCGGTTGAAGTCCAGCGTGACCCGGCCGAACAGTCCGACCAGCCGGCGCTGCGAGATTCTGGTGGCGCTCGACCGGAGGTTCGTGTTGTTGACCGAGACGAAGTTCGGCTCGAGGAAGTCCAGCCCGACCGAGGCGTCGGTTTCGGTCTTGTAGTCGTTGATCTGGTTGCCCAGCAAGCCCGTGACCGAGAGGAAGCTGGTTATCTCGCGGCTGTGGATGTTCAGCAGCGTCTGAATGTTGCTGCTGCGGGTGACGTCGTTGGCCACGTCGATGATCCCGTTGTTCGCGTAGCCCCACGTGCTCTCGGGGTGACGCAGGATCTCGTTTTCGTTCGTGTACATGTCCGTGCCGATGTTCGTCTTGAGATTACCCCACGAGAACGGCGCGATCGTCAGCCCCAGGTTCGCGATGATGCGGTTGGTCTTGGCGCGGTTGAAGTTCTTGGCGACGTTGAAGTACGGGTTGTCCACCTCGGAGCCCTGCGACAGAGTCGTGAGCCGCCGCCGGTTCCCGGCGGGTGTGAGGTAATCCGAGGCGTTGTCGGTCTGCGGCCAGACCAGCAGGCCGATCAGCGGACCGCCGGCTCCCTTGAACGACTGGTTGTTGTCGGCGTAGGTGTACGCCATCGACAGGTCCGCGTTCAGCCAGCTGGTCACCTGTGCCTGCGATGCGCCGGTCAGGTTGATCCGGTCGAGCTTGTCGCCCGGCACCACGCCCTTGTCGTTCGAGGCCGACGTGAACAGCCGGTAACTGATCTTGCTGTCCGCGGCCGCGCCGCTGAACGTGAAATTGTGCTTCTGCGACGTAGCGGTCTGGAAGAAGCCGTCGATGTTGTCGTAGAACTGCGTTCCAGCCGCATACGGCGCGCCCCAGTAGAGGAACGTCGTGCTCCCCAGCGACTCCTGCGGTCCGTACACGCGCTGGATATCGGGAGCCGCACGAACCGTCGCGGTTTTGAAGCTGTTGCTGTAGTCCAGCCCGCCTCTGCCAGTCTTGCCGCGCTTCGTCGTGATCACGATGGCGCCGTTGGCTGCGTCGATGCCATAGAGCACGGCCGCTTCCGGACCCTTCAGCACGACGAGGCTCTCGATGTCCTCGGCGTTGAGATCGGCCGCGCGGTTGGTGAAGTCGACTCCCCGGTTCTCGAAAGAGTACTGCGACCCTCCGAAGGAAGAAGCGAAGGCCGACGTATGGAGCGTCTTGTTGTCCATCGGCAAGCCGTCAATGATGAACAGCGGCTGGTTG
The DNA here is from genome assembly GCA_964350145.1 of uncultured Gemmatimonadaceae bacterium. GTDB lineage: Bacteria > Gemmatimonadota > Gemmatimonadetes > Gemmatimonadales > Gemmatimonadaceae > JACDCY01. The sequence goes on from CAYGJL010000007.1 coordinate 84,499, forward strand.
CTGCTGCTGATCGAGCTGACGCCACGGATCGTGATCGAGGAGGACGCGCCGGGAACGCCTGAGGTGTTCACCACCTCGACGCCTGCGACGCGGCCCTGCAGCGCGTTGACGAAGTTGCTCCGCTGCGTCTCCGCGATGGCAACTCCCGTGACTGACTGCTGCGCCGTTGCGATCGACCGTTTCTCGGCGGTCTGGCCGAGCGCGGTGACCACGACCTGGTCGAGCGTGGCCACAACCGCGCGGAGCGCGAAGTCCTGCGCCACCGTGGCGGCTGCCGCCGTCCCGACCGTTACCTGGATGCGCTCGGGCGAGTACCCGATTCTCCGGGCGCTGACGAAGTGCGATCCGGCGGGAACGCCGGTGATGGTGTACGTGCCGTCGGCGCGGGACATCGTGCCGAACGCGGTGCCATCCACGCGCACCTGCACCCCGACGAGCGGAGCGGCTGTCGCCGCGTCGCGGACGCGGCCGCTGATGGTTCCGGTGGCCTGCGCGCCCGCGAGCGACGGCAGAGTGAGGAACGCGATTGCAAGACAACTCAGAAACCGACGCAACGGCATGGTGCCTCCAAAAAGGATCGTCATGGTGACCCGTACGCGATGCGGATGCCGCACGAGGGGGCACCCGGTGGAACGTGGTTGGATACAGGGTCTGGTATGCCGAGCCAATCGTACGTCCGGGGGAGAAAACTGTCAATCACGGCGGTCCGCTACGGGCGCGGGCAGACACCTCGGCGCCCCGCCTTGGGGAGAGCTTCCAACAGGCAACGCGCCCGGTTCAGGGCAAGAAAAAAAGAACCCGGCAGCTACGCCGGGTTCCCCCTTTCCTGCTCGTCGAACGGTTTCCGCGCCGTTAATCGGCGGGCTCGTCGTAGGGAATGTCCGTCGGTGGCGGCCCAACCGCCGTGTAATCGTCGGTATCCATTGGGATGACCGTGGAGGGCGTCTCAGGCCGCGGCGGCTGCTCTTCCGGGATGTTCGTCACCGCCAGCACGATGCGCCGGTGGATCGGATCGACCTCCATGATGCGGAGGTCGAGGTTCATCGTCTCGTACACGATGTCGGCAGGGCTGTTGACGGGGTTGCCGAAGTTGAGCTGGCTGACCGGGACAAACCCTTCGATATCGTTGCCGATGTCTACGACCACGCCCTTGTCCATCAGGCGCACGACCTTGCCCGGCAGCTCCATCCCCACGGGATAGTTCTCGCCGATGCTGAGCCACGGATCCTCGGTCGCCTGCTTGAGGCCGAGCGAGATACGCTTGTTGTCGCTGTCGATGTTCAGGATCACGACGTCCACGGCGCCACCCTTCTTCACGACTTCCGACGGGTGCTGTACTCGCTTGGTCCAGGACATGTCGGAGATGTGGATCAGCCCGTCTATGCCCGGCTCGATCTCGACGAACGCGCCGAAGCTCGTAAGGTTGCGGACCTTGCCGTTGAGGCGCGTGCCGATCGGATACCGGTACGGCAGCACCATCCACGGATCCTGCTCCGTCTGCTTCATGCCGAGCGAGATCTTCTCCTCGTTCGGATCCACCTTGAGCACGACCGCCTCGATCGCCTCGCCGATGGAGACGAGCTTCGACGGGTGGCGGACATTGCGGGTCCAACTCATCTCGCTGATGTGCACCAGTCCTTCGATGCCCGGCTCGAGCTCGATGAACGCGCCGTAGTTCGTGATGGACACGACCTTGCCCGACACGCGCGTGCCGACCGGATACTTCTCGGCCACGTCCTTCCACGGGTAGCTCTGGAGCTGCTTGAGGCCGAGCGAGATGCGCTCGCGCTCCCAGTCGATGTCGAGAATCTTGACGTCGAGCTCCGCGCCGATCTGCACCATCTCCGACGGGTGCTGGATGCGGCCCCACGACATGTCGGTGATGTGGAGCAGTCCGTCCACGCCGCCGAGGTCGATGAACGCGCCGAAGTCGGTGATGTTCTTGACGACGCCCTTGCGGACCTGATCCTTCGACAGCTCCTTCATCAGCTTCTCGCGCTTCCCGGCCCGCTCGGACTCCAGGATGACACGGCGCGACACGACGATGTTCCGCCGGCGCTTGTTGAGCTTGATGATCTTGAAGTCGAACGACTGGCCGAGCAGCTCGTCTATGTTGGGCACGCGGCGGAGCGCGATCTGCGAGCCGGGAAGGAACGCGTCCACTCCCATGAGATCCACGACCACGCCGCCCTTGATCTTCTTGACCAGGGTTCCCTGCACCGGCTGATCCGTCTCGTACGCGACGCGGATCTTCTCCCAGACGCGCATGAAGTCGGCTTTCTTCTTGGAGAGCACGACGGAGCCTTCCTGGTCCTCGAGGTGCTCGAGCAGAACTTCGACTTCGTCGCCGGGCTTGAGGTCGGGGATGTCCTTGAATTCTTCGAGCGGGACCGTGCCCTCGGATTTGAATCCGATGTCGAGCACGACCATGTTGTCGCGAATTTCCAGGACCGTCGACCGCACGATCTCGCCTTCCTCGATGGAGGCCATCGTGCCGGTGTACATCTCCAGCATCGCATCGCGCTCTTCGTCGGTGTACTCGTCCTCGTAGAGCTCGGGACGCAGGTTGGCAAGGGGGCGCAGCTGCGCCTTCTGCTGGTCGCGCTTCTCGCGCGCGGTGAGCGGGGGCTTGCCGGTTGGGGTTAGGACTTCGGTTTCAAGCTCGGCCATTAAATAAGTGTTGTTCCAAACGGTTGAGGGTGGATAGAGGACAGCCTGTAAACTTAGTCTATCTCGTTGTCATTCGTCAACTTGGGAGTACCGGCGACTGAGGACTGAGGACCCTTGCGGCCTCAGGACTCACTACAATCGCGGATCGGC
>CAYGJL010000008.1:0-1414 GCA_964350145.1 uncultured Gemmatimonadaceae bacterium
CCGCCTCGGCCAGCGAATCCAGCTGCAGCGCCTGCGTGCCGGCGTTGTAGCTGTCGAGCGCCGGATCGGGGAACAGCTGCCGGCAGCCGGAGAGCAGCAGCAGCAACATCGTCACCGCTCCGGCAGCCCCCGCCGCGCGAGCCCGCTTCCGCGCGGCACCGGCGCCGAACCCGCGCGGCCGCACCCCTTCCGGCAGCGTCGAGACGAACGTGCGCAGCCGACGAGGGCGGCGCGCGAGCGCGGGCGCCAGCGCGTCGAGCATGAGCAGCAGAAATGCGGGCAGCAGGAAGAGTTGATACCGGTGCGCCAGGTTCTCGCGATTCTCCACGCTGCGCTGCTCCGCCTTGAGCTGCGCAAGCGCCTGCACCATCGCGGCCACGCGGTCGCCCGCGCCGGGCGGGATGAAGACACCGCGCGCCGCCCGCGCCGCCTCCTCGAGCAGCGCGGGCTCGTACCGCGTCGTGACTACGGCACCAGCATCGTCGCGCTTGAGCACCATGCGGCCGTCCTCCCGCACCGGTATGGTCGAGCCCCGGCGCGTCCCGAAGCCGACGGTGATCACGGCGATTCCGGCATCGCGCGCCTTTTCGGCCGCGTCCACGACATCGGACGCATCCTCGAAACCCTCGCCGTCGCTCATCAGCACCACCGCCTTGTCGGCGGGCGACTTGCTGAGCGAGAGCAGCGCGGTCGCCTGCCGCAAGGGCGGCGCGAGCGAGCTGCCGGCCTGTCCGACGACGGTTGGATCCAGGTTGTCGAGAAAGAGATCGAGCCCCCCGTCGTCTATCGTCATCGGAGTCAGCACATAGCTGCGGCCGGCGAACGCGATCAGAGCGACCCGATTGCCGCGCCCGCTCGCGCGCAGCCGGCGCACTTCCTGTTTCATCGCCTCGAGCCTGCTCGGCGATTCGTCCGTGGCGAGCATCGAAGCCGATGCGTCGAGCGCCAGCACGAGGTCTATCCCACTCTGGCGCACGACGGTGCGCTCGAAGCCCCAACGCGGGCCGGAGAACGCCAGACCGGCCAGCAGCACGGCGAGCGTGCAGCTGACGATGCGGAGCCGCGACTGCCGGAGCAGCGCGCCCGGCGCGAGCCGCGCGATCATTTCCGGAGTACCGAGCCGCGCCAACCGCGCGTCGCGCCTTCTGCCGGAGTAAATCAACTGCCACGCGGTGAGCGCGGTGACGACCGCCGTGACCGCGAGCGCCCACTGGAACTGAAAGAAGACGGGTGGTATCACGGGATCGGCGCCCTCCGCGCGAGCAGCGCGAGCTCGCCGACCAGGGCGAGCAGGCCCAGCCCCAGGGGCATGCGGAACAGCTCGCTGTACCGCACGTACGACCGCGACTGCACCGTTGTGCGCTCGAGCAGGTCTATCTGCTCATAGATGTTCCGAAGCGCGGCCGCGTCGCGC
>CAYGJL010000008.1:1514-84128 GCA_964350145.1 uncultured Gemmatimonadaceae bacterium
CGCGTCGCGCAGCCGGTTGGCGGCGGTCGCGATGCCGAGTCCGATCGCGGTCCCGTCCTCGAGCTGTCCCGCCTGCAGGTTGTCCACGGCCTGCATGAGAATTGGATAGTCGGTAGTGAGCGGCACCTGCGTGAGCGCTTCCCCGGCGAACGCCACCAGCGCGATCCGGTCCGAGCCGCGCGCGGCGATGAACTCCTTGAGCCGTTCCTTGGCTACTACCAGGCGGTTCCGCGGGCGGAAATCCTCGGCGAGCATCGAGCTGGAGAGATCCACCGCGAGCGCGATGTTGATCCCCTCGCTGGTGACGTTCTCCACCTGCGCGGTGGCGCGTGGCCGGGCGAGCGCAAGGACGAGCGCGGCGAGCGCCACGTTGCGCAGCACGAACATCGCGCGCGTGATCCGCTCCCCGGTGCGGGGACCTCGCGCGAGCACGCCGGTGCGGGAGAAGGCGATCGCCGTCGGCCGGCGTCGGCGACGAAGTATCCACCAGAGCGGGAGCAGTAGGAGCAGCAGCAGCGCCCACGGAGTGTAGAACTGCACCGAGTCGAAGCTCATGCCGCCTTCCGCTTCTCCCGCTCCGTGAACCCGCTCTCGACGCGCTCGACCACCGCGCGCGCGTCGGCGCCCAGCTCGCGCGCCCTGGCGGCGTCCACGCGCCACGCCGCGAACTTGGCGAGATCGGTCTGATGCAGCAGCTCCGCGAGGCCGGCGCTCCACTGTTGATCGAGCACACCGGCCGCGCGCGTGGCCGCCACCAGCTCACTGCTCGTGTGCGAAGCGCGAACACCGTCTACGCGCGCGGCGAGATAATTCCGCATGACGTCCACCATCAGCGCGACGTGCAGCGCGCCCTCGTTCCTGTCGGGCAGGCCGAGCTTCTCGATCCGGTGGAACTCACGCTGCGCGAGCGCGGCCGGATGCACGGGCCGGTTCTTCCAGCGGCGGTACACGCGCCAGAGCCACCACGCCAGCACCGCCGCGAGCAGGATGGCCAGCGCGAGCAGCAGCCACTTGAGCCACCACGGATAGGCGAACGGAATGACGGCACGCGCCGGCTTCGGCACGTGCAGCGTGGTGTCGGCGGGGAGAACGCTCCGCACGAACACCGAGTACGCCGCGAGCGGTATCCTGCGCTCGACGATCCCGGAGCGGACGATGATGTCGCCGAGGCCGAGCGGCTGCGTCTCGATGTCCCACGCGGCCATGCGGTAGCCCGCCGTCTGCTCCATCTCCGCCGGCGGGCCGGCGCCAGCAGGCAGCAGCCGCGGCTCCACGACCACGACGTCGCCCGCGAGATCCACCTTGGCCGTGGAGTCGGTGCCGGCCGGGAATTCGATCGTCGAGCCCGCGGGCGCGCGGACGCGGACGATGACGGTGAAGCGCTCGCCGACGGTGACTGTGTCGGGAGTGACGGCGACGCCGATGCGAATGGGGACCGCGACCGGAGCCACGGGGAGCTGGGCCGCGCCCGCCTGGAGCAGCAGCATCGCCGCGAGCGCGATCACCTGCGGCGGGCCCTCGTCTCGCGCGTGCGGAAAAACTTGATCAGTGGCTGGACGACGTTGTCCGCCGTGGAGATCGCGATCTCGTCAATGGACAGCCGCCGCAGCAGATGCTTCCGGTCCTCGCGCTCGGCGGACACCGCGGTCTCGTACGCGGAGCGGACGCCGCCGGAGCTGGTATCAATGCTCAGCGTCTCCCCCGTCTCCGGATCCATGAAGCGCGCGAGCCCAACGTCCGGCAGGTCGCGCTCGCCGGGATCCTCGATGGAGACGGCGACGACGTCGTGCCGTTGCGCCAGGAGCTTGAGCGGTTGCTCGATCCCCGGCGCCAGGAAGTCGGAGACGACGAAGATGATCGCCTTCTGCGTGAGCATGCGCGACACGTATTCCAGCGTGCCGGAGATGTCGGTGCCCGTGCCCTGCGGCTCGAACGCCAGCAGGTCACGGATGATGCGGAGCACATGCCGCCGGCCCTTGCGCGGCGGGACGACGTGCTCGATGCGGTCGGTGAAGAGCACGATGCCCACGCGGTCATTGTTGCGCACGGCGGACATCGCCAGCACCGCGGCCAGCTCGCTGGCCGCCTCGCTCTTGAACCGCCGCACGGTCCCGAACTGCTCCGAGCCGGAGAGATCCACCGCGAGCATGACGGTCAGCTCGCGCTCCTCGATGTAGCGCTTGACGTAAGGCCGGCCCATCCGCGCCGTGACGTTCCAGTCGATCGAGCGGACTTCGTCGCCGGGCTGGTACTCGCGCACCTCGGAGAACTCCATCCCCTGCCCCTTGAACACGGAGCGGTACTCGCCGACGAACAGCGAGTTGACGAGCCCGCGCGTGCGGAGCTCGAGCAGCTTGACCTGCCGGAGGACGTCGTTTGATGGAGTTGTGCTGGAGGCGGGCGATGCGAGGGGTGCTTCGGCCGCTACGCGCTTCGCGCTAAGACGCGGCCTGCGACCCCTCGCACCACCCGCCTCCTCGACCTTCATCGCGCCCGCACTAGCGCGACGGCGGAACATCAGGGCGCTCGGATCGCTTCCAACACGCGCGCTACGATCGCGTCGCTCGTCACTTCCTCGGCCTCAGCTTCGTACGTGGTCAGCACGCGATGGCGGAGCACGTCAGGCGCGATCGCCTTTACATCGTCCGGCGTCACGAAGGAGCGGCCGTGCAGGAAGGCGTGCGCGCGGGACGCCTGCGCGAGCGAGAGCGTGGCGCGCGGGCTCGCGCCGAACTCGATCAGCGGGGCGAGATCGGCGAGGCCGACTTCGGCGGGGTACCGGGTGGCGTGGACGATGTCCACGATGTAATCCACGATGCGCACGTCCATGTACAGCTCCGCGATCCGCTTGCGCGCGGCGAGGATTTGCTGCGGTGACGCAACGTGCTCCACCGGGATCGGCTCGCCGCCGGCCATTCTGCGCAGGATCAGCTTCTCCTCTTCGCGCGACGGATAGCCGACGTGGAGCTTGAGCATGAAGCGGTCTACCTGCGCTTCGGGCAGCGGGTACGTGCCTTCCTGCTCGATGGGGTTCTGCGTCGCCAGCACGAGGAACGGCTCCTCGAGGATGTACGTCGTGCCGCCGATAGTGACCTGCTTCTCCTGCATCGCCTCCAGCAGCGCTGCCTGGACCTTGGCCGGCGCGCGGTTGATCTCGTCGGCGAGGATGATGTTCGCGAAGATCGGCCCCTTCTTCACCGAGAACTGCCCGTTGGACTGGTCGTACACCTGGGTGCCGATGACGTCGGCCGGGAGCAGGTCGGGGGTGAACTGGATCCGCTGGAAGTGGGTGTTGATCGTTTCGGCGAGCGTGCGCACGGTCAGCGTCTTGGCCAGGCCGGGGACGCCTTCGAGGAGCACGTGCCCGCCGGTGAGCAGGCTGATCATGAGCCGTTCGACCATGTACGTCTGGCCGACGACCCGCTTGCCGACTTCAGCTATCACCTTCTGTATCATCGCCGTGTCGCCGGCTGGCGGCGCGGCGGCGTGGGGCCCTGCCCCGACGGGCGGTGCGCTGGTGCTCACGTGTTTCCCCTGGTGGACGTGGTACTACATACCCGCCTGTGCAGGAATGACGCCGCTAACCGGCCAGCGCCTTGATGATGTCGCGCTCCTTCGAGGTCAGCTCCCGCGTCTTACCCAGGGGTAGGCGGCCAAGTTTCACGGGACCGAAGCGCGTGCGCACCAGCCGCTCCACCGTGAGGTCGAGCGCCGCGCACAGCCGGCGAACCTCGCGGGTACGCCCTTCGGCGATGGTGACCTCGAACTCCCACAGGCGGTTGCCGAGCGGCCGCGCGGCTACGTCCATCGGCTTGACGATTCCGTCCTCGAGCTCGACCCCGCGTCGCGCAGCGCGCAGCGCTTCGGCGGCGTTCCCGCGAACGGTCGCCACGTACGTGCGTTCGACCTCGTTGCTGGGATGCGTCAGCGCGTTGGCCGCTTCACCATCGGTGGTGAGCAGGAGCAGGCCCTCGGTCATGTAGTCGAGCCGCCCGACATACGTGAGGCCGGGCACGTCCCGCACCAGATCGAACACCGTCTCGCGTCCCTGCGGATCGCTGCGCGTGGTCATGACGCCGGCGGGCTTGTTGAGGACGATCCACTTGTTCTGTACCGCCGGGCCGATCGGAGTGCCGTCTACCGTGATGACGTCGCGTCCCGGATCCACGTCCTGGCCGACTGATGGCAGCGCGCCGTTCACCAGCACGCGGCCAGCGGCGATCAGCTCATCGGCGCCGCGGCGGGACGCGACGCCGGCGCGGGCGAGGGCGCGGTTGATTCGCATAGGAGCTATTGGCTCCTGGCTATTGGCTGTTGGCTAACAGCCCGGCCGTTCCTGCTGTTCCGCTTCAGGCTAATAGCCAACAGCCAATAGCCAACAGCTTCAGGCTTCACGCGTCGATGCTTCGGCTGCCGGCCGTAACGCCACCGCCAGCTCATCCGCGCGCGGGAGCTCGTCGAGATGGCGAATCGCGAGCTGCTCGAGAAACGCCGGCGTTGTGCCGTACATCAGCGGCCGTCCCATTCCCTCGGCGCGGCCGGTGACCTCGATCAATCCGCGCTCGTGCAGCGACTTGAGGATCGCGCCGCAGTTCACGCCGCGGATCTCCTCCACCTCCGCCCGGCCGATCGGCTGCCGGTACGCGATGATCGCGAGCGTCTCCAGCGCCGCGGCCGACAGGCGCGCCGGCCGGCTGGCGAGCTGCGCGCGCTCGATCGCGTCGGTGTATTCAGGGCGCGTGAGTATCTGCCAGCCGCCGCCGGTCTCGATCAACTCGACGCCGTGGCCCGCTTCATCGTACTGCGTGCGCAGCTCGGTGAGCGCGCCGGCGACGTCGTCGTCGGACGCGTCGGAGTCGAGCTCCGCGAGGCTCTCGCGCGTGATCGGGGCAGAGCTCGCGAACAGCGCGGCTTCAAGCAGCTTCGCTAGCGGACTCACCCTTGATCTCCACGTCGGTAAAGGCCCGGTCCTGCCGCAGCGTCACTTCGCCGCGCTTCGCCATCTCGAGGAGGGCGAGCAGGACCGAAAGAATCTCCCACGGCTCGGAGCCCGAGCTCACGAGGTCGCGCCAGCGGCAGCTCTGCCGCAGCGCGAGCATGTCGCGGACCACGGCGATCGCACCTTCCACGTCGAGCGCTCGCGGCACGACGTCGTGGATCGTCGGCTTCTTCGCCAACCGCAGCACGCGGTCCACCGCGGCGAACAGCTCCGGCAGCGACAGCGACAGCGGCGCGGCGGCCGGCGCCGGCGACGTGAACTGCTGCGGCATGTACCCGCGCGCGAACTTCGCGCGGCGAACCTCCGACAGCCTGTCGAGCACGTCCACGACTTCGCGCACCTGCTGGTACTCCAGTAGCCGGCGCACCAGCTCGGCGCGCGGATCCTCCCACCCCTCTTCGCCCTCGCGCCGCGGGAGCAGCAGCTGCGCCTTGATCCGGATCAGCCGCGCGGCCATCTCCAGATAATCCGCCGCGTCGTCGAGCCCCAGCGTCTTGATGCGGATCAGGAACTGCTCCGCTATCCGCGCGACCGGGATGTCGTAGATGTCGATCTGCTCGTCCCGGATCAGCGTGAGCAGGAGGTCGAGCGGGCCGGAGAACTCTCCGACCTGCACCACGAAGGCGTTGTCGCCGGCCTCGGCTACGTTGTCCACGGGCTCGGCAAAATGAACGGGAGCAGCAGGCGGACCGCGGCGGTATGCAGATAGAAGATCGGCATGAAGAACGCGCGCATGACCCCCGAGCCAAGGGTTATGAGCAGCATCAGCGCGATCAGCCCGTACCGCCCGAACTGCTCGTACCGGAGCGCCCACGCTGGCGGCAGCAGGTACTTCACGACGTGCGAGCCGTCGAGCGGCGGGATCGGAATCAGGTTAAAGAATGCCAGGACGAGGTTGATCAGGATGCCGTAAATGAGCATCAGCTGGAGTATCGACGCCGAGGGTCCGATACCGGGAATCCCTCTTCCGAGGAGCCCGACCAGGGCGACGGCGAAGACCGCGACCACCGCGAGCACCAGGTTGGTCGCCACTCCCGCGAGCGAGACGATGATGTCGCCCCGCCTGAAGTTGCGGTAGTTGCGCGGGTTGACCGGGACGGGCTTGGCCCCGCCGAACATCACCCCAGCCGTAATGAAGGTGAGGATCGGCAGGATGATCGTCATGAACGGATCGATGTGCTTGAGGGGGTTCCAGGTCAGCCGACCGAGCTGGTAGGCCGTCGGGTCACCCTGCCTCAATGCCGCGTAGCCGTGAGCGTACTCGTGCGCGACCATCGAAAAGAGCAGGACGGGCGCCACGAGCAGAAAAGTCTGGGTTTTATCCAATATCGGGTTTGCGGGAAGCGCCGAAGGACGGTAGTTTCAACAACTTAGCCCTAGTAATGGAGATTCAGTAAGTGCCGAATATCGCGTCCGCCAAAAAGAACATGCGAAAGTCCAGAGCCGCCGAGGTGCGCAACCGCGCACAGCGCTCCACGCTTCGCACTGCACTCAAGAAAGCGAAGTCCACCGAAGGATCCGCCGCCGACCGCGCAGCCGCCGTCCAGCTGGTGGATCGCGCCGCGCGCAAAGGCCTCATTCACAAGAATGCGGCTGCCCGTCACAAGAGCCGGCTGGCGAAGAAAAAGTGACTAGTGACTAGTGACTAGTCACTGCTTCACAGGGCAGACAGTTCCCCGCCGCAGCTCTCGCAGTACCACTCCGTAGGGTAGTTCATCGCGCCGCACTCGCCGCACTTGAGCGTTTTCTCGGTCTCGCGCCGGGGATCCGGCTGCGCGGGAGCGAACGTGCTCGGCTTGCCGCGCTTGCCGTGAGAGTTCGCGCGCGCCTCCGACTTCGCCTCCGCGGGTGCTGGCTCGGCCGCAGCGCCTGACGGCTCCGGCACCTTCGCCGGGAGCCCGTCGGCTGGCGCGAGCGACTCGATCGGCACAGCCGGCTTTTCCTGCTCCACCGCTGGACGAGCAATGGCGGGCGTCGCGGCTCGGGATCGGGCGGGCGTCTTCCGGCTGACTCTCGTGGCGTCCGCCGCGACTGGTGCGGGCCGCGGCGGACTCGGCGGCTCGACGGTAGGTGCCTCGGGCGCGGCGGTGGCTGTCTGGGCCGGTGCCGGCGGTGGAGCCGGCTGCGGCGCGGCAGGCGAAGCGGTCTCACCGGCGGGCTCTTCGCTCTCGGTAGTCTGTTCGACGATCAGGAGGAGCTGGTTCAGTTCTTCCGAGATATTTTTCTTCTCGTCGGCGAACTGCTTGAGATCCACCTCGACTTCCCGCCGACGCAGCTCCCACTGCTCGGACGTGAACTCGCCGACGGTGGCGCGCAGCTCGGCCTCATGCAGCTCGTCCACGCACGCGGTCTCCTGCGCCGTCGCCTGCTTGAGCCGGTCCTTGAGGGCCGCTGCCGCCGACCGGATCTCGCCGGTCCGCTCGGTTAGCTGATCGCGCACTGCGGCGAGACGCTGCTCGTAGTCCCCGCGCACGCGCTTGTACACGTGCTCGGAGGTCGACTCACGCTTGGATTCGAGCGTGGCGAGCCATTGCACGTACCGCTTGCGCTCCTCCAGAAGCTGCTGTAGCGCGTCTTGCGACCGACCGGACTTGGCCACCGTCACCTCGTCGTGTTCTGCATAGTGTGGACGATCACCCCATCAACGATAGTAAAAATCGCGCGGCCGCGAAGCTTCTCGCCAGCGTACGGCGTATTGCGGCCCTTCGACAGGAACGCCGCCGGATCCACCGTCCATTCGGCGCTCGGGTCGAACACCGTCACGTCGCCGACGGCGCCGCGCGCGAGCGTCCCGCCGGGCAGGTGGAATACGCGCGCCGGCGCGCACGCCATGCGCTCCACCAGCCGAGGATAGTCCAGCACTCCCCCGGCGACCAGGCTGGTATGGACCACGGCAAGCGCCGTTTCCAGCCCGACGATTCCGTTCGGCGCGTTGGCGAACTCCTGCTCCTTCTCGTCGTAGTGGTGCGGAGCGTGATCCGTCGCGATCAGGTCTATCGTTCCGTCGGCCACTGCGTCGCGCAAAGCCGCCACGTCCGCGGCGGTACGCAAGGGCGGGTTCATCTTCGCATTGGTGTCGTACGCGCCGATCCGGTCCTCGGTGAGCGTGAGGTGGTGCGGGCACACCTCGGCCGTCACGTTGATGCCGCGCTCCTTCCCCCAGCGGATCAGCTCCACCGATCCGGCCGTGCTCATGTGCGCGAGATGGACGTGTCCCTTCGTGCGCCGCGCCAGCAGGATGTTGCGGATGACCATGATTTCCTCGGCCTCCGACGGGATCCCCTTGAGGCCGAGCCGCGCGCTCACAACGCCCTCGTTCATCGCGCCGCCGTGCGAGAGGGTCGGCTCCTCGCAGTGATCTATCACGGGGATGCCGAACGTACGCGCGTATTCCAGTGCGGTCCGCATGAGCTGCGCGCTGACGACGGGCCGCCCGTCGTCGCTGACCGCGACGGCGCCGGCGCCGATCATCTCGCCGAACTCCGCGAGCGCCTCGCCGCGCTGGCCGAGCGAGATCGCGCCGATCGGATGCACGCGCGCGGCCTTCGCGCGCTGGGCCTGCCGGATGATGAAGCCCACGGCCGCCTGGTTGTCGGTGACCGGATCGGTGTTGGGCATCGCGCAGACGGCGGTGAATCCGCCGGCCGCCGCGGCCCGCGCGCCCGTCGCCACGGTCTCGACGTCTTCCCTCCCCGGCTCGCGCAGATGGCAGTGCACGTCTATGAACCCGGGCGAGACGATCATGCCGGCGCAGTCGAGCACGCGCGCGCCGTCGGGCGCGCCGAGGTTGCCGCCGCACGCTTCGACCCGTCCGTCCACGAGCAGCACATCCTGCTCGCCGTCCATGTCGAGCGAGGGGTCCACCACCCGGCCGCCGCGGAGCAGGATCGGCTGAGTCATCGCGCGGCAGCCTTGGCGGATTCCGCCAGCGCCGGGTTCCCGCCGGCGAGCAGGTACAGCACGGCCATCCGCACGGCGATGCCGTTGGTCACCTGGTCGAGGATCACGGAATGCTCGCCGTCGGCCACGTCCGAATCGATCTCGACGCCGCGGTTCATCGGACCGGGGTGCAGGATAAGCACGTCCCGCGGAGCGCGCGCGAGCCGCTCGCGCGTCACGCCAAACACGCGGTTGTACTCGCGCAGCGACGGGATGTAGCCGCCTGTCATGCGCTCGATCTGGAGCCGGAGGACGTTGAGCGCGTCGGCCCACTCGATGGCGTCCTCGATGTGATCGAACACGGTGACACCAAGCTCCTCGATCGCGTTCGGCAGCAGCGAGCGGGGGCCGCACACCGCGACTTCGGCGCCGACCTTGCGCAGCCCCCAGATGTTGGACCGCGCCACGCGCGAATGGAGCACGTCGCCGCAGATGCAGATGCGCTTCCCCGCCAGAGCACCAAAGTGATCCCGCAGCGTGAGGAGATCGAGCAACCCCTGCGTAGGGTGTTCATGCATCCCGTCGCCCGCGTTGATCACGTTGGATTGGATCCGCTCGGCGAGGAACTGCGCCGCGCCGGAGGAGCCGTGCCGGATGACGACCATGTCTATCCGCATCGCCTCGAGGTTGCGGGCCGTGTCCACCAGCGTCTCGCCCTTGGACACGCTGGAGCCCGTAGCCGAGACGTTCACCGGATCGGCGGACAGCCGCTTTTCCGCGAACTCGAACGAGATGCGCGTGCGGGTGCTGTTCTCGAAGAACAGGTTGACTATGGTGGAGCCGCGCAGCGTCGGGACTTTCTTGATGGCGCGCTCGCTGATCTCCTTGAACGGCTCGGCAGTGTCGAGAATGAGCTTGATCTGCTCGGCGGTGAGCGGCTCGAGACCGAGCAGGTCCTTCCCGAGCGCGCTGCTCATGCGCTGTCGGCGCGGGTGATGGCGACGCGGGTCTCGCCGTCAACTTCGTCGAGCAGGACGTCTACGCGGTCGCCGCTCTCGACGTCCACCTTCTTGCCGACGATGTCGGCGTGGATCGGAAGCTCGCGCCCGCCGCGATCGATCAATACAGCCAGCGCGATGCGGGCCGGCCTGCCGAAATCGGCCAGCTCGTCCAGCGCCGCGCGGACCGTGCGGCCGGTGTACAGCACGTCGTCCACGATGACGACCTTGCGCCCGTCGAGCTCCCAGGGGAGGTCGGTGCGGCCGACGACGGGGCGCGGGCCCACGGTCTGGAGGTCGTCGCGGTACAGCGTAATGTCGAGTGCGCCGCGCGGGACCCGGACCGTCTCGCTCGCGGAGATGAGGTCCACCAGTCGGTCGGCGAGCTGGACTCCCCGGCGCTGGATCCCGACGAGCACGAGGTCGTCGGTGCCGCCCGTGAGCTCGAGGATCTCGTCGGCCATGCGCTTCAACGTTCGCTCGACTGCGCGCGTGTCCAGTAGGGTCGAGTTGCGGGAGGGCATCGGGGGTCAAATCTAATCGCCGGGCGGACGTCTCCTAGCCGCGTGCGATTGCAGATTGCGGACCCTTGCGGCCTCAGGACTAACTACAATCGCGGATCGGCGATTTATTGAGGACTGAGGATGAGCGGAACAGCGGGGAAAAGAGCGCTGTAGTTGTCTCTCTCCGCGATCCGCAATCCTCGATTAATCGTCGATCCGCGATGGCCGTTAGTCCTGAGGCCGCAATCCCTACGGCGCGGACGAAGGAAGCATCCCGCCCGGTATGTACTCCACCGGCGCGCCCGGCCCGAGCGGCAGCCCGATCAGCAGCCACGCGGCCAGCATGATGATCCAACCGATGAAGAACACAATCGAGTACGGCAGCATCATGGAGATGAGCGTGCCGATTCCGGCCCTCCGGTCGTACCGGTAGGCGAAGGCGATGATCACCGGGAAGTACTGCATCAGCGGCGTGATGATGTTGGTCACCGAATCGCCCACGCGATACGACACCTGCACGACCTCCGGCGAGTAGCCGGTGAGCATCAGCATCGGCACGAACACCGGCGCCATGATCGCCCACTTCGCCGACGCACTGCCGATGAACAGGTTGATGAAGGCGCTGACCGCGACGAACGAGAGCAACAGCGGGATGCCGGTGAACCCGATGGCCTTGAGCGTGTCCGCGCCGTTGATCGCCAGGATGAGACCCAGGTTCGACCAGTTGAAATAGGCGATGAACTGGGCGGCCGCGAAGGCAAGCACGATGTATGAGCCCAGCACGGCCACTCCCTCCGACGACATTCTTGCGACGTCCTTGTCCGACTTGATCGTTCCCGCGGTGACGCCGTAGGCGATTCCCATCGCCAGGAAGAGGAGCATCAGCAGCATGACGATGCTGTCGAAGAACGGCTTGATCTGGATCAGCGTCGGCTGTCCCGCCGCTTCGGGATCGCGCAGCGGCGCCCCTTCCGGAATGACCAGCAGCGCGAATAGCGCCAGCAGCCCAACGAACGTGATCCCGGCGGCCCGCATGCCCTTCTTCTGCTCCGGCGTGACCGCGCCCTCTTCCAGGGAACCGGGGTCGGTAGCGTAATCCGGCTCCCACTTCCCCATCCGCGGCTCGACGAAGCGGTGGGTCACGAACGTGCCGAGCGCGGTGAGGAAGAACACCGACGCAACCATGAAGTAGTAGTTCGCGGTCGGCTGCACTTCATAGGCGGGATCCATCAGCCGGGCGGCCTCCGTCGAAAGGCCGGCGAGCAACGGATCGAGCGAGGTGATCAGGAGGTTCGCGCTGAAGCCCGCCGATACGCCGGCGAATCCCGCTGCGAGGCCGACCAGCGGATGGCGACCAACGGCGGCGAAAACCATCGCGCCCAGAGGCACGAGTACCACATACCCCGCGTCCACGGCCATGCTGCTCATAATCCCCGCGAACACGACTGTCGCGGTCAGCATGGACTTCGGCACCGCGCCGACGAGCCGCTTGAGGCTCACGCCGATGAAACCGCTCCGCTCCATGACGCCGACGCCGATGATCACGACGATGACGAGCGCGAGCGGCGGAAACGCGGCGAAGTTCCGCACGGCCTCCGTGAGCATCCGACGCAGGCCGGCGAAGGACAGCAGGTTCACGACCTCCACGGCGGCGCCCGTACCGGGGTGAACCGCCGTGACTCCCGCGCGCGCGGCGATCCAGGAGATGAGGATCACGAGCACCGCGAACAGCGCGAAGAGCGTGATCGGGTCCGGCAGCTTGTTGCCGACGCGCTCGACGCCGTCGAAGAAGCGGAGCGACAGCGCGCGGCGGGGCGGAGCCGGGGTTCCTGTGTCTGTCGTGGGAGTCGTCATCGTCCGGAAATGGGTTCGGGTAGCAGGTGACGGTACACTATCCGTGATATGTCGGCGATCAGCGCGGCGGCTGCGCGACCGTCGCGCACGCCGCGAGTGAGCACCACCAGAACGTAAGGTGCACGCCCCGGCGGGTACACGATCCCGCCATCGTGCGACACGGCGGTGATCTCGCCGGTCTTGTGGGCGACGCGCGTGCCCGGCGGCAGCCCCGCCGGAATCTTCTCGTTGAACTCCTGCGCCAGCAGGATGTCCAGCATGTCGCGCGTGTCCGCCGGCCCCGCAACCTCGCCGCGCTGCAGCGCGGCGAACAGAGTGGCGAGATCGCGCGCGGTCATGGTGTTGCTCATCCCGCGGTCGAACGCCTTCTGGTCCTCGACGCCCCGCAGCACGAGCGACCTGGTCACGCCGAGTTTCCGCGCGGTGGCGTTGATCTGCTCGGCGCCGAGCACGGCGACCATGATGTTGGTCGCGAGGTTGCTCGACCGCGTGATCATGCGGCGGGAGAGATCGCGAATCCGCACGCGGCTCCCCACGAGGCCGTACAGCGCGGAATCGCCGTCCACGCGGGCGTCCAGCGCGTAGCTCGACCCGTCTACGATGGACGCGAACTGGTTCACGACCAACAGCTCCTGCTCGAGCGAGATGCGCCCTTCGCGCGCGGCGTAAAACGCCTCGACCAGCACCGGCACCTTCATCGTGCTCGCGGCGTGAAAGACGGTATCGGCATTGCGGTACCAGCTGGCGCCGGAGCCCAGATCAATGATCGCGACAGCGACCTGCGCGCTATCGGTCGCGGCGACGCGCCGGTCTATCGCCGCCGCGAGCGACGGGTCGGCCAGGGCGAGCGCCTGCGCGAGCAACAGCTGTATCACGCGGCCTGCTCCTCCCCGTCAACCTCATCCCATATGCGCGTCTTGTGCTGCTCCGTGAGATACAGCGAGCCCACCACGAAAGTAGTGAGCGCGATGGTGATCGGAAAAAGCAGCCCGGCGTAGATGTTCCCGGTCCGCGCCACGAGCGCGGTAGCGATCAGCGGCAGGAAGCCGCCGAACCAGCCATTCCCGAAATGGTACGGCAGCGACAGCGACGTGTAGCGGATCTTCGCCGGGAACGCTTCCACCAGGAACGCTGCGATCGGGCCGTACACCATCGTCACGAAGATCACCTGGATCAGCACGAGCGCCGTAAGCATCACCGGATTGACCGGATCCGAGAAGTGCTTCATCGCCTTGTAAATGGGAAAGTACGACAGCGCGGCCAGCAGGTTGCCCGCCATCATCACCTTCTTCCGGCCGATCCGGTCGGACAACGCTCCGAAGACGATGAACATCGGCGTGCCGAGGATGAGCGCGGCCGCGACTATGAGGTACGACATCGTCAGCGGGACTTGCAGCACCGTCTGCATGAAGAAGAGCGCGTAGAACTGTCCCGTGTACCACACCACCGCCTGCCCCGCGGTCGCGCCGAACAGCACCAGCAGGAAGAACTTCCAGCGCGGCCACGTGCCGAACGAATCTGTGATCGGCGCCGTCGACGTCTTCCCGGCCTGCTTGAGCCGCGTGTACAGCGGTGACTCGGCCAGCCGGCTCCTGATGTAGTACGACAGGCCGACGAGGACGATCGAGAGCAGGAACGGGATCCTCCACCCCCAGTCCCGAAACGCATCCTCGGACATGGACGCGCGCACGATGAGGATGACGCCGAGCGAGAGAAAAAGCCCGAGCGTCGCGGTCGTCTGGATGAAGCTCGTGTAGAAGCCGCGCTTCCCGTCCGGCGAGTGCTCGGCCACGTAGATCGCGGCGCCGCCGTACTCGCCGCCGAGGGCAAGACCCTGGAGCAAACGCAGGATCACGAGCAGGATCGGCGCGGCCATTCCGATCTGCGAATACGTCGGCAGGAAGCCGATCGCCGCGGTCGCGCCGCCCATGATCAGCAGCGTGACCATGAACGCGAACTTGCGTCCAACAAGATCGCCGATCCTGCCGAACACCAGCGCGCCGAAGGGCCGCACCGCGAAGCCGACGGCGAACGTGGCCAGCGTCTTGAGGAAATTGAGCGTCGGGCTGCCCGCGGGATAAAAGTGCGTCGAGAGCACGGCCGCGAGGCTGCCGAAGATGTAGAAGTCGTACCACTCGATCATCGTGCCCGCGGAGGACGCCGCGATCACGTGGCGCAGCGACTTCTTGTCTATCGTGAACCGCTCGCCGGGCTCTACCGCCGCGGTCTCACTCATGCGCGGTCCTCGCGACATCGGGCGCGGCGTCGCCGGCCCAGCGGTCCAGTATCGTGACGGCGGCCATGTGGCCCGTGACGTTGGTCGTCGTGCGGAACATGTCGGGGATGGCGTCGAGAGCGAGCAGCACGCCGATCCCCGCCACGGGAATTCCGACTGCCGCGAGGACGGGAGCCATGATGAGGATCGTTCCCCCGGGAATGGACGGCACACTGAACGTGAGCAGCGCGGACGTGACCGCGATCGTCACCAGGTCGGCGGCGCTCAAGTCCACGCCGTACAGCCGCGCGATGAAGATGGCGCCCGCGGGAATCGCCACTGCGCTTCCCGGACGAAAGATCGAAGCGGATATCGGCAGGAAGAAGCCGGGGAGATCGCGGTGCACGGCAAGTCGCGCGCGGGCGCCCTCGAGCATCGCAGGGAGCGCGGCCAGCGAGGAGCGTGCGCTAAGGGCGAGCGCCTGCCCGGCCGTAGACGCGGCGGCGAAGTCGCGCACTCTCGTTCTCGAGGCGACCGCGACCAGCGGATAGAACGCGGCGATGGTCAGCACGCACAGCACCACGACCACCACCACGAAGACACCGAGCGCGCCGACCGCGCTCGCTCCCAGCCGCGCAGCCAACACGAGAGACAGCGCGAACACGCCCACGGGCGCGAGCCAGAGCACGAACTCGACGATCCGCAACATCGTGTCGGAGATCGCCACGGTCAGCTCGCGGAGCCGTTCGCGGCCAGCCTCCGCCAAAGTCGTGGCGGCGATACCGAAAGCCACCGTGAAGATCAACAGCGGGAGCATCGCGCCGTCCGCGGCGGCCTTCACGGGATTCACCGGAATCAGGCTGACCAGCCATTCGCCGATGCCGGGCACTTTCGCGGGCGGCCCGGTGGTGGCGAGCCCCGACGCGGCGACGCGGGCGTCGTCCAGCGGCAGCCAGGCGAACGCCGAATGCGCGGCCAGCACGGACAGCGACGACAGCACCAGCGCGAGTACGCCGAGCAGCGCGGCGGCGCGCCAGCCGAGCTGTGCGAATAGCGCGCGCGATCCCGGCGCGAGCAGCGCCGCGAGCACGGTGGACACGACCAGCGGAATCACCGTCATGCGGATCGCGTTGACCCAGAGCGTGCCCACGGGGTCCGCGAGCACGATGACGGAATCGGCGAGGGCGGGATCGTACGCGCGGAGCAGCGCGCCGATCGCGAGGCCCGCGACCAGAGTGAGGATCAGCGCGAGCGACTTGTTCACTGCAGCTTGATCGCCTGTCCCGTGACGTTGCGGCTCGCGCTCGAGCAGAGGAAGAGCACGGCCTCGGCGACGGCTTCGCGCTCGACGTACGCGGCGTCCGCGCCCATCGCGGCGACGTTCTCGGCGGTCCTTATCTGGGTAGGCGCCAGCGCGTTCGCCCGCACCGCGCCCAGCTCCTCGGCGGCCACCGAGCGCATGAGCGCAAGCACGCCGGCCTTCGCGGCCGCGTAGCCGCTCATGTTCTTCGACGCGCCGTCGGGGAGAACGGAGGCCGACGCAAAATACACTATCGCGCCCCCGCCCTTGCGCAGCAGCGGGAGGAAAGCGCGGGTCGTGAGATAGGCAGTGGTGAGGTTGATCGCGATCTGCTTGTGCAGAACCGCCGGGTCGCTGTCGGCGACGGGACCGCTCATGCCGAATCCGCCCGCGAGGTTGACGAGCGCGGCTATCGATCCGCCGCTGTCGGCGCCGATGCGGCTGGCCGTGGACCCGACTTCGTCCGCGTTCGTGAGATCGCACACGTGGGCGGACGCGCTGCCGCCGAGCTCCGCGGCGCGCGCCTTTACCTGGTCATCGCGGTCGATCAACGCCAGCCGCGCGCCGGCGTCGGCGAACGCCTTGGCGACGATCTCGCCCACTTGGCCGGCTCGCCCGACCCCGGTGAGGACGACGGTCTTTCCCGAAAAATCGACTTTGCTCACGGCCCGATATTACGCGATTCGCCGACCATGCGGCAAATTACCGGTGAAACAGGGCTCGTTTCGAGCCGTAGGGAGTCATGCGCCGATATTGACATTCACCTCCGAGACGCACATGCAGGAGCCAGCAGCCCAACCAACGACGGCTCGAGAACAGATCCGCGAGCAGATCCGACAGACGATCCAGGATGCGCGCATCGCGCAGGAAGAGGCCGGTAGAGTCACGGTAATAGCCCCTGGCGTTCCTGGAGTTGCGACCTTGCAGCCGCCGTGGGTCCCGCCCGACGACATTCCACCTCGCGTGCAGGAAATGGCGATCGCCTCGATGTTCATGCTCGTCCTGATCATCATTGGCTTTCCGATCGCGCGCGCCCTTGCCCGGCGGATCGACCGCACCGGTCACAGCCCGAAGGTGCCGGTGGAGGTGACGACCCAGCTCGCGCAGCTCAACCAGGCGGTCGAAGCGATCGCGGTGGAAGTCGAGAGGATCTCCGAGGGGCAGCGCTTCACCACCAGGCTGTTGTCGGAACAACACAAGCTGCCCGCCGCGAGTCGGGAGATCTCCTAGCGCGGCGCGGAGGTGGTCCCTTTCGGTTCCGTTCCCCTGAGATTGCGGATTGAGGACTCAGGACCCTTGCGGCCTCAGGACTAACTACAATCGACGATCGACGATTAAGTGAGGACGGAGGACTGAGGAGAGGAGCATTCCGCCGTTCCGCATCTTTCCCGTCGTGTCTTGCCCATCCTCAGTCCGCATTTAATCGCCGATCCGCGGTGGCCCTTGGTCCTGAGGCCGCAAGGGTCCTGAGTCCTCAGTCCGAAGTCGCAAGACCACACAGCGCGCTACGCCGACTACACCCTGATCCTGCTGCCGGTGACTACGGCCTTTTCCCAGAGCGCGGGGAGATCCGGCCCGCGCAAGGTCTCCCAGTTCGCCGGGATCGGCGACAGCCGCCGCCGCTCGTGATCCGACTTGAACACGAGCCAACCATCGGCGAGCAGGTGACTCGGGCGCAACCGGACTTCGCTCCTCTGCCTGCGATCATCCGTCACCCGGCGCTCGAGGCCGGTCCATGGAGTGGGTCGCTCCTGCCGGCGATCCCCATCACGCCGCTCGATGCGCTCGGGACGGACGTCCCAGACCTCCCAGCTTCTTCCATGCTCGTCCGCGAATGTCCTGTACGGCATCTGTGGGCTAACCTCCGCCTCCATACGCTATCAAGCACAGTGCCAAGCTTGCACGCGCAGGCCGAATGTCCTCGCAAAAGGGCTTTAGCGACGTGATCCTCTTGCCGGACTTTATGGAAGTTTCAGCGCGAAGGGGTCGAAATCATGAAACCGGTCCGACACGAATAATCCCATGCCCGCGGTCCTGAAGCCCGCCGTCTCGAGCCGCTCCAGATACCAGCGCGCAGCGCGGAAGTGCCCGGTCATGTCGCTGGCCTCCTCATCCACTTCGTCCTCGCGTGTGACGACGTGGAGGTACAGCACGCCCCGGCACTTCTTCGCGAGTCGCCCGATCGCCTTTTTCGCTAGCACGGCGGGAACGTAGCGGAGAACGTCGCGGCACACGACGAGATCCGCCGGACGCCCGCCGAGCCGCTCGATCGAGATTCTTCACCTCCGCGTGCCGCTGCGCCGGGGTCACGACCGCGGTGGACCGATCTTCGTAGTAGCGGCGGTAGTATTCCGCGTTGAACTCGGTTTTCGTCATCCGGGAGACTCTACTACAAGGACTCGATGAAGACACGCCTCGATCAGGTGACCACACCTTGAAGCAGGCCGCCGGCGGCTCCGGCCGAAGCCGACGTCCGCGCCGAGGACGTCCCGCCGCACGAGGACGTGCGCCGGCTTGCGGCGGGACGGCAACCGGTCGCAGGATTCGTACGGGTGGAAGATGCGCCACATGGACTCGGGTACGTCATTTGACGTATGGGCGGGCGACATTGCCGCGGCGTACCCTTGGCTCATGCCGAATTCGAGCCGTGGCTCATGAGCCTGCGATCGACAGTTGAGCGGACGCGTGATGAGCGGATGGCGCCACATGCGCAATCCACACATCGAGAGACCAATGCCGGCGAGCCTCGAGGCGGCTGGGGCAAACGACAGCCTGGCAAACTCGCGCGCATTTCAGTCAGCTTTGCCCACCCCTTGGATCGAGAGAGCATTTATGCACTCCGACACGAGGTCTACGCCGCCGAGCTTGGGCAGCATCCGGAGAACGATGCGCACATCCTGAGCGATCACCTCGATTCCGTGAACACGTACATCGTGGCTAGAATCTGCGGCGAGATTGCGGGGTTCGTCGCCATCACACCGCCGGGCGAGGCCGGATATTCCATCGACAAGTACTTCACTCGCGAGGATCTTCCGATCGTTTTCGACACCGGGCTGTACGAGGTCCGCCTGCTGACTGTAAGTCCGCGGTGGCGGGGCAGCCGTGCCGCTCCGCTTTTGATGTACGCTGCCTCTCGTTATGTAGAGTCGGTCGGGGGAACTTCCATCGTCTGTATCGGACGGATCGAGATGATGGAGATGTACCGGCGCGCGGGGTTGCGCTCGCTCGACCGGCGCGTTCAGGCCGGACGAGTGACCTATGAGCTGATGACCATAGAGACCGGCGGGGACCATTCCGATCATCAAGACACCATCGCCGAGCTCGAACGCCAGGTGGACTGGCGTGTGCGCGGGGTCAGTTTCAGGCGGGGAAGATCCTGCTACCACGGGGGCGCCTTCTTCGACGCCATCGGCGACGAGTTCGACCGCCTGGACGCGAAGGATGATGTAATCAACGCCGATGTTCTCGACGCGTGGTTCGATCCCGCGCCCGCTGTACTGGACGCAATGCGAAAACACCTTCCGTGGATCCTGCGAACATCGCCTCCGACGCAGTGTGAGGGGTTGCAGCGGGTGCTCGCGAAGAAAAGAGGCGTTGCTCAATCGAATATCCTCCCGGGAGCCGGCTCATCGGACCTCATCTTCCTCGGGCTTCGTCATTGGCTGGACGCAAGCTCGCGCGTGCTTATCCTCGATCCCATGTATGGCGAATACGCGCACGTGCTGGAGCAAGTCGTCGGGTGCACCGTCCACCGACTCAACCTGCCGCGCGGACGGAAGTACGAAGTGGACGTCGATGAGCTGGACGACCGGATCCGCGATGGATACGACTGGGTCGTGCTGGTAAACCCGAACAGCCCGACCGGCCGCCACGTGGAGCGAGGCGCACTCGAGGCAATGATTACCCGCGCGCCCCGGTCCACTCGGTTCTGGATCGACGAGACGTACGTGGAATACGCGGGGGAATCCTGCTCTCTCGAACGATTTGCCGCAGAGTCATGCAACGTCGTAATCTGCAAATCCATGTCGAAAGTTTACGCGCTGTCAGGCGCGCGTTGCGCTTACCTTTGCGGTCCATCGCACATGATGGACGAGCTGCGTACGATTTCCCCGCCGTGGGCGATCGGTCTTCCGGGACAGATCGCGGCCTGTGAAGCGCTTCGCAATACGGCGTATTACAAGGAGCGCTGGGCAGAGACCCACGTGCTTCGCGAACAGCTCGCGGCCGGGCTGGAAGGGCTGGGCTGGGACGTCGTCCCAGGCTGCGCCAATTTCCTGCTCTGCCACCTGCCGCCCGGCCAACCGAAGGCCGCCAACCTGGTTGCCGCATGTCGCCGACGGGGACTGTTCATCCGCGATGTCGCGAACATGGGGACCTGTTTCGACGACCGGACGGTGCGCGTCGCGGTGAAGAATCAGAACACAAATCAAGTCATGCTTGAGCGCCTCGCAGCCGCCATCGCGGAAACTGCTGATTGAGTTGCCGCGTAGACGGACGCACTCCCGGGAGGACATGATGCCGCGGGTCGTTTTTCCCGAGCACTCGTCAGCGACCGAACGGTTTACCGCGAGTTTTGGAGTCGCGGTTGCGGCGGCGGTAATCAGCCTCAATGGACTCACGGTCGGGTTGGCAACTCTGGCGGTCAACCTTGGCGCCGCAGCAGTCACATTGTTCGTGCTGCCAGGGGTGCGTGGCCGGCCCTCCGCTACGGCGCGCTTCCTCGGTCACACTTTTCCGCTGCTGATTTTTTTTCTGTTCTACAAGGAGTGCGGGCTGATCCTTTTGCGACCCGGGGTGAATTGGCGCGATGCCAGCCTCGGGCGGACGGAAAGGGTGCTGCAGGAGGTTTTCCCCGATATTCCAGCCGGCGCTGGAGAGCTGCTATCCGCCTCATACATGAGTTACATACCGTTCGTCATCACCGCGGCAATTCTTGTTTTTCGCGGGGACGCCCATTCGCGCGGGCTGGAGACGCTTGTACGTCGGATCTGCCTTGCGTGGGCGCTGTGCTTTACCGCGTTCGTCGTGTTCCCAGTGCTTGGCCCCAGGTTCGTTGACGCGCCCGCGCAGGAAGCCCTACTGGGCGAGGGGCCATTCGGCGTCATGGCGCTCTACAATCAGCGGTACAGCATGCTGCATGGCGGAGCTTTTCCCAGCGCCCACATCGCTGCCAGTGTCATCGCGCTCGGCGCGCTCAGCCTTCGGCAGCGAATGTTGTTCCTCCCTCTGGTGCTGGCGATTTTCGTTTCGGTCGTCGCGCTGCGCTACCACTACCGGATAGATGTCGTGGCGGGCATCGCCGTTGGCCTTGGCGCGATCGCGTTGGACCGAACGTTCATGGCGCTTTCCGCGCCCGGCGAAGACACCGGGAGGGTGCTCATCGGAACCTGACACCATGAAGTGGTGACGACAACAATGACTCGATGAAGACCCGCCTCGATCAGGTGACCACACCTTGAAGCAGGCCGCCGCGGCTCCGGCCGAAGCCGACGTCCGCGCCGAGGACGTCCCGCTGCACGAGGACGTGCGCTGGCTCGCGGCCTCCCTCGGCAACGTGATCCGCCGGATCGAGGGTGAGGCCGCGTTCGAGACGGTGGAGTCGCTGCGGCAGGCGTGCCGCGCCAGACGCCGCGGCGAAGCGGGCGCGCCGTCGCTCGGCGCGCTCCTGGCGAGGGTGGATGCGCTTCCGCTCGAGCGGGCCGCGGTCACGGCGCGCGCCTTCACCTTGTTCTTCCTCCTGATCAACACGGCCGAGCAGGTACACAGAGTCCGGCGCGCGCGCGCGTACCGGAGCGTGGAGGACGCGGAGCCGCAGAGCGCGTCCGCCCGGTGGGCGATGCGGGAGCTGCGGAGCCGCGGCCACGACGCGGCGGCGGTTGCGCGGGCGATGTCGGCGCTGGACGTGCGCCCAGTGCTCACCGCGCACCCCACGGAGTCCACGCGGCGCACGCTGCTCGCGCTCCAGGCGAGGGTGGCGGACCTGCTGCTCGCGCGCGACGGAGCACCGTACGGAGAGCGGCGCGCCATCGAGGAAGCGCTCGACAGCGAAGTCGAGCTGCTGTGGATCACCGCCGAAGTGCGGCAGGACCGCCCCACCGTGCGCGACGAAGTCAGCACGGTGCTCTGGTATCTCGAGACCAGCATGCTCGACGGCGCGATGCGCGCGCGCGAGGCGCTGCTGCGCGCGTTCGAGGACGAGCTCGAAGGCGGCGGCGAAACCGTGCGGGAGATCGTCCCGCTGCGGATAGGCAACTGGGTGGGCGGCGACCGCGACGGCAATCCGTTCGTCACTCCCGACGTGACGATCGCGACGGCCCGGCGCGCGAGCTACGCGATGCTGGGTCGATATGCTTCGGCGCTCGCGGATCTGGTGGAGCGGCTGTCCGTCTCCGCCACAATCGCGCCGCCTACCGACGAAATGCGCGCGTCCATCGAGTCGGATAGCGAGCTCGTCCCGGAAGTGTACGAGGCGAACCGCGCGCGCAACGCCGACGAGCCTCTCCGGCTCAAGCTCTCGCTCATGGCCGCGCGCGTGAAGGCGACCCGGCGGCTGACTGCCGCGCGCGATGCCGGCCGCGCCGTTGACGAGCCCGCGGCGTACCGCGACGCCGCCGGACTGGAGCGCGACCTGCTGCTCGTGCGCGAGAACCTCGTCGCGGCCGGAGCAACGCACGCGTGCCGGGTAACCATTGACCCGCTGCTGGCCATGGTCCGCGCGCACGGACTGCACGGCTACCTCATGGACGTGCGCGATCACGCAGACGTGCACCGCGCCGCGGTGGACGATCTCGCCACTCTGCTGAACGTTCCTTCGCTCACGGGGGACGGATTGCGCGCCGAGCTTGGGGGCCGGCGCCCGCTGGTGAATCCGCACCTCGAGCTGGCCGACGACACGCGGCGAGTGCTCGACACGTTTCGCGCGGTACGCGACATCCAGGATGAACTGGGGGCAGCCGCGGCGAGCACGTACATAGTGTCCATGACGACGGAGCCGGACGACCTGCTGCGCGTGCTGCTGCTCGCGCGGGAGACGGGGCTCGCCGATCTCGCCGCCGAGCCGCCCGAATCGCGCCTCGACGTCGTGCCGCTGTTCGAGACGCTGGACGATCTCGAGCGCGCGCCCACGATCATGCGCGCGCTGCTGGCCGACCCGGTGTATCGCAGACAGCTCGCCGCGCGCGGCGACCGGCAGGAGGTCATGATCGGCTACTCGGACTCGGGCAAGGACGCCGGGATCCTCGCATCGTCGTGGGCGCTGTACCAGGGGCAGGAGGCGCTGGCCGCGGTGTTTCGCGACGCCGGCGTGGAGTTACTCCTCTTCCATGGACGCGGCGGGAGCGTCGGCCGCGGCGGAGGATCGCCTGTCGCGCGCGCGCTCGCGGCGCTGCCGCCTGGAACCGTGAACGGCCGCATCAAGATCACGGAGCAGGGCGAGATCATCTCGCAGCAGTTCGGGCTCTTGCCGATCGCGGAGCGCACGCTCGAGGTGATGCTTACGGGCGCGCTCATGCAGGAGTTCAACGAATCGCCGGGCGGCGCGACCACGGACGAGATGGCGGAGTTCCGCGCGACGATGGCCGACCTCGCGGCGCGCGGCCTCGCGGTCTACCGCCGGTTCGTGCACGAGGACGACGCGCTGTTCACGCTCTTTCGCGCGGCGACTCCGATAGACGAGCTGGCCGACGCGCGGTTCGGCTCTCGCCCAGCGTACCGCCCCGGGGCCGGCTCCGGTATCAGCGGGATTCGCGCGATTCCGTGGGGCTTCGGCTGGACGCAGATCCGGCTGATGCTACCCGGCTGGCTCGGCGCCGGCTCGGCGCTCGCGCACTACGCGTCCACCGACGGCGGGCTGGACCTGCTCCGCCGGATGGCGGCGCGATGGCCGTTCTTCGACGACCTGCTGAGCAAGATCGAGATGGTGTGCGCCAAGGCCGACATGGAGATCGCACGCGCATACGTCGGCAACCTCGGCGGCGACGACGCGCTGCTGTCAGAGCTCGAGCGCGAGTACGCCAGCGCGGTAGATGCCGTGCTGCGAATCCGCGACAGCGCCGAGCTGCTGCGCGACAACGACGTGCTGCAGTCGGCGATCGCGCTGCGGAACCCGTACGTGGATCCCCTCTCGCTGCTGCAGATCGCGCTGCTGCGCCGGAAGGAAGCGATGCCGCGCGACGACGCTGCCCGGCCGACGGTGGAAGCCGCGCTGGCGACTACCGTGAGCGGTATCGCGCAGGGGCTGAGGAATACCGGCTAGCTGCGCGTCAATCTATCCAGCGCGACGTGCCGACGATCTCGTCGATCCTCCACTCTAGATCGTGCAGGCGCTGCGGCACGCCGGCGCAGCCAAGATCGTGCTCGACGCGCTTCGAGCGACCACCAATGGTGACCGACGTGATGACCGTCGGCGCGTCGGTGCCGTATGACGGGCAGTTCGGCTCACCGAACGCGTACTTGTCGTCCAGCGCGAAGTAATCGTGCTCGTCGAAAAGCCGCGCCAGCGCGGCGACACGCTGCGCATCGATCCGGCCGGCGAAGCTGCCGACGGAATCCACGTGCCGCACCCCCTCGAAGACGACCGCGCCGTCTTCCGCCACGGAGACGCGATACACCGGACACGTCCCGAAACACGGCTTCCGTTCGAGCGTCACGCGCGTGTACGCGGGCGCGGCGCTCGGTGTCGCCACCGAGGAATCCGGCACCGCTCCGTTGGGCGCGCACGCAGCGAGCCCGAGCGCGCACAGCGCCGCCGTGCCGCGCAGGCTCATCGCATGCAAACCGACAAATAGCCGCGTCATCGCGGCGCCACCCGGATGCGCTGGCGCGTCGAATTCACGCCGTCGGAGAACGTGACGTCCAACTCCTGGCCCGGAACAGCGATGTCGAGCCTGCCCCCGCGGGCGAACGACAGGATCTGCCCTGTCGCGGGATCGCGCACCAACGCCATCGGATAGGTCTTCGCGTCCCACTCCAGCCGCGAGCGCGGACCACCGATCCGGTCGAGCCGTGCCGGCGCGGGAGTGATTGGAGCGTTGCCGAGCGGGCCCGGAAGCAGCGAGCTGCGGCGGACGGCCTCGCGTCCGTTCGCGGTGAGCCGGATGGCCGCCGGTCTCGCCTGCCCTGCCGGCAGCGGCACGACGAACGCGAAAAGGCGGTGATTCGGCATGTGGTCGATCTCGTTTCCAGCGAATGAGAAGCTGAACATCTCACGGTCGGCCGCGTCCGTTGCGCGGATTCTGTACGGACCCGCGCGCGTCGGCAGTGACGGTGGCGCGTCTATCTCGAACGACGGCTCGAGCACGACTCCGTTCGGCGTTATCTGTCCCCACATCAGCAGCGACCGCCTCTGGCCGGCCGATGCGGATGCGCCCGCGGTCTGAGCCGCGCGGAAGTTGATCACGGCCTTGTACGTATAGTCGCTGATCCAGCGCGGCTGGCAGTATGTCATGAGGTCCACGAAGCTCAGCGGCAGCAAGGCGCCGGCGGTCGCGTCGTAGCCGTGCGCGCCGATGCTGTTCGCATCGTGCGGGTAGAGCGGGTCGGGATTCGCCGGCCCACCACAGTCGATGTGATACCGGTTGAAATTGTGCCCCCATTCGTGCGCCGCGGTAATCGCGCGGAGAGTGGAGCCCGGGTCCCTCGGAAACGCCCAATCGACGCCGATCGCAGCGGGCACTCCGAGGTAGCCCATGCCTGTGCCGCCGGAAGTGTAGCCCGGTTTGATCACTCCGTAGAAATGCCTGTCGGGCGCTTCATTTACGCGCAACACGTTTATTTCACTCAGCAACTGGATCCAGAGCGCGCCATAATTGGCGGGCAGATCGTTGCCGAACGTATACGGAGCGCGTACAACCGCGTCGTAGCTCGAGATAGGATAGATCCGCGTCGCGAACTCCATGTACCCGGCCTTGTTCGCTTCCGTCACGTCGCCCTGCAAGGTGTTGCCGGACTGCACGACCGGCACCAGCGTCACCTTGAACGTGCTCACCGTTCGCACGTCGAGCGCGGCCGGGGTGCCGGACACCGGGAACGAGTTATCCGACTTGTTCCCCTCGGGGACGGTCCCCGCCGGGTCTACATCGGCGAGGATCGAAAGGCCGGTCTGCATGAGTTGCCCGGGGACGGCCACGTTCCACGAAGACGTGAGCAAGCCCTCGTTCATGGCGGTGGGCGCCGACGTCGTGGGCGCCGCGATCGTATAGGTCTGAACCAGGCCGCCGTTGCGATACAGCCGCACTCGCACGGCCGGGGCGGCCGAGTTCACCCTCGAGGCCTTGACGAACACGCGAATCAATCCTGCGCGGCCTTCGATGAGCGGAACGGAGCCGTTGTAAGTCTGCGTGGACTGGGTGACGTGCACGCCGTCAACCGTGAGGTTGAGCACCGACCCGAACGCGGTGAAGCTGCTCGACGTAGCCGGTGTCAATCCCGACGCGGTGAAACGCAGCGTCGCCGATCCGTCGCTGGTGAAGTCGCTGATCACGAGGTTGCTGAACGCCGCCACGCCCGCGACCGCGTTCACCGCGACGGTCCCGCCGAGCGTGCCGGGTCCGCTCGCGAGCGAGGCGGTCACGCTGGTGGTCGCGGTGGTGACGAGATTCCCGTACTGATCCTGGACGTGCACGACCGGCGCCGCCGTGATCGCCGACCCGACCGCCGCTGCGCCCGGCTGCGTGGCGATTCCCAGCTTGGCCGGCACGTCCGCGACTGCTGTCGCCATAAACTCGGCGGGCGGGAGCGAGCCCGACGTGACCGAGAGCGTGTTCGCCCCCGCGGTCGTTCCGAGTGTCCAGCTTCCGAGTGTCGCGACTCCGTTCGATCCGGTAGTCGCCGAGCCTCCGGCGATCGAGCCTCCGCCCGACGCAACGGTAAAGGCAACGGCCGCGCCCGCAACGGCGTTGCCGTTCGCATCGTTCACCGTGACGGCGGGTGCGAGCGCGACGCTGGTGCCCACTGTTGCCGACTGGGCGTCGTTGGTTTTCACGATCGCCGATGCCGGTCCCGCAACGCCCGTCGCGGCGAACGTCAGCGGCGAGAGGCCGGAAGCGGTGGCAGTCAGCGCGTTTGCGCCGGCGGTAGTGCCGAGCACCCAGTCGCCTACGGTCGCGACGCCCGTCGCGCTGGTGGTCTGGCTCGCGCCGGAGACCGAGCCGCCGCCGAGCACGGCGGCGAAGGTGACGGCGATGTTCGCCATCGGGTTGCCGCGCTGGTCCTTGACGATGATGGAAGGCTTCTCCGCCACCGACGAGCCGGCGATTGCCTGCAAGGCGGTGGTGGAGGTGGCCGCGACGGTTGACGGAACGGACGGCTCAACCTTGTCGCCGCCGCCGCACGCCAGCGCGAGCTGCGCGGCGATGATTGCGATCGTTGCCGCACGCGCACTCTTGGACATCGCGTTCAATGCCATCCGGGCCTCGTAAATAGATGTTTTTAGCGGCAATAACATCGCACTTTCCGACGGGTTACGCCACTACTACCCGTAGTAGGTGCCGATCGTGCCGGCAGCTATCGCCGAAGGGGTGCCAGAAACAAGAAAGGCCCGTTGGCGCGAGCTGTCGGACCTCCTGACGGATGGGGTGGGATTCGAACCCACGGTACGCTTTCACGTACACACACTTTCCAGGCGTGCGCCTTAAACCACTCGGCCACCCATCCAAGACTACGCAACTTAATTCCCTGCAATCACTTCACGAAACGCCCTGACCGCCCATGGTCGGCGCGTGTGCCACTGATGTGCCTTTTTCAGGCATTCACCACTGCATCGAGGATGTCTGCGTCGTCAACGACCTGGTAGATCGCCAGTGATTTCGTTGACTTCCAGCCGCCAGCTGCTGCGATTCGTCTTCATGCGAAGTCGGGAAGAGGTACAGCTCCAGCTCGGCACGAGCCTCCGCAGAGATCGGTGCAATGTGACAGCACATCGTCGGTCTGGAGATTGATGATTGCACACTCTCTGCGAGCCGTAAAGCGAGCGCGCGCGAGAATAGCGCGAAGCCGCCCCATCCCGGAAAAGCTCATTAAGCTCCCGGGGCCTCTTGCTTGGCTGTGCCTTTCTCGCCGTTAAGTACGCCTACGAGGCGCACCGACTAGCGAGCAGCAACAAGCCTTTGGAGCGATGTTCGCCACCTGCTGATGAATCTTTTGAGTTCAGAAGAACTGGTAAGGAACGACGAAGAAGAACACCGTGCCGGAGGTATTCTGCCGCAGCAGGCCATTGTTAACGGGGCTGCTTTCCGAGGCTCCGTCCATGACATCGTTGAGCGCCTTGAATTCCGACCCGTCGTAGGGAATGCCCGTCACTTTGACGGCGATATATGCCTGGCCGCCATCCCAGCAGCACTCCCAGGGATCGGCTGTGTAGATCGTGCAGGGCATGTCGGTACCAGAGCCACCGCTCGCGCCATAGCTACTCGAAACAGTCGGGCAGCGGTACAACGCGCTATGAATCAGTGCGCCGCCGGCTGACCTGAAGAGTGTCACGCTAGCAGCATCCGTGTTGGTAGCGTCCACCGTCCACTGCAGGTACGGCCCCTTCCACTTGTCCACGTCGGCCTGCCGGTAGAGAGCCCCGTTCAGACTCTTATCACTGGTCGTGATCTGGTTAACCAGGTCCTCAACGTCGCCGGGCAGGAGCGGCCGCAGCTGCTGCGCGAAGACATCGATCGCCATCTTCACGGAACGAAAATCCGACACCACACGGGCAGGATCGCCCGAGGGCGCCAGCTTGGTCATAGCAGGAACCACAACCGCGGCCAGCGTGCCCACGACTGCCGTAGTCACCAACAACTCGATGAGCGTGAAACCAAATCTTCGGTTTAGACTCACATGTCCCGACACGGAATTCTCCCCTTCACGACAAGAGATGTCATCGGGTGAACCGCAATGCAGGAGAGATCCTAGACAGGTTCCGTTACGGCCTTGTGACACACATTTGGTGCGCGTTATCAAACCAATGTTCCAATCGCCATGTGAGCAAAGCGTCTCGGACGCTAATAATCAGTCATTAGCCGCGGGCTGCCTTGCAGCTGTGTGCCACGGACGTGCTTTTCTCGTCGGCTAGCACCGCATATCAGCAACGTGAGAAGCGGTTAGGCACCAACGCTAAGTGGCGAGTAACGGCTAGGTTAGCCGAAACTCGCCACTCTGTCATACGCTTCCAGGTGCGCGCCTTAACCCACCCAGCCATCCATCCCACAAAAAAAAGCCAGCAGTTCGCTGCTAGCTGCCAGCCGCTAGCTCGTATCAGGACGGACAGGGAGAGATTCGAACTCTCGATACCGTTGCCGGTATGCCGGTTTTCGAGACCGGTGCCTTCAACCACTCGGCCACCTGTCCTGGAATCATGTAAGTTATTCATTTGAAGCGGCTTACTCAAGCGGTGGAGCCCGAATTTGGAGTGGATCGAAAGCGAGCCGGGCGGCCATGAAGTCGGGCCTGAAGAAGTCCACCTCTGGCGATTTCCACTCGCCGCTCCCGACGATTCCGGCGACGCCACGAATCTCCCGGAAGAAGAACGCCGCCGCGCGGAGGCGATGCAGTCGGCCGCCGCGCGCCAGTCGTTCGTCGCCAGCCAGTCGGCGCTGCGTGCCCTGCTGTCTTCCTACACCAACACGCCGCGAGACGAGATCGCGTTCGCCCGAACCGCGCACGGCAAGCCCATGCTCGCGTCACCCGAATCCACGCTCGAGTTCAACGTCTCCCACTCGGGCGACTGGGGGGTGATAGCGCTCGCGCGCGCGCCCGTGGGCGTGGACGTCGAGCAGATCCGGTCGGGGCGCACATCGCCCGCGCTGGAAAAGAGATTTCTGACTGACGGCGAGCGGGCCATGCTGGGCCGGCGGGCGCAGCTCGGTGGCGACGCGGCGTTCTTTGTCGTATGGTGCCGCAAGGAAGCGTACCTCAAGGCCACGGGGTTCGGGCTCGCGGCGCCGTTCAGCCGCGTGGACAGCTCGGCCGCGCTGCTCCCTGAGCTGGACGAGAGCGGCGCGCAGCTCGCGGGCGCGACGCCCTGGGCGGTAGCTGAGTTTTTCGTGGACGAGCGGCACGCGGGCGCGGTCGTCGCGCGGGCGAAGCAACTGTCGCCGCGCTTTCTCACTTTCCGGAGCGGATAGCGTTGAGCACTCTCTCGAGCAGGCGAACATTCGCAGCGGTTGCGTGCGCGGCACTGGCCGGCTGCGCTCCGGCAATCGGCGGTCCGGCACCGGAACCCGCACCCGCACCCGCACCGGTACCCGCACCGGCCCTGACAGCTCCGCCGCCCGCGCCGCGCGAGTTCCGCGCGGTGTGGGTCGCATCGGTGAGCAACATAGACTGGCCGTCGCGGCCGGGACTGTCCACCGCCGAGCAGCAGGCGGAGCTGATCGCCATCCTCGATCGCTCGGCTGCGCTCAACCTCAACGCCGTCATCCTGCAGGTGCGCCCCGCCACCGACGCGCTGTACGCGTCGGGCCTCGAGCCGTGGTCGCCTTATCTCACGGGCAGGATGGGCCAGCCCCCTGAGCCGTTCTACGATCCGCTCGCCTTCGCCGTCGCGGAAGCGCACAGGCGCGGACTCGAGCTGCACGCGTGGTTCAATCCGTTCCGCGCCAAGCACGGATCGTTCACCGGCGAGATCTCGGAAAATCACATCTCGCGGACCCACCCGCACCTGGTGCGCAGCTACGGTCGCTCGCTCTGGCTGGATCCGGGCGATCCCGACGTGCACCGCCGGTCGCTGGACGTGATACTCGACGTGGTCAGCCGGTACGACATCGACGGCGCGCACATAGACGACTACTTCTATCCCTACCAGGAGCGCGACCCGGTCACCAACGCGCTGCTCCCCTTCCCCGACGACTCGAGCTACGCGCTGCACGGCGGCGGCATCCCGCGCGACGACTGGCGGCGGCAGAACGTGGACAGGTTCGTGGCCGAGCTGTATTCCGGAATCCGCGCGCTCAAGCCGCACGTGAAGTTCGGCGTGAGTCCGTTCGGCATCTGGCGCCCCGGCTATCCCGCGGGCGTCACCGGCTTCGACGCGTACGCCAGCATCTACGCCGACGCGCGCAAGTGGCTGAACAACGGCTGGCTCGATTACTTCTCGCCGCAGCTGTACTGGCGATCCGACTCACCCGGCCAGGATTACAGATCGCTGCTGGCGTGGTGGGTAGCCGAGAACACGCGCGGCCGGCACATCTGGGTGGGGAACTTCACCAGCCGTACAGATACCGTGGCGGGAGCGCAGACCTGGCGCGCGTCCGAGCTGCTGCGCCAGATAGATTTCACGCGCGCGCAGCCCGGCGCCACCGGCAACGTGCACTTCAGCATGCGCGCGTTCATGCGCAACCGGGACTCGCTCAACGACCAGCTGCTGGCGGGCCCCTACGCCGATCAGGCTCTCGTGCCCGCGTCGCCCTGGCTCGACTCGCTGCCTCCCGCCCCGCCTACGCTGTACGTGACGACGGATCCTCGCTCACATGAGCGCAGACTCGAGCTGCGCCCGGGAAGCGAAGCGGAGCTGCCGTGGCTGTGGCGCGTCTCCCTGCGCCGCGAAGGCGAATGGGAGACCGTGATAGTTCCGGGACAGACGTTCTCGCTTCCGCTGAGCCACGCCGCTGGGGGCGCGCTCGTGTCGGAGCTGTGGGTCACAGCCGTGGATCGCGCGGGGAACGAGAGCGCGCCGGCGACGATGCGGCTGCGCTAGCGCCGCGCCGCGAAAAACTCGCGCAGCAGCGCGGCCGATTCTTCGGCCAGCAGCCCGCCCCGCACGTCGGGTCGGTGGTTCAGGCGCGGGTGCCTGAGCAGGTCGGCGACCGACCCCGCCATGCCCGCCTTCTCGTCGAAAGCCCCGAAGACAACTTTCTCCAGGCGCGCCAGGACGATCGCGCCCGCGCACATCGCGCACGGCTCGAGAGTCACGTACAGCGTGCAGCCTTCCAGCCGCCAACTTCCCAGAGCGGTAGCCGCCGCCCGTATGGCGAGCAGCTCCGCGTGGGCGGTCGGATCCTGGTCGCGCACAGTCCGGTTTGCCGCCCGCGCGATGACCTCTCCGCCGCGCACTACGAGGGCGCCCACCGGCACTTCGCCGGCGGCGGCCGCTTCGCGGGCGCCATCCAGCGCGGAGCTCATGTACGCCGTCTCTTCGCTTGACGGCATGCTACCGGGCGGGGCGGGTCTGGTCAGGCAGACCTGTTCCCGCTGTCGAACGCAATCTTCCCGCCGTCTCCCACTGTGGCGACGATGTGATCGCCGGGAGTAAACCTGCCCTCGAGCACGGCCATCGCCAGCGGGTCCTGCAGCATCCGCTGGATCGAGCGCTTGAGCGGCCGCGCGCCGTACGCGGGGTCGAACCCTTCCGCCGCCACCAGCTGCTTGGCTTCCGGCGTCAGCTCGAGCGTAAGCTTGCGGTCGGCAAGCAGAGCGTGCAGCCGGTCGAGCTGCAGATCAATGATGCTGGCCAGCTCCTTCTCGCCCAGCGGGCGGAAGACGATCACGTCGTCCACGCGATTGAGGAACTCCGGCCGGAAGTGCTGTCGTAGCGCGTTCATCACCTGCGTCTCGGTCTCCGCCCAGTCCGCGCCCGAGCGCTCGAGGATGTAATGGCTGCCGATGTTCGACGTCATCACGATGACCGAGTTGCGGAAGTCCACCGTGCGGCCCTGTGAGTCGGTGAGCCTGCCGTCGTCGAGGATCTGGAGCAGGATATTGAACACGTCCTGGTGCGCTTTCTCGATCTCATCGAACAGAATGACTGAATACGGGCGACGCCTGACGGCCTCCGTCAGTTGACCCCCTTCCTCAAAGCCCACGTAGCCCGGTGGCGCGCCGATCAGCCGCGCGACGGCGTGCTTCTCCATGTACTCCGACATGTCTATGCGCACCATCGCGTGCTCGTCGTCGAACAGGAAGTCGGCGAGCGCGCGCGCAGTCTCCGTCTTGCCCACGCCCGTGGGGCCGAGGAAGATGAACGAGCCGATCGGACGATTCGGATCCTGTAGTCCGGCGCGCGAGCGGCGCACCGCGTTCGACACCGCTGCCACCGCCTCCGGCTGCCCGATCACTCGCTTGCTCAGCTCGGCCTCGAGCTTGGTGAGCCGCTCCCGCTCGCTCTCCATCATGCGCGACACCGGGATGCCGGTCCACCGCGCGACGATGTCCGCGACGTCG
This sequence comes from uncultured Gemmatimonadaceae bacterium, assembly GCA_964350145.1. GTDB lineage: Bacteria > Gemmatimonadota > Gemmatimonadetes > Gemmatimonadales > Gemmatimonadaceae > JACDCY01. Next base: position 34,405 of record CAYGJL010000008.1, read on the forward strand.
TCCGCATCCACCTCTTCCTTGAGGAACTGGCGCTTGCCGTCCTGCTTGCTCGCGAGCTGCGACTCCACCTGCTTGAGCTCCGCCTCCAGCTGCGGAATCGTGCCGTACGTGATCTCGGCCGCCTTGCCGAGATCGCCGGAGCGGGTGGCCTGCTCCGCGAGGTTCCGGCTTTCCTCGATCTGCTGCTTGATGCGGCCGACCGCGCCGAGCGATTCCTTCTCGGCCTGCCACTGCGCTTTCATCCCGCCTGATTTTTCGCGCAGCTCCGACAGCTCGCGCTCGAGCGCTTCGCGCCGCTCCTTCGAGGCGGCATCCTTCTCCTTTTTCAGCGCTTCCCGCTCGATCTCGAGCTGCACGATGCGGCGCTCGACTTCGTCTATCTCCTGCGGGAGCGAGTCTATCTCGATCCGTAGTCGCGACGCTGCTTCGTCTATGAGATCGATCGCCTTGTCGGGGAGAAAGCGGTCGCCGATGTAGCGATTGGAGAGCGTCGCCGCCGCGACTACAGCGCCGTCGGTGATGCGCACGCCGTGGTGCACTTCGTACCGCTCCTTGAGCCCGCGCAGAATCGCGACCGTGCTCTCGACGCTCGGCTCGCCGACGTACACCGGCTGAAAGCGGCGCTCGAGGGCTGGGTCCTTCTCCACGTTCTTGCGGTACTCGTCCAGCGTGGTCGCGCCGACGACGCGCAGCACGCCGCGCGCGAGCATCGGCTTGAGCATGTTGCCCGCGTCCATCGAGCCTTCGGCCTTGCCGGCGCCGACGATGGTGTGCATCTCATCAATGAAGACGACGAACTTGCCTTCGCCCTCGGTGATCTCCTTGAGCACCGCCTTGAGCCGCTCCTCGAACTCGCCGCGGAACTTGGCGCCGGCGATGAGCGCGCCCATGTCGAGCGACACGAGCCGCTTGTTCTTGAGCCCGTCGGGGACGTCGCCGTTGACCATGCGCTGCGCGAGCCCTTCGGCGATCGCCGTCTTGCCCACACCGGGCTCGCCGATGAGCACCGGGTTGTTCTTGGTGCGGCGGGAGAGAACCTGGATGACGCGGCGGATCTCTTCGTCGCGGCCAATGACCGGATCGAGTCTTCCTTTCCTCGCGTCTTCCGTGAGATCGCGCGTGTAGCGCTGCAGCGCCTGATACTGGTTCTCCGGCGTCTGATCGCTCACGCGGTGCGACCCGCGGACGGCTTCGAGCGCCTCGAGCAGCTTGGCGGTTGTCGCGCCAACGCCCTTGAGCAGCGTCTTGCTCTCGGTGCCCGGCGAGTCGGCGAGCGCGAGCAGAAGGTGCTCGGTCGAGACGTACTCGTCGCCGAGTGATTTTGCCTGCTTCTCCGCGCGGTCGAAGACCTGGTTGAGCTCGCGCGAGAGCGTCGGCTGCGCGTCGGACTGCTTGGGATAGCGCGCGGCCTCGCGCTCGGTCTGCTCGCGCAGCGCGGCGACGCTCGCGCCGATCTTCTGCAGCATCGGCACGACGATTCCTTCGTCCTGGTCGAGCAGCGCGAGGAGGAGGTGGAGATCGTAGACGAGCGGATTGCCGGCGCGGCGCGCCCGGTCGAGCGCATCGTTGAAGGCTTCAGCTGCTTTTACGGTGAGTCTATCTGGGTTGATCATTTGCCGGCGCTAGGGCGTCTCGATGTGATTAAGCAAGCTCGATCACCGCCGAATGGCCATGTGCCCGCGCCAGGCGGGTGTCGAGCGTCAGTAGGGGGACGCGGAGGGCTTCCGCGAGCGAAACGTATGCCGCATCGTATGCCGTCAGGTTATTCCTCAGCTGCCAGATGCGTGGCAAAAGATGAGAGTGAGGATGCCGGCTGACGGGGAGGTTCAGGAAGTAGTCGAGCGCCCGTCCGGCCCGATCGGCCGTCAAGCCGCCGACGCGGACCAGCCTCCGGAGAACCTGAGCTACTTCCACGTCGATCAGGTGGGGCGCTTGCAGCGATTCTCCAGCATCGAGAAGCCTGCCGGCGAATCGCGAGCCCTCGCCCAGGAGGATCAGGTCTATTGCCGCCGACGAATCAACGACGATCAACGCGCATCGCGTTCCGCGCGGACAGCCGCGACTATCGCTTCGCTGTTGCTTACCGGCTCGAGCCGACTGAGCCGCTCGCGCATTTCTTCGAGCGTGGGGCGCTCCGCGACCCTGCGGATCTCTGCCGTCAGGTAATCGGACAGCGACATGCCGGCCATGGCGGCCCGCGCCTTGAGCTTTCTGTGCAGTGCGTCGGGCACGCCGCGGAGCTGAATCATCTTTGGCATGTGGCTAACATGCGCACATGTGCGGCGCATGTCAAGCCGGCACTGTCGCGGGCGGGCGCGGGCCACGCGACCCTTCGTCACGATGAGATCGCGATACCTGGGGAGACGCACTCCTTACTCGGGGAGAAACACATCAGCGATGCCGAGCGAGAACACGCCGGCGAGCTTGAACGCGAGCGGTAGGCTCGGATCGTACTTCCCCGACTCGATCGCGTTGATCGTCTGGCGCGAGACTCCAACAGCGTCGGCCAGGTTCTGCTGGGTCCAGTCGCGCTCGGCGCGCAGTGCGCGGAGGCGGTTGTTCACCGGTACCTCCAGTACGAGTAGAACAGCGCCGGAACCCAGAGCAGCATCATCACCGGCCAGAAGCGACCGACGTCAACCCAGGTCGCGAAACCGGCTTTCTGGAGATACTCCACGGTCATGCCGAGGATCATCGCCGCGGGAAAAGCGATGGCGAGCGACTCGAGCAGGATCTTCTTGTGGAATTCGTCGGACTGGCGCACCAGCCGGACATAAACCGCCAGCATGAGCAGCGAGAACGGGAGCGGCATGAGGGCCAGAGCGAGCCGGCTTCCCGATCCCATCGGCTGCTTTTCCAGCAGGTAGCTCGATGCGAACACCGCCAGAATCGTCACGACTCCGGTCGCTAGGATGAGCTGCTGGTTTCTTAGCTTCGCCTTGTCGGACATCGGCTGGGCCTCCATTTAAGGGTTGGCCCATATGTAAAGCGTCCTTTACGTCTTGTCAAGGCACCTTTACTCGTCCGAGTAAGAAAAAGGGGCTGCGCTCGCGCGCAGCCCCCTGTTTTCCCCAAGCAGTTCTACTTCTTGAACATCTTCTTCACGAAGGGCCGACCGTCAACCTCCAACCTGTACAGGTAGACCCCGCGAGGGATCTGCTCGTCGCGGTTAAGGAAGTTCCCGTTCCAGTAGCCCACGAACTGATTGCACGTCAGTAAAACGTTGTCCAACGGCTCACCGCCAGGCCCACCGACACCGGCCTCCAGCGTAGGGATCGCCACCAGCTGCGACAACAGATTGTAAACCCGCAGCGAAACCCTGTACTGCCTGGCCGGATCCGAGCACGTCGGGTAATCGCCGATCGTGAACGGGATCCTCGTGTCGAGAGCAAACGGATTCGGGTAGTTCTGCCCCAACCCGGTCGCGGATCCACGCGAATCGTCGGTTTGGGGTGAGAGACCTTGCGCCGCAGACTCACGAGGCACCGCACTGAGGGCGAGCACGATCAGAAGTGCCCACCACAGATGCTTCATGCCTACTCCGTGCTGACTATGAAAGGTTCGCTTCGAATACTCCCACGTGAGGTGAACGGATGACCAGCTATTGGGGCGAACTTAGGACCGGTACAACAAGGTGTCAACGATCCTAACTGCTTACGGACGACCGATCTGCCTGTTTCGTAATACCCTGCCCGCCCCTTTTCTTTCCGTCACCCGCGTCCGGTCACAGAACTCCAGAAACGGAATCAGGTACTTCCTCGAAGTCCCGACGGCGTCTTTCACCTCCGCCGGCGAGTACTCCCGGTCCTCCACCATCGCAGCGGCCAACCTCCCGACCATGCGCTCGACTACCTCCGGGCAGTAGTAGAAGTCGCCGGAGATGCGAATCAGACGACCTTCCCGCTCCAGAAACCGAAGTACAGGGACCACGTCTTCACCGTGTCTCGCGACTACTTCCGGCACCGCCGGTGGCTCCTCCCCGCAAGAGCAAAAAGCATGCACCATGCGCTCGGCGAGCTCCGACTGCCCGCTCGACAGCCGCGGCTTCCACCCCGCGCTCCGAACGATCGTGCCTTCGACTTCCACCGCTTTCCGCTCCACGAGCATGCGAAGCGCTTCGCCTATCAGATCATCACCGACGTGCAGCGACCCCCTCAGCTCATCCAATTGGACTCCGGATTCGGTCGGAGAGTTTACCTGGGCCTGCACAATCATCGCCGGCAGCTGCTGAGCGACTTCGTCCAGCACGGTCCGCGAGTACACGGCGCGATCGGTGAAGAAGAAACGCTCGCCCGACTGGAGCGACTCGACTTCGGCGGGTCGCGTGCCGAGCCGGATAGGGAGCGACTTTCGCTCGACTCCCTTCGGCCCCGCCGCGTCGCACAGCGCCGCGAGCCGCTCGCCGGGGCCGGTCGCGAACGGAATCGCACCGGGCTTGGGCCGACGGTCCGCCGGCAGCGGGTCGGTCACCACGCCCCCGGCGATCACCTCGAGGGGCGAGCCCGCCCGCAAAACGAACCGGTCGCCGGCGCGCGCGACGACCGGCTCGTCCAGCCGGATTCGCGCGGGTTGCTGAATCTGTCCGGCCCGCAGCTCGAACAACCTTACCCGCGCGCTCACGTCCGCCGCGCCGAGGTGGAGCCGCACGCGCGTGCGGGGCGTGACCTTTACGTTCGACGCCGACAGCGTCAGCTCGGCGAGCAGCACAGAGGTTTCCGCCCATCCCTCGCCGGCGACGAGCACCGCTCCGCGGCCGGTCTGTTCCACGCTGACTCCTGAGAGCGCGACGGCGGCGCGCGAAGCGGACGACACGCTCTCGACCGACGCGCCATGCGTCTGGAGATCGCGCACGCGCACGGGCAGCGCTCCGGGGAAAACCGTCGCGGCGCCCTTGCGAAGTGCTCCGCTCCACACGGTGCCGGTGACGACGGTACCCGTGCCGTGCACCGAAAACGCGCGGTCGATCGGCATGCGAAAGAGATCGTCCGTGTCGCGCGCGATCACCGACCCCGCCGCGGCGCGGATCGCGGCGCGGAGATCGTCGAGTCCCGCTCCGGTCGTCGCCGACACGGGAACGATGGGCGCGCTCGCGAGCCCTGACCCTTCCAGGACGGCAGCGACGTCGGCCGTGACAAGCTCCAGCCAGTCCGCGTCTACGAGATCCGTCTTGGTGAGCGCGACGACTCCGGCACGCACGCCGAGCAGCGTGAGAATGGTCAGGTGCTCGCGCGTCTGCGGCATCACGCCCTCGTCGGCGGCCACGACGAGCAGCGCGAGATCTACTCCGGTCGCGCCAGCGAGCATCGTACGCACGAACGCTTCGTGGCCGGGCACGTCTATCACGCCGAGCGTGCCGAGTCCGTCCAGATGCAGCGGCGCGAAGCCGAGGTCAATGGTGATGCCCCGCCGCTTCTCTTCCGGCAGGCGGTCTGTATCCACGCCGGTGAGCGCGCGTACCAGGGCGGTCTTGCCATGGTCGATGTGGCCGGCGGTGCCGAGAATCATAAAAACGGTGACTAGTGACTAGTGACTAGTGAAAACAACTGCCGGGGAAGGATCGATGCTGCCGCCAATCACCAATCACCAATCACCAATCACGTTTTTCCACCGGCGTACTTCTGCGCGAGCCGCCGCACGGTCGTGATATTTCGAAACGTGACCGGTCCGCCGAGCGCGCGGTCCATCTTCGGGCCGGTGATGCGCAGGATTGCAGGACGCTCCCGCGTGTGCCAGTAGATCTCGCGGCGGTGGACGTGGAATTCGTGAATGTCGTCGCGAAAGGCCATCACAGCAGCGTGGGCCCCGGCCTCCAGCGGCGCCTTCAGGAATCCGACCTGGAGAGTCGCGCCAGACGGCAACACGGCCAGGCCGCGAAACGGCTTGTGAGCCGCGACGGCCGCAACTTCGGCGGCCGTTCTGAGAAACGTCGGAATCGCGAAGCCGAGCTCACGCTCCAGGCGCTCTTCGATTCGCCGCTCGATCGACACGGCCTTACCCGTCGCGTCGAAGATGACGTTGCCGCTGGCTATAAACGTTTCGACGTTGCGCAGGCCGAGCGCGACGAGCATCGCGCGGAGCGGATCCATACGGACCGCATGGTTGCCCCCGACGTTGATCCCGCGAAGAAACGCGATGTAGCGCATCGACTAGCGGCTGGCCACTGGATCATTCGTTACGAGCAGCTCTTGCTCCCACATCCCGTAGGCGATCAGCTTCTTCCCTTCGCTGAGATGCTGGTCGAGGAACTCGCGCAAGAGGCGCTGGTGTGCGCGCCCTTCCGCGGAGCTGGAGATCTCGACCGGGGAGCCGGCGAGCCAATCTCCGAGGGCGGCTCGGGCTTCGGGCGGGATGGGACGCGCACCCGGCACCAGCCGCGCGCAGCGATCGCACAGTGCCCCGCCGGCGACGTGAGAGAACGGTGTGCGCGCGTCGTCCGCAAGCGGCGTGTGACAGTTCGCACACACGTCCAGGGCGGGCGCGAAGCCCAGCTCGCCGACGATGTGCCAGGCCGCGCCGAGCGTGCGTGAGACGGTCGCGTCCGCGTCCGCGGCTCCGATCGCATCGAGACCCGCGATGAACGCATCGAACAGGCCGGGATGCGGCTCGTCGTTGCTGAATCTGAGCGCGAGCTCGGCGAGCACGCACGCACCCGTGAAGCGCGAGATGTCGGCCACGAGCTCGGGGCGCGCGCGCGTGATGTCGAAGGCGGTGAGCGTGTTGAGGTCGCGGCCGGGGCGCGTGGAATACTCGGCGGCCCCCTGCGCGAACACGTCCAGCGACGTGCCGAACCGCTTGCGGCTGCTGCGCGCTCCACGCGCCAGCACCGACTGGATCCCCGCGTCGCGCGTGATCAGCCGCATTATCCGGGAGCTCTCGAGATAGTCGAAAGCGTGGAGGACGACGGCTTCGGTCACCACGAACGTCATGAGTCAATTTATCAACCGCTACACGATCTCCGCCCAGGGCCTGTGCGTGCGCTTCCAGGGCACGAGCTCGGGATGGAAGAGGTGGCCCAGAAGCTCGACTCCTTCCGCGACGCGCGGACCTGGCCGGGCGTAGTACGCGTTGGCGTCCACGGCGTAAACGCGTGCCCCCGGTATCCGGGGCAGGCCGCGCGCAAGCTCGGCGGCCTGGGGCAGGCGGTATCCGCAGGGGGAGATTACGATTAGATCCGGTTCGGCGCGTTCGATGTCGTCCCAGCCTATGCGGACCGAATCTTCGCCGGGGCGGCCGAGCGGATCCTGCCCACCGGCAAGCGCCACCATCTCGGGAACCCAGTGCCCTCCGCAAAACGGCGGCGCGGTCCACTCAAGAAAGACGACGCGCCGTGCAGGAGCCGCAGCTACCGCGGCACGGACTCGCGCCAATCGCTTTCGGTTGGAATGCACCAGCTCGTCAGCTGCGTCCGGACGGCCGATGGCCACACCCGTCGCGTAAATGTTGTCCTCGATCCCGGCGACGTCGGCCGGCGTGAGGAAGAGAATGTCCGGGCGGATGGCGAAATCCCGCACGGCGCGGCTGAGCTCGTTCCCCGATGGAGCGCAGACGCGGCAAAGGTTCTGCGTAAGAATCACGTCTGGGCGAAGCTCGCGCAGCAGCACCTCGTCGATCGCGTACATGGACCGGCCTTCCAGCATCGTGCCGGCAACGGCCTGATCGATCTCGGCCGGAAATGCATCTGCCAGATCGAGCGCCGGCCGGCTGACCACCGGCAGCTCCATCACTTCCGGCGGATAATCGCATTCGTGCGAACGGCCCACGAGCTGGGCACCGGCGCCGAGCGCATGAACCATCTCCGTGCCGGCCGGGAGGAAGGAGACTATGCGCACGTCATTCGAGATCGCAGAACATGAACCGGTCGTCGCGGAGGACGCTCGCGCCGATGCGGTACGGCACAGGCGAGCTGAAGATGGGACCGTCCGACACGAACGTGTGACACTCGCCGCGCTCGCCGCACGGATCGACTTCCGCGGGCAAGTCGGACAACAGCGATCCGTCATAGCTTCGGCCGGCGAACGACGAGTCAAGCCGCTCGCGGTACGCGCGGACGTCCTCGAGGAATAGGTCTCCGAAAGCCACGGCCGAGACTTCGGGGTGCCGGTGCTTCACCTCATCCAGCGCTCCGAGAAACGCCGATTCGTAGTCTTCGTTGGTGCATTCGGCGCCGAGCATGATCTCGATGAGCGGCAAGCCGGTTCGCAGCGCCTGCTCGTGCAGCAGCTCGCGGCGAACGCCGTGCACGCTCACGCGATCATATTCCCGCGTGACGCTGGTTACGAGACAGGCGACGTCCACCCTCGGATCGTCGCGCAAGGCCTGCAGCGCCAACGCACTGTCCTTGCCGCCGCTCCAGCTCAGCGCGACGCTCGTCACGTCCGAATGGACTGCGTGACGCCGCGGCATTTTCTTCGCGGCACTGTCACCGCAACGGCGCCTCGATCCGTCCGCCCAGCAGAATCCGGCGGCCGGGGGTCTCGAAGTTGAAGACTTCCTGATACTCCTTGTCGAACAGGTTGTCCACGCGAAGAGTCAGGGCAACCGGCGTCCTGCCGCCGCGCAGCACCGGCAGGCTCGCCGCCAGGTCCACGACTGTCGCCGCCGGAAGGTTTACTCGCACGCTCGGAAACGAGCGGAAGTCGAAGTCGGGTCTCTTGCCCAGGTACCGCGCCATGACGGCGGCGGAGGCACCGTTCCATCCGGTCCAGTTGACGCTCGCGCTCCCGGTCCTTCGCGGCCGGCGAAGCAGCTCGTCGCCAACTTTTGCGTCTCCCTGGTAGCCGGGCTGCAGCTGCGCGACGCGGGTCTTGAGCGTGGTGAGCGACGCGCTTCCCCACCAGCCGCCCCGCGCCGCAGTGGTGAGCTCGAGCTCGAACCCCCTCGATGTTGCCGCCCTGAGGTTGGCGTACGTGCCCACGTAATCCGGCGGCCCGCCCGGCACGTACTCGATCAGATCCTTGAACTTCTGGTCAAAGTACGTCGCGCTGAGCGATACGAATCCCGCCAGCAGCTCCTGCTTCAACCCCACCTCGGCGTTGCGCGAGCGTTCCGGCGCCAGATCCGGATTGCCGGTCGTAAAATCCGTGTCGAGCAGATGATAGAACGCGGGCGCATTGTACGCCGTGCTCAGCGAGCCGCGAAGACTGGATCCTTGAAAGAAGCGCACGGCGGCTCCCGCGCGATACGTACCGGCGCGCTCGAAATCGGAGGGATCGTCGAGCCGCCCGCTGAGCGTGAGCTCCACGCGCCGCGCCGTCGCCAGGTATTCCGCGTATGCGGCACGTGTCGTTCGGAGGCCGGCGAAATTCGAGTAATCGGCCAGCTCGCCGTCCACCGGCCCGGCCGCGCTCGCGCTGCGCTCCCGCTCGCGCTGATATTCCACTCCCGTCGTGAGCCGCCCGGCGCTGGAGCCGAGCGCGAGCCTAGCCTCCGCGCGCTGGCGCCGGTTCACCGACGTGTATCGGTCGCGCGTGTCGCCCGACGCGTCGGAGGTGACGTCATCGGAGAATTCCCGCACGTCGTTCATGCCGCCGAGGATGCCCACCTCGATGCCGGGCCGGATCCTTCGCTCCGCGTCGAGCGAGACGGTCAGGCGGCGCTGGTCTCTGTACGTATTGCTGTCCACCACATTACCCGCGAAATCGGTGGGATAGTGGAACTCGGCGTGCGTGCCGCGAGTCGCCAACGAGATCGTCGTGGCCGCGTCAGGTCGCAGCTTCAGCGATCCGCTGACGTTCTCGTTGAGGTAGTAGTTGTTGAACTCGAGAATTCCGTCCGTCGAATGGCGGGCGCCGTGCAGCGAGAACGCCAGAGCATCCCCGCCGCCGGACACGCCCAGCCCTGCGTCGAGAGTACCGTATGAGCCGCCGCGAGCGTCGACCGCGACGCGGGCTGGCCCAGCACCGCCGCGCGTGAATATCTGCACGGCCCCGGACACGGCGTCGGCGCCGTGCACGGCGCTCGCTGGACCGCGCACGATCTCGATGCGCTCGATGTTGTCCGTGGTCAGGTGGCTCAGGTCGAAGTAGCCGCCGACCGCGTTCACGGGCACCCCGTCGATCAGAAACTTCGTGTACCTGCTTTCTCCGCCGCGCAGGAACAGAGAGGTGAGGGAGCCGAACGAGCCGTTGGAAGCCAGCGCCACTCCCGGCACGCCACGCAACGCCTCGGCGACCGTAGTCACTCCCCGCGCACGCAGCTCTTCGCCGGTGATCACGGTGACTGATTGCGTCAGCGCCGACGACGCCACCGGCGCCTTGGTCGCGCTGATCACCACCCCCTCGAGCACCACCGTGTCGCGCTGTTGCGCACCCAGCGACGAGACCGAAGTGAACAGCAGCGCGAAAGTGAAGGAGCGGGATTTCATCGTAGTATGGGAATATGGTTTTTTGCTTTTAGCCAAGAGCCAATAGCCAACAGCCAACAGCTTCTTTTTCACCCTTTCCTCAACGGCAACAACACCGGCGCGCCGGACGCCGCATCCCGCGATATCACGATCGGCCAGTCGTACACGGCTTCCAGGGTCGCGGCGTCCATCACTTCCGCGGGCGCACCGTCGGCCACGACGCGCCCGCGCGAGAGCAGCACCATCCGCGACGCGAACCGCGCGACGAGGTTGAGCTGGTGGCTCACCATCAGCACGACCATCCCGCCCGCGGCCAGCGAGTGCACCAGCTCCAGCAGCGACATCTCGTGCGCGATGTCGAGGAAAGTCGTGGGCTCGTCGAGCACGAGCATTCCCGTCTCCTGCGCGAGCGCGCGCGCCACTCGCACGCGCTGCCATTCCCCGCCCGACAGCTCGTCCGTCCTCCGCTCCAGCAGGCCGGCGATCTCGGCCCGCTTCACCGCGCGCTGGATCGCGCGTGCGTCGTCCGGCGAGCTGCTGAGCCCGCGGCTGTACGGATACCGGCCGAGGGCCACGTACTCGCGCACCTCCAGCGGGAACACCGCGTCCTCGCGCTGCGGCACAACGGCCACCCGCCGGGCAAGCTCGCGCTGCTTCAGCGAGGCACGGTCGATCCCGTCGAGGAGGATCCGTCCCGATTCCAGCGGCTCTCGTCCGAGGAGCGCGCGCACGACGGTGCTCTTCCCACTCCCGTTCGGCCCGACGAGCGCAGTGATCCCGCCGTTCGCGGCGGAGAACGACGCGCCGTCCACCGCGGGGCTCGCCGCGCCATGGTATCGCACGGTGATGCTCTCGAAGGCGATCATCGCATGCGCCCCAGCCGGACGAGAAAGAACGGCACTCCGATCAGCGCCGTGACTGCGCCGAGCGGCAGCTCGGCCGGCGGAAGCGCGGTGCGCGCGACGACGTCGGCGAGGATCACGAGAATCCCGCCCACGAGCGCGGAGCCCGCGACCAGCCGCCGGTGCCGGCGCACGCCGAACGCGCGCACGATGTGCGGCACGATCAATCCGACGAATCCGATCAGCCCGGCGGCCGCGACCGTCGCGGCCGCCAGCAGCGCGCTGACCACAAAGACCGTCCGAGTTGCGCGCTCCACGTCGGACCCCAGCGCCGCCGCGGCCTCCTCGCCCAGCGCGAGCACGTCTATCTCCGGCGCGAGCCGGAGGAGCGCGAGCCCCGCTACGCCAAGGTAGAGTCCGAGCCAGAGCGCTCCCATCCACGTCGCGTCTGCGACGGATCCCATCATCCACCAAAGCGAGCCGCGCAGAGTGTCGGACGTGGAATTCGCCAGCGCGATCATGATGACCGCGTTCGCGAACGCGCCGATGATCACTCCCGCCATGAGCAGCGTGCGCGGGTCGCCGCGAGCGGTTCGCCCAGCCGCGCGAGCGACGAGTAGCGCCGCGCCGACAGCCACGAGCGCGCCGATGAAGGCGGGTATGGCAAGCGAGCCCGCGTGCCGCAGCCCCATGCCGAACGCGAGCACGGCGCCCACGGCGGCCCCGCCGGAGACGCCGAGCAGATACGGCTCGGCCAACGAGTTTCTCAGCGCGCCCTGCAGGGCCGCGCCGCTCATGGCGAGCGCCGCGCCGACCATCGCGGCCAGCACGACGCGCGGCGCCCGCAGCGTGCGCACGATCGTCGTCGTCGTCTCGTCGCCGCCGCCGGTGATCGCCGCGCCGATCTCGGCGAGCGGGATGGTGGTCACGCCGAACACCAGTCCTGCGAGCGCGGCGAGCAGGAGCAGCGCGACGGCCGCGGGCCAGTGCCACGCGCGGGGGGCGATCACAGCTCGATTCCCGGATGCAAAGCGCGCGCGAGCGACACGGCGGCTTCGCCGAGCCGCACCGACGGCTTGGCGACCAGCGCCGTGTCGGCGATGATGATCCGCCCGGCCTTCACGGCCGGGAGCGCGCTCCAGCGCGCGTCACCGCGCAGGTCCTTCGTTCCGTCCGGTCCGGCGATCACCACGTCCGGGTTCCGCCTGACCACGTCCTCCAGCGTGACGGTCGGCGACGGCCTGGCGATGTCGTCGTACAGGTTGCGCGCCCCGGCGATGTCGAGCAGCTCCGACATGTAGCTGCCGCGTCCGATCGTGATCAGCGGCGAGTCCCAGATGTACCAGAACGCGCTCGGCTGCTCGCGTCCCGCGGTAGCCGCGCGCACGCGCTCGAGCGTCACCCGCACCGAGTCGCCGACCGCTGCCGCGCGCGCCGAATCTCCCGTCACGATGCCGAGCAGGCGGAGCGTGCGGGCGAGGTCGCCGATGCTGTCGTTCTTCACGGCGAGAGTGGCGATCCCGAGCGAGCGGAGGCGGTCCGCGGCCGGCCGGTTGTCGGCGCTGGCGTACAGGATCACCAGGTCGGGCTCGGCGCCGATCACGACTTCGAGGTTGGGCCGGAGTCCCGGTCCCATGTCGGGCACGAGCCGCGCTGAGTCTGGATAGGAGTCCCACGTCGTGCGCCCGATGACCCGGCTGCCGGCACCGATTGCGAACAGCATCTCGGTCGTTGCGGGGTTGAGCGAGATGATGCGGCGCGCGGCGCCGGGGACGACCTCGTTCCCGAAGTCGTCGCGCACGGCGGTGGATCGTGGCAGCTCGCCGCGCCCGCATCCCGCGGTCAAGACGAAAACCGCTACGCAACAAAAAACGAGCTTCCCCGCCGGAAGGATCCGGGAGAACGCCCGCAAAATCGATGTACAACGGCTGAATGACGCCACCGTCCCTCCCGCGAGGGTTGATCGGAGTGGCGCGGACGACGAGTCGTCTCCTGGCTCCGGGCCGCTACGCTCACCTTCCCGGCCGCGAGGCCAGTGGTACTACGAGCGCGCGTTGAATTCCCGTTACAGTGGCGGGGCCGCGCCGGTCTTGCACCGGCTTCCGTGGCTCCCGTCCGCGTACTGACTGCTGGTGACTAGTGACTAGTGATTTGTGACTAGTAACTACTCACTTCACACTACTAGGCTACTTCCTTCGGTAAGCGCGCGCAAGCGCGAGCAGCATCAGCGACGCGGCCGCAACTATAAAGAGAATCAGAAAAGTGGGGCTCCAGGTGCGGCGTGCCGAGGGGATGTCAATCACCGCCACGGCGTTCAGCGGAACCTCCTGCGCCATGAAGCGGCGGAATGTGCGGCCCTCGGCCGTGACGGCCGGCTCCTCGGTCAGCTTGGCGCCGGTAGCGCTGCCGCGCGGCTCCTCGATCAGCACTTCGTACACGTCTATCGGCGCCTCCGCCGGAACCGACAGCGGAAATTCCGCGGCCGGCAGCGTGTAGCTGTACGCGAGCTGCTTCACCCCGGGCGGCAGCGGCGCGACCACCCGCACGCGACCATCGGCGAACGACACGGCGTCGGCGGGAACGTCGCCCTGCTCCACCTTGGGATCGCGCGCGTTGCGCGGTAGCAGCGCGCTGAAAGTCGGTGGCGACGACGGCGCGGGACTGACGAGCGTAACGGTCGTGTCGTTGGACAGCTCGAACACTTCCGTCACCGGCCGCGCTCCCGAGGAGGTGGGCGCCGACACGACTATGTGGCGACCGCGGATCGTGATCGGCACGCGACGCGAAGTGGTGTCGAACACCACGATCTCGGCGGGATCGCCGCTGACGTCGGCGAACGCGAGCGGCACAGTGAAATACGTCACGCCGTGGTGCGAGGCGGAGACGAAGTAGACCGCGTCGGCGGACCCGGCGCGGCGATAGCTGTAGGTGTAGCGCCCGCGCGAGTCGCTGCGCGCCGAGTCGAGCGGGCCCGCGCCGTCCGGACCCACCCGGTGCAGCACGGTCCAGACTCCGGCCACGGGCTCCATCACCTCGGGCCCCGGCCGCACGATCCGCCCATCCACCCGGTCCGGCGGCGCGGCCGCCTGCAGGAGCAGGACGGCGATCCTACATATTGAACTTGCCAAAATCTTCCGGGCGGAGATTCTCGAGGTACTGCTTCAGCGTCTCGGCGCTGGTATCCGGATCGTCCTCCGGCTGCGCGATCGGGAAGTCGGCCTCGTCACCCTCGGCGTCGGCGTCGTCCACGAGCACGGCCGTGAGCAGCGACGTCTGCGCGAATATCGGCGCCGCGAAGCGCAGCGCGATCGCGATGCTGTCCGAGGGGCGCGCGTCTATCTGCACCATCCCGCTCGGCATCGCCACGTGCAGCTCCGCGAAGAAGGTGCGGTTCTGCACCTTGGTGATGTGCACGCGCCGGAGCATGCCGCCCATCCCGACGATGAGATTCTTGCAGAGGTCGTGCGTCAGCGGGCGCTCACGCTTGATGCGGTTCATCTCGATGACGATGGACTCGGCCTCGGGCTGGCCGATCCAGATCGGCAGCAGGCGGGTGCCGTCCTTCTCCTGGAGAATCACCACGTAGGAGCTGGACGACCGGTCGAGCCCCAGCCGCATGACATCAACTTCGACTAGTTCCATACTGAATACTACAGGGGTGACTAGTGACTGGTGACTAGTGACTGGTAAACCGCACGCGGTTGGCAGTTCCTAGTCACTAGTCACTAGTCACTAGTCACCTTACGGCTTTCTTCAGCGCGGCGACGCGATCAGTGCGTTCCCAGCTGAACAACGTCGACCCCTTCGGCCCCTTTCTCGGCGTGCGGCCGAAGTGGCCGTACGCGGCCGTCTCGCTGTAGATCGGCTTCCGCAGGTCCAGCGCCTTGATGATGCCGCGCGGCGTCAGGTCGAAGACCTTCGTGACCGCCTTCATGATCGCCATCTCCGGCACCGTGTTCGTCCCGAACGTATCCACCATGATCGAGACCGGCTCGGCGACGCCGATCGCGTAAGCGACCTGCACCTCGCAGCGTCGGGCGAGCCCGGCCGCGACGATGTTCTTCGCTACCCAGCGCGCGGCGTACGACGCCGACCGATCCACCTTCGAGGGGTCCTTGCCGCTGAACGCCCCGCCGCCGTGCCGGCCCATGCCGCCGTAAGTGTCCACGATGATCTTGCGACCCGTGAGGCCTGCGTCGCCCTGCGGCCCGCCGACCACGAAGCGGCCGGTCGGATTGATGTGATACTTGATCGACTTGTCGCGCAGCTCCTTCGGCACGGTCGGCTCGATGACGTCCTTGATGATCGCCGCGCGGATCTTCTTGTTGCTCGCGCTGTCCGCGTGCTGGGTGGAGATCACGACCGTGTCCACGGACACGGGGATGCCGTCCTCGTACACGACGCTCACCTGTGATTTTCCGTCCGGACGGAGCCAGTTGCCCGTCTTCGTGCGGCGGTAGGCCGCCAGCGCCTCGGTGAGCCTGTGCGCCAGCTGGATGGGCAGCGGCATAAGCTCGGGCGTCTCGTCGGTGGCGTACCCGAACATCATTCCCTGGTCGCCGGCCCCGCCGGTGTCGACTCCCTGGCCGATGTCGCGCGACTGCTTGTCGATGGTGCTGATCACGGCGCACGTGTGGTAATCGAAACCGAACGCGGCGTCGTCGTACCCGATCTTCCTGATCGTGCTGCGGACGATGTCCTGCAGATCGACGTACGTGTCGGTAGTGATCTCGCCGGCGATGCAGGCGAGGCCCGTCGTGACGAGAGTCTCGCAAGCCACCCGCGCGTCGGGGTCCTCGGCGATGATCGCGTCGAGCACTGCGTCGGAGATCTGGTCCGCGACTTTGTCGGGGTGTCCTTCGGTGACCGACTCGGATGTGAAGAGATAGCGGTCGAGCAAGGTGTGTTGGGGCGGGAGAAAAGGGAAAGCCGGCAACGGAGTCGCCGGCGGATTCAAGGTGCTTGGTTTCGAAGGTGCGTCGCCGTGCCGGATTACGGACCGGCGGAGCTTTCAAAGGTATGACCGTCCACGACTACGGGCAAGCCGTGCCGGAGGAACGGCGCGTCCCCGAACGCCGAGAAGAGCCGCTCGGCGAGGGCGTCGTACGCCGCCTGCGCAGTGTCGGCGGCGACCGCCGCGGCCGCCGCCTCGCGCGCGATCTCGGCGCTCACACCCCGGATGATCTGCTTTACCATCGGCACCGAGCGGGGGGCCACGCTCAGCTCCCGCACTCCCAGCCCTATCAGCGCGAACGCCATGACCGGCTGCGACGCCATCTCTCCGCACACGGCCACCTCCAGGCCGGCGCTGTGTCCGATCTCCACAGTGCGCTGGATGAGCCGCAGCACGGCCGGATGCAGCGGCGTGTACCGCGAGGCCAGATTGGCGTTGCCGCGGTCCACTGCGAGCGTGTACTGCACCAGATCGTTGGTCCCGACGCTGAAGAACGCGACGTCGTTGACAAGCGTGTCGGCCACGATCACGGCCGCGGGGGTCTCTACCATCACGCCGAGCGGAACGTCGTGCCGGAACTCGACGCCCCGTGCCCGCAGTTCGGCCGCCGCTTCGTCCAGCAGCACGCGCGCCTGCCGCACCTCCGCCACCGACACGATGAGCGGGAGCATGATGCGCACGTCGCCGTGCAGCGCCGCCCGAAGCAGAGCGCGCAGCTGCGTCTTGAACAGCTCCGGCTCATCCAGGCACATGCGGATCGCCCGCCATCCGAGAAAGGGGTTGGCTTCGGCGGGATACCCGCCGATGGGAAGCTTGTCGCCGCCGAGGTCGAAAGTGCGGATCACGACCGGATGACCGTCGAATGCCTTCACCACGCGGGAATACTCGCGGTACTGCTCCTCTTCGTCGGGCATCGCCGCCCGGCCGACTACGAGGAACTCGGTGCGCATCAGCCCCACGCCTTCAGCGCCGCTGTGCGACGCGTGCTCGGCTTCCTCTGGCAGGTCCACGTTGGCACGGAGCGTGATCCTGACGCCGTCGAGCGTCAGCGGCTCGACGGCGATCAACTGGGTCAGCTCCATCTCGTAGGTCTGCTCGCGGAGGGCGCGATCCCGGTACGCCGCAAGGTGCTGCTCCGACGGGTTCACGATGAGCAGACCCGACGAGCCGTCGAGGATTGCCAGTTCGTGACCCTGTAGCCGCTCGACGGCGTCGCGCAGACCGACCACCGCGGGAAGGCCGAGCGAGCGCGTGAGAATCGCGACGTGCGACGTGCGCGTCCCCGCGTCAGTGGCGATCGCCGCGATCGCGTTCCGGTCGAGCTGGACCGTCAGGCTCGGCGTCAGGTCGTGCGTGATGAGAATCGCGTTGGCGCCGGGCGGCAGGTCCACGGGATCGTGGTCCGGCAGGTCGAGCAGAATCGAAAGCACCCTGATGTGCAGGTCCACAAGATCGCCCACGCGCTCCCGCAGCATCGCCTGCGCGTGCTTGGCGAAATGCTGCCGCCACTCGAGCATCACCAGGTCGAACGCCTTCTCCGCGCCGATGTTCTGCCGGATCAGCGATTCGACCTCGCCGATCAGATCGGCGTCGTCGAGCATGGACGACTGGACGTCGAAGATCGCGGCTTCCTCGTCGCCGGCGTGCTTCTCCGCGCGGCCGCGCACCTCGCGCAGCCGGTCCTTGGCGCGCGCGATGGCGGCGTGCAATCGCGCTGTCTCTGCCGGAATCGCCTCGTCCGGAATGATCCGGTGCCGCACCTCCGGCACCTCCCACCGCAGGACGTGCACGGGGCCGATCACGATTCCGCGCGACGCCGGTATTCCGGTTATCGTCAGCATCAGCGCTCCCTGAACTTGCTCGCGACGAGCGCGGCCAGTGCGTCCACCGCCTGATCCTCGTCCGGTCCGTCGGCGCGCAATGTTATGCTGGAGCCGAACTCGGCGGCGAGCATCATCACCCCCATGATGCTCTTGCCGTTTACCTCGAGATCGTTACGGGTGAGCGTGATGTTGCTCTCGAACTTCGCGGCGGTCTTCACGATCTCCGCGGCAGGCCGGGCGTGCAGGCCCAGCTGGTTCACGATCTGAACATGGCGCTCGATCATGGGACGAACACCGCATACAGGACGATGATACTGAGCACACCGAGGGCCAGCCGCCAGCCGACGGACGTGTTCGGAATGCGCGCGAGCACCACGCCGCCGATCAGCACCGCGCCGATGGCGGCCGCGCTGACTTCGCCGCCGATGCCCACGGCGCGCTCCACCGCGGTGGGGACGGCGATGCCGGCCAGCAGCGCGCCGGACCTGTCGAGCCACTCCGGAGCGCGCCGAAGCAGCGGGGACGCGAGCGACTTTGCCACCTCCGTCCCCTTGGAGAATCCGACCTTGAGACCCCAGACACGGATCGCGACGTGCCCGGTGTTGTACGCGATGAGAAACAGCGCCACCACCAATCCGGCGCTACCGCCCACGCCGTACGCGCCGAGCGCCAGCAGCGAGCACAGCGGCAGCCACCCGGACCAGATCAACCGGTCGCCCACGCTTCCGAGCGGACCGGCGAGCGCCGTTCTGAAGCGCTCGATCTTCGCGGGATCCACTTCCTCGAGCTCCGCGCGCGTCAGCGCGCCTACTGCTACCGAAGCGAGGTATGGATGAGCGTTGAAGTAGCGCGACTGGCGCGCGAGCGCCCGCCTGTACTTGTCGCCGCCGCGGCCGCCGGGCAGCAGCCGTAGCGCCGGCTCGGCGCAGAATCCGATTCCGTTGCCCAGCAGAATCTCGTAATTCCACGAGCCCTGCACGGCGAACAACCGGAGCCAGGTCACGAGCCTCGTCAGGAACGGTACGCGGATGCGCGTCATTGCACCGCCACGAAGCCGAGGCCGATCACGAGCCCAGTGAGAAAGAGCCAGCCGGTCCGCGTGCCCGCGGTGAAGAATTTCCAGAGTGAGCCACCCGCCACGGCACCCGCGATACCGATGACGGCGGCATTGGAGAACGTGGCCGGCAGCCCCCAGATCTCGACCATTCCCCGCGCGAGCGGGACCGCCAGCGCGACAGCCACCAGAGTGAGAAGGAAGCCGCGCACCAGATCGGCGGTGAGGCCGAACAGCTGGAGACCGACGACCGCGCGGTCCGAGCCGGCGTCGATCAGCTCGCGCGTCGCGGCCGCGCGTGCACCGATCAGCTTGCGCAACACCACCATGCTCGAGCCGCTGAGCATCGCCGTCACGAGCGAGATGAACACCGCGATTGCGAGTCCGCCCGATCGGCCCGCCCCGACGGACGCGAACACGGCTCCGCCCGTCACGCCGGCCGTTCCCCACTCGGGGTAGCGGGACGCGCCGAACGGGCGCGTGTCGAGCGCGAGCAGCTCCAGCACGACGCCGATCAACAGTCCTTCCGACGGCGAGCCGAGGAGCGCGCCGCCCGCGGTCGCGCCGACGATCGGCCGCGAGATCATCGCCTGCGGAAAGCTCACGAAGTCGAGCCCGCACACCGCTCCGAGAAGCGCGATCGGCAGTAGCTCGAGAAAGCTCATAGCAGGTCTCCGAGCTCGACGGGCTTCCCGCCCGGGACGTCCTGCGCCGAGATCTTCACGCCGCGCTCGGCGAGAGCGCGGAGGGCCTGCTCTTCGTCCACGCTCAGAAATACGTACTGCAGCCGCTGCGTCCTGGCCGGCGCGTGATGAATCCCGCCGAGGTTCACTCCGGTGATCGGCACCGCCGCCGCGAGGCGCGCCATCGTGCCGATGTCGGCCGTCAGCACGATGCCGACGCGCTCGTCGCTCTCCCACTTCGGATGCTCGCGCTCGGCGGCCGCGACGTCGGCGAAGTACAGCGTCATCTCGGGCGGCACGCCCATGCGATACAGCTCCTGCTCCCACTCGGAGGCGGCGACCGTGTCGTCCACGAGCGCGATGAACCCGACGCCGAGCGGGCGCCCCCAACCGACCACGACCTGGCCGTGAATCAGCCGGTCGTCGATGCGGTGCAGCGCGATGGACAATGCGCTACTCTCCGCCGCTCGAATCCATGGCGGAGCGGCCCTTCTCCACCGCCGTCTTCCCCGCCTTGGCCGGCCCGCACCGCTCGCCGAGCGCGAACTCGAGCAGCGCCGCGAGGTTCGCGCCCGTCACGAGCACGAGCCCGGGGTTGTCGCGCATCACGCGCCGAGCCGCGGTGGCCGCGCTCCCGCCGGGGAGATCGGTGAAGATTATCTCGGCGCCGTTCGCGACGTGCTCGCGGAGAACGCGCTCCAGCTCGGCCGCGGGATAATCACGGTTCGACACCGCCGCGAACATGTCCATCCGGCCGCAAATCTGCTGCACCGCGGACAGCAGTCCCGCGGCGAACTCCCCGTGTCCTACGATGATGCCGCGCACGGGCTTGCTACTCATCGTCTTCCTGGAGGTACCGCTCGACGTCAGCCGCGCGCGCCATGTGCGCGATGAGCCGCTCATTGAACGCGGTCGCGGCGTCCACACCGGTGTACTTGAGCAGGTGGTTGAGCGCGATGACCTCGGCGATGACCGTGAGGTTCTTCCCGGGATTCAGCGGCACGCGGATCTTCGGCAGATCCACGCCCAGAATCTCGGCGCTCTCCGTGTCCAACCCCGTGCGGTCCACCAGCAGAGTCTGGTTCCATTCCTCGAGTTGAACCACCACCTCGATTCGCTTCTGCTGCCGCACCGCCTTCACGCCGAAGATCGAGGGGATGTTGATCAATCCTATGCCGCGGATCTCCATGTGTCCGCGCTGTAGCTCGTGCGCCCGCCCGATCACGACGTCGTTCCCACGGCGCGTCACCATCACTATGTCGTCAGCCACGAGGCGGTGCCCGCGCTCGACTAGATCCAGCACGCACTCCGACTTGCCGATCCCGCTCTTCCCCGTCACCAGCAGGCCCACGCCGAAGACGTCCGCGAGCGAGCCGTGCAGCGTCGCCGCCGGCGCGAACTCGCCTTCGAGAAACGGCTTCATCCTGCGGTAGAACTCGTTGGTCTTGAGCTTGGTCCGGAACAGCGCCACCCCCGCTTCGCGCGCCGCTTCGATCAGCCCGCTCGGAAGAGGCTGGTCCTTGGTGACGAAGACCGCCGGCACCTTGAAGGCGAAGAACTGGTTCAACAGCCTGGTGCGCTCTTCCGCCAGTAGCGACGCCAGATAGGATATCTCGGTCTCGCCGAGCGCCTGCAACCGGTTGGGGACGAACCGCTCGACGTAGCCGGCCAGCACCAGTCCCGGGCTCGAGATCTCGCCGCTCTCGAGCTTGCGGTCGTGGCCGAGCCCGTCCAGCAGATCCTCGAGCTGGAGCGACGTCTTCAGCCGATCGAACAGCTCCCCGACACTAAGGTCGTTGCTCATGCCGCGATTACCTCTTCGAGGTGGCGCAGCGTCTCGTCCGCCGCGCACTCCCAGGTGAACTTCTCCGCAAATCTGCGCCCACCCTCGCCGAGCGAGCGCACCAGGTCGGGCTGCGCGACGAGCCCGCGCATCGCCGCCGCGAAAGCGGACACGTCGGTGGCGTGAACGAGGGATCCCGTCTCGCCGTCGATCACCGATTCGCGGATTCCGGGTGAATCGCCGGCGATCACCGGCGTGCCGCACGCGGCCGATTCCAGGTTGCTGATCCCCCAACCCTCCTTCGGCGAAGCGAGCACCGTCGCCCACGCGCGCCGGAGCAGATCCACCTTTTCGTCCTCGTCCACGTAGCCGAGAAATCTGAGGCGATCGCCGAGTCCAAGCGAGCCTGCGAGCGACTCGAGCGCGGAGCGGTAATCGCCCTGCCCCGCAATCTCGAGCTTCGCGTCCGCGGAGTTGAGCTGCGCGAAAGCGCGAATGACGATGTCCACGCGCTTGTAGCGCTTGAGCCTGCCGAGATACGCGAACGTAGGTGCTGGCGCGCGGCGCGACCAGTCGGGCGTGTAGCGGTCGGCATCCACGCCGTTGTAGATCACGCGAATCCTCGAGCGCGGGATGCCGCGCTCCACGAGATCGTCCGCCGTGCTCTGGCTCACTGCCTGGAACGGATAGCCGCCGTACAGCGACGCCAGCGGCCGCTCCGACAGCCACACCGCCGCGGCCACCGGAATGGGAACCTCGCGAAAAGCCGTCGCGCCGAAGAGATGATGCACCAGCACCACGAGCCGCTTCACGCGCCAGCGCGGAGTGAACAGCGGAACCTTGTTGAGGTCCTCGATCACGACGTCGTAGTCGTTGCGCGCGAGCCCTTTATCGTAGCAGCCGCGCGCATGCATCGGAAACGTGTACCTGGTGCCGACGCGGAATACGCGGATTCCGTCGAGCACGGTCTCCGACTCCGATCCCGGGAATCCGCTGCAGAGCAGATCCACCTGGTGGCCGCGCGCCGCGACCCGCCCGAATACCTCGTGCAGGTGCACCTCGGCGCCGCCAGCTTGCGGGTTCTCGCGGTCCTGCCAGTTCACCACGAGAATCCTCACGAGAGCGAGCCGGCCCGGCGCGCGTACGCGTCCAGGACGCCGTTCACGAACTTCGCGCTCTCCGGGCTGCCGTACCGCTCCGCGAGCCGGACCGCTTCCTGAATCACCACGCGCGTCGGTGTCTCACCGATCTCCAACTCGGCGGCGGCGAGCCGCAGCACCGAGCGCTCGATCGCGCCCAGCCGCTCGAGTCGCCAGTTCTCCGTCACCTCGGACAGCGACGCGTCGAGCTGCGCGCCGTCGGCGATCACTCTCCGCACCAGGAGCCCGGCGATCTTCCGCTCTTCGGGGCCCACCGCGAGGTCGTCCCAGACGCGGGCGGCCACTTTCTCGAGCGATTCTTTGCCGCGCAGGTCCCAGGCGTACAGCGCCTGCAACGCGCGCGCCCGCGCCCGCGTTTCAATCCGCATCGAGGGGATGCAGGCGATCGAGCAAGTCCGCCATCTCGAGCGCCGCCAGCGCGGCCTCGCGACCCTTGTTCGCGTCGCCCGCGCCCGCGCGGGCCTCGGCTTGCTCGTCGGTGTCGCAGGTGAGCAGCGCGTACCCCACCGGTATGTCGGAGTCCGCCGTGAGGTGCGCGAGCGACTGCGCGACGGCCGCGCACAGGTGGTCGAAGTTGGGAGTCTCGCCGCGGATCAGCGCGCCGACCACGACCACGGCGTCGTACGTGTCCGCGCCCATCGCCGCGCGCAGGGCGGTCGGCAGCTCCCACGCGCCGGGCACCCATACAAGATCAATGTCCGCCGCGGCCACGCCGCGCTCGACGAGCGTGCTCATGGCGCTGTCGGCCAGCTTGCGCGTGACCTCGGTGTTGAAGCGGCTGGCTACGACCGCGACGCGGCGGTTGTCGCCCCGCGGCGTACCCGCGAATTCGGCCATTCAGGAAGCTAGAAGGTGTCCGAGCTTGGAACGCTTCGCTTCCAGATAGCCGGAGTTTTCCTCGGTGATCGCCGGAACTATGGCCACACGCTCCTTCACGTGCAGGCCATACCCCTCGAGCCCGACGAGCTTGCGCGGGTTGTTCGTCAGCGGGCGGATGGACTTGAGGCCGAGATCGAGCAGGATCTGCGCGCCGATCCCGTAGTTGCGGAGATCGGGCTTGAAGCCAAGCCGCTCGTTCGCCTCCACCGTGTCGGCGCCGGCGTCCTGCAGCGCGTACGCCTGCAGCTTGTTGAGGAGACCGATACCGCGCCCCTCCTGGTCGAGATACACGACCACGCCGCAGCCCGCGTCCTCGATCATCTTCATCGCCGTGTGCAGCTGCCAGCCGCAGTCGCAGCGGAGCGAGTGGAACACGTCGCCCGTGAGACAGCGCGAATGCATGCGCACCAGCACTCCCTCGCCGTCCTGTACGTCGCCGTGCACGAGCGCGACGTGCTCGTGCTGATCCACGTCGTTGCGGTAGCCGACGATCTTCCAGAGCCCCATCTCTGTCGGCAGGCGCGCTTCCGCAACGCGATGCACCAGACGCTCCTTCTGGAGGCGGTACGCCACGAGCTGCGCCACCGTAATGAACGTCAGGCCGTGCTCCTGCGAAAACTTCAGCAGCTCGTCCCGGCGCATCGAGGAACCGTCTTCCGTCAGTATCTCGCAGATGACGCCGGCGGGGTACAATCCGGCGAGCCGCGCGAGATCCACCGCGGCCTCGGTGTGGCCGACGCGCTGCAGCACACCGCCGTCGCGGGCGCGCAGCGGAAAGACGTGTCCCGGGCGGCGCAGCTCGGTCGGCATGGTGGCGGGATCCACCGCGACCTGGATCGTCTTGGCGCGGTCGTGCGCGCTGATCCCCGTAGTCACGCCGAACCGCGGCGACGCGTCAATGCTGACGGTGAAAGCGGTGCGGTGCTCGTCGGTGTTTTCGCGACTCACCTGTGGCAGCGCGAGCTGGTCGGCGCGGTTGCCCGTGATCGCCAGGCAGATCAGCCCGCCGGCGCGCTTGATCATGAAGTTCACGGTCTCGGCCGTGACCTGCTGCGCGGCGCAGATGAGATCGCCCTCGTTCTCGCGATCCTCGTCGTCCGCGACGACGATCATCCTGCCCTTCTTGATCTCCTCGATTGCCTGCTCGACCGTGCCGAAGCTCATAGGAGCGAAATCTACCGGATTTCGGCCCCGGAGCGGTACGGCGCGACCATACTACGGACGTATTTGGCGATAACGTCGGCCTCGACGTGCACGCGGTCCCCGGGGCGAAGGTCGCCGAGCGTGGTGTGGGACCGCGTGAATTCCACGATTGACAGCTGGACGGCGCCCCGGGACGGCACGTCGTTGACGGTCAGGCTCACCCCGTCGATCGTGATCGAGCCGAGCGGCACCACCAGCTCCGCGAGCCCGGGCGGGATCGCGACATTCAGCAGGAGGGCGTCGCCCGACTGCTCGCGGCCCGTCACTTCGGCGACCGCGTCCACATGGCCCTGAACGATGTGACCGCCAAGGCGGGCGTCCGCGCGCACCGCGCGCTCGAGGTTGACCCGCCTGCCCGCCTCCCACTCGCCGATGGTTGTGCGCGGGAGCGTCGAGGTTACCGCGGCGACGGTAAACACGCCGTCGCGACATTCCCGAACCGTGAGGCAGGCGCCGTTCACGGAAACGCTCTCCCCCGGGGTGAGATCGCGGTACGGGGACTCGATCGCCAACTCGCGCCCGGCGTCCGTGCTCCGCACGGAGACGACAGTGCCCGCCGCGTCCACGAGACCGGTGAACATCAGCGTCCGGCCGTGTCGTACATGGTCATGACGTCGTCGCCGAAGCTCCGCCGCGAGACGACGCGCATGTTGCCGAGCTCGCGCGCGCGCGTGGCCGTGAGCCCGCCGAAGCCCGCCAGCGCGCCGTCGCCGAACAGCAGCGGCGCCTGAAAGATCACCAGCCGGTCTACGAGCTTCTGCTCGAGCAATTGGCCCGCGAGCCCTGCCCCGCCTTCGACCAGCAGCGACCGCACGTTGCGCGCGCGCAGCTTCTCGAGCGCGTCGGCGTGGGACTTGGACGGAATGATCTCGACTCCCTGCGACTTGAGCGGCTCGAGCTGTGCGCCCATGACACTCGCCATGATGAGAGTGGGAACCTGCCGCGCGGTGCGCACGACCTTGGCCGTGGCGGGAGTGCGGAGCTCGCGGTCGAAGATCACCCGCAGCGGCGCCCGCCGGGGCGGATCGGCGAAACGGACGGTCAGCTCCGGATCGTCCGACAGCACCGTGCCGGCGCCCACCGCGATCGCGTCGAAGCCGGCGCGCATGCGGTGCACCTCCCGGCGCGATTCCTCGCCGGTAAGCCAGAGCTGCTCGCGCGTCCGCGTTCCGATCGCCCCGTCTATGCTGACCGCGAGCTTGAGTACGACCCACGGCCGGGGAGATCGCACGGCGTTGAAGAACGGCGCGTTCAGCTCGATCGCGGCGTCCGCCTCCACGCCGAACTGGACGTCCACCCCCTGGGCCCGGAGCAGCTCGGCGCCGCCGCGGGCGGGAGGCGTGGGATCACGCACCGCGGCGACGACGCGCGCGATCCCCGCGCGGATAATCGCGTCCGTGCACGGCGGAGTCTGCCCGCGGTGCGCGCACGGCTCGAGCGTGACGTACAGCGTCGCACCGCGCGCCGACTCGCCCGCGGCCTCCAGCGCCATGGTCTCGGCGTGCGGCTCGCCATACGCCGCGTGCCACCCTTCGCCGACGACGGCGTCACCGCTGACGACGACGGCGCCGACCATGGGGTTCGGCGCCGTGTTGCCCCAGCCTTTCAGGGCCAGGTCGAGCGCCCGGCGCATGAAGGCGCGGTCGCGCCCTGCATGGCCGGACGGCTCGCTTCCCCGCTCAGAAGCCGAATCTGATTCCAATCGAGCCGTAGGTTCGGGAATCGTCCGCCTTGCTGCCCTCGAACTGGTTGTACGTCTCCACTTCGCCGCCGGAGACCTGCCCGATCTCACCCACGATCTTGAAGAACGGAAGGTTCATCGAGAGATCGAGAAACATCGTCGTCCTCGTCAGCGTCTGCTCGATGTCGATCGGTCCGGCCGAAGCCGCCGGAGTCGGAGGTACGGTGCGTCCCGCGATGCGCGCGGAAATGACGGTGCTCGACTCGTACCGGTCCTTGCCGAAACCGGCGGCCGCGCCGAACATGAAGAAGCTCTTGCTCGCCATGACTCGCCAGGACGTGGTCTGAATGTCGAGGTCGCGCACCTGCAGGCTGTCGCTCTGGGCGCGCGCGGTCATGTGGATCTTCGGCAGATCGCGGCGGAGGAAGCTGACGGACACGCCGGGAATCAGCAGCGACTCCTGCAACAGCCCGAGGCGCGCGCCGAAACCGAACTTGATCGAGCTGCCGTCCACTTCGACCTTGATGTTGTCCGCCTCGAATTCCGGCAGGTACGACGCGCTCACGAGCAGATCCAGGCCCCCCACGCTGGTGAGTCCGAGCGGGATGCCGCCAAAAATACCGAGCGCGAGGTCGGCGGTCGGCATCGGAATGATCTGGCGCTCGAGCGGATACGTGCTGCGCTGCGCACCCTGCACCGATAGCGGGACGTCCTGGACCTGCGGCAGGTCGCCCATCACCGCGTTCACCCGAACACCGATGCTGAAGTGACCGATGCCGCCCGTCGGGCCGCCCTGGCCCAGCGTCGGCGCGCCGCCCGCAAGCGCGGTGCCGAGCTGTGGCGCCATGTAGCGGAAGAGATCGATGGCCTTCTGACACGCGTCCTGCGTGGCGCGCTGTTGGTCGGGAATGCCGAACGAATTGGTTGTTCCCGGCGGACACTGCGGGTCCGGATTGGCCTGCTGCGCCGCGACCGGCGCGGCGAGCACCGCGGAAGCAAGTACGACTGACACGAACTTTTTCATGGATTCCTCAAATTGATTGTTTTTTATCAGGACAGGAGCACCCGACCGGAGCCCGCGCGGATCTCGCCTGCAACCCAGGCCCCCACACCCTCGCCGGCCGCCGCCGCCAGCACGGCAGCCACATCCGATGGGCCTGCCAGGACCATCATACCGACGCCCATGTTAAAGGTTCGAAACATCTCCTGCCGGTCAGTCACCCCGGCGCGAGTGATCGTTTCGAAAACATCCGGCACCTCCCAGCTCTTCATCTTCACCACCGCATCCAGCCCCGCCGGCAGCGCGCGATCGAGATTGCCCGGGATGCCGCCGCCGGTGATGTGCGCCAGCGCGTGCACTCGCGGGAGCACCGGCGCCAGCGCCCGCAGGTACGACCGGTGCACCCGCAGCAGCACGTCCGCCACCGATTCCCGCGTCCCCGGATAGTCGTCGGTCACCGCGAGCCCGAGCCGGTCGAACAGCACGCTCCGGACCAGCGAGTAGCCGTTGGTGTGGAAGCCCGAGCTCGCGAGCGCGATGACCGCGTCGCCCTCCCGCACCCTGGCGGCGCCGAGCACCGCGTCCTCCTCTACCGCGCCGACGATGAAGCCGGCGAGGTCGTAGTCCGGCGGCGTGTACAGTCCGGGCATCTCCGCCGTCTCGCCGCCGACCAGGGCGCAGCCGTTCTCGCGGCAGCCGGCCGCGACGCCCGCTACCACGGCTTCCGCGACGGCCGCGTCGAGCTTGCCGAACGCGACGTAATCGAGAAAGAAGAGCGGAGTCGCGCCCTGCACGAGGATGTCGTTCACGCAGTGATTCACGAGATCGTGCCCGATGGTGTCGTGCCGGCCCGCCTCGATGGCGACCTTGATCTTCGTGCCGACGCCGTCGGCGCTGGACACGAGGATCGGCGCGCGCATTCCGGATGGCATTCGAAACATCCCGCCGAAGCCGCCGAACGCGCCGAGCACACCGGCGGTGCGCGTGGACTCGACGAGCGCCTTGAGCCGGTGCTTGGCGTCGGCGGCGACCTCGAGATCGACGCCCGCCGCGCGATAGTCGAGCGCGTTAGTCATGCCCCCGGGCCCACTGCCATCACTATAACTCTTCCTCGAACGCGACGAGCTTGCGGAAGTCGCGGATACGGCACGCGAGATCGTCCCGCGTGATCCCCATCAAACGGTCAATCGAAAACTTCTCCACGGCGAACGAGCCCATCGCCGAGCCGTAGATCACCGCGCGCCGCATGTTGCCTTCGGACAGGTCGCCGGTTTTCGCGAGGTAGCCGATGAATCCGCCCGCGAACGAATCGCCCGCGCCCGTAGGATCGAACACGCTCTCCAGCGGATACGCCGGCGCGAAGAAAATCGTGTCTTCGGTGAACATGAACGCGCCGTGCTCGCCCTTCTTGATGATGACGTGTTTGGGTCCCTGCGCCATGATCCAGCGCGCGGCCTGCACGAGGTTCGCCTTCTCCGAGAGCTGCCGCGCCTCGCCGTCGTTCACGGTGATCAGGTCCACGTGCTTCAGCAGCTCCATCAGCTCCGGGCGCCGGCTCTCGATCCAGAAGTTCATCGTGTCGCACGCCACGAGCTTCGGCCGGTTCACCTGCTTCAGCACTTCGAGCTGCAGCCGCGGGTCAATGTTCGCGAGGAACACGAACGGGGCGGACTTGAATGCGTCGGGAATCTTGGGGCTGAAGCGCGAGAACACTCCCAGGTGCGTCTCGAGCGTCTCCGCGGAATTGAGATCGTGCCGGTAGCGCCCTCTCCAGCGGAATGACGCGCCCTCGGCGCGCTCCAGCCCGCTGAGGTCCACGCCGCGCTCGGCAAGCGGCGCGAGCTTGTCTATCGGATAGTCGTCGCCAACGACGCCAACGAGCTGCACGGGCGTGAGCAGGCTGGCGGCCGCCGAGAAGAACGTCCCCGACCCGCCGAGCACGTCGTCGGCTTTTCCGAACGGCGTCTCCACGGAGTCCAGCGCCACGGATCCCACTACGAGTACGGTCACATTCTCTCCGGTGCGGTTATTCCGAGCGCGGACAATCCATTTGCCAGGACGATCTGCGCGGCGCGCGCGAGCACGAGCCGCGCGCGCATGAGGGGCGGCTCCTGGCCGAGCACGTGGTGCTTGTGATACCACAGGTGCGCGAGCCGCGCGGTCTCCAGAAGGTAACCGGCCAGGCGCTGCGGTTCGAGCGCGGCCGCGGAGCCGGCAACCTCCGAGGGATAGTCCTCGAGCGCCTTGATGAGCTGCTGCTCCTCCGTCTCCGTGAGCAGCGTGAGGTCGGCGTTGGCCATTCCCGTGGCAATCCCCTGCTCGGCGCCGACGCGGAAGATCCCGCACATCCGCGCGTGCGCCATCTGGATGTAGTAGACGGGGTTCTCCTCCGACTGCGAGCGCGCGAGATCCACGTCGAAGATCAGCGGCGAGTCGCCCTTCCGCATGAGGAAGAAGTAGCGCACCGCGTCCCGCCCGACTTCGTCTATGAGATCGCGCACCGTGACGTAGCTGCCGGCGCGCTTGGAGATCTTCACTTCCTCGCCGCCGCGCGTCACCGTGACCATCTGGTGGAGCACGTACTCGGGATACCCCTCGGGGATTCCGATTCCCAGCGCCTGCAGCCCCGCGCGCACGCGCGTCACCGTGCTGTGGTGGTCGGCGCCCTGCACGTCGATCGCGCGCTTGAAGCCGCGCTCCCACTTCGTCACGTGGTACGCCACGTCGGGGACGAAGTACGTGTACGTGCCGTCGCTCTTCCGCATGACGCGGTCCTTGTCGTCCCCAAACTCGGTCGTGCGGAGCCAGAGCGCGCCCTCGTGGTCGTACGTCTTTCCCGCGCGCGTCAGCGTGGCGACGGTCTTCTCCACGAGCCCTCCCTCGTACAGCGAAGACTCGAGAAAGTACACGTCGAACGTGACGCCGAACGCTGCGAGGTCGAGATCCTGCTCGAGCCTGAGCGCATGCACCGCGTGCGCGCGCATCGCGGCGAGATCGTCCGCGTCTCCCTTGTACGACGCCGCGATTTCGCGAATGTATTCGCCGTGGTATCCCCCCTCGGGGATCTCCGCCTTGTCTCCTCGCGCTTCCAGCACCCGCGCGCGTACGCTGGCGGCGAGGTTCTCGATCTGTGCGCCGGCGTCGTTGTAGTAGTACTCACGCGACACGTCCCAGCCGGTGTGCTCGAGCAGAGTCGCGATGGCATCGCCGAGCGCGGCCTGGCGACCGTGTCCCACGTGCAGCGGGCCGGTGGGGTTGGCGGAGACGAACTCGACGTTCACCCGTTCGCCCTTGCCGACGCCGGATCGCCCGTAGCTCTCGCCGGCCGCGACGATCTCGCCGGCGACCGCGGCGATCACTTCCGGGCGCAGCCGGAAGTTGAGAAACCCCGGCCCCGCGACATCGATGGATGCGACACCGGCGCCCTCGGCGCGGAACTGCGCGCGGATCTGCTCCGCGATGTCGCGCGGCTTCTGCTTGAGCGGTCGCGCGAGGATCATCGCGACGTTGCTCGCCCAGTCGCCGTGCGCGGCGTCGCGCGGCCGCTCGAGGATCACGTCCGTCCCTTCCGGCGCGCCGAGCTCCCGCGCAATCCCGCCGAGCTCGGCGCGGATCGCGTCGGCGGGTTTCATTCGCTCGATTTCGAGGACTTGGTGGAGCTGCTCTTGTCGGACTTCGCCGGTGACGCGGTGGCCGCGGGCGCGGAGGTTGATTCCGGCTTCGCTGGTTTCGAGTCGCCGCCTTTCGAGTCGCCGCCTTTCGAGTCGCCGCCTTTCGCGTCACCGCCGGCGGAAGTCGAGCCTTCAGCGGCGGGCGGCTTCTGTCCCGCGCGGCCGTAATCCGTGAGGTAGAAGCCCGATCCCTTGAAGACGAGTCCCGCGCCGCCGGACATCTGGCGCGTCGCTGGCTTGCCGCATTCGGCGCACGCCAGCTCCAACGGCGCTTCGCTCATTTTAAGAAAGCGATCGAAGCTATGTCCCGCTTCGCAGCGGAATTCGTAAGTGGGCATCGTTACAAGACTTGGGAGGGGCGAGCTGAGGGAATTTATCCAAGCTCGCGGAGTCGTTCAAGCAGCGAACCGCGATTCGGCTGCGCCGGAGGTTGGTTGCGAGGTCGCCGATGATGCTGCAGTCTTTTGGCCCCGTGAGCGAATCCGTCATTTCCGTGTCGCAGCTGACTCGCCGCTTCGGCGCCACGACGGCACTGGACGCGGTGAGCTTGACCTTCCCGCACGGCGCGGTTTACGGGCTCGTCGGCGCGAACGGAGCCGGCAAGACGACGCTGATCAGGCACATCCTCGGCTTGCTCCGGGCGGAAAGCGGCTCGGTGCGCGTGTTCGGGCTCGATCCGGTCGCGGACCCCGTCGGCGTCCTGTCGCGGATCGGCTATCTCTCCGAGGAAAACGACCTACCCGGTTGGATGCGCGTCGCCGAGCTCATCCGCTACTCGCGCGCTTTCTATCCCGCGTGGGACGATGCGTACGCGGAAGAGCTGCGGCAGGCGTTCGCGCTCGACCCCGCGGTGAAAATCAAGACGCTCTCCAAGGGGCAGAAGGCGCGGGCGGGACTGCTGATCGCGCTGGCGCACCGGCCCGAACTACTCGTGCTGGACGAACCGTCGTCCGGTCTCGATCCCATCGTGCGGCGCGACATTCTCGGCGCGGTCATCCGGACCATCGCCGATGAAGGTCGTACCGTGCTCTTTTCGTCGCATCTGCTGGAGGAAGTGGAGCAGGTCGCCGACCACGTGACGATGATCAACGAGGGCAGGATCGTTCTGAGCGCGTCGCTGGACGAGATCAAGGGATCGCACCGCGTGGACGGACGCGCTGCGTCGCTCGACGAGATCTTCCTCATGCACGTCGGGTCGTCCGCTCCGCCGGCCCCGGCCGCGTAGAGGATGCGCTCCCCCGCTCGCGCAATAGCGTGGGAGTTCCGCCGCCGGCATCGCTGGGGACTGCTGGCGCTGGCCGCCTACCTCGTCGTTGCCGCGACGGTCAGGCTTCTGATTCTCGAGCCGGAGCAAGCCTTCGACCTAGAGGACGCTCTTGGTTTTGCGATCGTCGTCGTCGTGCCGGTATCGGCGGCGTTCACGTACGTCCTGGCGGTCTTCACGTTTGGGCTCGAGGGCGATCTGGCCGCGCGCCAATCCATCTACCCCGCCCGCATGTTCACGCTGCCGGTCACGAGCGCGGCGCTGGCCGGATGGCCGATGTTGTACGGCACGACGGTCGTGGCGGTCCTGTGGGTCGCAATGAGGCTGCTCGCAGTATGGCCGGCCGGATTTCCAGTACCCGTGCTTTGGCCGGCGCTCGCGGCCGCGGTGCTGCTCGCCTGGACGCAGGCGCTGACGTGGATGCCCTACGGCTTGCCCGGATTACGCGTAGCCGCTGCTCTGCTATGGCTGGTGACGATCGACGTCGTCGTCATTCTGGCAATCGAGTTCAAAGCTTCCGAGCTCGCCATCGTGACGTTCCTCGCGCCGCAGATCCCTCTCGCGTATCTGACCGCCTGGCTCGCCGTTACGCGGGCCCGCCGGGGCGAAGTGCCCGATTGGCGGCCGACGTTCGCCCGACCGTTCCGGATAACGGACGCGCTGCCGCGCAGGCGAAATCATTTTCCATCGCCGGAACGCGCTCAACTGTGGTTCGAATGGCGGCGGCACGGCCGGTCGCTACCGTTGCTGGTGGGTTCGGTCCTGCCGTTCGAGCTGGCTCTGTTCTTCGCCGCCAGAGACACGCCGGCGCTCGTGTTCGTCATACTGCTCGGCGTGCTCGTCACTCCACCGTTCATGGCCGCGGTCGCCGCCGCGACCGTGAGCAAGGCAAATCCTCATGCGGCCGACGCCTATAGTGTGACTCCGTTCGTCGGGACGCGCCCGGTGACAAGCGCCGCGCTCATCGCCGCGAAGCTGAAGATGACGATGCTGAGCACCGTGGCTGCGTGGCTGCTCGTGATCGTCGCCGTCCCGCTTGCGCTGAAATGGTCGGAGACCTGGCCGATAGTTGCCGGATGGAAGAGCCTCGGACTCGCAGTCGTGGGCACACCGCGGACAGTCGCCATCGTGCTGCTGCTGTTCGGGGGGTTCATGCTGTCCACGTGGAGACAGCTCGTGCAGTCTCTGTTCATCGGCTTGAGCGGCCGCGATTGGATCATCAAGGCGAACATGTTCCTGCTGCTGCTGTTCCTCGTCGCCATTGGACCGGTCATCGAGTGGACGCTGCATGACCGTCACGTGCTGGCAACGGTGTGGGACGCGCTGGCCTGGATCCTCGCCGTTGTGATGGCCGTCAAGATGTCCGCGGCCGCTGTCGTCGCCACGCGCCTGTACAGGAGCCGGCTGCTCAGCGATCGCGCGCTCGTAATCGGAGCGTCGTGCTGGCTCGTCGCCGTGCTCGCGCTCCATGGCACCCTCGTGTGGTTCGTGGACACTCCGTTGATCCCGCGCTACCTCCTGCTGCTCGTCGCGATTCTCGCGATTCCGTTGGCGCGATTGTCCGCGGCGCCGCTGGCGCTCGCGTGGAACCGGCATCGGTGATCGAGCGTTCGTGAGGGTCGACGAGTGAAAAGCAGGAGCATGGTCCTCGTCGCGGTGCTCGCGCTCATCAGCCTGCCCGCGGCGCTGGTCGTGCTCGAGGCGGTGTCCTTTCACGCTCGGAACCGGAGCAACGGCGTCATGGTTTCCGCGGGCTACGACCGGGAATATCTGCTACATGTCCCGCGGAGCTACGACCGCACGAGGCCGACGCCGCTCGTCATCAGCATGCACGGCGGGGCGATGTGGCCGGCGGCACAAAAAGAAACGAGTCGGTGGAACGAGCTGGCCGAGCGCGAGGGGTTCATCGTCGTGTACCCGTCGGGAATCAGGGGCGACGGTCCAAGGCATTGGGATGCGGACGGCGGACCCGGCCAGCCGGCGGACGTCCAATTCATCTCCGAGCTGATCGACACGCTGCGGACACGGTACAACATCGACTCGACTCGCATCTACGCGAACGGTCTGTCGAATGGCGCAGGCATGACGTTCGTACTTTCCTGCGAGCTGTCCGACCGGATTGCGGCGGTAGGATTGGTGGCCGCCGCTCACTTCCTGCCATTCAGCTGGTGTGCGGACCGCCGGCCGGTGCCGATGATCGCGTTCCACGGGACGGCCGATTTGCACGTGCGGTACCACGGCGGCAAGGCCTGGATGGCCCCGTACACATTTCCGAGCATTCCAGCGTGGACGAAGCAATGGGCGGAGAGAAACCGGTGCGCCCCGTCCGCCGGCGATTCGGTCGTGGCGCCGGACGTAACCCGTCGCGCGTACGCGGGCTGCGCTGACGGCGCGGCCGTGGTGCTCTACACCATCGCCGGCGGCGGCCACACCTGGCCGGGCGGTGGTCCGCTGCCCGAATGGTTCGCCGGGCGCACGAGCAGCAGCATAGACGCGACGAGTGAGATGTGGGCCTTCTTCAGCGCGCACCGGCTGAGGAACTAGCGCGGCAAACGCCCGCTACTGAATTCCCCGCTGCTCGCGCCACTCTTCCATCGAGAGCCCCGGCACTCGCTGGAACTCCCGAACGTTCGCGGTCACAAGCGTCAATCCGTGCGCAACGCATGCGGCGGCGAGCCAAAGATCGTGGGGGCCGATCATTTTTCCCGCGGACGCAAGCTCCGCCCAGAGCTGGGAATGGGTGCGAGCCGTCTGGAGGTCAACCGACAAGAGCGGGAAACGCGACAGCACGGCTTCGACGAACGCCGAGCGCCTTGCACGCACGTCGGGGCTGTTCGCGCGATGGACTCCGTGGAGCAGCTCGCTCGCCGTAATCACCGACACGAAGAACTCCTCGTCTTCCCGGCCGGGCAACCGCTGCTCGACACCGAAGCGTCCGCGCTCGGAGGCGATCAGGACCGACGTGTCTATCAGGACGCCCACGGATCCCGAAACGGCTCCTTCGCCAGCGCTGCGCGCGCGCTGGAGACGTCATCCGCGAACTCTCGCGCTTCCGCGTCATCGAGCGGCGGGAGAGAGGCGAGCAGATACGGTAGGTCGCCCAGCCGGCGGCCAGCGACGACAGGGGCCAGCTCAGCGACCGGCTTGTTTCCGCGGATGAGCGTGAAGCTCTCGCCACGGTAGGCGACACGATTGATGTAGTCGGCGAAGTTGCGAACGGCTTCGCTCACGATGACTCTCTTACCCATGGGAGGCTCTCCTCGTTTACACAGAATCATATTACATGATTTTCATAGCGGAAGCAAGCTCGCTATGCACTCACCGACAGTATTGTGCCCTTCCAGGAGCACGGCGACTCATCACCGCAGCCGACGCGGGTCAATCGGAGCCTACACCGGCACGTACCGGCCCCATGCGCCAGCCAGCGTGTCGGAGATCTCCCCGACGGACGCGCGCGCGCGGACGGCGTCGATGACGAGCGGCATCAGCGCCGTGACCGCTCCACCTTCCTTCACCTGAGTGGCGGCGTCGCCAAGTGCGGACAGCGCGGACCGATGCGACGCCGCATCGCGCGCAGCCCGCGCCTTCGCCAGCCGCGCGACCTGCCCACGTTCCATCCCCGCATAATCCGGCGGCGGAATGCTCAGCGCCTCGCTGTCGTCGATAAACTGGTTCACCCCGACGATGACGGTCTCCCCTCCCTCGACGCGCTGCTGAAATTCGTACGCGCTCCGCGCGATCTCTTCCTGGAAGAACCCTTTCTCGATCGCCTTCGCCGAGCCGCCCAGCTCCTCCACGCGCTGCATCAGCGCGACGGCCCGCGCCTCGAGCTCGCTCGTCAGACTCTCGACGTAGTAGCTCCCCGCTAGCGGGTCCACGGTATTCGCGACCCCCGACTCGTACGCGATGATCTGCTGCGTGCGGAGCGCGAGCGTGGCCGCCTCCGAAGTCGGCAGCGACAGCGCTTCGTCGTACCCATTGGTGTGCAGCGACTGCGTCCCGCCGAGCGTGGCCGACAGCGCCTGCACCGCCACGCGCACCACGTTGTTCAGCGGCTGCTGCGCGGTGAGCGTGACTCCGCCGGTTTGCGTGTGAAAGCGCAGCCTGCACCCTTCGTCGTCCGCGCCGAACCGCTCGCGCATGATCCTCGCCCACAGCCGCCGCGCGGCGCGGAACTTCGCGACCTCCTCGAACAGATCGTTGTGCGCGGCAAAGAAAAACGACAGTCGTTTGGCGAACGCGTTCACGTCCAGCCCGGCAGCCACGCCGTGCTCCACGTACTCCACGCCGTTGGCCAGCGTGAACGCCAGCTCCTGCACCGCGGTCGCGCCCGCCTCTCTTATATGGTAGCCGGAAATGGAAATCGGATTCCAGCCCGGCACCTCCGTCGTGCAGAACCGGAACATGTCCGCGATCAGCCGCAGGCTCGGCTCCGGCGGGTACACGTACGTCCCGCGCGCGATGTACTCCTTGAGGATGTCGTTCTGCACGGTGCCGCTCAGCTTGTCGCGCGCGATCCCGCGCTCCTCCGCGACCACGATGTACATCGCGAGCAGCGTCGAGGCCGTCGCGTTGATCGTCATGGATGTGGACACCTTGTCGAGCGGGATCTCCGCGAACAGGTCGTGCATGTCCTCGACGGTATCTATCGCGACGCCGGCGCGGCCGACTTCGCCGAGCGCGCGGGGCGAATCCGAGTCTATCCCCATCTGCGTCGGGAGATCGAACGCGACCGACAGGCCCGTCTGCCCGGCCGCGAGCAGATGCCGGAAGCGCGTGTTGGTCTCGGCGGCGGTGCCGAAGCCGGCGTACTGCCGCATGGTCCACAGCCGGCCGCGGTACATCGTCGGCTGCACGCCGCGGGTGTATGGCCACTCGCCGGGCTCGCCTAGATCACGCTTGTACTCGAGGTCGGCGTCCTCCGGCCGGTAAACCGGCGCGACCGGAATCCCCGAAGGCGAATTACGCGCCGCGCTCAGGCCCCGACGCCCGTGAGCGCGCCGCCGAGCATGGACTCAGCCAGCGCGACGCTCGACTTGCTGCCGATGAACAGTGGCGTGCGCTGGTGCAGCTCGGTGGGAACGATGTCGAGAACCCGGCGCTCGCCGTCGCTCGCCGCGCCTCCCGCCTGCTCGGCGATGAACCCGAGCGGGTTGGCCTCGTACAGCAGGCGAAGCTTGCCCTTGGGACTCTTGCTCTGCGCCGGATACGCGAAGATCCCGCCGCCGAGCAGGTTGCGGTGGAAGTCAGCGACGAGCGAGCCGACGTACCGCGAGCTGGTCGCGTTCCGCTTCTTGCCGTCGCCTTTCCGATACTGCTGCATGAGATCCTTGACGGTGTCGCTCCAGAGCGGCTCGTACGAGTCGTTGACCGAGAGGTATCTTCCCGGGTCCGGCATGCGGATGTTCGGATGCGACAGCAGAAACTCGCCGATCGCCGGATCCAGCGTGAAGCCGTGCACGCCCTGTCCCGTGGTGTACACCATCATCGTGCTCGAGCCGTAGATGACGTAGCCGGCCGCGACCTGGCTGTGCCCCGCCTGCAGCATGTCCTTCATCTCGCCGCGCGTGCCTGACGAGATCTTGCGCAGGACCGAGAAGATGGTGCCGACCGGAACGTTGACGTCAATGTTGGACGAGCCGTCGAGCGGGTCGAACAAAAGGACGTACTTGCCGCAGCGGAACTGCTCCGGAATGGGAATGATATCCGGCTCTTCTTCCGACGCCATCGCACACAGCCACCCGCCGTGGTCCATCGCCTTGATGATGATGTCATTTGCCAAAACGTCCAGCTTCTGCTGCACCTCGCCCTGCACGTTGCTGTTCTCCGTGGCGCCGAGCACATCCGCGAGGCCAGCGTTGCGGACCTTGCTGGTGATCATCTTTGCGGCAAGCGCGAGATCGTAGAGAATGCCCGACAACTCGCCGGTCGCCTCGGGGTAGAGGCGCTCCTGCTCAATGATGTACCGGTCGATCGTGACGACCGACACTGCGGTGTGTTTGACCACTCGAACGTCCTTCGAAGAAGAAGAAGACGCGGGGCCACCGGCCCGTCGCGCGGCAAAGCTCCGGGCGTCCCGCTCGAAAAGGTTCTCGAAATAGCCGCGGCGTACCGTTTCCCAAATGTAGCGAAAAGGAAACGTCCGGCTCTCGCAAAATTGCTGGACGTGCCGAAGCTCGTGCAAGAGCAATTCCGCCGATGGCTCGATCTCCCGCGCGACGAAGATCGTGCGCCCGAGCGTTACCGCGTCCACGCGGCTGCGGCCGAGCAGCCAGCCGCCTACTCGTACCGGTAGCCCGCCGGCGCGGAAGCGCGCAGTGTGCAGCTCGGGGTAGCGCGCGATTATCTCCGGACGCGGCGTGAGCGGAGACCCGAGCAACACCCGAATCATCGGGTCGCGAGCTCCCACTCGCCGTCACGGGTGCGCACCCGGACGCGCCTGCCGTCGGTGGACACGACGACGGTGCCCAACTCATCTGTGCGATACACGACGGCTCCCGAGCGCTCGAGCCTGTCCACCACGGCGGGGCTCGGATGGCGGTAGCCGTTGTCCTTCCCCACCGAGATGAGCGCGACCCGAGGCCGCGCCTCACGCAGAAATAATTCAGTCGTACTCGTCGAGCTGCCGTGATGCGCCACTTTCAGGATGTCCGCGCGAAGGTCTATGCCCGCATTGGAGACGAGCCACTGCTCCAGTTCCCTCTCCGCGTCTCCCACGAGCAGGAATCGAACCGCGCCGAATCTGACGCGCGCGATCGTGCTCGCCTCGTTCGGATCCGACAGTGTACTGGCCCACGCGGAATCCGGCGCCAGGAAGTTGACCACGACACCGTCCACCACCAGCGAATCGCCCGGCCGCACGCGGTCCCAGCGCGTCCCCGACGTAATGGCGCTCGCCAGGGCGTCGCCGTACGAGCCCGTGGGCGCGACGAAGCCCGGATCGTGGAAGGTCCGCGGCTTCAGCGCCCGCAGGATCGTGGAAGCGCCGCCGACGTGATCGTTGTGCGGATGCGACAGCACGAACGCGGCGAGCTTTCCCCCGCGCCGCGCCAGGTACGGGATGATCACCGCCCGCCCGGCGTCGCCGGTGCGCCACGCACGGCCCGCGTCGAACAGGATCCAGTTGCCGCGCGTCGTGCGGAGCGCGAGCGCGTCGCCCTGACCCACATCCAGCATGTGCAGCTCGATCTCGCGGCGCGCCGGCGGCGGCATGAGCGGATACCAGAGCGCGGCGCCGAGCGCGAGCGCGGCGAGCAGCGCGGGCCGCGCGGTGAATCGTGCCGACGCCGCGGCCACGAGCGCGGCGATCGCGAGCCCGCACAGGAGCGTGGTGATCAGCGAGGGAGTCACCTGGATGGACGCGTGCGGCAGCGCCGCCGCGCGCTCGGCGATTCCGTCGAACACGCGCAGCAGCGGAACGCAGCCGTCCGCCACGAACCGCGCGGCGGCGTCGAGCGGAAACAGCATTGCCAGGAACAACATCGGCTGGAGAATCGTTATGACCGGCGACGCGAGCACGTTCGACACCGGGCCGATCAGGCTCAGGCGCCCGAAGTACCATGCGATGAGCGGAGCGGTGACAATCGTGGCGATGATGGACGGCAATAGCTGATTGGACGCGACGAGCCGCCAGCCTTCAACCTTCGGCGCGATCCACCGCCGCGTGATGCTCCCGCTCGCGGTGAGTCCGGCCATGCCGACGACGCTCAGCTGATATCCAAGTCCAAGCACGTTGCGCGGCTCGTACAACGGTACTGCCGCGCCGAGCGCGAGCGAAGCCCATGGTGACGTGGGCCGCTGCGCGATCCTGCTCGACGCCATGACGCTCAGCATTACAGCCGACCGTAGCGCGGGCGCGGGCGCGCCGATAACCGCGACATAAACCCAGACGATGAGGAGCGAGAGAATCGCCGCCCGCGCGCGGCCGAGCGCCATCGCCGAGAGGAGCAGCTCTACCGCGCCCGCGACGATTGCGACGTGCAGCCCGGAGATGGACAGCATGTGCACCAGTCCAGCGTCGGCGTACCGCTGACGGACCTCGGGGCCGAGATCCTGCTGCTCGGCGATCAGCAGCGCTTTCGCCATCGGAGCGTCGCCGCCGAACAGCCGTTCGATCCGTTTCGCCGCGCCGGCGCGGACGCGGTCGAGCGCGGGGGTGGCGTCAGGTGATGCGACCG
The DNA here is from genome assembly GCA_964350145.1 of uncultured Gemmatimonadaceae bacterium. GTDB lineage: Bacteria > Gemmatimonadota > Gemmatimonadetes > Gemmatimonadales > Gemmatimonadaceae > JACDCY01. The sequence continues at coordinate 74,921 of CAYGJL010000008.1, forward strand.
CCCGGGTGAAGCGATGAATTGGCTTGGGAGGCTCGGTCAGCGCGACGGCGATCCCGCTGGCGAGCAGAATGGCAACGGCGAAGAGCTGGCCTTTGCGAGAGAGCAGCGCGTAGAGGATCCCACTTCCGCTGAGCACGCCCGCGAGCGCGGCAATCCGATGGTCGGTCGCGAAGCCGGCAAGCAGCCCCGCAGCGTAAGCGATGAAGGCTGAGGCAATGAGCGGCATTCGACACAGTGGTCACTCGCCGGCCATTAACGACAGCGACGTGTTGCACTCACAACCAATGTCTCGCGCCGCAGCTCCTGCCGGGGGTAGAGGGGATCCTAGCTGTTAGCGGTGAGTTGACCAATCAGTTCCCAGCAGGAAGTACCCGCGGAGATACACTGACAGTAGTGAGTAAAGTGGAGGCGTGATCGATGGCGCCGCCGAGCGCTCAACTCTACTCAGTACTGCTACAGATGAGTAGCGTTGGAGGCCGATCCGGCTCCACCGTGCATCAGCCGCGCATCAGCAAGTCCCGCCGGTACTTCCTGCTCGCCACTGATTCTTTGACTCACTGCTAACAGCTAGGATCCCCTCTACTCTCGGGTGGCGCCTACCCCGCGAGCGGGAGCTCTCCCCGCTCCGACGCCACAGTTCCTGTAAACGTCGACCCCGTCGTACCAGTCAGCTCCACCATCAAGTAGCTGCCAATCAGCGCAGCCTCCCCCGGAATTATGACTGTCTTGAAGTCCCGGGTTCGCGCCTGCAGCAACCCCCCCCGCCTGGCCTCCTTCTCGACCAGCACCTCGTGCCGCTCACCGAGCGCCGTCATGTTCGCGCGCCGCGTGCCTGCACGCATCGTCGAAATCAGCCGCTCGAGCCGCTCGCTCGCGACCTCGTCCGGCACGTCTTCCGCGGACGGAAACCTCGTCGCCGCGGTTCCTTCCCGCGCGGAGAACTTGAACGTGTACGCGTCGTTGAACCCTATCTCGCGCACCGCGCTCAGCGTCTCCGCGAAATCTTCCTCCGTTTCCCCCGGGAATCCCACGATGATGTCCGTCGTGAGCCCCAGGCCGGGAATCGCAGCGCGCAGGCGCTCCGCGCACTCGAAGTACTGCTCGCGGGTGTAGCGCCGCAGCATCCGCTTGAGCACGCGCGACGATCCGGACTGCATCGGCAGGTGCACGTGCTCGCACACCTCCGGCGTCTCAGCCATCGCCGCGATGACACGCTCGCTGAAATCGTTCGGGTGCGGGCTGGTGAAGCGTACGCGCCGGATGCCGTCCACGCGCGCTACCGCGCGCAACAGGTCGGCGAAGTCGTGCGAGCCGTCGTTGTACGAGTTCACCGTCTGCCCGAGCAGCACGACTTCGGTGATTCCCAGCTCCGCCACCTGCTCGACCTCGCGCACGGCGTCCGCCAACGGCCTGCTCCGCTCCGGTCCGCGCGTCGTCGGCACGATGCAGTACGTGCAGCGGTAATCGCAGCCCCGCTGCACCGGGATCCACGCCTTCACTCCCTCGAACCGGCGCGCGCTGAATCCCTGGTAGTGCTCTTCCAGGTCGAATTCGACCGCCGTCGCGCGCTCGCCGTCGCGCGCCCGCTCGATCAAGTCTGGAAGCGCGCGGTAGCCGTCCGGCCCGATCACGAGACTGACGTGCTTCGCGCGATCGAACAGCCGCGGCCCCAGCCGCTGCGCCATGCAACCGGCCACGCCGACCACCGCGCCGTCCTTCATGTGCCGCTTCAGCTCGCCGAGCCGTCCCAGCACGCGCTGCTCGGCGTGCTCGCGGATCGCGCACGTGTTCACCAGGATCACGTCGGCGTCGTCCGGTGACTCGACCTGCGAATAGCCGACGTCGGCAAGCTTTCCGAGGATCAGCTCGGAGTCGCTGACGTTCATCTGGCAGCCGTAAGTCTCGACGTAAACCGTACCGCTCATGCGCCGCGTTCCGCTGGCGTGGTCGCCTTCACCGGAAGCAGGACGTAGAACGTGCTCCCCTCGCCTTCCTTGCTCTTTACCCAGATCCGGCCGCCGTGCGCTTCCGCGGCGAGCTTGCAGAACGCCAGCCCGAGCCCCGAGCTCCTGACGTTCGGCAGCCGGGGCGTCTTCACCTGCCGGAATTTCTGAAAGATGACTTCGTGATACTCCTCGGGAATTCCCGGGCCGTTGTCGCTCGCCGCGAACAGGATTCCGTCGCCGTCGGCGCGCGCGCGCAGCTCGATCGCCACGCCGGCGCCGCCCGAATGCACCAGCGCGTTCTGCATGAGGTTCGCGAAGAGCCGCTTGAGGATCGCCCGGTCGCCCTCGAACACCGGCGCGTCCTCGTCCACGTCAATCGCGACGATCGCGGCTTCCTGCGCGAGCCGGACCTCCCATTCCGCCACGATATCGGCGACGAACGCGCCCGGGGCCAGCGGCTCGATGGTGAGCGGCAGGTTTGCGTCCTCGATCCGCGCCACCTCGAGCAGGTCGTTGATGAGCGACAGCAGCTCCTCCGCCTTGTATTCGGCGTCGGCTAGCACACGCTTCTGCACCGTGGTCAGAATGCCGAAGTCGCCGTCGGCGACCATCTCCAGGCTCGCGAGCACCGACGTCAGCGGCGTCTTGAGATCGTGCACGATCATCTTCATCAGGTCCTCGCGCACCTTCTCCAGCTCGCGCAGCTTGCGGTAGCTCTCCTCCAGCTCGTCGGTGACCGCCTTGAGCTTGAGCAGGCTCCGCACACGCGCGCCGAGCACGAGCCGGTTGTGCGGCTTCGTCAGGAAATCGTCGCCGCCGGCCTCGATCCCCTTGACCCTGTCGCTGGTGTCGTTGAGCGCCGTGACGAAGATGACCGGAATGCGCGCGGTCCGGGGATCGCGCTTGATGCGCCGGCACACCTCGAACCCGGTCGAGCGGTCGTCCACGCCGAGATCACCGGCCGGCATGGACACGTCGAGGATGCATAGGTCGGGACGCTCGGCGAAGCACAGCGCGACCGCGGTCGGGCCGTCGCTCGCGGAGATGATCCGGTAGTCGAGATTGTTGAGTTGGTCCACCAGCAGCTCGACGTTCGCCTGCACGTCGTCCGCGACGAGGATCAGCGGCTTGCGCGCGGCCCCGCTCGCGGTCATCCGGTCACGGCCTTACGCGAACACCGAGGCTGAAGATGTACGCACTCTCCGTGACGGGACTCGGGGCGGCATTGGCGCTGTCGAGCTTTCGGGTCGCGCGCGCCACCCCGATGTCAATGCGCGACCTGCCGATTCCCAGCGGAACGCCGAAGCCGCCAGAGAACGTGGTCTCATTCACCTGCGACGGCTCGCCGCCCGATGCGCCGGCGGCGCCGGCGGCGCCGAACGGCAGCCCGCGGTATCTCGCGCCGAGACGCAGCGCGATCTCGCGGCGGCCGATGGTGGGTCCGGCCACATCGGCTCCGACTCCATAATCCCATGAGTCGAACGCGCGCATCCTGCTGCCCGGACCCCTGAGCGGCTCCATCGCGGACCACTCGTCGAAGTTCGCGCGCGCCGACAAAGCCACACCCGAAATGCCGGAAAAGCTCACGCTGACGCCGTACCTCATGGGCAACTTGCCGGTCGTGAGCACGCTGTCGCCAACCATCGCCTCCATGTCCCCACCGACGCGCACCGAGGCGCCGAGCCCGAGACTGCCGACCGGCCGCCACACGAATCCGCCCGAAGCGCCCAGCGCGGAGTAGCTGATGTCCGACGCCTGGCTGGTGCCAGAGAAAGTCACCGTATCGGGAAAGCGCTGCTCGATCGTGATTCGGTTCTCACCGGAGAACACGTGACCGGCCAAGCCGAGCTGGAAGCGGGGCGACGCGCTGTACGCCAGCGCGAGACGAAAATCAGTGATGCCGCCGTTGCTGGAGAAGAGCTCGGTGGCGTCCACGACCGTACCCCCGATGTCCTGCTGCCTCTGCGTGACGCTGCTCCATGTCCTATCGAGAAAAGAGGAAGCGGAGACCTGGGCCGTGATCCGGCGCCCGATCGCGAGCGACATGCCGACCATCGGAAACCGCGCGGTGGTAGTCCGCGCGCTGGCGTCCGGGCCCTTTACCGTGCGCAGCTCTGGCTCGTATTGCATGAACATCACGGTCGCGCCCCACAGCGCCGGCGCCGCGGGATTGAGCGCCGAGTTCGGGTCGAGCTCGGCGGAGCCGCCGCCGAGCGACAGCGCGGTCGTGCTCAACTGCCCCGGCGGGTAGCCGAATCCCTGCGTGCTGAGGTTTCCCTGGGCGGCCGCGCCCGAAGCACCGAGCGTGAGGAGCAGGATGCCGGCCGGAATGGAGCGCGTCATGGTAGTCCGAATGGGTTGGCCGGAGAGTAGCTGATTCTGAGCCGCGGGCGAGTGCCTGCGACCGCCTCGGTATTGGTGAACCACGCCTGCGCGGCGGAGACGCCCTCGCGACCGCTGCGCAGGATGAGCGCGCGAGGACCGAGCGTGTCTCCCTGCGCCCGCCAGATCCGCAGCACCGGCGCGATGTCTATCTCCCGAATGCCGGACGCGTTCGCCGCTACGCGCAGAGTGTCGATCCGCGTCAGCTCGGACGCGGCGAAGAGCCGCGCCGCCTGCTCCGGATCGGTGATGACCTTGCCACCGATCGCCAAGTGCGTCACGACATACACCGTGTCCAGCGGACCCAGTCCCGTATTCGGTATCTGCTCGAGCTGGAGCGTCGCCCGGATGACGCTCGCGGAATCGAGAATCGAGCTGGGGATCAGGAAGCGCATGTACGTCCGCCTCGACGGCAGCCCTCCGACGAGCAGCGCCCGCGGAGATCCGGGCGGAGGCGTTCGAACCAGAAGCTGAAAGTCCGAGAGTGTTACCCGCTGGTCGATCGAGTCCTCAGGCGTCCGCGACATCGGGAGCAACATCACGCGCGGAACGAGCGTGTCGGCCGATACGCGGAACGACAGGACGGGCGGAGCCCCCGCCTCCAGAGAGCGCACGTGAAACTGCCCCGTACTACCGGTGATCCGCAGTCCGATCCGCAACGGCTCTTTCGCCTGCGCCTTGGCCAGCACCGAGGCATTGAGCAGCGGAATGCGCAGCGAATCCGTGAGGTCGGCCGACGCCACCTGCCGTGACCCGATCAGCCGGTCGTCGGTGAAAAGCGGAGTGAGCGCCGCGACCGACGTGTCGTTCCCGTCCGTTACCACGTCGTACGCACTGACGGTCAGCGAGGTCCCGATTTGCTTCTCCGTGAGCTCGAGGCGAAGCTGGAGGTACGCGTCGGTGACCGCCGTTATCGGACTCGTAGTGCTGTCGCCAGGCGTCGCGCGGAACCGCTCGGGCAGGCTGTCGAACCGGACGATCACGCGCGAGTCGAGCGTGTCGCCGCGCGACGCCAGCAGCATCAACGGCTCGCCGCCGAACGGTCCCTCGGCACGAACCGCGGTGTCGAACACCACAGGATCGATTGTGACGTTGATCACGTCGATGCCCTGGTTGGGGCACAGTTCGGGACAGCCGATCGCGCTCTCCAGCGTCTCGCTGCACGCGCCCGCCGCGAGCGCGATGCCTGCGAGCGCGAGCAACGCGACTCCTCTGGCGCGCTTCACGTGGCGCTCGTGGTCAGCAGTTTCGCCGTGAACGGGTGCGGCAGGAGCGAGCCGAGACTCCAGCCAGCCTCGGCGCCGTTGCGGCAGTAGCTGTGCACCTTCAGTTCGAGCGTGGCGAACTCCGCCAGCACCTGCAGGCACGCGCCGCACGGCGGCGCCGGCTCCTCGGCTTCGGTCGCGATGGCGATGCAGTCGAACGCACCCGCGCCGGCGAGGATCGCCGTGAACACGGCCACGCGCTCGGCGCAGATCCCGAGCCCGTAGGAGGCGTTCTCGACGTTGCATCCCTGAAAGACGGCGCCGTTGCCGGCGCGCAATGCGGCGCCGACGGGGAAGCCGGAATATGGAGCGTGCGATCGCTCGAGCGCCGCGAATGCAGCGTCGCGGAGCTTGTGGTCAGCTTGACGGGTCACTGTATGATCTGGGACAGAAATGAAGTGCCGCGGCCGCGGAACGAGACGCCCAGCCACTCGGCGACGGTTGCGCCGAGATCGGAGAATGTCTCGCGCCGCCCGATACCCGCTGGCCGCACGCGGGAGCCCGCGGCCAGAAGCGGAACGCACTCTCGCGAGTGGTCCGTCGATGGCGTCGTTGGATCGTTGCCGTGATCGGCGGTAATGAACAGAAGGTCGTCCTTTTTGAGGGAGCTCACGAGACCGGGCAGCGCTTGGTCGAATTCGAGCAGCGCTCCATAAAACCCCGCTACGTCGTTCCGGTGCCCGTACAGCTGGTCGAAATCTACAAGATTGGCCAGCAGTAACCCACTCTGATTCCCCTCTATCCATCGGCGGATCTCGCCTATTCCCTGCGCATTGGACGAGGTGTGCAGCGCGCTTATGGACCGACCGGCGAAAAGATCGTCAACTTTGCCGACTCCAGCGGTCTCGAGCCCGGCCGCGCGAACTGCGTCGAGCAGCGTCTCGGCCGGCGGCTCGACCGAGAAATCCCGGCGGTTGGCGGTGCGCTTGTACGAGCCCGGCCCACCGTCGAACGGCCGCGCTATCACCCGCGACACGAGCGGGCTCTCGCCGTCGGGATCCGCGAGCTTGATGTCCAGGGCGACGGCGCATGCGGCGTACAACTCGTCGAGCGGGACCACGTCCTCGTGGGCGGCGATCTGGAAGACCGAGTCGGCGGACGTGTACACGATCCACGCGCCGGTGCGCCGGTGCTCCTCGGCGAACCGCTCGATCACGACGGTGCCGCTCGCGACGACGTTCGCGATCACCGCCCGGCCCGTGCGGCGCTCGAACTCCGCGATCACTTCCGCGGGAAATCCGTGCGGGTACGTCCTGAACGCGCGGGCAAGGTGCACGCCGGCTATCTCCCAGTGGCCAGTGGTGCTGTCTTTCCCCGCGGACCGCGGCTCCATCACGCCCCATGCGCCGAGAGGTTCTGCAACAGGTGGGACACCGCCGAGGCTCGCCAGGTTGCCGAGCCCGTACTTGCGGAGATTCGGGAGCGCGAAGCCGGCAACGGCGCGGGAGAGATTGCCCAGCGTGTCGCTGCCCGCGTCGCCGTACGCGGCCGCGTCACCCGCGCCACCGCACCCGACGCCGTCGAGCACGATGATGGCCGCTCTGCGATCAGCCTTCATGCTGCGACCGCGGCGACCGACTGTTCATCCCGACGAGGACTTCGTAGGGAGTGATCCCGGCGGACTGCCCGACTTGCGCTACGGTGACGACATCGTCGCCGTCACGCCCGATCAGCGTCACCGTCTCGCCCAGCGCGCACTCGATCCCGGTCACGTCTACCATGATCATGTCCATCGTGACTCTGCCGACGATCGACACGCGGCGGCCGCGCAGGATGACCGTCGCGCCCGGCCGTCCATCCTGCCCCACGTTCCGCGGATAGCCGTCGGCGTAGCCGCAGGCGAGCGTGGCGACGCGCATCAAACCGGCGGCCCTGAACGTCGCGCCGTAGCTGACGGTGTCGCCGGCCTCGCAGCCGCGCAGGTCCACCACGGGAGCGCGCAGGTGCGCGACCGGATCGGGCTCGATCGGAGCTCCGGCGACCGTCGCCCCGCCGTACAGAAAGATTCCGGGACGGACCGCGCTCCGGCCCGAGCGTCCGCGCCGGAGCACGGCGGCACTGTTGTCGGTGTGCGTGAAGACCGTGGCCAGGCCGAGCGCCGCCAGTGCGTCCTCGAACCTGCGGTCCTGCTCCTGCATGCTGCCGTCGTCGAGCTCCGCGGAATGGAAGTGCGTGAACACGCCTTCCGGCGCCGACTTCGCTACGACGTCCCGGAGCGCGGCGATCTCTCGCCAGGGAACCCCGGCCCTGGCCATCCCGGTATCTATGGCGAGGTGCCACGGACCTCCGTGCGACTGCCACGCGGCGATGGTTGCCGGCGAGCCGAGCGCCGGCGTGAGCCGCGCGGCGGCGGCCGCCGCGAGCTCGCTTTCGAGCAGCGGCGTGAAGACAATCACCGGCCGGCGCACGCCCAGCGCGCGCAGCTCCTCACCCTCGGCGACTGTAGCGACCCCGAAGCCCCATGGATCGAGCTTATCCAGCGCCCGCACGACCGGGCCCACGCCCATCCCATAGGCATCGGCCTTCACCATTGGCATGAGCCGCGTGCCGGACCTATGGGCCAGCGAGCGCGCGTTCCGCGTGACGGCGGAGAGGTCGATTTCGATGCGGGCGGGCATTATGGGGGGAAGTTATCGTTCGGCACTTGAGGTTGGTGACTAGTGACTAGTGACTAGTGACTAGAAACCCCTACGTTCCCGCGGTTCCCGTTGACCCGCCTTTGCTAGTCACCAGTCACTAGTCACTAGTCACCACCATGCCCCCTCCCCCGACCCTCGAAGATACTCTGGCCCTCATGCGCGACCTGCGAAAGCGCTGCGACTGGGACGCGGCACAGACGCACGACTCGCTGCGGCCGTACCTGATCGAAGAATCGCTGGAGCTGGACGACGCGTTGCGCCTCAGCGACGACGCGCTCGTGCGGGAAGAGCTGGGTGACCTGCTGCTCCAGGTGCTGTTCCATTCGGTGGTGGCCGAGGAGCGGGGCGCGTTCGACTTTCACGCCGTCGCCGAGGGGCTGATCGCGAAGATGAAGGCGCGGCATCCGCACCTGTATTCCGACGGCGAGCGCGAGCCGTGGGAGCGAATGAAGTCGAAGAAGCGCGCATCGCTGGCCGACGGGTTGCCCGGCTCGCTGCCGCCGCTGCACCGCGCCCACCGGCTGCAGGACCGCGCGGCTGGTGTCGGCTTCGACTGGCCCGACGCCGAGGGGCCCGCGGCCAAGGTCGCCGAGGAGCTGGTGGAGGTGCGCGAGCTGATGAAAGCGAAGAAGGTGCGCTTCAGCGAGCATGGCGCGCCGGTGCAGGACGAGGCGCACGCCGAGCTGGAGGGCGAGCTGGGCGACCTGCTGTTTGCCTGCGTCAATCTGTGCAGGAAGCTGGGCGTGCATTCGTCGCTCGCGCTGGACAAGGCGAACGCGAAATTTCAGAGGCGGTTCGAGGCGGTGGAGAAGACCGCGGCCGAGCGGGGGGTGGACATTGGGTCCGCTGGTTTGGAGGCGCTCGACGCTATCTGGGACGAGGTCAAACGGGGCTCAAAGCAGAATCCAGGAACGCTGTAAGGGGATCCAATTGGTATGAAGCGGCGGGGGCGGACTGACCTCCACGGATTTATCGT
>CAYGJL010000009.1:0-80152 GCA_964350145.1 uncultured Gemmatimonadaceae bacterium
CTTCTGCTCGTCGGTGGCAAAGCGCAGGATCATCTGCGTCGGCAGCGAGTTGTGCACGCTCATCAGCACCGCGGTGGACGCGTCCGCCGCGGCGATCTCCTCGAGCGCCATCAGGTACGTCCTGGTGTCGAGCCCGAGGCCGTCGTATTCCTCCGGCAGCAGCATCCCGAGGAGGCCGAGGGCGCCTAGCTTGCCCACCAGCGACTCGTCGAAAAAAGCGTCGCGATCCCACTGCTCCGCGTGCGGCGCGATCTCGGCGGCGGCGAACTCCCGCGCGACGTTCTGGATCTCGCGCTGCTCTTCCGTCAGCGGGTGCAGCGCGGCGTGCTTCAATGGCTGGACCTCACGAATACGTGTGGAATCCGCGGCCGGTCTTTCGGCCGAGCCACCCCGCAGCGACGTACTTTCGCAGCAGCGGACAGGGCCGGTACTTCGGGTCGCCGAGCCCGTCATGCAGCACCTCGAGAATCGCGAGACAGGTGTCGAGGCCGATCAGGTCAGCCAGGGCGAGGGGCCCGAGCGGGTGATTCATCCCCAGAGTCATCACCTGATCAATGGCGTCCGCAGTGCCGACTCCCTCCATCAGGCAGTAGACGGCTTCGTTGATCATCGGGAGCAGCACGCGATTCGACACGAATCCCGGGAAGTCGTTGACCTCTACCGGCGTCTTGCCCACGCGCTTGCTCAGCTCGACGACGCTGGCCGTGGTTTCGTCGGAGGTGGCGAGCCCGCGGATTATCTCGACCAGCTTCATCACCGGCACCGGATTCATGAAGTGCATGCCGATGACGTTCTCCGGGCGGCTGGTGCGCCGCGCAATCTCGGTGATCGAGATGGAGCTCGTGTTGGAGGCGAGGATCGCTTCGGCCGCGGCCTCTGTCTCGAGCCCCCGGAAGATCTTGTACTTGAGATCGGCGTTCTCCGTCGCCGCTTCGATCACGAGCCCCGCGTCGCCGACGGCTCCGGTATCGGTCTCCGTCTTGATCCGGCCGAGGATTCCCTCCCGCGCGTCGGCGGCGATCGTGCCCTTCTTTACCTGCCGGTCGAGGTTCTTCGCGATGGTGTCGCGCGCCTTCTGGAGCGCCTCCGGCGACACGTCCACCAGCATGACGTCGAAGCCCGACTGCGCGAACACGTGCGCGATGCCGTTGCCCATTTGTCCCGCGCCTATCACAGCGATGCGTTCATTCATAGCTGAAAACCGGTGACTTGTGACTAGTGACTAGTGACTAGTAACTGCCTTTGCTCCCGCAGTTTGCGCGCAGCGCGCAGCACGCAGCACGCAGCACGTAGCGTTGTAGTCAAGCGCCACGTGATCTCCTCGCGCTCCACGACAAGTAAATCAAGCCCATACTGAGCCCCAGACCAGCGGCAAGCCCTCCTTCGGGCCCCCAACTCCCTCCCGTCAGCCAGTCCGGTCCGGTCTCGACCACGCGGTAGTCCGGCGACCCCACGACCGGGATGCCGCTGACCGGCATGTGCAGCACCGCGGCAATGAACCAGTTCCAGGCGAAGTGCGCGAGAGTCGCCGCGTACAGGCTCCCCGTCACCAGCACGACCGCGCCCAGGAAGACCCCGGCCAGCACGACCACGCTCAGCGACTGCCAGTTGGCGCCTGGATTCGCCAGATGTATCAGGCCGAACCCTATGCTGGTGACCGCGAGGGCCAGCTTCCATCCGGCGGCTTCGCGCAGCAATGCGAAAATGTAGCCGCGTGCGAACAGTTCTTCAGCGAAGGCACTCGGCAGCAGCACCGTTGCGGCCAGCAGCGCGGCGCTCCACCACCCGCCGTCGGGAGCGTCGGCGACGATCAGCTGATTCGAGGCGAGCAGGGCGCCCGCCGGCAGCGCCACCACGAGCGCGCCGAGCGCCAGGCCGGAGACCAGCTTCGACGGTCGGGCTGCTTCTCGCCCCAGCCATACGTAGCTCCAATCTTTCCGGTCCACCTGCCGCAACATGAAGACGTGCGCCGCGAGAAATCCCAGCGGGTACACCAGCGGATGCACCAGCAGCCGCATCCCGACCGACGCCGCGGTGGATTGCAGCATCGCGACCGCGATCGAGGCCGCGAAGAGCGCGACGATGCTGACGGCGACGACGAGGAGCCCGCGCCAGATGGCGCGGATACTGCCGTCCTGAGTGAAGAAGATTTCGCGTCGCAAGGACGCGCTAATCGGCCCGCTCTACCGAGAGCGCGACGGCGTTTCCACCGCCGAGGCACAGCGTGGCGAGGCCCGTCCGCGCGCCCCGATCCTTCATCGCGTATAGCAGCGTCGTGAGGATGCGCGCGCCGCTCGCGCCGATGGGATGGCCGAGCGCGATAGCGCCGCCGTGCACGTTAACTCTGTCCCACGCCCAGTCGAGTCCCTGGCCGTTGGCCAGCGCCTGCGCAGCGAACGCCTCATTGGCCTCGATGAGATCATAGTCTCCTATTGAAGCTCCCGACTTCGTCATGAGCTTCTCCACCGCGACGATCGGCGCGAAGAAGAGATCCTTGGGCTCCCCTCCGCCGGTAGCGTAGCCGGTGATTCTCGCGAGAATGGTCAGGCCGTGGTCGCGGGCGTATTGCTCCGAGGTCACGACGACCGCCGACGCGCCGTCATTGAGCGTGGACGCGTTCCCCGCCGTCACGGTGAGCTGCTCGCCTTCCTTTCCGGGGAATGCCGGGCGCAGCTTGCCGAGCGCCTCGCGCGTCGTTTCCTTGCGCGGGCCCTCGTCGGCCGCCACGACGGTCGTCCCCTTCCTGCCCGGCACCTCGACCGGCACGATCTCTTCGTCGAACTTCCCGCCTTCGATGGCGGCGAGCGCCTTCTGGTGCGATTGCAGCGCGAATTCGTCCTGCTGCTCGCGGGTCACGGCGGCCTTCCGCGCGGTGTAGTCCGCGTGGGCTCCCATATGCACGTCGCAGAACACGCACCAGAGCCCGTCCTTGATGACACCGTCGGCGATGGTCTGATCCCCGAGCTTCACGCCCTGCCGCAGACCGTACAGGTAGTGCGGGCCGTTGGACATGGACTCCTGACCGCCCGCGACCACCACCTGCTGGTCTCCAGCGCGAATGGACTGCGCCGCGAGCATCACTGCCTTGAGTCCCGAGCCGCACATCTTGTTGATCGTCGTGGCGGCCACCGTTCCAGGGAGTCCGGCCTTGAGCGCGGCCTGCCTCGCCGGGGCCTGCCCCGTTCCGCCCTGCACGACGTGCCCCATCAGCACTTCTTCGATATCCTCGATGGCAATACCGGCACGCTTGACGGCTTCACGAATTGCGATCGCGCCGAGCTCCGGCGCGGACAGCGACGAGAGTCCGCCGAGGTAGCGGCCGATGGGGGTGCGTGCGGCGGAGACTATTACGGGTTGGCGAGTGAGATCGGGCATGAGTGAAAACTACTCGGGTGATTAGTGATTAGTGATTGGTGATTAGTAACGGCAACTGCATGTCGCTTCTACTAATCACCAATCGCTACTCCAACCCCAAGCCCTTCAGGATGAACGCATACCTGAAGGCAACCTCCCGCAGCGCGTCGTACCGCCCCGAAGATCCCCCGTGCCCCGCGCCCATGTTCGTCTTGAGCAGCAACGGGTTCCGGTCGGTCTTCATCGCGCGCAGCTTCGCGACCCACTTCGCGGGCTCCCAAAACGCGACGCGAGGGTCGTTCAGTCCGGTGGTGACGAGCATCATCGGATAAGCCTTGCGCTCGACGTTGTCATAGGGCGAATACCGTTTCATGTACTCGTAGTGCTCGCGCACCGCCGGATTGCCCCACTGCTCCCACTCCTGCGCCGTCAGCGGAATCGAGGCGTCCAGCATCGTGTTGATGACGTCCACGAACGGCACGTCGGCCACGACGACCTTGAACAGATCCGGCCGCATGTTGACCACCGCGCCCATCAACAGCCCGCCGGCGCTGCCACCGCGGATGGCTAGCCGCTCCGACGACGTATACCGCTCTCGCACGAGATGCTCCGCGGCCGCGATGAAGTCGGTGAACGTGTTCATCTTGTTCATCATCTTGCCTTCGTCGTACCACGCGCGCCCCATCTCCTGCCCGCCGCGGATGTGCGCGATCGCGTACACGACCCCGCGATCCACCAGGCTGAGATTGGCGGACGAGAACGATGGGTCCGTGCTCGAGCCGTAGGAGCCGTACGCGTACAGCAGGAGCGGACGGGTGCCGTCCCTGACCAGCGGCTTGCGATACACCAGCGAGACCGGGACGAGCTTCCCGTCGGAGGCGCGCGCCCAGGTGCGCTCCGTGCCGTACTGCGAGGGGTCGTATCCGCCCATGACCTCGGTGCGCTTCTTGAGATCGAGCGCCCGCGTGCTCATGTGATAGTCGTACACGGTCGCCGGCGTGATCATGGACTGATACGTGAACCGCAACAGCTCACTGTCGAAGTCGGGATTGCCGGCGCCGGAATACGTGTACACCGGCTCGGGAAACGCGACGCGATGCTCTTGGTTGGCGCGCAGGTCGCGGATGCGGATCTGCTTCAGCCCGCCCGCGCGCTCGTACAACACGAGATGGTTGCGGTACACATCCAGACCGTCTATCAGGAGCGTGTCGCTGTGCGCGATGTAGTCGCGCCAGTTGGCCGCCGACGGGCCGCTCGCCGGCGCGGTGACGATCTTGAAGTTGTTCGCGCCTTCGTTGGTGCGAATGTAGAACCGGCCGTCACGATGCGTGGCCGAATAGAGGACGTCGGGTCTGCGCCGCTCCATCACCTTGAACGGCAGCAACGGCGTCCGCGCCGGAACGTACCACACCTCGGAGCTCGTGAAGCTGCCCGCGCCGATCATCACGTACTCGTCGTCCTTGGTGCGCGACACGCCCACGTTGAACAGCACGTTCGGCTCGTGGAACACGACCGAATCCGCGGCGGCGGACGTGCCCACGACGTGCCTGAGGACGCGGTCCGCCCGGTGCGCCGAGTCGGTCCTGGTGTAGAACAGCGTGCGGTTGTCCGCCGCCCACGCCACCGAGAAATGCACGTCCGGAATCCGGTCCGGCAGTATCGTGCCGGTCGCCAGGTCCTTCACCATCAGTGTGAAGTGCTCCGAGCCCGTCGTATCCACCGTGAACGCGAGGAAGCGGTGATCCGGGCTGATCGTCGTCACGCCGAGCGTCAGGTACGCCTTGCCTTCCGCGAGCTGGTTCTGGTCGAGGTACACCTCCTCGGATGACTCGAAGCTGCCCCGCTTGCGGGCGTAGATGGGGTACTGTTTTCCTTCGACGGTGCGCGTGTAGTAGAAGTACGGACCGCGCCGCACGGGGACGGACAGATCCGTCTGCTGGATCCGGCCGAGGATTTCCTGATACAGCCGCTCCTGCAGCTCCTTCGTGCCCGCCATCACCGTGTCCGTGTACGCGTTCTCCGCCTGGAGGTACGCGATGACTTCCGGGTTCTCCCGGCGCCTGAGCCAGAAGTAGTTGTCCGTGAGGACGTCGCCGTGCAGCGTGTCCACCTTGGGGATGACGGCGGCAACGGGCGGGGACTGCGCCGCGGCTGTTGCCGCAGTGAGAACGAGGAAGAGAAGAAAGCGGAGAGTGAGCGGCATAGGGTGGTGACTGGTGACTAGTGACTAGTGACTAGTGACTACAAAACAAAGATGAGTGGCTACAGAGGTGGCTCAACTGGATCAATCTTGCGAGGGCGCAGGCCGCAGGACGCAGGACGCAGGGCTTTTTGCAGTTTCTAGTCACTAGTCGCTAGTCACCGTTTCACCTACGGCCACTGCCCTTGTGTCAATCTCAAGCTTCAAACGGTCCACCAGGTCGGAAACCCGTAGGATTTCCTGCTTCTTCCCCATACCTCGGGCCCTCAGCGCGACCGTCTGCCCCTCCGCCTCCCGCCTCCCCACCACCGCCATGTACGGCACCTTCAGCATCTCCGCCTCGCGGATGCGGTAGTTCAGCGTCTCGGACCGAGCGTCCAGCTCCGCCCGGATCTTGAGCGCGCGCAGCTGGTCCACGATCGTCTGCGCATATGCCGTCACCTCTTCGGCGATCGGCACCACGCGGATCTGTTCGGGCGCGAGCCAGAGCGGGAACGCCCCGGCGTAGTGCTCGATCAGCCCGCCGACGAATCGCTCCATGGATCCCACCAGCACGCGGTGCAGCATCACCGGCCGGTGCGTCGCATTGTCGGCGCCCGTGAACTCGAGCTGGAACCGCTCCGGCAGGTTGAAGTCGAGTTGCACCGTCGGGCCCTGCCATTTGCGTCCGATCGCGTCGATCAGCTTGAAGTCGAGCTTGGGCCCGTAGAACGCCCCACCCCCCTCGTCGATCGTGTATTCGAGTCCGCGCGACTTCAGGACGTCTGCCAGCATCGCCTGCGCCTGCTCCCACACGGCCTCTTCTCCCAACGCCTTCTCCGGGGGGCGGGTCGCGAGTTCTATGGTATAGGGGTAGCCGAACGCGGCCAGCATCTCCTCGACCAGGTCTATCAGCCGCGAGATTTCGTCCGGCACCTGCTCCGGCGTACAGAACACGTGCGCGTCGTCCTGCGTGAAGCCCCGCACCCGCAACATCCCGTGCAGCACGCCGCTCCGCTCGTACCGGTACACCGTCCCGAACTCGCCGTAGCGAATCGGTAAATCACGGTACGACCGCGGCCGCGACTGGTAGATGCAGATGTGGCCCGGGCAGTTCATCGGCTTCGGTCGGTATGCGGCCCCCTCGATGTCCATCGCGCCGAACATGTTCTCCTTGAAGTTCTCGAGGTGGCCCGAGATCTCGAAGATCTTCTCGCTGAGAATGTGGGGCGTGTAGACGAGGTCGTACCCGTGGCGGATGATGAGATCGCGCTCGAAGTTCTCGATCTCGTTTCTTATCACCGACCCGCGCGGATGCCAGAGGATCAGCCCCGGGCCTATGCGCTGATCCGTAGAGTACAGATCGAGCTGCTGCGCGAGCACACGGTGGTCGCGCCGCTTGGCTTCCTCCAGCCGGTGGAGATGCTCCTCGAGATCCTTCTGGCTGAAGAACGCGGTGGCGTAGATCCGCTGCAGCATCTGCCGCTTCTCGTCGCCGCGCCAGTACGCGCCCGCGGTGTGGAGCAGCTTGAAGTGCTTGAGATACGAGGTGTCGGGCACGTGCGGCCCGCGGCACAGATCCACGAACGGCCCGTCCGTGTAAGTCGAGATGACCTCGTCGTCGCCCAGCTCCTCCAGCCGCTCGAGCTTGAGCGGATCGTCGGAGAACTTCTCGCGCGCGTCGCGCTTCGACAGCTCCTCGCGCACGAACGGGAACTTCTCGGCCGCGACCTTGCGCATCTCGACCTCGAACGCGTCCAGGTCGTCCGGCGTGAACGGCTCCGCGACCTCGAAGTCGTAATAGAAGCCGTCATCAATTGCGGGACCGAAGCCGATCTTCGCCCCCGGTCGCAGCCTGCGGACCGCGGTCGCCAGGACGTGCGCGCCGGAATGCCGCAGAACGTCCAGCGCCTTCGGATCCCGCTCGGTCAGAACGCGAAACGATCCCCCCGCGCGGATCGGCGTCGCCAGGTCCTGCACGGTCCCGTTTATTTCCACGGCGATTGCGTCTTTCAATAGGCGCGGGCCGATGGACGCGACTACGTCGCGCGCCGGCGTCCCCGCTGAAACCGCGCGTTCTTTACCGTCGGGGAGCGTAAGAGTTACTGTTTCCAAGTGGCCTTGTTCTTGCTTTTCCATCGTGGGGCAGATTGCACTCGTTTGAAAGCGTAAGCTAGTTCTCACCAACACCTTCCGCTACAGGATCACACCATGGCTCCGTTCCGCTATCACGACGAAGACTCGACGTCGCAGGGAATGCTGTATCTACTCGCCGGTGCGGTCGCGGGTTTCGCGGCCGGTGTAGTGGTCTCGCAACGCTCGGGCGCGCTGCGCGAGCTTCCCGGAAAAATTCGCGACCTCTTCGCCGGTGACGACGCGGACGAGCTCCTCGGTGACGATGATTTCGAGGCGTACGAGAACGACGAGTTCGACATGCACGAAGGAGCGGACGGGTCCCACTACGCGGAGCCCGGAGTTGGCATCGCGTCGGCCAGCGACGACTACGACGAGCTCGACGTGGACGGCTCGATGGAGCTGGAAGAGCGCGTGCTCGAAGCGTTCAGCAACGATCCGATCCTGCAGGAGCGCCCCATCGACATCGGCGCGATCAGCGAAGGGATCATCGAGCTGACCGGCTGGGTGAACGCCGAATCAGAAGTCGCGCACGCCGTCACGGTCGCGCGCGGAGTGCCAGGGGTGGACACCGTGGTGAACCGAGTCGCGATCCGGCCGGAAGAGGACCTGCGCGACGCCACAGCCCGGAAGTACGCAGCCGGCGATCCGACGCTCACCGAAGCGCACTGGGAGGGCCAGAGCGTAGGCACGGGCAAGCGGCGCCAGGGCAACTCCTCGGAATTCGACCGGCACGAAGACCCGCGACCCGCGCTCGAGGACCGCTGGAACAGCGAGTCGACCGCGCTCGACGAAGCGGTGGACGACATCGCCGGATTCTCCGAGGCGAAGAAGCCCCCTGCCAAGCGGGGGAAGAAGGGGGACAGGACCAGTGGTGCCGCCGTCGCCCCGAGCGGGGTTCCGAAAGCCGATCATGTCGCGGAGCCCACGGACGGCCTCGCCGACTAGGGGTTGGCGGACTGAGGACTGAGGACCCTTGCGGCCTCAGGACTCACTACAATCGCGGATCGGCGATTAATCGAGGATTGCGAATCGCGGAGAGAGCACTCACATGTCCTTCCCGCTGTTCCGCCCATCCTCAGTCCTCAGCCCTCGATTAATCGCCGATCCGCGATTGTAGTGAGTCCTGAGACCGCAAAGTCCGCAATCCGAAGTCGCAGGAAGTAACTTGAGGCATGGCGGCGCCCCTTCCCCCGACATACGATCCTGCCTCGACCGAGCGCGAGCTGTACGCCCGCTGGGAAAAGGCGGGGATTTTCACCGCCAGCGCCGATAGATCCAACCGCGTAGGCGGCGACCGGCAGCCGTTCACGATCGTCATCCCGCCACCGAACGTCACCGCCGTGCTCCACATGGGCCATGGCCTCGACGACACTGTGCAGGACGTGATCGTCCGCTGGCGCAGGATGGCCGGCGACGAGACTCTCTGGGTCCCCGGCACCGACCACGCTGGCATCGCTACGCAGAACGTCGTCGAGCGCTCGCTCGCCGCCGAAGGAAAGACGCGCTTCGACCTCGGGCGCGACGCGTTCGTGCGGCGGACCGAAGCGTTCGTGGAGAAGACCGGCGGAACGATCCTCCAGCAGCTCCGGGCGATCGGCGCGTCCTGCGACTGGAGCCGTACCGCGTACACGCTCTCGCCGGAGCTGTCCGTCGCCGTACGCGAGGTGTTCGTCACGCTGTACGAACGTGGGCTGATCTACCGCGGCCACCGCGTCATCCACTGGTGCCCGCGCTGCCTCACGTCGCTCAGCGACGAGGAAGCGGAGCACGCCGACGAGGAAGGCACGCTTCACTTCGTGCGCTACGCCCTCGCCGATTCCGCTCCCGGCAATACCGAATACGTCACGATCGCGACGACGCGCCCCGAGACGATCCTCGCCGACGTCGCGGTCGCGGTGCATCCCGAGGACGGGCGCTACGCCGTGTTGATCGGCAAGAACGTGCTCAACCCCCTGCTGGGCACGCCGATCCCGGTGATCGCCGAACCCACCGTGGATCCGGAGTTCGGGACCGGCGCGCTCAAGATCACGCCCGCCCACGATCACAACGACTTCGAGGTCGGGCTGCGCCAGGGTCTGCCCATGCCGTCGGTGATACTGCCCGACGGTACGATGGGTGAAGATCAGAGCGCCGCCGGCCTCGTTCCAGCGGTGCTAGTCGGGCTCGACCGGGTGGACGCGCGCAAGCGAGCCGTCGAGCTGCTGCAAGCCTCTGGCGCTCTCGTCAAAACGCAGAAGCACACCCACGCCATCCGCCACTGTTACCGTTGCGACACGGTCGTGGAGCCGCGACTCTCCGACCAGTGGTTCGTGCGCATGCGTCCGCTCGCCGAGCCCGCGCTCGCGGCCGTGCACGCGCGGAAGATTCGGATCCTTCCAGAGCGCTGGGAGGCGGTGTACGTGAATTGGCTCGAGGGCATCCGCGACTGGAACATCTCGCGCCAGCTCTGGTGGGGACACCGAATACCGGTGTGGTACTGCGCGCGCTGCCCCGATCCGGTCGTGAGCCGCGCCACGCCCGACAAATGCCCCGCGTGCGGCGGACCGGTGACGCAGGACGAAGACGTGCTCGACACCTGGTTCTCGTCCTGGCTCTGGCCTTTCTCCACGCTCGGCTGGCCGGACACGGAAGCGAAGGATCTGCGAGCGTTCTACCCGACGGACGTGCTCGTCTCCGCGCCCGACATCCTGTTCTTCTGGATCGCGCGCATGGTGATGGCCGGCTACGAGTTCATGGGCGAGTCGCCGTTCCATACGATTTACCTGCACGGCCTCGCGCGCGACACGCAGCATCGCAAGATGTCCAAGACGCTTGGCAACGGCATCGACCCGCTCGATGTGGTGAACAAGTTTGGCGCGGACGCGCTGCGCTACACGGTCGTGTCGGGGCTCGGCATGGGCGCGGACATCATCATGGATCCGTCCGACCTCGAGAAGACGTTCGGCGTCGGGCGTAACTTCGCCACCAAGCTCTGGAACATCGGCCGCTTTCTGCTGACCAACATCGGCGACGGGAATGTCGCGCCGCTCGCTTCCATCGATGCGTCGCGGCTCGCGCTCGCGGACCGGTGGATCCTCGGGCGGCTCGACCTCGCCATCGCCGAGTGCGACGCGGCGCTGGGGCCGCCGCGCCCGGCCGGCAGAACGTGGCCGGAAGCGGAGCTGCGCGCCGGACTGCGCCTGAGCGAGTACGCGGAAATCGCGCGCCGCTTCGTGTGGAGCGAGCTCGCGGACTGGTACGTCGAGACGACGAAGGCGCGGCTCGCGGGAGAGGGTGAGGACCGGGACGTCGCCCGCGCCGTGCTGGTGCACGTCTTCGACGCTTCGCTGCGATTGCTGCACCCGATCGTTCCATTCATCACGGAAGCGCTCTGGCAGCAACTCCCGGCGAGCGACGCGCGCACCGCCGAGTTTCTCGCCGCGTCCGAATGGCCGAGGGCCGGAGGGCATCCGCCCGTGAGCGAGTTCGAGCGCGTGCGCGAAGCGGTCATCGCGCTGCGGCAGATCCGCGCGGACTACAACATCGCGCCGGCGCGCAGCATCGCCGCCACAATCGTGGCGCGGGAGGACGGCAGGATTTACGAGAGCGAGGCGGGCCTCATCGGGCGGCTGACGCGGACAGAAGTCTCGGTAGCGACCGCGGCGCCGGAGGGCGCCGCCGCGCACGTCGTGCTCGGCGGCGGTGCGGAGCTGGTCGCGTCGCTCGCGGGGATCGTGGACGTCGAGAAGGAATGCCGCAAGCTGAGGGGAGAGCTGGAGCAGCTCGACAAGCAGCTCGCGCAGCTCGTCGCGCGCCTGGGTAGCGAGAGCTTCACCGCCCGCGCGCCAGCGCACGTCGTGGAAGGAGAGCGCGCGAAGGAGAAGGAGTGGATCGCGCGCCGCGAGCTGCTTGCGCGCAAGGTGGAGTCGCTGTGCGGCTGACATACTCGTGCGTCGTCGCGGTGGCCGTGTTCGGCTGCGCGTCGCCGGGCATGCCGCCCGGCGGACCGCCGGACGTCGAGGCACCGCAGCTCGTCGGGATAGCGCCGGACAGCGGGCGCGTCAGCGTCAGCCCGCGCAGCGTGGTCTTTCGCTTCACCGAGGTCGTCAGCGAGACGCCGCCCGGCGCGACCTCGCTCGCGAACCTGTTCATCATCTCACCGCAGCACGGCACGCCGGTGGTCTCCTGGCAGCGCGACGAGATATCCGTCCGCCCGCGCAGGGGCTGGCGGCCTAACACCGTGTACAGCGTGAGGATGCTCCCGGGCCTCGCCGACCTGCGCGGCAATGTGCGCCGCGAAGGCGCTGCCACCCTGTTCGCGACCGGGCCCGTCATTCCGGCCACGGCGATCACCGGCGTGCTGTATAACTGGGCAGCGGGCGTGCCCGTTGCCGCTGGACTGGTTCAGGCGATCACCGCGGACAGCACCATCTACCTGGCGTACTCGGACAGCGCCGGTGCATTCACGCTGCCACATCTTCCGCCCGGAGCGTATGAGGTCAAAGGTATCGTGGACGGCAACCGCAACCGCGCGCTCGACCCGCGGGAGGCGTGGGACACGGTGACCGTCGCGCTGACCGACACCGCGCGCGTCGAGCTGTACGCCTTCGTGCACGACTCCATCGGTCCGCGCATTCAGGAAGTGAGCGCGGCCGATTCCGTTACGCTGCGCGTTACTTTCGACGTGCCGGCGGACGCGCGCATTCCGCTAATCCCGGATTGGATCACCGTCCTCGACGCCGATTCGATTCCGCTGCCGGTCGCGGGCGTGGCGCGACCGGAGGAGATGCCGCTCGACTCTGCTGCCGCGGCGGCACCCCGCGAGCGACCCTCGGCGATGACGCGGGAGCGCCCCTACAGCCAGGTAGTCGTCACGCTCTCAGCTCCGCTGCAACCCGGCATGACCTACACCGTCGTGGCCAACGGATTTCCCGGGCTGCTCGGCCGTGTGCGGTCGTCCAGCCGATCGATCACGAATCCCGCGCCTGCGCCGCCCGCCACTCCGCCCTGACGCGCCGATGACGGAAACCACGCGCGCGGCGCAGGAGACCAGCCCGCGCGACGACCGGCGGGATCTGCCCGGCGTCGGCGCACTGCTGGAATCAGCCGAGCTCGCGCCGCTGCTCGCGAGCGCCCCGCGCGGGACCGTGGCGAACGCTGTGCGCGCGGCGATCGACAGCGTGCGGTCCGGATCGGCACAGCCTCCGGCGAGCGCGGCGGCGTGGAGCGAGCTGGTGCAGGCGCGCCTGGCTGACATGACCCGCCCGTCGCTCCGACCGGTGCTCAACGCCACGGGCGTGGTGCTCCACACCAATCTCGGACGCGCCCCGCTCGCGGCGGTCGCCATACGCGCCGTGCAGGAGATCGCGGGCGGCTTCTCCAATCTCGAGTACGATCTCGACAGAGGAGAGCGCGGCTCTCGTTACACGCATTGCATCGGACTGCTGCGCGAGATCACGGGCTGCGAGGACGCGCTGGTGGTCAACAACTGCGCGGCGGCGCTCGTGCTGGCTGTGGACACCTTCGCGCGCGACAGAGACGTCGTGATCTCGCGGGGCGAGCTGGTCGAGATCGGCGGGAGCTTCAGAATCCCCGACATCATGCGCCGCGGCGGCGCCCGGCTCGTGGAAGTCGGGACTACCAACCGCACGCACCTCGCGGATTACGAACAAGCGATCACCGCGGGAACCGGCGCGATCATCAAGGTCCACCGCAGCAACTTCGCGATCTCCGGATTCACGGCGGACGTGCCCGTGGACCAGCTCTCGGCGCTGGGCCGCGACAACGGCGTGCCCGTCGTCCACGACCTCGGCAGCGGACTGCTGGTCCCGCTCGATGAGTTCGGCCTGAAGGGGGAGCCGACGGCATCGGACGCGCTCCGCTCCGGCGCCGACGTCGTCACGCTCAGCGGAGACAAGCTCCTCGGCGGGCCGCAGGCGGGAATCATGCTCGGCAAATCGGCGGTGATCGAGCGGCTGCGCACCAACCCGCTCGCGCGGGCGCTGCGCGTGGACAAGCTCACGATCTCCGCGCTCGGCGCGACGCTCGCCCTGTACCGCGACCCCGCGGTCGCGCTTCGCGAGATTCCCGTGCTGGCGATGCTCTCCGCGTCCCCACAGGCGCTCGAGCAACGCGCCCGCGCTATCGCGGAGAATATCCGCGCGCGGGGCGTGCCCTGCGACGTCGCCGCCTCTGAGTCTTCCGTCGGCGGCGGCGCGTTCCCTGAAGCCGTTCTCGCATCGTTCGCGGTCGCGCTCGACGGCGACGCGACGATCCTGGAGGCGCGCCTTCGCAAGGCGACCCATCCGGTGATCGGACGGGTGAGAGACGGCCGCCTCCTGCTGGACGTACGCTCGGTGCTCCCACATGACGACGAAGCGCTCGCCACCACCGTGATCGGCGCGCTCGCATAGTGGAGCGCCCGGCTCTCGTATTCCTCGACCGCGATGGCACCATCATCGAGGACATGCATTTCATCTCGCGGCCCGACGACGTGCGCGTGCTGCCCGGCGCCGCCAACGCCATCGCGCGGCTGAACGCCAGCGGGATTCCCGTCGTCGTCGTGACCAATCAATCCGGGATCGGACGCGGCTATTTCGGCCCCGAGGAATACGAGAAGGTGAACGAGCGGATCGCGGCCGAGCTGAAGAAGACCGGCGCGCGCCTAGACGCTGTGTACTACTGCCCGCACGCGCCGAACGGCGACGATCCCTGTCCCTGCCGCAAGCCCGGCACCGCCCTATTCGCCGAAGCGCTCGAGAAGTTCGGCGTGCCCGGCAGTCGCGCTGCGTTCGTCGGCGACAAGGTGCGTGACGTGAGCCCCGCCCTGCCCTTCGGCGGCACCGGTTACCTGCTCGTCACGCCCGCCACGACAGCCGAGGACGTCGAGTGGGCCGAGCGCGAGGCCCGGACCGTCGCGTCGCTGGCGGAAGCCGTGGACCGGATGCTCGGGGTTACTGATGCCGCCGCGCGACGATAGAATCGCCTGATGCGATCCCGCGTGGCGGTCCTCGCTTCCGGCCGCGGCTCTAACCTCGATGCGATTCTCGCGCACTGCGAGCGACTCGGCGCGTTGAGCGCGTGCGAGGTCGCTCTCGTCGTCTCGAACAAGCAGGACGCGCCGGCGCTCGAGCGGGCGCGCACGCGCGGCATCCCCGCCGAGCACCTCACCGATCCATCCAACGGGAAGGCTTTACTGGAAATGCTCGATACCAACTCGATAGACCTCGTCGCCCTCGCCGGGTATCTCAAGCTCCTGCCCGCCCAGGTGACGCGGCTGTACAAGGATCGGATCGTTAACGTGCACCCGGCGCCGCTGCCGCGCTTCGGCGGCGCGGGGATGTACGGGCTGCGCGTGCACGACGCCGTGATCGGCGCGGGGTTGAAGGAGACGGAAGTCACCGTGCACTTCGTGGACGAGGAGTACGACAGCGGCGACGTGATCGCCCGCTGGCCCGTGCCCGTGTACGAGGGCGACACCGCCGAACTGCTGGCCGAGCGGGTGCTCAAGGTGGAGCACGTGCTGTTTCCGCGCGTTCTCGACATGGTGGCATGTCTCGCGCCGGCCAGGCTCGCGGCGGGGAGCCAGTAATGCCGCGCGCGTTGCTGTCGGTGTCCGACAAGAGCGGGCTGATCGAGTTCGCGCAGGGACTGAGCGAGCTGGGGTGGGAGCTGATCTCCACCGGCGGGACGTCGAAGGCGCTTCGGGCCGCCGGCCTGACAGTACGCGACCTGTCGGACGTCACCGGCTTTCCCGAGATGCTCGACGGGCGCGTGAAGACGCTGCACCCCGCGGTGCACGGCGGGCTGCTCGCGCGGCGCGATCTCGCCGAGCACCTGAGCGCGATCGAAGGCGCGGGCATCACGCCGATCGATCTCGTTGCCGTCAACCTGTATCCGTTCGCCGAGACGATTCGCCGCCCGGGCGTCACGCCCGAGGAGTCCATCGAGCAGATAGACATCGGCGGCCCGTCCATGCTGCGCTCGGCCGCGAAGAACTTCGCCGCCGTGACGGTGGTCGTGGATCCCGCGGACTACGAGCGCGTGCTGGCCGGCTTGCGGGACGAGCATGACGACCCCGAGCTGCGGCGCGACCTGGCGGAGAAGGTTTACGCCCACACCGCGGCGTACGACGCCGCAATTGCCACGTGGTTCGCGGGCAACCGCGGCGACCTGTTCCCCGACCGGCTGCTCACCGCGCTCGAGCGCAAGCAGACGCTGCGGTACGGGGAAAACCCCGGCCAGCTCGCCGCGTTCTACGTCGAGCCAGGCGGTGAAGGTCTCTCAGCGCTGGCGCAGAAAGGCGGGAAGGAGCTGTCGTTCAACAATCTGCTGGACCTGGAGGGCGCGCTGTTCGCGACCGATCCTTTTGGTGACGAGGTGTGCTGCGCGATCGTAAAGCACACGACTCCCTGCGGGCTCGCGACGGGCACGAGCGCTCTGGATGCGTACATGAAGGCGCTGGCGTGCGATCCCGTGTCGGCGTTCGGCTCGGCGATCTCGTTTACCGTCGAGGTGGACGACGAAGCGGCAAACGCCGTGGCGAGCCTGTTCGTGGAGTGCGTCGTCGCGCCGTCGTTCACGCCGGGCGCGCTGGAGACACTGGGCCGGAAGAAAAATCTGCGCGTGCTCGAGGGCAAGGCGCGGTGGGATCGCGCCGCGCTCGACTACAAGCGCGTCCGCGGCGGAATGCTGGTGCAGCAGCGCGCCCAGGGCGTAGGCGACGAGAACCAGTGGAACGTGGTGACGTCGCGATCGCCGGACGAGGAGGAGCGGCGCAACATGCTGTTCGCCTGGCGCGCCGTGGGGTCGGTCAAGTCCAACGCGATCGTCCTGGCTCGCGACGGCGCGACGATCGGCATCGGCGCCGGGCAGATGTCGCGGGTGGACGCAGCGTTCATGGCCGTGCACAAGGCCAAGGCCGTCGGGCACGAGACCGCGGGCGCGGTGCTGGGGTCGGACGCGTTCTTCCCCTTCCGCGACGGGATAGACCAGGCGGCCGAGGCCGGCGTTAAGGCGATCATCCAGCCGGGCGGATCGGTGCGGGACGAGGAAGTCGTCGCCGCGGCGAACGAACACGGCATCGCGATGGTATTTACCGGGCAGCGCCAGTTCCGTCATTAATGGCCGGGCGGCTACCTTTGGGGCTTCGCCGGTGCCCTTCTCCAAGCTGAACAAATCCTTCAAGTGAGCAGCATGACGGCTTCCGCCGCGCAGCTGGACTACAGACCGTCGTACAAGGCAGCGGCCATCGCGAGCACGCTGGTCTTCCTACTGTACCTCATAACGCTCTCGCCCTCCACGGCGATGTGGGACACCAGCGAGTACATCGCCGCCGCGTACATCCTCGGCATTCCGCACCCGCCGGGCAATCCGCTGTTCGTGCTCATCGGTCGCGTTTTCACGATCCTGCCGATCGCGCCCAACGTGGCGATGCGGATCAACATCTTCGCCGCGCTGTGCAGCGCGGTCTCGGCGGGGATGTGGTTCCTCGTCACCGAGCGCGTGCTGGTGAGCTGGCTCCCGCGCAGATGGCAGCGCATCGCCGGCGGCTCGCTCGCGGCGCTGATCGGCGCCACGGCGTTCACCGTCTGGTCGCAGTCGGTCGTCAACGAGAAGGTGTACACGCTCTCGCTGGTAGGGATGGCGATCTCCGCCTGGCTCATCGTCCGCTGGTGCGACGACCCCGACGGGCCCAGGGCCGATAAGCTGCTCATTCTCATCGCGTACATCAGCGGGCTCGGCTACGCCAACCACATGGCGGGGTTCCTCGTGCTCCCGCCGCTCGCCATCGCGGTGCTCGTCCGCCGGCCGCAGACGGTGCTGCGCTGGCGCCTCATCCTCGCCGGCGTCGCGGCGATCATGCTCGGCATGACGCCGTACGCCACGCAGCCGATCCGCGCGGCGTTCTTCCCCGCGATCAACGAAGGCGAGCCCACGGCGTGCGAGTCGAAGATGGCCGCGGCGTGCACCTTCGACAAAGTCACGTACCAGCGATTCAAGTACAACTTCGACCGCGAGCAGTACGGCAAGCCCTCGCTCACCGAGCGGCAGGCGCCGTTCACCGGTCAGGTCGGAATGTGGTGGCTGTACTTCAAGTGGCAGTGGGTGCGCGACCACATGGGCGAGCGCCCGGGAATCCAGGCGCTGCTGGCCACGATCTTCCTCCTGCTTGGCGGGCTCGGCGGCTACGTCCACTGGCGCCGCGACCGCAACTCGTTCTGGTTCTTCGGCCCGCTCGTCTTCACGGTGACGTTCGGCCTCATCTACTACATGAACTTCAAGTACGGCTTCTCGCAGGCGCCGGAGCTCGGCGACTCGGTGGCGCGCGAAGTCCGCGACCGCGACTACTTCTACCTCTGGAGCTTCTCCACCTGGAGCGTGTGGGCCGCGCTCGGCCTGGTGTACGTGTGGGAGACGCTCGCCGCGCTCGTGGGCGCGGATGACGTCCGACTCGGCAACGAGACGGTCACCGTGCCGAGGCAGCGGAGCTGGCTGGCTGCGTCGCCCGTGCTCGCGCTCGCGCTCATACCGCTGCTCGCCAACTGGAGCTCGGCGTCGCGCGCGGGGCAGACGGACACGCGCGACTTCGCGGCCGACCTGCTCAACTCCGTCGAGCCGTACGGCGTTCTCGTGACCGCAGGCGATAACGACACGTTCCCGCTGTGGTACGCGCAGGAAGTGGAAGGCATCCGCCGCGACGTGCTCGTCGCCAACACGTCGCTGCTCAACACCGAGTGGTACACGCGGCAGATGATCCGCCGTCCGACCGCGGAGTACGACGCCGCGCGGGGACCGGAGATCTACCGCGGCAGGGTGTGGCCCAAGCCGCAGGATCCCCCGGTCAAGATGACGCTCAAGGAATCGGACGCGGTTCCGCTCGCGCTCGAGATCCGCGAGGCGCAGATCTTCCGCAAGGAAGGAACGGGCATCGTCGCGCGCGTCGAGCCGCGCAACATCGGCTACGGCGTGATGGGGCTCGCGCGCGCGGACATCTACGTGCTGTATTTGATCCGCGACTCGTATCCGCAGCGCCCGTTCTTCTTCAGCCGCACCACCGGGAACTACGCCGAAGAGCTCGGGCTCGGCCGCATGGTCGTCGGCACGGGGCTGTCGCGCAAGCTCGTCCCCAATGAGCCTTCGCAGTCGGACAGCCTCACCTGGATCCCGGGCGAAGGCTGGTTCGACCTGCCAACGTCGCTCGCGATGTGGGACAGCTACACCGCTCCGGACGAGATGATCGAGCGGGGTCACTGGATCGACAAGGCATCGGTCAACATCCCGTACCTGTATGTGCGCGCGGGCTTCATCCTCGCGCAGGCGCTGATCGAGGCGGGCCGCGGCGCGGACGCAACACGCGTGTACTCGGAGGTCGTCGCCATCGCGCGGTCGTCGCACCTGGAGGACGCAATCCCGAGCACACCTCCACCGCGGCTGCTGGAGCCCATCCGGGGCGACACGGCCCCCACGCAATGAGTGAGTGCGCGGGGCTTGTCCGCGGGCCTATCTTTCAGATGGAGGGATAGTCCTAATTGGTAAGGCAGCGGTCTTGAAAACCGCCGCGCGCAAGCGCTTGGGGGTTCGAGTCCCCCTCCCTCCGTACTTTACTGTCGGCAGGGACGGGCGGCTTTCTCCGTGGCTGGGTTCCGCGCGCGATCGATGACCTCCTGATATGTCCGCCAATCGTCTTGCTCGCGTTGCCGTTACCGGGCTGAGGGGGAGGTTGATCCTCCTGGTATTTGCGAGCGTCCTGCCCTTTCTGCTTCTCATCGCCGTAGTCGCCAGGCGGCAGCTCGTGCAACAGAAGCCCGTGGCCGCCGACCACGCGCTCGCGCGGGCCAAACGAGTCGCGGGCAATATCGACGCCCTGCTTCGGGACATCGAGTCGACGGCGCAGGCGCTCACCTATTCGATCGGCGCCGACCCCGGCGACAGAGCAGCGAACGACCGGGTTCTGCGGGACGTGTCGTCGAACATTCCGCACGAATTTACTTCCTGGCTGGTAATTACTCCCGCCGGCAGGCTGATCGGGAGCTCCTCCCGAGACGCACCCCAGGAATCCGTGTATTCCCTGCTCGCCGCGCGATCAGCTGCGGCGGGTGCGGCGACAGTCGTCACGGAACCCGTTCACATCCCGTCGGTAGGACAGGCGGTGCACATGATTGTGCCCATGCGCGACGCGCGCGGGAGCCGCGCGTTGCTCGTCGCACAAATCTCCCTACGAGCCATGCGGCCATTTTTGCACGCGCCGGAGTTGCCCGTCGGCTCATCCATCGCGGTAATTACCGAGCACGGAGTGATTGTCGGGCGATCGCCGGATCCGGACAGGTGGGTGGGATACGACATTTCGCGATCGCCGCTGGATAGCGCTGCTCACGCCGCTGTTGACGGACCCGTTGAATTCACCACCCAGGACAGCGTGCACCGATTGCTGGCTGTCACGCGCATGACCGCGGCGCCCTGGCGCGTGGGAACAGGCATCGCCACCACCACGTTGTTCTCGCAGTCGCGAGCCGATTTCGCTCGCACTCTCGGATACGGTGGGTTGGCACTGGCACTGGCCTTCGGGCTGGCGTTTTGGCAGGGGTCCCGGATAGTCGAGCCGATGAAGCGGCTCTCCGAGGATGCCGCTCAACTCGGAACGGGAAATCTCGCGCACAGGTCCGCTGTTGCCGGCAACGATGAGTTCGCCGTGCTCGCCTCAAGCATGAACGAGATGGCCAACACGCTCGAGCAGCAGGGCGCGGTGCTGAGGGAAAGCGAGGAGCGCTACCGTGGGCTGTTCGACGTCAATCCGCTCCCGATGTGGGTGCTGGACCCCGTCACCCTCGAGTTTCTCGCCGTAAACCGCGCCGCGGTCGAAGCGTACGGATTCTCGGAGGAAGAGTTCCTCGCGATGAAGGTGTCCGACATCCGCCCCCCGGAAGACGTCGCTCAGTTACTCAAGCATCTGGCGGAGTCGGAAGGAAGATCGCGCCGCTACCTCACGCGCCACCGTCGCAAGGACGGGACGGTGTTCCCAGTGGAGATCGATTCCGGCTCGTTCACGATCTTCGGGCGTCCCGCGCGACTGGTAGTGGTGCATGACGTCTCCGAGCGGATCCAGGCCGAATCAGCGCTGCGCGACGCGGAGACCCAGCTCAGGCAGTCGCAGCGATTGGAAGCCGTCGGCCAGCTTACGGGAGGAATCGCGCACGACTTCAACAACGTGCTGACCGCGATCGGGAGCTACAGCGATTTCCTGTACGAGTCGCTGGATCCGGGCGACGCGCGCAGGCTCGACATCCAGGAGATCCGCAAGGCCGCGGATCGCGCCGCCGGACTGACCAAGCAGCTGCTGGCGTTCAGCCGCAGCCAGATCCTTCAGCCCCGCGTACTCGACGTCAACGAATCGCTCGCAGAGCTCGAGTCATTGCTCAGCCACGTGCTGACCGCCGACATCGAGCTTGTGTTTGCGCTCGATCCGGAAGTCAGCCGCGTGCGCGCCGATCCCGGCCAGCTCGCGCAGGTCATTATCAACCTGGCCGCCAACGCGCGGGACGCGATGCCCGACGGCGGCGCGCTTACCATCTCCTCCCGCAACGAGCGCGTCCCGGAAGACGGCGGGGACGTGAAACCCGGCGACTACGTCGTCATCGTCGTGTCGGACGCCGGGACAGGAATGGACGCTCAGACGCTGCAACGGATCTTCGAGCCGTTCTTCACCACCAAAGAACCGGGCAAAGGCACGGGCCTGGGGCTGTCGACGGCCTACGGCATCGTCCATCAGAGCGGCGGCTATATCTCGGCGGAAAGCGCCGTGGGCAAGGGAACAACGTTTACTATCCGGCTTCCGCGCGTTGATCAGCCGGTCGAGCCCGAGCGGCCGAAGCCGGAGGCCGCCGTGGCCGGCCAGCGCAGCGAGATAATCCTGGTGGTGGAGGATGAGGAATCGGTCCGCCGCGCGACCAAAAGAATTCTGATCAAGAAGGGCTACACGGTCCTCGAGGCAGCCGACGGCAACGAGGCGCTGCCGCTGATACGGTCGCACCCGAATATCGACCTCCTGCTGACGGATCTCATCATGTCCGGGATGGGCGGGCGCGAGCTGGTCCGCGTGCTCCGGTCCGAGGGCCGCGCGATCCCGACGCTGTACATGTCAGGTTACACGAAGGATGCCGTGATGCGCTCCGAGCTCGACCCGGACATCATGGTCGTGGAAAAGCCGTTCTCCCAGGACGACCTGGCGGCCAAAGTGCGCGAGGTTCTGGACAAGAGCGGAGCTGCGTCGGCGGCCGGTGACTAGTCACTAGTCACTAGTCACTAGTCACTAGTCACTTTCCCTCGTCCAGCAGAACTCTCCCGCGACCAGATCGTCCACGCCACCCTGCCCCGGCCGGTCCACCTCCGACGCGGCGCGGCGATCGTCCCTCGAGAAGTACTGCAGCAGCGGCGGTCCGGCGAACGTCGTGACCATCACCATCAGGGCGATGGCGCTGAACAGCGCGACGTCGATCGCGCCCGTGGCGAGTCCCATCTGTGCGAAAATCAGCCCGACTTCGCCGCGCGGGATCATCGCAGCGCCGATGAGCGCCTTGTTTCCCTTGAACCACCACGGGGCGTAGCCCGACGCCATCTTGCCGACGATTCCTACGGTGATCAGCGCTCCACCGATCGCCAGCGTAGCGGGGTCGAGGAAAGTCCTTATGTCGACGGCTGCGCCCACCGCAGCGAAAAAAACGGGCACGAAAAAATGCCCAATCTCCGTCGTCGCGCGCTCGATCGTGCGCCGCTGCGGCGTCGGGTTGAGCACCAGTCCCGCGGCGAACGCGCCGATGATCATGGCCGAGCCGGAGTGCTCGGCGAGCCAGGCCATGATGAAGGCGAAGGCGAGGCCGAACAGGCCCAGAGTGCCGGCGATCTCGATCCGCGCGATCCAGCCGAAGAGAGTTGGCACGAGGGTTCGCCCGACCACTATCGCCGCCGCGATGAAACCGAACGCGAGCGCGGCGGTCTTGAGCACCGGCAGCGGCTCCGGAGCGACTCCCGCGGCAAGGCCCGTGACGATGGACAAAATGATGAGCCCGATCACGTCGTCGATCACGGCGGCGCCCAGCACGATTTGCCCTTCCGGGCGGTCGAGCTGGCCGAGATCCGCCAGCACGCGCGCGGAAATGCCGATCGAGGTCGCCGTGAGCGCCGCTCCGCAGACGATGGCCGGCAGGGTCTCCAGACCGAGCAGGAGCGCCGCGACGTAACCGCCGGCGAACGGAAGCACGATACCTACCAATCCCACGCTCGCCGCCGTGCCGCCGACCCGGACGAGCGAGCCGAGCTCCGTATGCAACCCGATCTCGAAGAGCAGGATCAGCACGCCCAGCTCAGCGAGAGCGAACACCACTGGACCCTGCGGGTCTATGATCCCCAGTACCGACCCGCCGAGTATCACTCCCGCGATCAGCTCGCCGAGGACGGCGGGCTGTCCGACGCGCTGCGCCAGCGCGCCCAGAAGCTTGGTCGCGATGATTATCGCGATCAGCGTCGCGAGAATGTTTACGAACGCATGATCTTCGGCCATGTCTTAGGTTATGTAAGCACTGACGGTCGTCTTGACAACACTTCGTGGCCGGATCACGGCTGGTTCCGTCATGGTGTCGTAAGCGCGATTTTTCTGCTCTCACTAGTCACTAGTCACTAGTCACCAGTCACTTTCATTGACTATGTCGCACTCAGCCGTTCCGCTGACGCGCCGCACATTCGGCCAGACACTGCGCCCGGACGCCTGGTGGGTCCAGCCACTCGTCGTCTTTCTGATCCTGAGCGGCTTCATCGTTTATGCCACCTGGGCCGCGCTGCAGAACGCGCACTACGAGTTCGGACCGTACCTCTCTCCGTTCTATTCGCCGGTCCTGTTCGGTGACTCACCCCACTCCGTGTTCGGACCCAAGCCATCGGCGTGGCCGGGCTGGCTTCCGTTCTCTCCCGCACTGCTGATCCTCCCGTTTCCCGCGCTGTTCAGATTCACCTGCTACTACTACCGGGGCGCGTACTACAAGGCTTTCTGGGCCGATCCGCCGAACTGCGCGGTAGGCGAGCCCCGCTCGAAGTACCGCGGGGAGAACTCCTTTCCGCTCATCCTGCAGAACGTCCATCGCTACTTCATGTACATCGCGCTGGTGTTCATCGTGATCCTCGGGTACGACGCGGTGAAGGCGATGTGGTTCACCGACGCGGCGACGGGCGCGAAGGAGTTCGGTATCGGCGTCGGAACGCTGGTGCTCGTCATCAACGTCGTCCTGCTTGCCGGTTACACGCTCGGCTGCCACTCGCTGCGGCATGTCGTCGGTGGCTACGCGGACCGTCTCTCCGGCGCGCCGGTGCGGCGCATCAGTTACCAGTGTGTGAGCTGCCTCAACCGCGGCCACATGCGCTGGGCGTGGCCGAGCCTGTTCTGGGTAGCGTTCGCGGACGTGTACGTACGGCTGTGCTCGATGGGAATATGGACCGACTTCCGGCTCCTGTGATGGCTGAACACGAGACACACTCATTCGACGTGATCGTGGTCGGCGCCGGCGGGGCCGGCCTGCGCGCGGCGATCGAGGCGGCGGACAGGGGCGCGAAGGTCGGAGTGATCTGCAAGTCGCTGCTCGGCAAGGCGCACACCGTGATGGCCGAGGGTGGGATGGCCGCCGCGCTCGCGAACGTGGACGACCGCGACAACTGGCGCGTGCACTTCGCCGACACGATGCGCGGCGGGCAGTACCTCAACAACTGGCGCATGGCGGAGCTCCACGCCCGCGAAGCGCCGGACCGCGCGCGGGAGCTCGAGGCCTGGGGCGCGGTGTTCGACAGGACGGAGGACGGCCGTATCCTCCAGCGGAACTTCGGCGGGCACCGCTATCCGCGGCTCGCGCACGTCGGCGACCGCACCGGGCTGGAGATGATCCGCACTCTGCAGGACCATCTCATCCATCAGGCGGTGGACGTGCACATGGAGTGCACCGTGCTGGAGCTGCTCAAGGACGGAGACCGGATCGCCGGCGCCGTGGCGTACGAGCGCGAGCGCGGCCGCTTCAAGGTATTCAAGGCGCCGGCGGTCATCCTTGCGACCGGCGGAATCGGGCGCGCGTTCTCGATCACGAGCAACTCGTGGGAGTACACCGGCGACGGCCATTCACTCGCGTACGAGGTGGGGGCCGCGCTGCAGGACATGGAGTTCGTCCAGTTCCACCCCACCGGAATGGTGTGGCCGCCGAGCGTGCGCGGGATTCTCGTGACGGAAGGTGTGCGCGGCGACGGCGGCGTGCTGCGCAACAAGGACGGCAAGCGCTTCATGTTCGACGACATCCCGGAGAACTACCGCTCGCAGACCGCGGACAGCGAAGAGGAGGCGTGGCGCTACATCCAGGGCGACAAGAATGCCCGCCGCCCGCCCGAGCTACTGACCCGCGACCACGTCGCGCGCTGCATCATGCGCGAGGTGCGCGCGGGACGCGGCAGCCCGCACGGCGGAGTCTTCCTCGACATCGCATGGGTGAAGGAGAAGATCCCGAACTCCAAGGACTACATCCGGAAGAAGCTTCCGAGCATGTACCACCAGTTCAAGCAGCTCGCGAACATTGACATCACCGAGACGCCGATGGAGGTCGGCCCCACGACGCACTACATGATGGGCGGAATCCGCGTGGACGGTGACTCGCAGATGTCCACTGTGCCCGGACTGTTCGCCGCGGGCGAGTGCGCGGCGGGGCTGCACGGCGCGAACCGCCTGGGCGGCAACTCGCTATCGGATCTGGTGGTGTTCGGCAAGCGCGCCGGCGAATACGCGGCCGCGTACGCGCGCGACAACAGCGCGGTCAGCGTGGACGACCGCGAGGTGGATCGCGCGACGACGAACGCGCTGCGGCCGCTGGACGGCGCGAGCGCGGGCGGGCCCGCCGCGGACGGACCGTACCAGATTCAGCACGAGCTGCAGGAGTTCATGCAGGAGTTGGTCGGCATCGTGCGCCGCGAGGACGAGATCAAGTCAGCGCTCGACCGGATCGCTGCGCTCAAGGAGAGAGCGCCGGGCGTCACCGTTCCAGGGAATCGAGAGTACAACCCCGGCTGGCACACCGCGCTGGACCTGCGGAATCTGCTGTCCGTCGCAGAGGCGATCGCGCGCGCGGCGCTCGAGCGCAGGGAGAGCCGCGGCGGACATTTCCGCGACGATTACCCGGACAAGGATCCCGAGTTCGCGAAGTTCAACATCGTGCTGCGCAAAGGCGATGACGGCTCCATGCAGGTGAGTCGGGAGAACATCCCGCCGCTCCCCGCGGAGCTGGCGCAGATCATCGAAGAGATGAAGTAGAGGACGAATGACACAGGCGACTTTCAGCATTTGGCGGGGAGACAGCAGCGGCGGCGCGCTCGTGGACTACGAGACCGACGTCTCCGAGGGCATGGTCGTGCTCGACGCCGTCCACCAGATCCAGGCTGACAAGGCCAACGACCTCGCGGTCCGCTGGAACTGCAAGGCCGGCAAGTGCGGATCGTGCTCGGCGGAAGTGAACGGCATGCCAAAGCTCATGTGCATGACGCGGATAGACGAGCTCGACCTGTCGAAGCCCGTCACGATCGAGCCGATGCGCGCCTTTCCCGCGCTGCGCGACCTCGTGACCGACGTGTCATGGAATTTTCGCGTCAAAAAGAAGATCAAGCAGTTCACCCCCCGCCCGCCCGACGCGCCGGATGGAAGCTGGCGGATGCAGCAAAGCGACGTGGATCGCGTGCAGGAGTTCAGGAAGTGCATCGAGTGCTTTCTCTGCCAGGACGTGTGCCACGTCCTCCGCGATCACCACGAGCACGAGGAGTTCATCGGCCCGCGTTTCCTGGTGTACACGGCCGCGCTGGAGATGCACCCGCTGGACGTGGCCGACCGGGTGGACGAGCTCAAGCAGGCGCACGGGATCGGCTACTGCAACATCACCAAGTGCTGCACCAAGGTTTGTCCGGAGCACATCACCATCACCGACAACGCGATCATTCCGTTGAAAGAGCGGGTGGTGGACCGGCACTACGATCCTTTTACGAAACTTGTCGGCCTCTTTCGACGGAAGCCGGACGAATCGAGGTAGGTAGGAAACAGGGGAGCGTTGTGCGTTACCCGTTCTCGCGTCGTTCCGTAGGCGCGTAAGACGGAACCGCGGTACCGCCGTCACGTCCTAACGGGCGACGGTTTGACGGTTAACGCACAACGCTCCCCTTTTCCTCCCTACCTTTTTCTCCAGTACTTCCGCCACACCAGGAATGCCGCCCCTGCGATTACCGCCGCGGGGATAATGACTCCCATCGCCGCGATCAACCCGGCGATGAACCGGACGAAGTTCCGCCACGCCGCCTTGAACGCCGCGACGATCGGATTGTCCCCCGCCCTTCCCAGTATCGGCTCGTCCTCGTGCACCAGCACCGTCAACGTGCTCATCGCCGCGCGCGTGCGCAGGTAGCGCAGCCGCCCTTCTGCCCGCTCGATCTCTTCCCGCACGCGCGCCAGCTCGCGCTCCACGGCCAGGACGTCCGCGAGTCGCGCGGTACGATTCGCGAGCAGCTGGATGAGTCGCTGCTCCAGCCGGCGCGCGTTCTCAACGCGCGCCGTCACGTCCACGAACTCTTCCCCGACGTCCTCGCTGGTAGAGTTTACCGATTCCACCTCGCCGATCGTCGCGAGCTTGTTGACCGCTTCGTCGTACCTAGGCGCTGGGATCTTCAGCTCGAGCGTGGCCGAGCGGACGTTGTGCTCCCCGCCCTCGAACTGCGAGTTGGCGACGTGTCCGCCCAGGCTCGCGGCGAGCGCTCTCACCTTGTTGGCCGCCTCGTCGACGTTGTCCACCTCGACCGATGCGAAGCCGGTGCGGATGATCATGACCGGCGCGCCGGTGGTCCCGGTATCGCCACTGGACGGACGCTGCGCCACTGGGGCCAGTCGGAGAACGCCCCCCGCCGCGCTGAACCCGTCGGCGGACGCAGGCGCGGGGGACGCCGAGGGCGGGCTCTCCGCGGACTGCTCGGTCGTGGCCGCGTCGGCCCCGACTTTCATGGTGGATCCGCGATCCGGCTGGTCGCACGCAATCAACCCCGCCGCTGCCGCAAGAAATCCAAAGTACAGTCGCATCCGGGCTCCGATCGTCTAGGGGAAAGGGCGCACTCCGCCCCGCTTCCTGGGACGCAGCCGCCACCCAAATTTGCACAGTTGCAACTGCGAACTGAGGACTGTGCGGCCTCAGGACTAACGGCCATCGCGGATCGGCGATTAATCGAGGACCGAGGATCGCGGAATACTTCTCTCAGCAATCCTCAATTAGTCGCCGATCGTCGATAGTAGTTAGTCCTGAGGCCGCAAGGGTTCGCAATCCTCAGTCGCACCAATGTTGAGACGGCCTCTCCATTCGACTATCTTTAAAGATTGGGAGAGATGGCCGAGAGGCTGAAGGCACCGGTTTGCTAAACCGGCATACGGGGTCAACCTGTATCGAGGGTTCGAATCCCTCTCTCTCCGTTTTTGGGGTCCGCGAGCGCGGGCCTTTTTCTATTGAAGCCGCGCGCGCCTCTCAATCGTCATACTTTGGTCACTCACCAGTCGTGGAGGTAGATATGACAGGATTGCAGGCACACAATCGCCGGGAGTTCGTGGGCCGGCTCGCGACCACCGCCGTCGCGGTTGGGATCGGCGCAGTCGGGACGCCGGGCGTGCTCGACGCGGAAGAGATCAAGGCGATACGCGCCGCCACCGGGCCCGGGCCGGAAGTGAAGCCGGACAACAGCTGGCTCCAGGGGATCAAAGGCAACCACGCCCAGATCTTCGACATGCCAACTCCCAACGGCGGATTTCCGCTGCTGCACGTGCGCAACTACATGCACACGTACCGCACCGCGTTCGAGATGACCTACCCGCACGTGCTCGCGATCGTCGGACTGTACGGCTTCACGACCCCGATGGCGTTCAACGACGCGATGTGGGCCAAGTACCGTCTGGGCGCGGCATCCGGAGTCAATGACCGCGTCACGAAAACCGCCGCCACGACGAACGTCTTCGCCGCGGCGCCCGAAGGAGAGTTCCTCGGCGCGGAAGCGCGGATCGACATCCCCGGAGACGCGAGCATGGCGGCGCTGCAAGCGCTCGGCACCAGATTCATCGTCTGTAACAACGCGATCAACTTCTGGGTTGGCCGGATCGCCGCGGCGGTGAACAAGCCGGCCGCCGAGATCCGCTCCGAGCTCGAGGCGAACATGCTGCCGCGGATCACGATCGTACCGGCCATGGTCATCGCGATGAATCAGGCCCAGGCGGAAGGCGCGAGCTACATGTACCTGGCTTGAAGATCCATCGGGTTCGGGAGCAACGCCTGGCGCGAGGGCTGACGACCCGCTTGTGGGTAGTCCTGCCGGCGCTGCTGCTCGCGTGCGCGTTGTTCCCGGAGCCGGCGGAAGCCCAGGTCCTCAGGCGCGTCGTGGATTCCCTCCAGCTGTCGGGGCGAGTGGTCTATGAGTTTCGCGCGCGCAGCGACCGCCTGGTCGAGGTGGCGGTGCGCACTTCTGACGGATCCTCTGAAATAGTGTCGGCCCCGATCTCGCCGGACAGCGCGGAGGATTGGACGAGCGCGTTATCCGCCGAGGCGGCGGCCGGCGCCCGCCGCGGCGGATCGGAAACGCTGCTCCTGCAACAGGCGCTGCTCGCCGCGCGATCCGATACCGTGCCCGGCGCGTTCGTCCTGTTCGTCTCGGACACCGCGTTCGCGCAAATCGGCGTGACCGTCGGGACGGCCGAGCTACGGAGATTCGTCCAGCTCCTGAATTCCGCGGCGAGCGTGGCCAAGCACCTGCCTGCTCGTGAGTTTGGCGCGCGAGCACCGCTCCGGACCAGCGGAGCAATCCCCATCCCTGAGACTCAACAGGTCCCCTACCCGAAGGCGTTGCGAGAAATGAGAATGACCGGCGAGGTGCGGGCCCGCTTCATCGTCGACAGCTTGGGTCGCGTCCGGCCGGGGACGTTCAAGGTGCTTTTTTCGAATCATTCGGAATTCAGTGAAGCGGTTCGAACACACTCGCGTAGCTTCCGATTCATTCCGGCGATGGTCGACCGCCAACCGGTTAGCCAAATGGTCGCGCAGAGTTTCATCTTCAACGTTCGGTTCTAGCCGGCTTCGGCGGCCGCCCACCGACGCCTAAACGCCTCTTCCGACTCATCACCGAGCGAAAAAATCGACGCCTCGACCAACCCACGCCTCCGCTTCGCCCCGTCCCCCACTGGCTATCTCCACGTCGGAGGCGCGCGAACCGCGCTATTCAACTGGCTCTGGGCGCGCAAGCACGGCGGCAAGATGCTGCTGCGCATCGAGGATACCGACAAGGCACGCAGCACCGCGGAAAGCACCCGCGCGATCTTCGAGGGACTCGGCTGGCTCGGGCTCGACTGGGACAGCGAAGTCGTGCACCAGGGCGCGAACCTCGCGCGGCATCAGGACGACGTGCGCCGCCTGCTCGACAGCGGCACAGCGTACCGCTGCTTTTGCACTCCCGCGGAGCTGGACGCGCGGCGGAAGGAAGCGGACGCGCGCAAGGAGAGCTTCAAGTACGACCGCCGCTGTGACCGGCTGAGCGCGGACGAAGTGAGCGCGCGCGTAGCCGGCGGCGAGCAGTTCGTCGTTCGCTTCCGCGTGCCCGACGGAACCACGGAGTGGGACGACCTCGTGCACGGCACGATCGCCTTCCCCAACAAGGACGTGGACGATTTCGTCGCGCTCCGCTCCGACGAGACGCCGATCTACAATCTCGCGGTCGTCTCCGACGACGTGGCGATGGGCATCACGCTCGTGATGCGCGGCGACGACCACATCTCCAACACGCCGAAGCAGATCATGCTGTACCGCGCGCTTGGCGAGCCCGTCCCACAGTTCGGGCATCTGCCGATGATTCACGGGATGGACGGCAAGAAGCTGAGCAAGCGGCATGGCGCGACAGCGGTGGGCGACTACCAGCACCTCGGCATAGTGCCCGAAGCGATGGTGAATTTCCTCGCGCTGCTCGGCTGGTCTCCCGGCGGCGACCGCGAGATCATGACGCTCGAAGAGATGATCGAGCTGTTCTCGGCGGACGGCCTGCAGAAAAAAGCAGCGGTGTTCGACACGCAGAAGCTGGAATGGATGAACGGCCAGTATCTGTCGTCCTTGCCGCTGGAAAAGCTCGAGCCGCGCGTGACTCCCGCACTGGTCGCCGCCGGGCTTGGTACCGCGGACCAGCTCCGCGGTGATCGATACATGGCGCTGCTGGAGCTGCTGCGCGTTCGCGCGCGAACGATCCACGACGTCGTGCGGCAGGCCACGCCTTACCTCTCGGACGCAATTACGTACGACCCTGACGCGGTGGCGAAATCATGGAAGGATCCCGCCGAAGCCGCCGCGCTGCTGCAAGCCGCACGCGACAAGCTGGACGCGACGGCGGAATGGACGGCCGAGGCTCTCGAAGCCGCGCTGCGCATGCTCGCGGACGAGCGCGGCACGACGGCCGGCAAGATCTTCCAGCCCATGCGCGTAGCCCTGACCGGAATGAGCGTGAGCCCCGGCATTTTTGACGTGTTGCTCGCCCTCGGCCGGGAAAAATCCCTGAGCCGAATGCAATCCGCGATTGCGCGACTTGCGCCCGATAGTTGACCCGCGCCACAGTGATGCGCAGATTATCCGCAGTTTGCCGGCTCCGATGAGGCACGCTCGTCGCTGACGCCGCCCCCGCAGGGAGACTACATGTCCGAACCGTTGACAAGCCTCGAGAACTCCGTCTACCAGTATCTCCTGGACTTCACGGCAGAAAACACGTACCAGCCGAGCATCCGTGACATCGGAGCACGGTTCAAGATCAAGTCCACCAAAACCGTTTCCGACCTGCTGCAGTCGCTGACGCGAAAGGGGTACATCGAGCGGGATCCCGCGCGATCGAGGGGCGTGCGGCTGCTCGGCTTCGCCGGCGCGATCAACACCCAGCCAGTGCCGTACTACGGCAGGATCAATGCGACCGAACCGGCGCTCACACCCGACAACCGTGAAGGATTCATCACGGTGGATCGCCGCTTCCTTCCGAGTAACGACACCTTCATGCTTCGAGCGAAGGGCGAGGCGATGGTCGGCCGCGGGATCAACGACGGCGATTATCTGCTGATCAATCCGTCCGGGAACCCCGCGGAGCGCGACATGGTCGCGGTGCGCATGGGCGCCGACGCGACGATCCGCACGTACACGCGGAAGAACGGGTCAGTGGTGCTGCAGCCCGCGAACATCTCGGAAAAGGACATCGTGTTGGAGCCGGGCGCGGATTCTCACGTGATCGGGATCGTGTGCGGCGTCTTCCGGCCGTTCTGCGACAACCCGCCGATGCCGAGGGCGACACTCACCTCGTAACGGTCAGTTCGTTCCGGACCCGTCTCGAGCGGGGGCCTCTGGCTCCCGCTCTTTTTGTTGCTGCCGTTGCTCCGCGCGCTCGCGCTCCTTCCGCAACCGCAGATTGCGCACTGCGGTCTTGAACTCGTTCTCGTTGATCGAGCGTTGCGCATGGAAGGCAATGTCGCGCTGCATGTAATTGATCTGCCGCTCACGCTGAGACGTGATCGGATTGGCCTGCACGTTGATCGGCAGCAACGCGAGCAGCGCCGTGGGGATGGACACCGGCCCCAGGCGAATTGCGCGCTGATCAATTCCCCACTTCTGACCGTTGCGCTCGACGGTCCAGTCGGTCGGATCGCGGCGCGGTCCGAGCGCCAGCACCGAATCGGTGATGCGCCCAACGTCGGCGCGGATCGCGTCGTCGATGACCTGGGCCGTTGTGCGCGGAGCGACGAGTATCCTCCCGGGCCGAGCCCACACCTCGGGCCCGGTGTACGACGGCCGCACGCCGCGTGTCGGCCCGCCGCCGCCGACTAGCGGTCCTGTTCCGGTAACGGGCGCGGCCGCGGCCGCCGCGGGAGCAGACGGAATACGGTCCAGGGTCACGGTCGGCGCGACCAGCGCTGGAGCCGGCACCGCCGTGACCGGGCTGCCGTCGCCGCCTCTGCGGCCGGCCACGGCGGGACCCGTGCCGCGCGGAATCGACAGGAAGCCGATCCGCTCGACGGGAACTGCCGCTGCCTTTTCCCGGGGGTACAGCCAACTGAACCGCGAGGGCACGTGCAGCGACTGCACAATCACGACACCCACCACCACGTGCGCGGCGAGGGAGACGAGAACGGCAGGCGAGAACCGGCGCTTCACGCCGCTGCCGCTCCGAAACTCGCCAGCACGCGGCCGGCACGCGCCGCGGCTTCGCGAATTCTGTCAGGAGAAGTAATGAACGAAACCCGGAAAAATCCTTCTCCTCCCGGGCCGAACGCCGAGCCGGGAAGCACGACGACGCCTTCTTCCTCCATCAACTTCGTCGCGAACTCAGCGCTGGGAATGCTCGACGGCAGCGGCAGCCAGAGATACATAGACGCCTTGGGGCTGACGCACGGAAAGCCGGCCTCGGCGAAGCTCTCGACGGCCGCGTCGCGCCGCTCCTGGAACACCGCCGCGTTACGCGGTGCCCAATCCTCCCAGTTATCGAGCGCCGATGCCGCCGCAGCCTGAATGCCCAGAAATACCCCTGTGTCTATGAACGACTTCACTTTCGCGAGCGGCCACACAATCTCCGGATTGCCGCACGCCCAACCGCAGCGCCATCCGGTCATGTTGTAAGTCTTGGACATCGAGTGGAACTCGATCGCCACATCCCGCGCGCCCTCAATCTCGAAAATGCTCGGCGGCACGTAGCCGTCGAACGCAAGCTCGGAGTAGGCGTTGTCATACACCAGCAGGATGTCGAGTTCCTTGCAGCG
Organism: uncultured Gemmatimonadaceae bacterium; assembly: GCA_964350145.1. GTDB lineage: Bacteria > Gemmatimonadota > Gemmatimonadetes > Gemmatimonadales > Gemmatimonadaceae > JACDCY01. Next base: position 33,501 of record CAYGJL010000009.1, read on the forward strand.
GTCGACGATCCCCTTCAAATAGGTTGGTGGCGCGATGGCGCCCGTAGGGTTGCCTGGATAATTGAGATACAGGATCTTCGCCCGCTCCAGCACGTCCGCGGGCACCTCGTCGAGATCAACCAGAAAATCGTTGTCCGGGCGGAGCGCGTACCTGTAGGCCTCACCCTCAGCGAGGACAGTGCCGCCGAGGTACGCGAGATAGCCAGGCTCGGGCATGATGGAGACGTCGCCGCGCTCGAGATACGCGAGCGCGAGGTGCGCGATCCCTTCCTTCGAGCCGATCAGCGGGACGACCTCCGTCATCGGATCGAACTTCTGCGCGAACCGCCGCTGCATGAACCGCGCGATCGCTTCGCGGTACTCCATCAAGCCGAGCGCGAATCCGTACCGGCTGATCTCAGGTCGCTCGACTTCGCGCCGCATGCGCTGGATGGCCACGGCGGGCGCAGCGAGGTCGGCGTCCCCCGCCCCGAGGTCGATCACGTCCACGCCCTGCGCGATAAGCTCGCGCTTGCGCGCGGGAATCTTGCCGAGCGGGTACTCCGGCAGAGCGAGCACGCGCTTTGTGTACGGCGGCATCAGCGGCTCTCCGCGACCGGGTTGCTCACGCGGCTCACTCCCTCGATCTCGACTTCCACGACGTCGCCCGGCGCGAGCCGCCCGACTCCCGACGGCGTACCGGTGGAAATCAGGTCGCCCGGCTCCAGCGTCATGATGTTGGAGATGTACGACAGCAGCATCGGGATGGAAAACACCATCTGCGCGCTGGAGCCGCGCTGGCGCTCCTCGCCGTTGACGCGGGTGACCACGGTGAGCTTGGTCAGATCCGGAATGCCGTGGGACTCCGTGCCGATCGGGCAGAATGAATCGAAGCCCTTCGCGCGCGTCCACTGTCCGTCCGTCTTCTGCAGGTCTCGCGCGGTAACGTCGTTCACGGCGACGATCCCGCGAATCGCGCCGAGGGCATCGGCTTCACTCGCGCGGGTCAGCCGCTGGCCGACGACGACTCCAATCTCACCCTCGAACTCGACCTGCTGCGACGCCGATGGAAGCCGGATCGGCTCGCCGTCGGAGATGACGGCAGAGGGCGGCTTGAGGAAAATCAGCGGGCTCTTGGGAACCTCGTTGCCGAGCTCCTTGGCGTGCTCGACATAATTGCGACCGACGCAGACGATTTTGCCGGGAAGAACAGTTTTCGACATGGGGGCTAATTTAGCTCGGGGCGGACGCTCCAGGTCGAAGACAGGCGGGATGCAAGCTATGAGTACGAGTTCCGAGCTCGAGCGGTGAGTTACTCAAAACTCCAGCTCACAAACTCCCACTCACAGCTTGCATCCCGGCTGGAATATTCATGGAGCCCGTTCGTGGCCCAATCTGTACGCCACGTTCCTCGACGCCCCCATCGCAGTCAACCCCGCGACAATCTCCCGAGCAGTCTTCCCTTCGGACCGCAGCGCTTCCGCATGCTTTCGGAGCTCGCCTTCATCAACCTGCCCCTCCGCCCGCGGACCGAGCACGATGACTACTTCCCCCCGCGGTCCTTCTTCTCCGTAGTGCTCCGCCAACCCGGCGACAGTACCCCGCTTGATCTCCTCGAATTTCTTCGTCAGCTCCCGCGCCACCGCGCACTCCCGCTCGCCCGCGCCCGCGTCAGCCAGCTCCCGCAGCGTCGCCCCGACCCGACCCGGCGCTTCGTACAGCACGCAGGTATGGGGAGTCGCGACGATCTCGGCGATCGCCTCGCCGCGCGCGCGGCCGCGCCGCTCCAGAAATCCGAAGAAAGTGAAGCGCTCGGCGCTAAGACCGGCGGCGGCCAATGCGGCTAGCAGCGCTGACGCACCCGGGACAGGCACGACTTCGATTCCCGCTTCGATTGCGCCGGCCACGAGGCGCGCGCCGGGATCCGAGAGCAAAGGCGTACCCGCGTCCGAGATGAGCGCTACGTCCTGGCCCGCGGCTAGCCGCTCGAGGATCTTCGGCGTGGCTCGCGCTTCATTGTGCTCGTGGTACGCGCTCGTGGGGGTCCCGACTTCGTAGTGGTCGAGCAAGCGGCGGGAATGGCGCGTGTCCTCCGCCAGGATCACGTCCACGGACTTCAAAACCTCGACCGCGCGGAACGATATGTCGCCGAGGTTTCCGATCGGGGTACTGACGAGAAAAAGACGCCCCGTTATGCGACGTGCTCCTTGATCTTCGCCTCGAAAGTCGCCTTCGGCACGGCGCCGATGACCTGATCCACGACCTTGCCGTCCTTGAAGAACAGAACCGTGGGGATGGACCTAACTTGAAACCGGCTCGCGGTCCGGACGTTGATGTCCACGTCGAGCTTGGCGACCTTGACTGTGTCCGCATACTGCCCCGCCAGCTCCTCCAGCGAAGGCGCGATCATCCGGCAGGGCCCGCACCAAATCGCCCAGAAATCCACCACGGTGAGGCCCGCGTTCTGCTCCACTGCACTCTCGAAATCGGCGTCCGTGACGGTTACCACGTTCGACATTATGTATTCCTCCGTGGCGCGGGACTGCGCCTGTTGTGCACAATTAGCGAAGACCATGCCTCCAGCGCGGTAATCTAATGACTCATCCAACACGACCGACGACGCGGATCGCGCACGTAGGGATCGCGCTGAGCGCGATAGACGCGCAGCTCCCGTTCTACCGGGACGTCCTCGGGCTGGAGAGCGTCCCGGTTAACGATTCCGACGGCGCCCGCATCCAGGCTTTCGACGCGGACGGGTCGCTAGTCGAGCTGCTGGAGTCCGCCGACGAGACCTCGCCGATCGGCCGGTTCCTGGCCAAGCGGGGCCCGGGGATCCATCACATCTGCTTCGCGGTGCCCGACCTGGAAGCGGCGCTCGAGAAGTGCAGGTCGAACGGCGTCGAGCTGGTGGATCAGGTTCCGCGGATCGGCGCCGAGGGAAAGCGGATCGCCTTTCTCCACCCGCGATCCACCGGCGGCATTCTGGTCGAGCTCACCGAGGACTGACCCACGTCGCCGCCCGCCTCAGGAATTCTATTCGAGTCCGCAAAAATCCCGCACGGCCGCGAGGTCTACGTTCTCCACGTACCATCTTCCGCCCGGGCCCTGCACGGTGTGCAGGCTGGGTTGCCGCTTCTGGGTCCCTCGCGTGATCTCGACGCGGACCACGCGCCGCCCCGCGTCGCCCGGAACCTCGCCGAGCACCCGATAGCTGTCATGCTGGAGATAGCACTGCAGAATGATGGCGCGCTTCTCCAGCTCGGTCCGTTCGATCGTCTCGCGCGCCGGTCCCCGCGACGTCCCCCACGTGGCGCCGATGGCCTGTAGATCTTCGGTCCGCACGGCCTCGAGGAAAGCGTCGGCCGCCAGCCGCGGCGCCAGAGCGCCGAGCCCGTCGTTCGTTGAAGGCGCGGGCCCCGGGTTCGCGATGGGCGCCGTCGCGCACGCGCCCAGGGAGAGAAGCACAGCTGTCACCAGAAGAGTATTGCGCACGTGCGGCTCCATGCTACGGGGAAAGCGAACCTAACCGCCGGAAAAAATGCAAGCAACCCGCCAACGGCTGTACATCAACGTCGATCATGTCGCGACCCTCCGTCAGGCCCGTCGCGGCAGCGAGCCCGATCCGCTCGAGGCCGCGCGCGTGTGCGAGGCGGCGGGAGCAGACGGAATCACGGCCCACCTGCGGGAGGATCGCCGTCATATACAGGACTCAGACGTGCGGGGGCTGCGAAAGGTCATTAAAACGTACTTCAATCTCGAGCTGGCCTGCGTGCCGGAGATGCTCGGCATTGCGGTTGCGACCAGGCCGGAGCAGGTCACTCTCGTACCCGAGCGGCGCGAGGAAGTTACGACCGAGGGGGGACTGAACCTCGCCCACGATCCGGCGCGCATTCACGCGGCGATCGAGGAGCTTCGCGCCGCCGGCATTCGCGCGTCACTGTTCATTGACCCGTCCATCGAGGACGTCGAGCGGTCGCGCGATCTCGGGTGCGACGCCATCGAACTGCACACGGGGCGGTACTCGCACGCGCCCGGGGACCGCGAGCGGCTGGACGAGATCCGCGCCGCGGCGGAGCGTGGCGCCGCGCTCGGACTGGCTATTCACGCGGGCCATGGCCTGACGATTGCCAACGTCCGGGCAGTCAGCGCCGTCCCGGAAATCGAGGAGTTGAACATCGGTCACTCGATCGTCAGCCGGGCGCTCTTCGTGGGGCTCACAGCGGCGGTGGCCGAGATGAAGGAAGCCATTTGCTCTGCGCGGATGTTTGACGTTGCACCTCCGCCGCCATAGAGTTGGCGCCGATGACCGTCTCAGCCCACGATGTGCCCGCGCGGCTGCTCGAGTTCTTCGTCGCAGAATCCGTCAGCTACGCCGCAACGCTGCGCGAGCTCATGTGGCTGCCCGCCCCCGAGCGCGACACCGGCCAGATGCTGCGCGCCGCGCGCGGCATGCGCGGGGCGGCGACCATGGTCCGGCTCAGCGACCTTGCAATTGTGGCCGGGCGGATGGAACGGATCGCGCGGTCGCTGCACACGCGCCGCACGCAGTGGACCGAGCCGCTGTCCTACTCGCTGCAGGCTGTGCTGTACGAGCTGCCGGAGCTGATCTCGGCCGCCGGTGCCTGGGGCGCCGGCGAGAGCGAGCGCGCGGCCGCGATCGCCGACGCGTTGCACGCCTTCGCTCCGTCGGTGGACAAGAAGGCCAACTCAATGGTCGTGCCAATCGCGCGGCTGTTTCACGACGACGGGGGACCGCACGTCATCTATGTGGCCGTGACTCCGCAGACGCAGTTCGAGCAGCAGCTGCGCGAGCCCGCGCCGGACAAGGGAGACGCTGCGGCGGCGCGCGCCGAGCGTCCCCGGCCCGCACCGGCCCCCGCCCTCACCGCATCCGCGCGTCCGGCGGAAGTGGCTCAGGCGCCCGCTCCCCGGCAAAGAGCTCCGCAGCCTCCGACTCGAACTCCCACTCCGCCGCAGGCGAGGCCGCCCGCCGGTGGCGAGCGCACGACTCCGCGCGGCCGGGAGCTGCAATCGCTCATCTCCGAGGGGCTCGCCGGGTTCGAGGGAATGGAGCTGGACAGTCAGCCGGCAGTGGCAGCCGCGGGCGGACTCGTCCCGATAGAGTCATTGCTGTACTCAGGGCGCACGGCGCTGGTGCGGGCACGAGAGATTCGGGCGGCGCAGGCAGCCGCGGCGCGGGAGCCGACTCCGGAGGAGCTCGACGAGCTCATGGATCTGATGGAACTAGCCGCCACGGCCTGACATCAATGAAGTCCGGTTGGCGCGGCCTCGCGGGATTCCTCCTGAGTGGTGCGCTGCTGCTGTGGGTCCTGCGCGACGTCTCGCTCGCGGCCGTGTGGGCCGAGCTGGCCCGCGCCGACCCGTGGCTCTTTTTCCTGGCCACCGTCGCGGCGACGGTCATCTTCCCGATCCGGGCACTGCGGTGGCGGGTGATTCTCGAGCCTATCGCGCCCGGCCTGCCCTTCGGCCCGCTGTGGCGCGCGACCGCCATCGGGATGATGATCAACAATGTGCTCCCCGCGCGCGCCGGAGAGCTGGCGCGCGCGTTCGCGCTGACCCGCGAGGTCCCCAAGGTTTCCTTCTCGACCTCCGTCGCGTCGCTGGTGGTGGACCGGCTGTTCGACGCGGTCGTGCTGCTCGCGCTCGGCCTGGTCGCGATCATGGATCCCGCGTTTCCCGCCAACGCCAAGATCGCCGGCCAGCCGCTCGCCGAGTGGGCGGTCGCGGGGGCCGCGTTGACGGGTGCGCTGCTGGCGATCGTCTATCTGCTCGTGTTCTTCCCGCGCGCGCTGATCGTCACGTTCGAGATTTTTTCCCGGCGGATCTCGCCGAAGCTCGAGGAGCGTGGCAGAGTGGCGCTGCAGCGCTTCAGCGACGGGCTCAGCGTGATGCGCCGCCCGCGCCGATTCGTGCTGGTGTTCGTCTGGACCCTGGTGCACTGGCTCATCGCCGGGCTGGGAACGTGGCTGGGATTTCTCGCCGTGGGCATCGACCTGCCGTTTTCGGCCGCGCTGTTCGTGCAGACCGTCACGGGATTCGGCGTGGCCTTGCCGTCGGCCCCCGGGTTCTTCGGCGTCTTCGAGGCGATCGCGGTGCTCACGCTGGCGGTCTACGGAGTGTCGGCCGCGCTCGCCACGAGCTGGGCGATCGGCTTTCACATTCTCACGTTCATTCCAATCACCTTGATGGGCGCGTACTACTTCGTGCGGCTGGGCATGCACTTCCGCGACCTGAAAGCGGCACCCGAGCAGCGTTGAGCAGCGTTCAGGTGAACGCCCGGGCGAAGATCAACCTTCGCCTCAAGGTTCTAGCCCTCGGCGATTCCGGCTACCACTGGATCGAGACGGTTTTTCAGCGGCTGGAGCTGGCCGACAGGATCACCGTGTCGGTGTCCGACGGCGGCGGCGTCGAGCTCGACGTCTCCGGCGACGAGTCATTGATCATGGCCAGCGGGCCGGCCGAGCAAAATCTCGCGGTGCTCGCCGCGAAGTCGTACCAGGAGCGGGCGGACTGGCATCCCCGCGTTGGCATCCGCGTGGAAAAGTTGATTCCCGTCGGCGCCGGTCTCGGGGGCGGCAGCGCCGATGCGGCCGCGGTGCTGCGCGCGCTCAACGCGCTGGCGCCGGCGCCGCTCCAGGCCGCGGAGCTGCTGTCGCTGGCCGCGTCGATCGGCTCCGACGTGCCATTCCTGGTGAGCGACGACGTCATCGCCGTGGGGTGGGGCCGCGGCGAGCGGCTGCTGGCGCTCCCGCCTCTCCCCCGGCGGCCGGTCCTGCTGGGCATTCCGCCGTTGCACATTTCGACGAAGGAGGCATATGGCTGGCTCGGCCGGTCCCGTGGTGCTGAGCCGGCGCCGCCCACTCTCCCCGGCGTCGCGTTTTCCTCGTGGGAGAACGCTGCGGCCCATGCTGGAAATGACTTTTTTGCGGAAGTCGCGGCGCGCCACCCAGTCGTCGGCGCGATCCGCGAATCGATGCTCGCTCGTGGCGCGCGGCTGGCGATGCTCACGGGGTCCGGCTCGGCCGTGTTCGGGATATTCGATCCGGATGCCAGTCCCGAGCCTGAACCGAGAGGATCGGGATGGCACGAGATTCGGACGGCGACCGCCAGTGGAGGGCAATCGGACTGGGGACTCAGGACCGTGCGGCCTCAGGACTAACGGCCATCGCGGATCGGCGATTAATCGAGGACGGAGGACTGAGGAGGGAGCGAAAGAAGTGCGGATTGTTTTTCTCCGCAACCCTCAGTCCTCGATTAATCGTAGATCCGCGATTGGAGTGAGTCCTGAGGCCGCAAGGGTCCTCAATCCGCAATCACCAGGCAACGGCACCGGAATCGACCTACTACCCGACCGCCGCTCACGTTGTACCGCTGGCGCGTATGGACTAAGTTTCAGCCACCCACTGCCCCCTCGTCCAACGGCAGGACATCGGCCTTTGGAGCCGAGAATGGTGGTTCGAATCCACCGGGGGCAACTCGCCGTCAATCGGGCTCGTCCGATTGACTAAACTCGCTGGCACACCGTATCTTACAGGGCTGTGACAATGGACGGACTGGCCGTACCTAGTCACGGCTTCAAGCTCATGAGCGGCTCTGCCAATCGTGCGCTGGCCGAAGAGATGGCGTCGCAGCTCGGGGTGGAGCTGTGCAAGGTCACGCTGAGCCGCTTTGCCGATGGCGAGCTGTTCGTCCGAATCGACGAGAACGTGCGGGGCAACGACGTTTTCATCGTTCAGCCGACGAATCCTCCCGCGGACAACCTGATGGAGCTTCTGCTGCTGATCGACGCGGCGAAGCGCGCATCGGCGGCGAGAGTGACCTGCGTGATGCCGTACTACGGGTACTCGCGACAGGACCGCAAGGACCAGCCGCGGGTGGCCATCGGCGCGAAGCTCGTGGCGAACGTGATCACGAAAGCGGGCGCGAACCGCCTGGTGGGGATCGATTTCCACCAGCATCAACTGCAGGGATTCTTCGACGTTCCGGTGGATCATCTGTATGCCGCACCGGTGCTCGTGTCGCATTTCAAGCGGAAGAACCTGCACGACGTGGTGGTGGTGGCGCCGGACGTAGGCTCGGCGAAGATGGCGCGTGGCTTCGCGAAGCGGTTGGACGGGACGCTCGCGATCATCGACAAGCGTCGCCCGCAGGCGAACGTGTCGGAGGTCGTGAACGTCGTTGGAGAAGTGGAAGGGCGGGATTGCATTCTCGCCGACGACATGATCGATACGGCGGGCACGGTCTCCGAGGCCGCGCGCGCACTGAAGGAGCTGGGGGCGGGCGACGTGTACGTCTGCGCGACGCACGCGCTTCTCTCCGGCCCGGCGAAGGAGCGGCTCAGCGCCGCTCCGATCAAGGAAGTGGTGGTGACGGATACGATCGCCATCCGGGAAGAGTCGCGGTTCGACACGCTGACAGTGCTGTCCGTGGGCGAGCTTTTGTCCAAGGCAGTGAGGTTTATTCATGCCGAGCAGTCGGTGAGCTCGTTGTTTGACTGATAACTGAGCTGTTGGCTATTGGCTGTTGGCTGTTGGTAACCGCCCTTCGTTACCTCGCCTTCCGCCGTGGCCAAGAGCCAATAGCCAATAGCTAACAGCTTTTCTTAGAGGTTTTATCATGGCAACCGCACAACTATCCGCGACTCCGCGTACCACCTCCGGCAAAGGCCCGGCGCGCTCGCTCCGCTCGGCGGGGCGGATCCCCGGCGTGGTCTACGGCCACGCGCGCGAGCCGCAGGCGCTCACGCTGGACACGCGCGAGTTCGAGAAGCTTCTATCGCACATCTCCGCCGAGAGCACCGTTATCGAGCTGTCGCTCGACGGCCACATGACCAAGACGCTGATCCGCGAGATCCAGCGGCACCCGTTCAAGCGCCAGATCCTGCACGTGGACTTTCAGGAGCTGGTCGCCGGCGAGAAGGTGCAGGTCAACATCCCGATCGTCCTGCTCGGCGTGCCCGAGGGCGTGCGCGCGTCCGGCGGCGTCATGGATCAGACGCTGCGCGAGCTGTCGATCCGCGTGGACCCGTCGTCCATGCCCGATCACATCGAGGTGGACGTCACGGGCGTGCTGATCGGCCACTCGATCCACGTCAGCGAGCTGCAGCTCCCCGAGGGCGTCGAGGTTCTCAACGATCCGGAAGCCCCGGTCTGCGTCGTCGCCGCGCCGCGCGCGGTGGTCGAGGAGACGGCCGTTGCCGCCGAGCCGGTCGAGGGCGAAGCCGAGCCGGAAGTGATCGGCCGCGGTAAGGAAGCAGAGGCCGAAGCACCAGAGGAGAAGTGACTAGTGACTAGTGACTAGTGACTAGTGAACAGCTAACCAACCTGGTTCCAGCTGTTCCGCAGTCACTAGTCACCAGTCACTAGTCACTAGTCACGTCTTTGAAGGTCATCCTCGGCCTCGGCAATCCCGGGCGCGAATACGAAGCCACGCGGCACAACGTCGGCTGGTGGGTAGTGGACCACTGCGCCGACGTCTGGCGGTTCGACCGGTGGAAGCGCGACGGGGACGCGTACGTGTCGGCTGGGATGCTCGGCCGGACGCACGTGCGGCTGGTGAAGCCGCGGACGTACATGAACCTGAGCGGCATCGCGCTGCGGCCGTTCGTCCGCAAGGCGGGGTGGGACCAGTCGACGGACCTGCTCGTCGTGGTGGACGAAGTGGCGCTCCAGGTCGGCCGGTACCGGCTGCGGGCGCACGGCAGCGCGGGTGGCCACAACGGACTGAAGAGCGTGGAAGACGCGCTACAGAGCCGCGAGTACGCGCGCCTGCGGGTGGGGGTGGGACCCTCGCCGGAGCGGGCCGGCATCTATCGCGATCTGGCGAGCTTCGTGCTCGCGCCGTTCGCGCGGGACGAGGGTGATATGATTGTCGAGTTGCTGCCGCGGCTCACCGAGGCGGTGGAGCTGTGGGTCAGGGAAGGCGTCGACGTGGCGATGAACGTTCACAACAGGGAAAAGAAATCATGACCGAAGCGGTAATCGTGTCGAACGGGTGGGTGGACGCCGCGAGCTCGGCGTGGTGGATCGGACTGATCGGACTGGCCGCGGCCATGCTGGTCTATCGCTCGATAATCCGCCACTCGCCCGGCTCCGAGATCATGCAGGAGATCTCCGAGCGGATCCACGAGGGAGCGATGGCGTTCCTCAAGCGCGAGTACACCGTGCTGCTCCCCTTCCTCCTGATCGTCGCCGGCCTGCTGGCGTGGGCGATCGGCACGCGCACCGCGATGGCTTACCTCGGCGGCGGATTCTCGTCGGTGCTCGCCGGCCTGGCTGGCATGCAGGCGGCCACGCGCGCCAACGTCCGCACCAGCGAAGCCGCGCGCGCTGAAGGCCAGGCGTCCGCGCTGCAGATCGCCTTCAACGGCGGCGCCGTCATGGGGCTCAGCGTCGCCTCGCTCGGCATCCTGGGAATCGGCGCGGTGTTCACCCTGCTCTGGGCGGACGCGAGCGGCAGCGATCCGCGCGCCTTCTCCGAGGTGATTTCCGGGTTCGCGATGGGCGCAAGCTCGATCGCCCTGTTCGCGCGCGTCGGCGGCGGCATCTACACCAAGGCGGCCGACGTCGGCGCCGACCTCGTAGGCAAGGTGGAAGCAGGTATCCCCGAGGACGATCCACGCAATCCCGCGACCATCGCGGACAACGTCGGCGACAACGTCGGCGACGTGGCGGGTATGGGCGCGGACATCTTCGAGAGCTACGTCGGCTCCATCATCGCCACCATCTCCATCGCGGTCTCGTCGGCGGCGATCGCCGGAGGGAACATCCTGCCTGCAATGGTGCTGCCACTCGCCTACGTGGTCTCCGGACTGGCCGCGTCGCTCGTGGGCGTGCTCATGGTCCGGCTGTTGGCCCGCGGGAATCCGGCCACCGCGCTGCGCACCGTGACGATCGTTTCGGCGGTCCTGTTCCTCGTCTTCGCCTACATCATCACGCTCAACATCCCGTTCACCAATCTCTCGCCAGACGGCGTCGCCTTCGGCGCGCTCGGGCCCTTCTGGGCGATCGTCGCCGGAACGGTCGCGGGCCTCGCGATCGGATTGGCGACCGAGTACTACACGGCGTCGCGCCCGGTCGGAGTAATCGCGGCCGCGTCGCAGCGTGGACCGGCGACCAACATCATTGCCGGACTGGCGATCGGCATGCGCAGCGTGGTGATCCCCGTGCTGCTCATCTGCGCGGCGACCTACGTCGCCTTCACGATGGCCGGACTGTACGGTGTGGCGATCTCCGCCGTCGGCATGCTCGCGACGGTCGGCATCACCATGTCGGTGGACGCGTACGGCCCCATCGCCGATAACGCCGGCGGAATCACGCAGATGGCGCACCTCGGCCCGGAGGTCCGCAAGATCACCGACGGGCTCGACGCGCTCGGCAACACCACCGCCGCGATCGGCAAGGGCTTCGCGATCGGCAGCGCCGCCATCACCGCGCTGGCGCTGTTCAGTGCCTACGCGTCGGCGGTGGGGCTCGCGGAGACCGGCGTGAACCTGCTCAACCCGATGGTAGTGATCGGCCTGTTCATCGGCGGCGCGGTTCCCTTCTTCATCGGCGCATCTACGATGACCGCGGTAGGACGCGCGGCCGAGAAGATGGTGGAAGAGGTTCGCCGCCAGTTCCACGAGATCCCCGGCCTGCTGGAAGGCACGGGCAAGCCTGACTCCGCGCGCTGCGTGGACATCTCGACCAAGGGCGCGCTCAAGGAGATGATCGTTCCCGGAGTCGTGTCCATCAGCCTTCCGGTAGTGGTCGGCAAGTTCATGGGTATCGAAGCGCTGGCCGGATTCCTCGCCGGCGCGACGGTGACCGGCGTGATGATGGCGCTGTTCATGGCCAACGCCGGCGGCGCGTGGGACAACGCCAAGAAGTCCATCGAGGGCGGTCTGTACGGCGGCAAGGGCTCGGACGCGCACATGGCGGCGGTGGTCGGCGACACTGTGGGCGATCCGTTCAAGGACACGTCGGGTCCGTCCATGAACATTCTCATCAAGCTGATGTCGATCGTGAGCTTGGTGCTGGCGCCGTGGTTTATTGCGTAGGGAGCTATTGGCTGTTGGCTATTGGCTGTTAGCTAAGGACTGCTGCTTTACTGACTGATCGACTCTTCTTCAGGGATTTCTGTAATGCCGAAATCCCGCGCCGAAGACCTTGGAGCTCTGTAGCAAGTTGCTCGTGGATCTCGGGTGGCAGGTACCAGAGGTCTCGAGCGAGCAGCAGGTGGTAGTCGGATTCACTGGCAGACGCTGCCGCGATCTGGATGAAATGACCAAAGCCCGGATCCGAGCTGCGCATTGATCCCTCCGCGATGTTCGCCGGGATCGAACAGCAAGAGCGACGGAGCTGAGCAGTCAATCCATATCGCTCCGCTGCCGGAAAGTCTTTGGTAGCGATATAAACCTTCAGCACCAGAGCATGGGCCGTCTGCCAAACGCGAAGTTTTCGATAGTCTTGCATGCGTTCAGGCTCAAGGGCGGCATCGGAATCAGCATCATCCTTTCATTGCACTAGTATTCGAGTTCGCGCGACGACCGCTGTTGGTCGTTAGCCAACAGCCAATAGCCAACAGCCAATAGCTTCCTGTGCTTCGCCTCGGCATCGTCGGTCTCCCCAACGTCGGCAAATCCACCCTCTTCAACGCCCTTACCTCGGCGGCGGCGGATGCGGCCAACTATCCGTTCTGCACCGTCGAGCCGAACGTCGGCATGGTGGAGGTTCCCGATGCCCGCCTCCAGCAGCTAGCGGAGATCGTTCAACCGAAGCGCGTTGTTCCCGCCGTCGTCCAGTTCGTCGACATCGCCGGCCTGGTCAAAGGCGCGGCCGAAGGCGAAGGGCTCGGCAACAAGTTCCTCGCCAACATCCGCGAGACCGACGCGATCGTGCACGTCGTGCGCTGCTTCGAGGACGAGGACGTGACGCACGTGATGGGCTCGGTGGACCCCGTGCGCGACCGCGAGGTCATCGAGTTCGAGCTGGCGCTCGCCGACCTCGGCACGGTCGAGAAACGGCTCGACCGCACCATGCGCGCCGCGAAGTCGGGCGAGAAAGAAGCCGTGGCCGAGCTCCCCGTGCTCAAGCGCGCGTACGAGTTTCTCAAGGACGGACGGGGACTCTGGGAAGCCAGTCTCTCCGCGGAAGAGCGCGCCGTGCTGGCGCCGCTCACTCTGCTCACGGCCAAGCCAGTGCTGTACTCAGCCAACGTCACCGACCACGAGCTGTCCGGCGACGAAGGCCCTCATCTCATGGCGCTACGCGAGGCGATCGTGAAAAGCGGCGAGCACGCGCAGGTGGTCCCCTTCTCCGCGCGCATCGAAGCCGAGCTGGCGCAGCTCGCACCGGCGGACCGCGACGAGTTTCTCCACTCGCTCGGCCTGCACTCCGCCGGCCTCGACCGGCTCATCCAGGCGAGCTACGAACTGCTCGGCCTCCGGACGTACTTCACCGCCGGCGAGCAGGAAGTGCGCGCCTGGACGATTCATCGCGGTGACACCGCGCCGAAAGCGGCTGGCGTGATCCACACCGACTTCGAGCGCGGGTTCATCCGGGCCGAGACCGTGGCGCTGGCGGATTTCCTCTCCAGCGGTGGGCTGAAGGAGGCGCGGGACAAGGGTCTCGTGCGCTCCGAGGGGAAGGAATACGTGGTCCAGGATGGCGACGTGATGCTTTTCAGGTTCAATGTCTAGCTAACGGCGGCGGCAGTTAATTCCAGCGCGGGGATCCAGGCGCCGCGCGCTGAACCCACGGCTTCAGTGAACTTGCGATGCGCACCGGTTCGCTCCGATGCGTATTAGGCTGCTTCCGCTTGCAGCTTTTTACGCTTCGCTGCAGTCTATCCTGACTGACTAATTCTTTTTCGCCGTCTAATCATTAACTAGCCAGACCAATCGCATTGCACTGAGAGAGGGCCATATGAGACAGCTCCCATCGGTTGTGCTGGGCCTTGGCGTTGTGCTGATTGTCGCGGGCGTTGTAGGCCTCGTCACCCCTTCGCTGCAACGCCGTGGCGTCGATTTTCTTCATCCGATCACAAGCTTCTGGGCGCCCGCGCTACTTGGATTGGCACTAGTCGTAGTGGGAATGGTCTTGCGGAAACGGTCCGCTAACGCATCGAGAACACCTCGTGCTTGACTTTGGCACCGCGATCCTCAGGGAGCTGTTTTGGTGACTCTGCGCGAATAGTTGGTCCTTGCAGCCTCACTACGGCATGAAGCTGTCGGCACTCGGGAGCATCATTATGAGAGGTTTTCGACTGCGTCGAGCGCTCCAGCAGACTTCCGCCTCGCGAGAAGACAGCCCGCAGCTTGCGCCTAGAACGAAACTCATAAGCCATAGCATTCCGCCGGTCTAGATTGCTCCCAACGCATGGCCAGATGAGTCTAAAAGTGATGATGTGCCGCCGGATCAGGCGTTCGCGCGGGGTGGCGCTCGGTTACTCACTCCTGATACTCGGCGCCGTGCTCTCTTGCCATGCTGCTCCCAAGCCGGTCGAGATGGACACGGAGTTCGACGGCGGCTCCCGCATCGAGAACCAGGAACCCACGCCAGTGCAGGTTGAGAATCTGGCGCTCCTCGGGCGAGTCTGGGGGTTCTTGAAGTACCACCACCCTAAAGTGACCGCGGGCCAGCTCAATTGGGATTACGAATTGTTCCGGGTGGCGCCGAAGGTGCTCGCGGCCTCCGATCGCGCGGCGGTAATCGAGGCCATCGCGACGTGGGCGGAAGCCGTAGGTGCTCCGGCGCCATGCGTCCCCTGCGCGAGGGTCCCGACCGACATTCACCTTGCCCCCCGCGTCGATTGGATCCGAGATACAAGCACCCTCGGCCGCGCCCTTAGCGCGCGCCTGGTCGCGGTCTACGAGAACCGGAGCGCCGCGCGGGAGCAGTACTACGTCCGTCACGATCAAGAGGTCGGCAATCCTGACTTCTCGAACGAGAATGCCTACGCCGATCACCCGTTCCCGGACGCGGGCTTCAGGCTGCTCGCACTGTACCGATGGTGGAATATCATTGAGTACTGGTTCCCGTACCGCGACGTGCTCGACGCCGACTGGGGCGACGTCCTCACGGAGTACATCCCTCGGCTGATGACCGTCAGGGACGCGGATACGTATCGCGTGACAATGATTGAAGTGATTACCCGGGTCGACGACACGCACGCCAACCTGTGGAAATCGCTGCGCGTGCAACCGCCCGTCGGCACGGCACGGCTGCCAGTGATCGTCAGGTTCGTCGAGGGAGAGGCCGTCGTCACGGGTTTCTCGAATCCCGAACTCGGGCAGGCCACCGGACTAGAAGTCGGCGATGTGATCGAGACAATCGCTGGCACGCGCGTGGATTCGCTCGTGAATGCCCTGCGCCCATACTACTCCGCTTCAAACGAACCCACGCGGTTACGTGATATCGCCCGCAAGCTGACCAAGGGCGCTGCGGGCCCGGTGAGCGTAGCCGGCCGCCGCGCCGGGCGCCGCTTCGAGCTGATCGCCGAACGTGCCCCCGCAAACCAGCTCGACCACGAGGCGGGTCGCAGGCACGACCGCCCGGGAGACACGTTCCAGATGCTGACCAACGAGGTGGCGTACCTGAAGCTGTCGTCCGTCGTGGCGGCTGATGCCGCGGACTACGTGAGGGACGCCAGCAGGGCGAAGGTGTTCGTGATCGACATCCGCAACTATCCGAGCGAGTTCGTGGTCTTCGCGCTGGGGCAACATCTCGTGCGCGAGCGGACGGAAATCGCTCGTCCCACGCGCGGCGACGCGGCCAATCCCGGCGCGTTCCTCTGGACGAAGCCGGTTGTGCTCGAACCCAAGAAGCCGCATTACGCGGGCCGCGTGGTGATCCTGATCGACGAAGTTACCCAGAGCTCGGCCGAGTACACGGCTATGGCGTTCCGGGCGGCGCCCCATGCGATCGTCGTCGGCAGCACGACGGCCGGGGCCGATGGAAACCTTTCCGCGATTCCTTTGCCCGGGGGACTCGAGGGCTCGATCAGCGGGATCGGCGCGTTCTATTCCGATCGGTCCCCCACGCAGCGCATCGGGATAATCCCCGACCTGGAAGTCCGGCCGACTATCGCCGGCATCAGAGCCGGACGAGACGAGGTGTTGGACGCGGCGGTGAGCTACGCCCTAGGACGAGAGTGGCGTATGCCCCTGGGTCGGTGATGGCGTATCGGCGGACGCTAGCGACACGCCTTCCAGATGGTGCCTAAAAGCTGCCGGCTAACTGGCCGCTACAGGAGCCGGACAACGGGATGTCTGGTCCTCCGCTGACGGAACGGACGGCGCTGCGGAAGAAGGCGAAGGTACTTCTGGCAGAGATTGGCCCGCGCGCGCTCTAACGAGGAGTGGAACCCGACCGGCCCCCGGGCCGCTTTCATTCGCGAGCGGGTGCCGGATACCGGTTCGCCGGTGGTACGATCTTCGGCTGCGAAGGGTCGTTTTCGTAATGCGGTGACATGATCTGGACGCTTTGCTCGTTGAAGCAATCCTGAATGTTGGCGTGGAGGTCGGAGAGCACCTGGATGCGACGCTCGGGATGCTCGAGGTGCGCGTTCAACTGGTACTCCACGTAGAAGTCCGCGAGAGCAGACTGGCGCACGAACGGCTGCGGATCGCGTCGCAATCCGTCGGTGCGCCCCGCGGCCTCAATCAGCAGCGCGTGCACCTGCCGCCAGGGCACGTCATACCCGATCGTAACGGACGTGTAGAGCAGCACGCCGTCCTGCGCCGTCCCTGTCGCGACGCCGTCGGCGCCCCGCGAGAAATTCTTCGTGGTCGTGCCCACGAGTACCGCATTCGGGATCGTGACCAGCTCCTGCTTGTTCGTCCGGATCTTGGTGGAAAGCATCCCGAGCTCGGCCACGGTGCCCTCCGTGTCGTTCACGCGAACGTAATCACCCGGCCTTAGCGCCCGCGCGTACATCAGCACAAGTCCGCTCATCGCCTGGTTCACGATCCCGGAGGACCCGAGCGACAGCATCAGCCCGACAAGCACGCTGACGCCCTTGAAGACGTCGGTGCCGCTGCCCGGAAGGTAGGGGTACGCCACGATCACGGCGAAGAGCCAGAGGACGGCGGTAAGCAGCTTGCGCGTCGGCTTCACCGTGTCAACGTGGACCCATGACACCTGGAGCTCACCCGACTCGACAGCCTTGAAGATTCCGGCGAGTACCCGCGTAAGAAATCGAGCGGCGAAAAAGATGAGGACGACGGTGAACAATCCCGGCACGGCGCCCACTGCCGTGAGCGCGAGCTGTTTGACCGTGCGGACAAGATATTCTCCCAGCGCGTTACCCCACGGCTCGCTGTAGGGGAAACGAGTGAGCAGGAAAGTCAGCCAGAGATACGCCGCGAAGAGCCCGATGCCCCAGCTGAGAGCCTCCAGCGCGCGCCGGACCAGCCAGAGCATTTGCTCGGCACTGACCAGGGTGAAGTTTCCGATGGATGGCGGGCGGAGACGCGACGCCGCGGCGAACGGCAGCTTCCCAACGAGCAAGGAACGGCTGCGGCCGAGCAATCGGAGTAGCACGACAAAAAACAGGGTGGCCAGCGCAGCCGCGCCCAGGCCCCACAGCGTATGGCTGAGGCTGCGCTGCTCGCGCTCCGCCTTGAGCGCGTCTGCCAGCGAGCGACTGGCGCGCACGCCGACCTGCTCGAGCGAATCTCCAGTGCCCGGAGCGATGTCTCCGGGAAGGATTGCGAAGACAGGCTGGCCGCCGGCAGACAGCAGAACGCCCTCCGGAATCCGGCTGGCGACTACGCTCTCGTCAACCCGCTGCTCGGCCAGCTGCCGGATGCGATCCGCCGCGGCGGCCGCGCGCTCGGCGGACGACCGCGCGCCGAGCGGCGCCCGGAACACGAACACGACCCGGTTCTGTACGACCAGCGCCGCGGTGTCCGCCCCAGCCACCGCCTCTTGTGCGTCCGCATCGGCAGCGACGAGCAGGAGTGCGGCAGCGGCCACCAACGCGAATCGGACCCGCCACTTGTGCATCATGCGCGAGAGTTTACGCCCCAGTGCCGCCTGGCGCCACCGGCGGCCGGCGCGCTCCACGAGGGTGAGGAACGCATCGTGCAAGAGCACGACGTGATGCCGTTCAGATTCAGAAAGTCTGTTCCGATGTCCAACCGCTGGGCGGGAAAAGCCCGGCCGCTGCTAAGGGATGCCCCATGACGCGACTGCAAAAGCTCTGGGACGACCTGCGATCGAGCCTGTGGTTCATCCCGGCGCTAATCGTCGCGGGGGCCGTCGTCCTCGCAGTGGGATTGATCGAGGTGGAGGCGTTCAGCAACCGCGAGCAGCTAGCGGAGCGCTGGCCGCTTCTGTTCGGGGCTGGGGCGGAAGGATCGCGCGGGTTGCTTTCGACCATCGCCGGCTCGATGATCACCGTCGCCGGCGTCACCTTTTCGATCACGGTCGTCGCCCTGACCCTGGCGTCGAGTCAGTACACGTCACGGATTTTACGCAACTTCGTGCGGAACCGGCCCAACCAGACGGTTCTCGGTGTCTTCGTAGGCGTTTTCGCGTATTGCGTCGTCGTGCTGAGGACGATCCGCAGTGGTGAGGAAGGCGCATTCGTCCCGGGCGTGGCGGTGCTTGGCGCGTTGGTGCTGGCGTTCGTGGCCATCGGGTTCCTCATCTTCTTCATTCATCACATCGCCGCCTCGCTCCAGGCCGCGAGCATCATCGATTCGGTAGCTACGGAAACGCTTGAGGCGGTGGATCGATTATTCCCCGACCAGATGGGTGAGGCCGCCGCCGGACACGCGGGCGAGAAGCAGGAGCCCGCTCATGCGCCAGGGACATGGGCGGCCGTCCCAGCCATGGAGACCGGCTACGTTCAAGGAATTGACGCCGATGCCTTGTTCAAGTTGGCGGGTGAACGGGACGTGGTCGTCCGGATGGAGAAAGGAATCGGTGAGTTCGTGATCGAGAATTGCCCGCTCGTGTCGGTATCCGGCACGCCACCGGACGACCAGACGATTCGGAAGCTGAACGCGGCCTACTCCGTTGACCGATACCGGACGGTGCATCAGGACGCCGGCTATGGCATCCAGCAGATCGTGGATATCGCGCTCAAGGCGCTGTCGCCGGGCATCAACGACACCACGACCGCGATCAATTGCGTCGACTACCTTGGAGCGATCCTCGCCCGTCTCGTCGCGCGCCGGATCGAATCGCCCTCTCGCTCCGACGGGGGACAGTTACGGGTCATCAACCGCGCGCCGACGTTTCCGGGGCTGCTGGCCCACGCCTTCGACCAAATCCGCCAGAACGCCGAGGGCAATGTCGCCGTCCTGACGCGCCTTCTGCAGGTCCTTGCGACAGTCGCTGAACGGACTTCCGATGAACACCGCCGCCACGCCCTCCGCCAACAGGCCGACCTGGTAGTGGAGACAGCCGAGCGCAGCGTACCCTCCGCCCACGATCGTGCGACGATTCAGGCGGCCCGGTCGGGGCACGCCTAACCGGCGAGGCGGCGAAGAACCCCGATACGAGACGTGGCTCCATTCCCCGCGAGTGAGGGGGGTGAGTGCCGTCATGTTGTCTTGCGACTGCGGACGGAGGACTCAGGACCCTTGCGGCCTCAGGACTAACTACAATCGCGGATCGGCGATTAATCGAGGACGGAGGATCGCGGAGAGAAACGTCTACGGTGCCTCGCTGTTCCGCCCATCCGCAGTCCTTAGTCCTCAATTAATCGCCGATCCGCGATGGCTCTTGGTCCTGAGGCCGCAAGGGTCCTGAGTCCTCAATCCGCAATCCCGCCGCGGGCGCATGCCGCAGTAGCTCCGCGAACAACGTAAATTGGATTCTTCCTCCAACACGTCGTCCATGCCAATCGCCGCCCAGCAGACCGATGCAGCCGCCCTGATCGCCCTCGAAGATCAATGGGGCGCGCACAACTACCACCCGCTCGACATCGTGATCGAGCGCGGCGAGGGCGCCTGGGTGTACGATGTCGAGGGGAAAAAGTATCTCGACTGTCTCAGCGCGTACTCCGCGGTGAACCAGGGTCACTGCCACCCGCGCATCCTCGAGACGATGCTGGAGCAGGCGCGCAAGGTGACGCTGACGTCGCGCGCGTTCCGCAACGACCAGCTCCCGATGTTCTGCAAGGAGCTGGCTGAGTTTTGCGAGATGGAAGCGGTGCTCCCGATGAACACGGGCGCCGAGGCGGTCGAGACCGCGATCAAGACCGCGCGGCGCTGGGGCTACCGGACGAAGAAGATCCCGACGGACAAGGCCGAGATCATCGTGTGCGAGAACAATTTTCACGGCCGCACCACCACGATCGTCGGCTTCTCCTCGGAGCAGGCGTACCGCGACGGGTTCGGGCCGTTCACGCCGGGCTTCGTGCAGATCCCGTTCGGTGATATCACCGCGCTGGAGCAGGCGATCACGCCGAACACCTGCGCGTTCCTCGTCGAGCCGATCCAGGCCGAGGCCGGGATACTCATCCCGCCCGCAGGCTATCTCAAGGCGGCCGCGGAGCTGTGCCGGAAGAACAAAGTGCTGTTCATCCTCGACGAAATTCAGACGGGACTCGGACGCACCGGACGGAAATTCGCCTGTGACCACGAAGGCGTGCGCCCGGACCTGTTCATACTTGGCAAGGCGCTGTCGGGCGGGTTTTATCCCGTGTCCGCGGTCGTGTCGAGCCGCGAGCTGCTGAGCGTGTTCGAGCCTGGCAGCCACGGCAGCACGTTCGGCGGCAACCCGCTCGCGTGCGCCATCGCGCGCACCGCGCTGTGGGTGCTCGGCGACGAGCAGCTCGCGCAGCGCTCCGACGAGCTGGGCGCATGGTTCCTGGCGGAGATCGCGAAGATCAGGCACCCCGAAATCCGCGAGGTGCGCGGCCGCGGGCTGCTGATCGGCATCGAGTTGACGGTGCCCGCCCGCAAGTATTGCGAGGCGCTCAAGGACCTCGGCATGTTGTGCAAGGAGACACACGACAAAGTGATCCGCATCGCGCCGCCCCTGGTGGTCGAGCGGGACGACCTGGCCTGGGCGGCGGACAAGCTGCGCGAGGTGTTCGCAGCGTGATTTCCCAACGGCACTACTACTACTACTGATAGGGCCCGACAAAAAAGGACGACACGGGCGGTCTGAAATACTAGATTGGGCGATGCAAAATGCGCCCTTCGGTCGTGGCTCGAGCTGGCTCGCCACGTTCCTATCTCTTGCTTCGCTCACGGCTTCGTTGGCGATCACCTTGCAGGCGCAGGACCCGGGCACGGCTCGGCCGATCCGGCTATTCCTCGACTGCCAGCACGAGTGCGACATGGAGTTCACCCGCACGGAGATCCCATGGGTGGACCATGTGCGTGACAGGGCGGATGCCGACGTACACGTGCTGGTCACCACCCGCTCCACCGCCGCGAGCGCGCGCGAGTTCACGCTGACGTTCATCGGCCTGAAGGAATTCGCGAGTCTCTCGGACACGCTCGTCACGGTGTCCCCGGAGTCCGACTCGCAGGACCGGCGCCGGCGCGTCGTCACCGAAGCGCTCAAGCGCGGGCTGGTGCGCTACGTCGCGCGTCGGCCGGGAAGCGAGCGGCTGACGATCACGTACGCGGCCCCGGCCGGAACGCCGGGCGCGGGAGCCGCGCCCGCGCGCGACAAGTGGAACCTGTGGGTCTTCCGGACCCGAGCCAATGGCTATTTCAACGGGGAGGAAAGCTCCAGATCGATCAATCTGAACGGGTCCGTGTCCGCCAACCGGATCTCGCCCGCATGGAAGGCGAACCTCTCGCTGGATGGCAACTACGGCGAGAACAACTTCACCTTCCAGGACGGGACCAAGTTCAACAGCTACTCGCGCGGGTACGGTGCGCGCGAGCTGATGGTGAAGAGCATGGGGCCGCACTGGTCGGCCGGACAGCGCGCGTCCATCAGCGCGTCCACGTACCAGAACATGCAGCTCGCGTTTCGCTTCGCGCCCGCGGTGGAATACAACGTCTTCCCCTATGCGGAATCGACGAGGCGCCAGCTTCGCCTGCAGTACGCGATCGGCGCCACGCATTTCCGGTACGAGGACACGACGATCTTCGACAAGATCCGGGAAACGCGCGGAGATCATTCGCTGCTGGCGTCGCTCGACATGCGACAGCCCTGGGGCTCCGTCAGCATTTCGCTCGAAGGCGCAGCGCTGCTCGACGACCCCAAGAAAAACCGGGTCCGCTTCAATCCGGAGTTTGACGTGCGGCTGTTCCGCGGCCTCAGTCTCAACCTGTTCGGCTACGTATCGCTGCTTCGCGACCAGCTGTACCTCGCCAAGGGTGGCGCCACCGACGAGGAGGTCCTGCTCCGCCGGCGCCAGCTCGCCACGTCGTACCAGTACTTCGTCGGCGCTGGCCTGTCGTACACGTTCGGCTCGATCTACAACAACGTGGTCAACCCGAGATTCGGGAACTCCGGCGGTAATTAGGCATGCCGGGTAACGGAGTGATCGTGTTGATCGAGTACCGCGCGCTGTCCGGTCAGGAAACCGTAGCGCAACGGGAGCTCGCGGCACTGGTTGCCATCGTCGTGGAAAATGAGCCGGATTGCGCGGGGATCGAGATCCTGCGGGACATCGACGACGGTACGCGGATCATCCTGTACGAGCGCTGGTCGAGCCGCGCGGCGTACATGGGACCCCACATGCGAACCCCTCACATCCTCGCTTTCATCGCGCAAGCTCCGGAGTTCGTGGCCGGGCCGCCGACCATAACCTTCCTCGATCCAGTCGAGTAGCCGGATGCGAACCATCGCGCTTCTGGTGTGTGTCCTCGTCGCGTGCACTCGCGCGCGCACGGAGACGCGCGGGACGTCCGCCGATTCCGCGTTTGCCGCGCTCCAGGAGCGCGGCGCAACGGCGATGGGCGTGGATCAGTACACGTCGTCGCACGTCTTCGAATCACTGCCCGCCGGCGGCCGAATCATCCTGCAGCGCGATTCCGTCGATTCCGCCGGGACCGCGACGATCAGGGCACACATGCTGGACATCGCGGCGCGCTTCTCCGCCGGGGATTTCTCGATCCCCGGAATGGTGCACGCAATGGAAGTTCCCGGCACCGCGGTGATGTCCGCGCGGCGCGCGAGCATCCGATACGTAGCCGACACGCTGCCGCGCGGGGCGCAGGTC
Organism: uncultured Gemmatimonadaceae bacterium; assembly: GCA_964350145.1. Lineage (GTDB taxonomy): Bacteria > Gemmatimonadota > Gemmatimonadetes > Gemmatimonadales > Gemmatimonadaceae > JACDCY01. The sequence goes on from CAYGJL010000009.1 coordinate 56,628, forward strand.
CGGATCCTCACCACCGACCCGGCCGCGCTGGCGGCGGTGCATTCATTTCTCGAGTTCCAGCGGCGCGATCATCGCGCTGGAACACACGCGCACTAGCGCATGTTAGCAACGGCGTCTTCACCGACACCGCGAGCACGACTCCGGCTACCGCACCCGCTGGTCCTCCTGCTGGCCGCCGTCGGCGTCGCGGCGATCCTCACGTGGATCCTGCCGGCGGGCGCGTACGAGCGGCGCACCGACCCGGCGACGGGACGCGAAGTCGTCGTTGCCGGAACGTACGCTCCGACCGCAGCCGCCCCCGTGGGAATCAAGGCCGCGCTGCTCGCGGTGCCGCGCGGGATTGTCGCCGGGGCCGACGTAATCGTCGTGATCCTCTTCGTCGGCGGCGCATTCGTGCTGCTCGACGCGACCGGGGCATTGCGACGGCTGGTTGGCTCGCTCGTGGGCCGCACCCGGCGACCGCGAACTGTCGTGATCGCCGTCAGTCTAGCCTTCGCGATTCTGGGCGCGCTCGAGAACATGCACGAGGAGATCATCGCCCTGATTCCGGTATTGGTGGTGTTGAGCCAGGGGCTGGGATTCGGCGCGCTCACCGCCCTCGGGATGAGCGTGGGCGCGGCAGTGGTCGGCTCTGCCTTCGGGCCGACCAATCCATTCCAGACCGGAATCGCGCTCCGCTTTGCCGAACTTCCGCCGCTGTCGCTTCCCGTGCTGCGGTTCAGCCTCTTTGCCGCGGCCGTGGCGGTGTGGATCGGGTGGACCTTGGCAATGGCGTCGCGTGACGAGGTCAGCCCTGAAGTGACCGTCGCACCAACCAAACGCGCCACAATCCGCGACATCGTCCTGCTCGCGATCGTGATCGTGCCGTTCATCGCATACGTGGTGGGAGTGGTGAGATTCGACTGGGGATTCAACGAGCTGTCGGCGCTGTTTCTCGTGGCCGGTTTCGCCGTGGGACTCGTCGCCGGAATGAGCCTCTCCTCCACCGCGGCCGCCTTCCTCAAGGGGATGGAAGCGATGGTCGGGGCGGCACTATTCGTGGGCGTGGCGCGGGCAATCAGCCTCGTGTTCACGGACGGGCGTGTGATCGACACGATCGTGCAAGGGCTCGCGACACCGCTGGCCAACCTTCCAGGGCTGGCCGCGGCGCTGCTGATGATTTCCGTGCAGGCGATCCTGCACGTCCCCGTCCCGTCGGTGAGCGGGCAGGCAGTTCTCACGATGCCGATCATGGCACCGCTCTCCGACCTGCTCGGGATCAGCCGTGACGCGGCCGTGATCGCCTACCAGACCGGCGCGGGCCTGATGGACATGATCACGCCGACCAACGGTGCCCTGCTCGCGATGTTGCTCGGCGCCAAAGTCAGCTACGGACGCTGGATCAGATTCGCCCTGCCCGGGGCGCTGCTGGTTGCAGTCGTGGGCATGGTGGGAATAGCGCTGGCCGGATGAGCGCACGAGCGGGCGTCGGTCTCGCAGCGGGGCCGCTTGTACTTGTAGCGATGCTGCTCGCGGCGCCGCCGGAGGGAATGACGATCGTGGCGTGGCGCACCGCCGCGGTCGGCGCGCTCATGGCCATCTGGTGGATCACCGAGGCGATCCCGATCCCGGCCACGGCGCTGCTGCCGATCGTGCTGTTTCCACTGCTCGGCATCGCCCCGCTCACGGCCACGACGGCTCCCTACGCGAACGAGGTGATCTACCTCTTCCTCGGCGGCTTCCTCATCGCGAAGGCACTCGAGAGCTGCGGCCTCCACCGGCGTATGGCACTGACGATCCTGCGAGTCGTGGGCACGCGGCCGGCCAATCTCATCCTCGGCTTCATGATCGCGACCGCGTTCATCAGCATGTGGGTCAGCAACACGGCGACCGTTGTGATGTTGCTGCCGATGGCTACATCGGTCATCGCGCTCGCGCGCGGCAAGGATGAGGAGAGCTTCCGCACGCCAGGACGTGCGTTCGACGCCGCGCTGCTCCTCGGCATTGCGTACGCGGCGAGCATCGGCGGACTCGGCACGCTGATCGGGACGCCGCCGAATGCGCTGCTCGCGGGATTCATGCGCCAGAGCTACAATGTCGAGATCGGGTTTTTCGATTGGATGCTGCTCGGCGTCCCGATCGTCGTCATCGCGCTGCCGTTCGCCTGGTTCCTGCTTACCCGGCTGCTGTACCGGCTCGGATCCGAGCCGGTCGTGGGCGGCGCGGCGATGCTGGAGCAGGAGCGCCACGCCATCGGCCCGATGTCGCGCGCCGAGTGGGCGGTCGGGGCGATCACCGCGCTCACCGCGGCCGCATGGGTCACGCGCCCCATCCTCGACGAATGGATGCCCGCGCTTTCCGATTCGGGAATCGCCATCGCCGGCGCGCTGCTGATGTTCATCGTTCCGATGACGCTCCGTCCGCTGCGCGCCGCGCTGACGTGGACGCAGGCCGAGCGACTGCCGTGGTCCGTGCTAATCCTGTTCGGAGGCGGGCTCTCGCTCGCCGCGGCGATCCAGCAGACCGGACTTTCCGCGTGGATCGGCGGCTCGCTCGGCGCGCTGGCCGGGTGGCCGTTGTTCGCCGTGCTGCTGACGGTTACCGCCGTGATCATCCTCCTCTCGGAGCTGGCGAGCAACACGGCAACCGCCGCGGCCTTCCTTCCCGTTGCCGCCTCGCTGGCACTGGTGATCGGCGCTGACCCGCTGCTGCTCACGGTCACCGCGGCCCTCGCGGCGAGCGGCGGCTTCATGTTGCCGGTCGCCACCCCGCCGAACGCGATCGTCTATGGCACCGGCGCGCTCACGGTTCCTCAGATGGCGCGGGCCGGTCTCTGGCTGAACATTTTCTTCGCGCTGCTCCTCCCGCTCGTCGTCTACGTCCTCGCCGGGAGAATCTTCTCCCCAGCTTGACGCCCGAGCCCGAAACAAGCCTCCTTTCGGCGCGGCGAGACGATGTCGCACGGCGAGATCGCGGACCTGGTGATGACCAAGTACAAAGTGGCCGACCGCGCCGGCTCTCAGATCGGGCGCTACGACGCTCCATCGAGGTGGGCCTTGAGAATCTGCACCGCGTCCGGCTGCTGAAAATGCTCCGCCCAGCCGAGCGCGTCGCCGTCGTGCATGCTGTCGCGGATGCGGGGATCGGCGCCGGCATCCAGCAGCAGACGCACGACCTCCGCGTGCCCGCCCGACGCGGCCAGGTGCAACGCCGTGACCTTGGCACGCCAATGATCCCAGAGCGCGTTCGGATCCGCACCGTGATTCAATAGCCACTGCACGGATTTTGGGTCGCCACGTCTTGCCGATAGATGCAGCGCGCCATCGTATCCGGCGTTGGCCTGCATGTCGCGCAGCAGCCTGGCCGCGGTCGCTTTATCGCCAAGCGAGAGCGCGCTGAAAACGTCCCTTGGTTCCCCGCCGGCGAGCGCCTCGATCACGCTCCGGTCCACTTTCGGATCGGCCGCGTATTGCAGAGGCGTCGCTCCCAATCCATCGGTGGCGGACGGATCGGTGCCCAGCTCGAGCAGCAGCCGGACCATCTCCGGCCGATTCATCCGTGCCGCGAAGTGCAGCGGGCGCTGGAAATTCTCGTTGTGGCTCAGCGCGCTGCTCAGTTTCGCAGGATCATCCACGACGATGCGTCGGACCTCGTCGGGGAAGCTCAGCGCGATCGCCGAGAAGATGTGGTGCTTTGCGCCCCGGCTCAGCAGGAATTCCGCTACGGCGCGGTGCGCGGCGTCGTCGCAACCATCCCAGCACGTTGCCCAGCCGATGACTTCGAGCGCGTGATCGTCGCCGCGGCCGATCACATCACCGCCCGCGTCGGCCAGCCGCCGCACGACGTCGAGGTGTCCTCCCGCGGCGGCCCAGTGCATCGCGTACGTGTTGTCACCGCGCTCGCGCGAATTGACGTCGAGTCCGCGCGTGAGCAGTAGATCCACCGCGCCGAACTGACCTTTCTGCGCCGCCGCGTGCAGCAGCGTCCATTCGTACGGCTGCTCGCGCGCGTGGAGCTGCTCCGGATGCGCGTCGAGCATCGTTGACAGGGCGCTCGTGTCGCCCTTGCGCGCGGCGTCGAACAGTTCATCCTGCACGGCGGAATCGTATCCCGCTCCTGAGAGGGCCACAAGAGAGCTCCGTTCTGGCGCCGACACGGAACGGATGTGACCTTCGTTCGGATGAAATCTCCGAGAGCGGAACAAAGGGGAGGGATTGCGGAATGCCTCTCTCCGCGATCCTCAATTAGTCGCCGATCGTCGATTGTAGTTGGTCCTGAGGCCGCAAGGGTCCTGAGTCCGAAGTCGCAAACACCTCCCTCGGCCCCGTTGTAATACCATCCTCTACCGTCTATCTTTCAGGCTAATTCCGCCGCTACAGCGGCCAAAAACTCACCCTTCCCCCGCTCCGGCAAGCTGCGGGGGACGGATCCACGACCGAAGGGAGGTTTGCCAACATGCCCCGCGCATACGAGGCGGTGTACATCTTCGATTCCACTCTCGAAGACGCCGCCATCAATGAGAAGCTCGAGCGCTTCCATTCACTGCTCAAAATCGAAGGCGACATCAACGTCGACCACTGGGGTCGCCGCCAGCTCGCGTACAACATCGGCCAGAAGGAGAACGGCTATTACGCGATCGCCCGCTTCGAAGCCGATCCCACCATGCTTCCCGAGTACGAGCGCGCGCTCAAGCTCGATGACGGACTCGTCCGACACTTGATCAGCCTGCACGAGCACGAAGTCGGCGCGCCCGCGCTGACGCAGGAAGAGCTGGCCGCCGCCGCGCTCCGCCGCGACGACGATGACGACGACGAGGATTGATCCATGAGACGACCACAGAAAGCCTGCCCGTTCTGCGAGACGCGCGTCCGCTTCATTGATTACAAAGACGATCGCACGCTCGGCCGCTTCATCACCGACCACGGCAAGATCCTGCCGAGCCGGCTGAGCGGGACCTGTGCCCGGCACCAGCGCCAGCTCGCCACGGCGATCAAGCGCGCGCGGTTCCTGTCGCTGATTCCGTACACGAGGGGTCACACCGCCTGAGATGACGGCCGCGCCCGCATCGGAGCCCCGGACTCAGCGCTGGCGCGGACTCATATTCGCGCTGCTCGCGTTCGCCACCGTCAGCCTCGTGCCGGTGCTGGGCTTTTACGCGCCCGTGCAAGCCTGGCACGTGCTGCTGACGGCGATCATCGCGGCCTGCGCCGTGATCGGGTGGATCCGTGGCGCGCCGGCGATGACCGGGGTCGTCTGGCTCGCCGCGGCGCTCTGGTTGCTGTTCCGTCCCGGTGGCGACGGCGACGCGTATTACTGGCTCGAGCGCGGCTGGATCCTGCTCGTGGCCGGCATCTTCGGCCTGGCGGCGCTCGTCGGGGGGGAGCGTCCGTTCTTCGCCCGCGCGCTGCTGACGGTGCTGGCGAGCTTCGTCATCGCGCTGGCCGTGCTCGGCGCGCGCGCGGGATCGTTCGAGCGGCTGCAGGCAATCGTCTCGGGCGAGTTCGTCACGCGCAACCAGGCGACACTCCAGGCGTTCGACACGGGCGCGGACGAAATCGTCGGCGCCGCGTCCAACTCGGCGGCGGTCGCGCGGAGCCTGGAGGACACCAAGGAGCGGCTGCGGCTCGCGCCCCAGATTTCGATGGTGCTCGCGCCGGCGCTGCTCGCGCTGCAGACGCTGGCGGCATTGGCGCTGGGCTGGGCCGTGTTCCAGAGAATGACCCGGGTCCGTATCGGTCCGCCGCTAGCCCCACTACGCAGCTTTCGCTTCAACGACCAGCTCGTTTGGGGGCTCGCGGTGGGGCTGACAGTCCTCCTGCTGCCGGCGTTCGCCGACGCGCAGGCGGTCGGACTCAACCTCGTCGTATTTTTCGCGATGCTCTATTTCGTCCGCGGCCTGGGCGTACTGGCCTGGGTCACCAAGGGCGGAGTTTTTGTGATATTAGCGATCCTTTTTTCGCTCTTCCCGCCGGCCCTCGGGGCGCTCGGGCTGAGTGACACCTGGCTGGATTGGCGGAGTCGGGCCAAGGCCGCGTGAGATCAACTGGTGACTAGTGACTCGTGACTAGTGACTAGTAACTACTAGCAACAACTACTTAACAATCTTTTCCATCTTTTCCGCCCTACACCAGTGACTAGTCACTAGTCACTAGTCACCACCAAGAGTCACCACAATCCAAGAGAAATCGGACAATGGAAGTCATCCTGAGACAAGCCGTCGACAACCTCGGCCACCCCGGCGACATCGTGAACGTGTCCGCGGGCTTCGCCCGGAACTACCTCCTGCCCCGCGGCTTCGCCTACGAGGCGACTGCCGGCAACAAGAAGCGGATGGAGCAGGAGCGCGAGCGGCTCGAAGCCGCCGAGACGTCGCGCCGGGAAGCGGCCGAAGAGCTGGCGAAGAAGCTGGAGCCCGTTTCGCTGACGTTCTCCGCCCGCGTGGGCGAGGAAGGCAAGCTGTTCGGCTCGGTAACTACGGCCGACATCGCCCACCAGCTCGAAGGCCAGGGATTCAAGATCGAGAAGCGTCAGATAGACCTGCACGAGCCCATCAAGGCGCTCGGCGTCTACCGGGTGCCGATCCGCGTGCACGCCGACGTGCGTGCCGAAGTGAAGGTGTGGGTCATCAAGCAGTAGTTTCGGCCTGAAAGTGGCTTGGCAAATGCAGAAAGTGAGCTGAGCGGGAACATTCAGGCTGATCGGGCAATACCTTAGCTGGCGGGAACCGTCCCGCAGTGAACCCTCGCACCATTTGAATGGCGTCAACCGACCCTAACGCCGTAGCAGCAGCGCAGCGAGCGGCAGCGCTCTGCCTCGACATGAAAGCGAGCGATGTGGTGGTGCTGGACCTGAGAAAAGTGACCGACATGACGGACTGCTTCGTCATTGCGAGTGGGACGTCGGATACGCACGTCCGTTCCATCGGCGAGCACGTCATCGCCGAATTGAAGAAGGACGGCGTTCGGGTGCACCACGTCGAAGGGTTGGAACAGGGTCGCTGGGTTCTGCTCGATTACGTCGATTTCGTGGTCCATCTCTTTCACCCGACGCTGCGCTCTTTCTACCAGCTGGAACGTCTCTGGAGCGACGCCGAAGCGATCGAGATCAGTCCTGAGGGGGCACTGCAATGAGACTGAGACTCACTCTCGCGCTCGCGACCGTCGCGCTGGCCGCCGCGGCCACATCCCTTCCCGCCCAGCAGTACTTCGGGCAGAACCAGGTGCAGTACCGCCATTTCCGCTGGCGCGTGCTCGAGACGGAGCACTTCACCATCCATTTCTACCCCGAGGAAGAGACCGCCATAACCGACGCGGCCAGGATGGCAGAGCGGTCGTACGAGCGGTTGTCGCGCGTGCTCGGCCACCAGTTCCGCGAGAAGAAGCCGATCATTCTCTTCGCGTCCCGCTCCGATTTCGGGCAGAACAACGTCACGGGCGATCTGGGCGAGGGAGTGGGCGGAGTCACGGAGGCGGGTCGCCACCGCCTGCTCCTGCCGTTCACGGGCGACTATCGCAGCTTCGAGCATGTGCTCGCGCACGAGCTGGTGCACTCGTTCCAGTACGACATCTTCGCGCGCGGCAAGGCCGGCCAGGGCATCGAGCGGCTCCAGCGGGCGGACCCCCCGCTGTGGTTCATGGAGGGAATGGCCGAGTACCTGTCAATCGGCCCGGAGCACCCGCTGACATCGGCGTGGATCCGCGACGCCGTCGTCAACGGCACACTGCCGACGATCGCGCAGATGACCGAGCGCCCGGACAAGTACTTCCCGTACCGCTTCGGTGAAGCGGTCTGGCAGTACATCGGCCAGCGTTTCGGCGATGAAGCGGTTGGCGAACTGCTGCAGGCGATCACCACGATCGGCGTCGAGCGCGCGTTCCGGCGCGAACTCGGGATCTCCACCGAGCAGCTCAGCGACGAGTGGCGCGAGGCGATGCAGACCAGGTATCTGCCGACCGTCGCCACGCTCAACCGTCCGAGCGCGTTCGCCACCCCGTTGCTCACGCCGCGGAACACGCGCGGCGAGATCTTCCTCGCGCCCGCGCTTTCCCCCGACGGAAAGTACGTCGCGTTTCTCGCCAACGGCGACCCGAAGCGCGGCGACTACTTCATAGATCTATGGCTCGGAGACGGCGTCACCGGCAAGCGCATCAAGAAGCTGGTGCAGAGCACGGTCAACGCGAACTTCGAGGAGCTGCGGCTGCTGTACTCGCAGAGCAGCTTCTCCAACGACGGCACCCGGCTCGCCTTCACCGGCCAGCGCCAGGGCAAGGACGTGCTGTACATCATAGACGTGCGCAATCAGCGCACGTTGCAGCGGATCGACCTGCCGATCGACGGCGCGATGAGCCCGTCGTGGTCGCCCGACGACCGCCGGCTCGTGTTCAGCGGCGCGCGCGGCGGGATCACCGACCTGTACATGGTGGACGTGGACGGGAAGAACTTCCGCCAGCTGACGAACGACAAGTACGGCGACCTGCAACCGTCGTGGTCGCCCGACGGCACGCGCGTCGTGTTCGCGTCGGAGCGCGGCGTGCTGGATCTCGACATCCTGCGCCTCGGCGGCTGGAGAATGAGCATGCTGGACCTCGCTTCGGGCGAGGTGTCGCTCCTCCCCGGCCAGGCGGGCCACAACCTGAACCCGCAGTGGTCGCCCGACGGCCAATCCATCGCGTTCATATCGGACCGTACGGGAATCCCGAACGTGTTCCTGTACGAGTTGGGCAGCGCGACGCACTATCAGCTCACCAACGTCGTCTCCGGCGTGAACGCCATCACCGAGTACAGCCCCGCGATCTCCTGGGCCCGGCAGGCGGACCGGCTGGCGATGGTGTATTACGAGAACGGCGACTACAGCGTCTGGACGGTGGCCAACCCGCGCTCGTTGCGCGGCGAGCCGTTCCGCGCGGCGGCGCCCGCCCCGGCCGCGCCGACTCCGGTGGCACCGACCCCGGTCGTCGTCGAAGAGCCCGCGCGTCCGGATCAGAGCTCGGTGTATCGCGCGCCGGAAGGATCGCGCGCATCGGCGCGGCTCAGCGCGGCCGAGATCGAGGCCGATGACAGACCGCCCAGCATCAGCGAGCTGATCGCGCAGCCGGAAGCCGCGCTGCCCGACACCACGCGCTTCAAGGAATACAAGTACAAGCCCGCGTTCCGCGCGGATTACATCGCGCAGACGGACATCGGCTACACGCCGAACTACATGGGCTCGAGCGGGTTCGCCGGCGGCACGACGATCATCTTCAGCGACCTGCTGGGCAACCACCAGATCGCGGCATCGGCGAACGTGAACGGCCGGATCCAGGACGCAAGCGGGTTCATGGCGTACACCAACATGAGCCGCAGGCTGCAGTACGCGACCGGCGCCTATCTCCAACCGCTGATTCTGCCGCTGAACAACGGGATCGGCATTCCGAACGACGAAACCGGCGGCGTCACGGTGCAGCAGCACTTCGCGCGGTACGTCCAGAAGAATATCTTCGCCAACTCGATGTATCCCTTGAACCGCTTCACGCGGTTCGAGCTGGGCGCGCAGTTCAACAGCATCTCCCGCGAGATCTTCGTCTTCCAGTACGACGTCTTCCCCGGCGGCTTCGTGGGCTCGCCGCTCCTCGAGACCGTGGACAAGGCGCCGAGCCTCAACTACCTCTCGCCGAACGTCGCCTTCGTTACGGACAACGCTTTCTTCGGCTATACGGGTCCGCTGAGCGGCAAGCGCATGCGGTTCGAGGTGTCGCCGAGCGTTGGCTCCGTGCAGCGGATGGACTATCTGGCGGACGCCCGCGGCTACATCCCGATCATTCCCAACACGCTGACCTTCGCGACCCGTGTGCTGGGCGCGGTGGCGACGGGACGTGACGAAGACCTCTTCCCGAAGTACATCGGGCGGCCGGACTTCGTGCGGGGATACGACCGCGCAAACTTCTATGGCGGCATGGCGGAGTGCAACGAGTTCCTCGGTTCGGGCGTCGCCGGACGCGCCAGCTCCGCGTGCAGCACAGCCGAACTGGTCGGCAGCCGGGTGGTCGTAGCCAATGCGGAGTTCCGCTTCCCGCTGATTCGCAGGTTCGACATCGGATCCAGCTTCGGATTGCCGCCGCTGGACGGAGTCGTGTTCTACGACGCCGGCCTGGCATGGACCAAGGGGCAGCAGGTGTCGTTCAGCAAGCCGGACGATTACGACTATGAGATTCATCGCGTCCCGATGACGAGCTGGGGGGCGGGCGTGCGAATGAACCTGTTCGGCCTGGCCGTGATCCGCTTCGATTACGCTATCCCGCTCTCGCTACCCGACAGGAAGGGCAACTGGACGTTCTCGCTCGGACCCAGTTTCTAAAGCACTGTCAGCGTCACTTTTGAGCCGCCTGCTCACCGCGGTCGCCGCTACGCTGCTCATCGCAGCGTGCGGCGACCGCGAGCCCCGCCCCGCGAGCGACCGCTCCAACGGGACCATGCGCGGGCCCGACCCGATCGTGCTCCGTATTCCACGCACCGGGGGCGCCGCGCGCGGCTACGTCTACCCGGCCCTCGACTCCGTCGTCTGGCGCGGCCCTTCGGTGAGCGCGATTGACCGCGCGCTCGCGTTCGATCCGGAAGGTGGGCTGCTCGCGTTCGTGACGGCGAGCGGAAATCCCGCGCAGCTCGACCTCCGCCTCTCGCGCGTGACCATCGCGTCCCGCGGCAAGCTCACGTCCATCGCTTCCGCCGACGGCAACGCGATCTACGCCGTGGACGGCCCGCGCATCCGGCGGTTCACTCCCGCGGGCGACTGGGATTTCACGCCCCCGGAACCGCCGCGCTCCGTGATCCCGCAGCCCAACGGCTCGCTAATAGTCACCGCGCGCGAAGGCGACCGCACGACCGTCTGGCGGATGCGCGCGCCCGATCCGCGGCTGCTCGACACGGCATACCTGCCCGCTGCCGGAAGCGCGGTGCGCAATCAGATCGGCGACCGCGTGTACTTCATGACTGACACCGCGCTCATCGGCATGACCGGGCGCGACCTCTCCGTCGCGCGCAGCGTGCGCTTTCGCGCGCCGGTGATCGCCGTGGCGCCGACGCCGAGCGGCGACCGCGTGTACGTCGCGAACCGCGACACCGACGCCGTGAGCGTCGTAGACAGGTACAGCGGAGAATTGAGCGAGACGATCGATCTGCCCGCGCAGCCGCGCGAGCTGCGAATGGATCCGCTCGGCCGGTATCTTCTCGTCCGGCCCGCGTCCGGCGACTCGGCCTGGATGATCGCCGTCGGCACGAACAGGCTCATCGGCAGCGTCCAGACCGAGTGGAAGAACGATCTTCCCACCGTCGCACCGGATGGCGCAGTGGTGACGCTGCGGGGCGCAGACGTCGAGATCATCGAGCCCGAGTCGCTGCACTCGGTGCGCACGGTCAAGAGCGGCGGCCGCGATTTCTGGTATTTCACATCCTGGAACGGCTTCCGCGCGCGCCCCGCCGGGCTCGACAGACCCGTCGAGTTCTCACAGCCCGAGACGCTCCACTTCGACTCGATCGCGCCCGCGGCGCCGTTGGATCCCGCCCCGCCGCAGCAGCAGACTACACAGCCCGCGCCGCAGACTCCCGCGCCGGCACCCGTGGGATACACGGTGTCATTCGCGGCGATGCTCTCCGAGGACGCGGCGGTCGCCGCCGCGCGCGAAATATCGCTGCGCAGTTCGTCCGTCCGCGTAGTGTCCACGTTGACTGCCGGCACGCGCGTGCACCGCGTCATCGCCGGGCCGTTTGCACTTCGCGCTGAAGCGGAGCGGGTGGGCCGTGAGTCCGGCCGCCCTTACTGGGTTTACCAGGGCGAGCCTTGAGCGCGCTGCGCGGCCGGCGTTCCGGCCGAAGCTGGGAGGAAGCCGGGAGCGCTTTCGCGTCCGTGGTGGACGGATTCCACGCGGTGGTGGTTTGCGGCGAGACCGACGAAGTCGCCGCCGAGGTCGCGCTCGGGATCGCGCGCGCCGCGGCCGAGCGCCGCAAAGTCACGATCGCGGACCTGAGCGGCGACGTCGCACCGATCCAGGCGCTGCTGGGTGAGTGGAACCTCGACGGCGCTACTGAAGCGATCGTGTACGGAGTGTCGTTCGCGCGTCTCGAGCGCCCGGTCGCCGGATCGTCCAGGCTGTTCGTCCTCCCGAGCGGCGCCGACGACGTGCGGCAGGACGGGGTGTACGAGAGCACGCGCTGGCTGGCCCTCGCCCGCGAGTTCCGCAAGCACGGCTCGCTGCTGGTCATCGTGGCCTCTGCCGCCGCCCCGGGGCTGCGACGCCTCGTCGAGAGCGTGGACGGCGCCGTCGTGGTCGGCAAGGCGCTGGTGCAACCGGCCCCGCAGTTCCTCGTGCTCAAGCGGGTCCCCTTGCCCGACAGCCCGCCCCTGCCCAAGCGGCCGCGCCCGACGCGCGCGATCCCCATGGAGGACGAACGGCTGCTCCCCGCAGGGCTGTCGCCGCGCGCGTATGCGTCGGCGGGTCTGGCGGCGCTGGTGCTCGTCCTGGCAGTGACGACGTTCCTCATCACGCAGTCGGCGCCCAGCTCGGAGAACGCCGCCCCCAACGTGAGCGCGCCGCTGCCCGTTCCCGCGCCGCCGGCGCCCGACAGCGTGCTCGTGGGCAACCCTCGCGACTCGGCTATGGCATCTGCCTACGCGGTGGAATTTCTCGCGGCAAATACCCTCGAAGGTGCTAACTTTGAGCTGCGCGAGAAGCTGAAAGCAGTCCCGGCCGGAACGATCTCGCCGGTGCCCGTGGGGCCCGATCGAATCACCTGGTACCGTGTCGTCGGAGGCGCATACCCTGAAATCCGGAGCGCTGATTCGCTGCTCGTCGCCGTTCGCCGCGCGCGGGTCGTCGCCGAGTCGGCGGGCTTCGTGGTGCGCGTGCCGTTCGCGCTACTCGTGGACAGCGTGACTACAGCCGGGGAAGTGGCGACCGCGCTGGAGACATACATCGCGCGCGGGCTGTCGGTTTACGCGCTGGTGCAGCCGGAGGGCAACGCGCTGGTGTACGCGGGCGCGTTCGCGACTCCAGCTGACGCGGCCGTTCTGCAGGACTCGCTGAGCTCAGCGGGAATTCGATCGCTACTGGTATACCGGAAAGGGAGAACTCCTTAGTGCGGCTGACCAAGCTCGAGTTGCAGGGATTCAAGTCTTTCGCCGACCTGACGGAGTTCAGCTTCGAGCCGGGCGTGACCGCGATCGTCGGTCCGAACGGGTGCGGCAAGTCCAACGTCTCCGACGCGGTGCGCTGGGTGCTCGGCGAGCAGCGCGCCCGGGCGCTCCGCGGCGCCAAGATGGAAGAGGTGATCTTCCAGGGCTCGTCCGCTCGCCGCCCGGTGAACATTGCCGAAGTCTCGCTCCATTTCGAGAACGACGACGGCGGGCTCGACGTCCCGTTTCGCGAAGTCGTGGTGACACGGCGCCTCAGCCGCTCCGGCGAGAGCGAGTACTTTCTCAACCGCTCGGCCTGCCGCCTCCGCGACATCCACGACATGATGCGCGGCACGGGACTCGGCGCCGACGCCGGCGTGGTGATCGAAGCGCGCATGATAGACGCGCTCCTGTCCGATAAGCCCGACGAGCGCCGCGAGTTATTTGAAGAAGCGGCGGGCGTCAGCCTGTACCGCGACCGCAAGCGCACGGCAGAGCGGCGTCTCGAAGAGACCACGGTGGACATCTCGCGGCTCGACGACCTGCTGAGCGAAGTACAGTCGCAGGTGCGCTCGCTCGCGCGCCAGCGAAAGAAGGCCGAGCGCGCCGAGGAGATTTCCAGGCGGCGATTCACCGTCGAGATCGCGCTGGCGGCGCGCGAGATGGAGTCCTGGCACGGCGAGTTCGCCGACCTCGGCGCCAAAGTCGCCGGGTTGCGCGAAGCGGCGCCGGCGGCGGAAGCGGAGGTCACCCGCGCCGAAGCAGCGCGCGACGCCGCGCACGGCCTGCGCGCCGCGACGGAAGCGCAGCGCGCCGAGCTGACGCGGCTGGCCACCGAGCAGCGCGACGCGCTCGACTCGCTGCGGCGCGAGATCATGGTCGCCGAAGAGCGCCAGCGGCACGCGCTCATGCGGCGAGAGAAGGCGGAGCAGGAGCACCGCGAGGGCGGAGCGGTCGCGGAGCGCGTCGCCGCGGAACGCGCGCGGTCGGCAGATGAGCGTGCGAAGCTGGAGTACGAGCTGACCGAGGCGATCGACGCGGTGCAGAAGGAAGTCGGCGCCGAGGAGGAAGTTCGCGGCGCGCTCGCCGCGGCCCGCGCCGCGCTGGAAGCGGCGGAGCGAAAGGCGCGCGACCTGTCGGAGCATCTGCATCGGCTGACGCTGGACCGCGACGCGGCCGGTCGGGAGCTGGGTGAGCTGGAGCAGCGGCTCGTGGCGCTGTCGCAGGAAGAGCAGCAATTGCGTGAGACCGCGGGCGGCATCGAGCGCGAGATGAATTCCGCGCGCGACGGGCTGGAGATCGCGCGCACGCAGCTCGTTGCGGCCGAAGCCAAGGCCGCCGAAGCGGAGGCGTCCGTGCACATCGCGCGCGACTCGGAGGCGCTCGCGCGCGCGGAGATGCTGAGCGTGAGCGAAGAGCAGACCACGATGGAAGCGCGGATGCACGCGCTCGAAGCGCTCGAGAGCGAGCGCGTGGGGCTCGCGCCCGCCGCGGCGCGTCTGCTCGAAGATCGCGACCAGTTCGGTGCGGGCGCCATTCTCGGTCCGCTCAGCGATTTCATCACCGCGGGCACGACCGCCGCGGGACTGGTGGAGCGCTTCCTCGGCGCGGGCGTGCACGCCGTGCTCGTGCGCGACACGGGCGTGGCCGACGCGGTGCGCGAATGGCACCTGCGCACGAATCCCGGTCCCCTGCTCCTGTTGCCAGCCGACCGCGCGCCGGACGCCGCGTCCTCCCAGGAAGCGGACGAGCTGCTGCACAGCGTCACGCCGGCCGCGCCCGCGGACCGGTGGGTCCGCGCGCTGCTCGGCGGCACGAGGCCGCTCGGCGAGGGAACCGCGTTCGTGGACGCTCGGGGCGCGGTCTGGCTGCCGGGCGCGCTGGCCGGACCGGGTCCGCTGCGGCGCAAAGCCGAGCTGGGCGAGCTGGGCGAACGGCTCACGGAAGCCCGCGCGCGGCACGCGGAGTCGTCGGCGCGATCCCGCGCTGCGCGGCATTCGCTCGCGGCCGCCGAGGCTGTGCTCGAGACCGCGAACGCGACGGTCGCCACGGCGACGCGGAACACGCGACAGGCCGAGGATCGCTTCTCCGAGCTGCACCGGCAGCATCAACGCGCCGCGCGAGAGTTGACGGAAGCGGCCGCGGCGCGCGCGCGGATAGACGAGCGCCGGGCCGAGCTGACCAGGCGCATGGCGGGCGTGGACGCGCAGCTTCAGGCGCAGAGCGAGCACACCAGCGAGCGTGAGGCGGAGATCGCGACGGCGCGCGCGCTGCTCGTTGACGCGGAGCGCAAGCAGGAGGCAGCGCGCGAGCGGCGCACCGATGCGCAGGTGGCACGGGCGCAAGCCGAAGCGCGGCTGCAAGTCGCGCAGGACCGCGAGCGGCACCTCGACGAAGAGCTTGCGTCGGCATCCACGCGCGTGGAGTCGCTCGTGACCGAGCTGTCCACGCTGTCGCAGTCGGACGCGCACCTCGGCGAGCAGCTCGCCAAGTCGCGGCTCGATCTCGATGCGCTCGACGCGACATACAAGGACGTCGAGGCCCGGATGGCCGCGGCCGAGTTGGGAGTGAAGACGACCGACGAAGATCTCACGCGCGCGGAGCACGAGCTGGATGAGGTCCGCCGCCGGGCGCACGCGCTGCGCGAGGAGCTGCACGCCGCGGAGCTGCGATACAGCGAGCTGTCGGGCAAGCAAACGAGCATCCGCGAGCGGCTGGAGATAGAGTGGCGGAAGCCGCTGGACGAGCTGCTGGCGTCGGCTGAGCCGCTGGATTTGTCGGACCACGATTTGCGCGCCGAGGCCGCCGCGCTGCGGGAGCAGTCCGATGCGCTCGGCCCCGTGAACCCGCTGGCGATCGAGGAGCACGACGAGGAGTCCAAGCGGCTCGAGTTCCTGACAGCGCAGCGCACCGACCTCGCGTCGGCCAAGGCGTCGCTGCATCAGGCGATCCGCGAGATAGACGTGACGGCGCGCGATCTGTTCTTGACGACGTTCGTCGCCGTACGGGAGAACTTCAAGCGGATCTTCGTCACGCTGTTCGGCGGCGGCGAATGTGATCTGCGGCTGGAGAATCCCGACACGCCGCTCGAAGGCGACATCGAGATCCACGCCTCGCCGCGGGGCAAGCGGACGCAGCGGATCCACCTGCTCTCGAGTGGCGAGCGGGCGCTGGTGGCGCTGTCGCTGCTGTTCGGGATATTCCTGAACAAGCCGAGCCCGTTCTGCCTGCTGGACGAGGTTGACGCGCCGCTGGACGATCAGAACATCGGCCGGTTCGTGCGAATGCTGAACGAGTTCAAGCAGAAGACCCAGTTCATCGTGATCACGCACAACCCGCGGACCACTACCGAAGCGGCGGACTCGGTGTATGGTGTGACGATGCAGGAGCCGGGGGTTTCGAGTCTCGTGAGTGTTCGGCTGACTGGCGACAGAGCGGCTGAAAGCGAAGTGCGTGACGAGAGCACGGCTTCGTTGGTCGCTTGACGGCGCTGCGTGCTGCGTACTGCGGCCTGCGCCCAAACTACCTAGAACGAACGACATAGAATGCTGGTCGTGATGAAGCACGGCGCTACGCGCGCCGAGATAGATAGGGTCGTCGAGATCGTCGAGGAGATGGGATACTCGGCGCGCCCGATGCCGGGAGCACAGCGCACGGCCGTCGGCATCGTCGGGAATGATGGACGCGTGGACGCCTCACGGCTGCAGGCGCTGGCGGGAGTGGCGCAGGTGATTCACGTCACCCAGCCATACAAGCAGGTGTCGCGCGAGTGGCGGCCGGAGAACACCATCGTCACGATCGCGCCGGGCGTTTCGTTCGGCGGTGACGCCGCCCCGGTGGTGGCCGGACCGTGCTCAGTCGAAGGCGAGCGGCAGATCATCGCCGCGGCGCGGGCGGTTCGCGACGCGGGCGCTAGCGCGCTACGCGGCGGCGCGTACAAGCCGCGCAGCTCGCCGTACTCGTTTCAGGGGCTCGGCAAGCAGGGTCTCGAGCTGCTCGCCCTGGCGAAGCGCGAGACCGGGCTTCCGATCGTGACCGAGGCGATGGACGACGAGGGCGCGCACCTCGTGGCCGAAGTCGCCGACTGCATCCAGATCGGCGCGCGGAACATGCAGAACTATTCCCTGCTCAAGACCGTGGGCCGGATCGGCAAGCCGGTGCTGCTCAAGCGCGGCATGGCGGCGACGATCCACGACCTGCTGCTGAGCGCGGAGTACATCCTCGCCGAAGGAAATACGCAGGTGATCCTGTGCGAGCGTGGCGTGCGCACCTTCGACACCGCCACGCGCAACATGCTCGATCTGAGCGCGATTCCCACGGTGCATCAGCTGTCGCACCTGCCGATCGTCGCGGACCCGAGCCACGGCACCGGAATGCGCGACAAGGTCGGCCCGATGGCTCGCGCCGCCCTCGCGGCCGGCGCCGACGGGCTGCTGATCGAGGTCCATCCGGAGCCCGACCGCGCGCTGTCCGACGGCGCGCAGTCGCTGTACCCTGAGCAGTTCGCCGCGCTGATGGAAGAGCTGCGCGGAGTGGCCGCGGCCATAGGGCGCGAGATACCCCAGAACGCAGGAACGGTACGCGTTTAGCAGGGTACTCTCTTCATGCTGAAATCGATCGCCTTTTCCGTCGCCCTCGGCGCTGCCACGGCCTCCGGCCTGCCTGCCCAGTCGCTGGGCGATCTAGTGGATCGCGCCGCCGCGGAGCACGCCAAAATGCGCACCGCGAAGGTGCAGTTCACCCAGGTCATCACCAACCCGCTGACCGGCAACCGGATCAACGCGCGCGGCCAGGTGCTGCGGAAAGCGCCCGATCTGCTGGCGATCACGTTCACCGATCCCGCGGGGGACAAGATCATCTCGGACGGGAAGGCGGTGTGGGTTTACCTGCCGAGCACGACTCCCGGACAGGTGATGAAGATGACAGCGGGCGGAAGCGAGGCCGAGCGACTCGACCCGGCGACCCAGCTGCTGCGATCACCGAGGTCCCGGTTCAACATCGCGGACGGCGGAACGCAGACGATCGGCGGCCGGGCCACGCGGGTGGTGCTGCTGACTCCGAAGGGCCGCGAGACATTCACGAACGCGAAGGTCTGGATTGATACCCGGAATTCGCTCGTTCGAAGATTTGAAGTCACGGAGCCGAGTGGGTTGGTGAGGAACGTGACGTTGACGTCGATTCAGGCGAATGTTGCGGTGCCGGCATCGGCGTTCCGGTTCACTCCGCCTCGCGGAGTGAGAGTTATTGATCAGGGGCAGCTCGGGAGACAGTAGCAGGCCACGAGAATGGCTAGAGGGAATCCTAGCTGTTAGCCGCGAGTTGATCAGTCGCGAGCAGGAAGTACCAGCGGGACTTCCTTGAATGCGAGATGACTCGTCGGGCGTGACCAAATCAGCATCGGTGAGCGCGCGACTGTAGCAGTCGTGAATAAAGTTCTCGCGTCCCCACCCACTTTACTCGAGACTGTCAGTGTATCTTCGCAGGTACTTCCTGCTTACCACTGACCAACTCAACGCTAACAGCTAGGATCCCGCCGCCAAATCTCTGTAGGCAGCTGGACGGACATGATTCCGCTCTACCGAGATATCGTCGTTTTTCCGGGGAGCAGCGCCCTCTCGATCTGAGCCAAAGCGACTGGATCCGTCCCTCTTTCTTTGGCCATCCTCAACGCAGCCAGGGATAAACGTCGGTACACGCCGAGCGCCCGATCATCCCCCGCCAGCGCATCGAGATGCTTCCGCACCATCACTGCGTCGCCGCGGACTACCGGCCCCGTCAGCGCCTGCTCCGGCGATTTTCCCGCGGCGTTCGCCAATGCCCCGGTCATCAGCGAGTGCACCGCCGACTCCGCGCTCTTCGCTCCGACGCCGATGCTCTCCATCAGCTCCGCCGCGATCGCGGCGAGCACGATCGGAAAGTTTGCGGAGAACACCGCCGCCGCGTGGTACGTCGGCTTGCCGCCACCGGGAATGTCTATCGTGCGCGCGCCTACGTGCCCGGCGAGCCGCCGCGATGTGGACCGCGCGTCCGAGTGCCCGTCTATTCCCACCCACGCTCCGCGTAGCAGCTCGGGCGCGCGGTCGGGATCGAGAAACGGCACCAGTGGATGGAACGTCCCGCCGTACAGCCCGCGCTCGTCTATCACTTCGAAACCCGCCGGCTCCGCGGTTCCGCTGGTGTGCAGTATCACCGTCCCGCTCGTGAGCGGCTCGGGCCCGCTGTACTGCGCTCCGCCCAGGACCTGATCGAGCGCGGCTTCGATCTGATCGTCGCGCACCGCGAGGATCACCGTGTTCGCGCGCGAGATGTCCGCGGGGAGCGTGCCGTGCGACGTCGCGCCGGCCGCGGCGCGCTTGCCGTGCACGCCGACGATCTCCACGCCGGCGCTGCGAAAAGCGCGGGCGAGTCCCTGTCCGACCCGGCCCGCGCCGACGATGAATACCCGCTCGCTCATTCGCGCAGCGCTTGCTTCTCGGCGTCCGCGCCCATCGCCTCCACCCGCTGCACCAGATCGCGGGCATCCCGCGACGCGTTGATCACGCTCAGCGCGGCGAGAATCACGGCGTCGTGCGCCGCCCGCCGCTGGAACTCGGCTTCGGGGCCGAGCACGTACCGCGCTATCTCGAAGCCGAGCACGCGACTGACGTACAGCGCCGCGTCGTCGTAAATGACTTTGGGAACGTCGATCCCGCGCTGCCGCATCCGGTTCCACAGGTCGTCGAGCATCGGCTGCGTGACCTCGAACCCCGCGGTGATCCCGTTACCGGCACGCTTGGCCCCCAGCGCGTAGTCGGTGATCGCGTCCCTGAACCGGCGCACGTTCGGCCCGAGTGCCTGCAGCAGCTCAGCCGCTTCTGGAGCGTCGGTCGTGTCGCCCGCCAGCGCGTCGGGCACGATGCCGCCGCCGCCGAGGATCGTCCGCCCACCCTTGCTTCTGAACCTGGTGCGCTTCCTCTCGGGCTCGTCGCCCAGCGGCGAGTCGCGCTCGGACGACTGCGCAATCGAGCGGCCGAGCGGTGTGTACCACCTTGCGGTCGTCAGCTTGACCGCTCCGGTGTGCTCGGCGGCCATGGGAAAGACCGTCTGGGCGCTCCCCTTCCCGTACGTCGGCCGTCCGATGATCGCGGCGCGATCGAGATCCTGCAGCGCGCCCGCGACGATCTCCGACGCGCTAGCGCTGCGCCGATCCACGAGTACCACCAGCGGAAGCTGCGGCCACGACTGCGCCGCGCTGTCCACGAAGTCGCGGTTCGCGTCCGGCGTACGTCCGCGAATCCGGACGATCGGATCGCCCTGGTCGAGGAAGAGGTCGGCGACCTTGACGCCCTGGTGCAGCAGACCGCCCGGGTTCACGCGCAGGTCGAGGATGAGCGTCTTCATCCCCGCGCCTAGCAGCTGGCGGACCGCGCGCTCGACTTCGTCGGCCGTGGAATCGGTAAAGACCTTGAGGTCTATGTAGCCGACGCCCGGCGCCACCATCGCGGAGCGCCGCACGGCGTTCTGGTGCACGCGGCCGCGGGTGAAGCGGAGCATCAGCGGCTGCTCGAAGTTCACGCGGTCAACAACCACGGACACGGGGCTTCCTTCCGGCCCGCGCAGCGCGCGCGACGCCTCCTCGGACGTCCAGTTGAACGTGGACTTGCCGTTGATCTCCAGGATCCGGTCGCCGGTCTGCAATCCCGCGCGCTCGGCGGGGCTCCCCGGTAGCGGTGCGATGACGATGATCCAGCCATCGCGAATGTCCACCTGCATCCCGACGCCGACGTAGTTCCCGCTCGTGGTCTCCGACAGCCGCGCGGCGCGCTCGCTCGAGAGGAAGCGACTGTACGGGTCGCCGAGCTGATACAGCAGCCCGTCCACCGACATCTTGTAGAGCTGGTCCTCACCGATGGAATCCACGTAGTCGCGCGCGATGTGCGCCTTGACGTTGTCGTACAGCCGCGCGGCTTCGTACGCCGTAGGTGGTCCGCCGCGCGCGCCGCGGTGCACCAGCGCGCCGCCGGCGACGATCGCGATCAGGAATACGACCGCGACGAGTCCGGTGCGATACGCCTGATCGCCACTGAGGCGTCTAAGAAAGTCCACTGTGCTCCGGTTGCCGTAACATCCAGAATCTGTCGGGAAGATTGTCCGCCAGCGCGTCCGCGACGCGAGCGGCCACCTCTTCCGCGCTGCCGCGGGCATCCACGCTCACGATCCGGCCGCACTCCGGATGCTCCGCCGACCACTCGTCGGTCGCGAACGTCGCGAATGCCCGGCCAATCCGGTCGTGAAACTCAGCGTCGAGCTGCTCCATCCGGTCACTACTCCCGCGGCCGCTCGCGCGTTCCAATCCGCTCCGCACGGGATAGTCGAGAATGACCGTGAGATCGGGCACCAGCCCGGCGGTCGCAAGCTTGTTGGCCCCGCGCACTTCCTCTTCGGGCAGTCCGCGTCCCGCGATCTGATATGCGTAAGTCGACAGGAAAAACCGGTCGAGCACGACGATTTTCCCAGCCGCGATCGCCGGCGCGATCTCGCGCCCGCACAGCTCCGCGCGCGAAGCCATGAACAACAGCGCTTCCGCCGCGGGCGATATCTCGTTCCCCGGCCGGAGCAGAATCTCGCGGACCTGGTCGCCGACGGCGGTGCCGCCCGGCTCGCGGAACGATACGGCGGTGATTCCCGCGTCCTTCAGACGGCGCAGCAGCAAATCCACCTGCGTGGACTTACCGACACCCTCCGCGCCCTCGAAGACGACGAGCCCGCCGGCTGACATCGATCAACCGAGCGTGATGATGGGACTGGCCGCGCCCTTCTTCATGCCGTCGAGTATCCAGCCGTTCACCTGCGCCATCAGCTTGTCGAAATTTTCCTGCGCGACGATGGCGCTCTGATACACGGGATTCACCTGGATGCGGCCGAGCAAGTCGTCGAGCTGCTGCTCCATCTCCGCGGTGGGCTGCTCGCCGCGCTCCATCATGCGCTGCGCGTCGGTGCGAATCTTCTCCATCTCCTTGAGCAGCGCGACGGCGGTGGCGTCACCGTTCAATGCTTCGCCGGAGCGCTTCACCAGCTTGTATTCGTCGGTCTGGCCGATCTGCCGGCCGAGATCTCTTGCTTTTTCCTCGAGCATCACGTCTCCAGAACGAAATTCGTCAGTTATCGCAGCCGCGCGACGAGCACACGCTCGCGGCCGGTGAGGTCGGCATGTATCGCAACGTCGGTGAACCGGCCCTGCGCGTGGACCAGCGCTTCCGCGGCTCGCGCGCGCGTCGAATCGGTCTCCAGCACCAGCCACCCGCCCGGCGCCAGCACCCGATGCGCTCCCTCAATGATAGTCGCGGTCGCGGCCATTCCGTCCTCCCCCGAGAGGAGAGCGAGCGGCGGCTCCCAGCCGCGCACGTTGGCCGGGAGTGCGCGCATCTCGCCCGCGGCGATATAGGGTGGGTTCGAGATCAGCAGGTCCGCGCCGATCCCCAGCACCGGAGCCAGAAACGAGCCCAGTCTCAGCTCGACCGGCGCCCGCAGAGTCGGCCTCAATCGCGCGAGGTTGGCCGCTGCGGCCTCGATGGCGTCCGCCGACACGTCGGTCGCTATTACTCGCTTGAACGACCCTTCCAGCGCCAGCGAGAGCGCGATCGCCCCGCTCCCCGTGCCGATGTCCACCGCGATGCCGCCCTTGCTGCCGGCGAGCTTCAGCGCCCAATCCACGACGACCTCGGTCTCCGGGCGCGGGATGAGAACGCGCTCATCCACGTGCAGCTCCAAATGCCGGAAATACGCCTTGCCCTCAGCGTACTGCGACGGCCGTTCGCCGTTGACTAATACCTCATACCTAATACCTGGCCCTTCAGCCACCGAGCCGCTCCTCCACCTCCGCCTCCACCAGCGCATCCACCAGCGGCTCGATCCCGCCGTTCAGCACGCGATCCAGCTCGTGCAGCGTGAAGTTGATCCGGTGATCGGTCACGCGGTTCTGCGGGAAGTTGTACGTGCGGATCTTGGCAGAGCGGTCGCCAGTCCCGACCTGCGTTTTCCGCATCTTCGATCGCTCGGCTTCCTGCTCGGACACACGGAGATCGAGCAGTCGCGAGCGCAGGACTTCCATCCCCTTGAGCTTGTTCTGGAGCTGCGACTTCTGGTCCTGCTGGCTGACGACGATTCCGGTGGGCAAGTGCGTGATGCGCACCGCGGAATCCGTCGTGTTCACCGACTGTCCGCCCGGGCCGGACGAGCGGAACACGTCTATGCGCAGATCCTTGTCCTCGATCTTCACGTCCACTTCGGCTGCTTCGGGGAGAACGGCTACCGTCGCAGCCGAGGTGTGGATTCGTCCCTGGCTCTCGGTCACGGGCACGCGCTGCACGCGGTGCACGCCGGACTCCCAGCGCATCACGCCGAACGCGCCGTTCCCGACGAC
>CAYGJL010000010.1:0-48745 GCA_964350145.1 uncultured Gemmatimonadaceae bacterium
GTATGGAGATGGGAGTTAGGAGTTTACTCCGTACTGCCGAACTCCTGACTGCCACACTCCAAACTTGGATTCCCTGTCAGTCCACTCGGAGCATAGCTTACCGCGCCATGGATCCCACCATCGCATCGCTGCTCAATCACGTCGTCGTCGGCACGCTGTCCGGCGGTGTCACCAACACCGTCGCCGTGTGGATGCTGTTCAATCCCAAGCAGCGGCGGCTCGGATTCCAGGGCGCAATTCCGAAGAACCAGGCGCGGCTCGCGCGCAGCATCGGCCGAATGGTGGGCGAGCGCCTGCTCACTCCTGCGGACTTGCAGTCGGAGCTGAACCGGCCGGAGCTGCGCGCCGCGTTCGACCTCAAGCTGACCGAGCTGGTCCGGGCGGTGATCACGTCGGAGCAGCCGCTCATAGACAAGGTTCCGCCGGCGGTCGTCACGGCGATGGGCTCGGCCATGACGGATTACCTGCCGGTCGCGATGGAGAAACTCGGCGGCTTTGTCGGCCAGCCCGCCACCCGCGAGAAGATGCGCGTCGCGCTGCACTCGCTCTTCGACAAGTTCGTCAACGACCTCAAGTTCCACGAGCGCGTGCTCGCCAAGCTGATGGTCAGCGAGAACAAGATGGACCGCGTGCTGGACGCGATCGAGACGGAAGGCGTCGAGCAGCTGGTCGTGCTGCTTGACGACCCCGTGATTCGCGAAGAGATCTCCCGGACCATCCACGACGCGGTGCTCGAATACCTGCGGAAACCCATCGGCGAGATCCTCAGCAACGTCACCGACGCGAGCGATCCGGAGGCGCCCGACCGCATCGCGTCGGCCATGGCTCCGCTCATCTGGACGTGGATCCACGACCAACTGCCTAGCCTCGTCCAGCGGCTCGACATTCAGCAGATGGTCGAGCGAAAGGTGATGGCGTTCAGCATCGAGCGGGTGGAGGAGCTGCTGCGCTCGGTCATCCAGAACGAGCTGCGCTTGATCATCGTGCTCGGCTACGTGTTCGGAGCGATCGTGGGAGGAATGACATTCGGCGTCTCCCGAGCTTTGGGTCTGTGATCTCGCCGCTCCGAGAGAACTGACGGGGAATCCAAGTTTGGAGTGTGACAGTTAGGAGTTGGGAGTTCGCAGTAACTCCCAACTGTCTCACTCCTTACTGCCACACTCCAAACTTGGATCCCCCGTCAGTCCTCTTGGAGCCCGATGCCGTTCACGTCGATGATCTCACCCGTGACGGAAGCCGGAGCATCGGTGTAGATCACCAGCGGCCGCCCGCCCACCTCGGCCGTAATTAGCCGCGAGGTCCGGCCGAGGTTCGTGTACACTCGCGCACTCTCCGACTCCGCGGTCCCGCCGACGAGCGTCTTTCCCTCCAGCGCGGACTGCATCACCTCGCGGAATTCCCCCGCTTCGATCGGGGAATCCCACACAGTGACCCATACCAGCGCCTGGCCCGCAGGAGTGTCCACGAGCGCGTACCGGTCGCCATCCCAGCCCGTTGCCCCGCGGATCGCGTCGTTCTGGTCTTCTGTGTGTTGAAACAGGAACAGCCGCGTCTCGAATTCGCCGAGCGTGTTCTCGTAGCGCTTCGTCCCGCGCACCGGCCCGAGCGTCACGCGCGTCGGATGGTCGCGCGTGCCGAAGTACGCAGCCGGATGCAGGATCTGCTCGGTGGACGTCGGCATGTCGGTGAATGGCGTGCCGCCGGGATTGCGGCTCTTGAACCCGCGCATGAACTCCGCGCCGCTCAGGTACGGAAAGATCAACGTCTCCTGGATCACGAGTGGAGCGCTGCCGAACACGGGCATGGATGCCTGATTCTCGCGGATCATGTCGCGCACGCGATCCCAGCCGCCGGGCAGGTTGACGGCGACGTTCCCGCCGCCGAGCATCGCTGCGATCTGCTCGTACACGGCCTGTCCCTCGAACACCGCCTGCGCGGCCGACTGGCGGTCGTTCTCGCCTTCCACGTTCTGGAACGCCTCCAGGTCCACGTACTGGTCCTGCAGCGCGTGCACCAGCTCGTGCGTGATGGTGAGGCCGACGATGTCGTCCGGCGATCCTTCGACCACGTACAGCACGTCGGTCGCGGGATCGTAGTAGCCGACGATCTGCTCCTCGAGGAGAGTCACGAGATACTCGCGGAGATTCAGCGTGTCGGGGATCAGCCCGAACAGCTTGTACGCGGCCTCCTGCCCCGCCATCTCGCGCTGCGCCAACGGCTTGGTGATCTGGGCGAGCACGAACTCGCGGACCTGCGCCTTGGTCCGCACTTCGACCTTGGGCGGCTGCTTGAATTTCAGCCCCGTCCCGCGCTCGATGAGCGGAATCGCCTCCGCCACCTGCCGCCCGTACGGTCCCTCGTACTCCTGCTTCCGCTCGCGGCAGCCTGCCACGATGAGAGCAAGAAAGACGAAGGCAAGCTGCAACCGTCGATCGCGAAGCATCATTATTTGGTGTTGTTGTCGTTGCTGCTAGCTGCTAGCTGCTAGCCGTAGTTAGCCACGCTCTCAAGGTACCAGCCGATGATCGCCGGCCCCCAGAGCAGCGCGATCACCGCTGCCGGAGCAAGGAACACACCGAACGGAATTATCGGGACGAGTCCCTCCTCCTCGGGTGGCGGACCTAGACCCCCGCGCCGCTCACGATAAAGACGGATCACACGTGCGGGATAGATGATAAACACGTACGCAATACTGCCGAGCGAGGCCGCGAGGAAGATCGTGAGCAGTGCCAGCTGCGGCCCCACCGCCGCGCCGATGACGGCCATGAGCGTGACGTCGCCAAAGCCCATCGCCTCCTTGCGCAGCGCCACCTCCCCGAGCCAGCCGGCGATGGAAATCGCGCCGGCGCCGGCGCACGCCCCGATGAGCGCATCGTACGGCAGCGCGAACGGGCCCGGCTCGCCCGCGATCACTCCCACCACGGAGAACGTCATCATCCATAGCAGCCCGAAAACCGTGAAGCCGTCGGGGATCGTGTAATGCAGCGCATCCGTCATGGCGATGCCGATCAGCAGCGTGACGAACACCGCCACGCGAAGTGCGGTGAGCGTCGGTCCGAAGTGCGCGACCGAAGCCAGCCACGCGAAGGCGACCGCGAGCTCGACCAGGGGATACATAATCGAGATCGGCTTGCCGCATCCGCGGCAGCGGGCCCGCAGCGCGATCCAGCTCAGCACCGGGATGTTCTCGTACCACGCGATCGGCCGCTCGCAGTTGGGGCAGCGTGAGCGCGGCGCCACAACCGACAGCCCGGCGGGCCAGCGCGAGATGCACACATTGAGGAAGGATCCCCATACGGCGCCGAACGTGAACGCCAGCAGGCGGATGAGCGTCTCGGTCATCCCCTAAGCTCGTACAGAATTATCCCCGCGGCCACCGCCACGTTCAAGGATTCCACCGCCGGCTCAATCGGAATGGAGATGAGCGCATCGCACCGCTCGCGCACCGCGGCGGTCAGCCCCCCACCCTCGTTGCCGAGCGCGACGGCGAGCCTCTCCGGCGCCTGAGCGCTCCCGATCGCATCGCCGTCCGCTGCGGCGCCCCACAGAGTGACAGATTCCGCGGCGAGATAATCGAACAGCTCCGCCTGTGTCGCGTGCACGAGCGGGTAGCGGAAGTGGGCGCCCATCGCGCCCCTCACGACCTTCGGGTTCCACAGGTCCACAGTCCCGGGAAGCGCGACCACACCCTTCGCTCCGAGCGCGGCTGCCGAACGCACGATCGTTCCCGCGTTTCCCGGATCCTGAATGCTGTCCAGAACCACGATCCGCGCGACGCCGGCAACCGGGATCGAGGACAGCCTATATTCAGGTGTTTCGGCGACCGCCACGACTCCTTGCGGCGTATCGGTGCCGGCGGCTGAAGCGAGATCACGCTCCCCGACCTGCTCCAGAGTAATGCGGCGATCCGCGCTTAGCTCCCGCAGCGCCGCGCCGCGGGTGCTTGCGAGGAACTGCGGGGTAACAAGAACACCTCGCACCGGGATGCTCGACCCGATCAGCTCCTCGACGGCTCGAGCGCCTTCGGCGAGGAAAAGCGACCGCCGCTCGCGCCCTTTGCGGCGCTGGAGATCGCGCGCCAGGGTGAGCAAGCTCATCGCGGAACTGCTTCCGGCGCGAACGCGGCCGTCGGAACTGGAGCCGTTGGGAATAGGATTTGCCTTTGATGGGACAGAAAATCTACGAAGGAGTAACGATGAGACGCACGTTCACGGCATTTGTGCTCGCAATTTCGGTGGTCGGCTGCTCCATCTCCCGGCAGCAGGAAGCGGAGATGGGCCGCGACTACGCGATTCAGATCAACCAGCAGCTCCCGATAGTCCAGGACGCCGAGGTTAACCGCTACATCAATCTTCTCGGCGGCCAGATCGCGCGGCTGACCAGCGCGCCCGACCACAACTGGACGTTCTACATCGTGGACAGCCCGGAAGTGAACGCGTTCGCGGTTCCCGGCGGCTACGTATACGTCAATCGCGGGCTCATCGCCCGAACGGACCGCATGGACGAGCTCGCCGGAGTCCTCGGGCACGAGATCGGGCACGTGGTGGAGCGCCACTCGGTCGAGCAGATGGAGAAGGCGCAGGGTGCCGAGCTGGGTGTGGGCCTTGCCTGCGTACTCACGGGCGCCTGCGGCGGTCAGGCGGCCGGCGTGCTAATCAACGTGGCGGGAACGGCGGTATTCGCGAAATTCAGTCGCGATGCCGAGCTCGAAGCCGATGACGTCGGGTTCGACAACGTCGTCCGCGCGGGGATCAGCCCGCAGGGAATCGCGACCATGTTCCAAAAGCTCATGGAGGAGCGCCGCACACGTCCTTCGGCCGTGGAGGGCTTCTTCGCCACGCACCCGCTCGAGGAAGACCGGCTCCAGCGCGTTCAGGCCAGGATCGCCCAGATCCCCGCGGCGGACCTCGCGCGTCTCACGCGCGACTCGCAGAACTACCAGTCGTTCAAGCGGCGGCTGACCGCGCTGCCGCCCTCGCCGGCTCCGCGGAGATAGAGAGAGCGCTGTTGGCTGTTGGCTGTTAGCTATTGGTGACCGTGGAAATGCAGGCGATCAGGAGCGGTCGCCAACAGCCAATAGCCAATAGCCAATAGCCAATAGCCATGTACATAGCCCTGACGGTCGCCGGCTCGGACTCCGGCGGTGGCGCGGGAATCCAGGCCGACCTCAAGACGTTCCACCAGCTCGGCGTGTACGGTACGACGGTAATCACGGCGATCACCGCGCAGAACACACTCGGCGTCTCCCGCTGGGAAGCCGTATCTCCCGCGATGGTTCGCGCGCAGCTCGACGCCGTGGCGACCGACCTGCGGCCCCGGGCGTTCAAGACCGGAATGCTCGCCGATGCCGGGATCGTTCGCGAGGTGGCCGCGGGCGCGCGCGAGCACGAGCTCGCCGGCTACGTGCTCGACCCGGTGATGGTCGCGACGTCGGGTGACGTGCTTATCGAGCGCGACGCAGTGGCGGCAATCCGCGAGCACCTGCTGCCGATGTGCGCCGTGGTCACGCCCAACTCGCACGAGGCCGCGCTGCTCGCCGGACTCACGGTGGAGACGGAAGCGGATCTCGCGAAAGCCGCCGAAGTGCTGGTACGGGAGTTCGGCGCAGGCGCGGCGTTGGTGAAGGGCGGGCACATAGACACCGGCGAAGAGACTGTGGACGTCCTGTATGCGGACGGAACTGCGGTGGCGTTCCGAAACCGGCGGATCCAGACGACCAGCACGCACGGCACGGGATGTACTCTATCCGCCGCTATCGCCGCCGAGCTTGCGAAGGGCAATGATCTGCACGCGGCTTGTGGGCGCGCTGTCGAATTCGTGCACCGCGCGATCGAAGCGGCGCCGGGGCTGGGATCAGGGCACGGACCGCTCAATCATTTCGTTAGATGATGCTCGCCTGCGATTGCGGATTGCGGACCCTTGCGGCCTCAGGACTCACTACAATCGCGGATCTACGATTAATCGAGGGCTGAGGGTTGCGGAGAGAAACAATCCGCACTTCATTCGCTCCCTCCTCAGTCCTCCGTCCTCGATTAATCGCCGATCCGCGATTGTAGTTGGTCCTGAGGCCGCAAGGGTCCTCAGTCCGAAGTCGCTATTACAGCGCCCGGACCAACGCCCGAATCAGCTTGACGAACTGATCCGAAACCCGGCCCGTCGTGTCGAGCACCTCTGAATGGCTCACCGGCTGCGACGACACCCCCGACGCGACGTTGGCGATGCAGCTCACCGCCGCTACGCGCATGTCGAGCGCCTGCGCCACGATCACTTCCGGGACCGTGGACATGCCGACGGCATCGGCCCCGAGCCGCTCGAGCATCCTGATCTCGGCCCGCGTCTCGTAGCTCGGTCCGGAGAGCCCGGCATACACGCCTTCGTGCACCGTCACGTTCAACTCCGGCGCCGCTTCGCGCATCAGCTTCCGCAGCAGCGCGTCGTACGCCTCCGACATGTCCGGGAACCGGTCATCGCCCTCCTGAAGCGGACCCACGAGCGGGTTCTGATTCATCAGGTTGAGGTGATCCTCTATGATCATCAGATCGCCGGCGCGGTACGACCGGCGGATTCCTCCGGCCGCGTTCGACAGGAACAGCACCTTCGCGCCCAGGGCGTGCAGCACGCGCACCGGAAACGCGACCATCGCGGCCGGATTCCCCTCGTACAGGTGCGGCCGGCCCGAGAAGACCAGCACCTCCTTCCCTTCCAGCTTTCCGGCGGTCGCTTCCCCGACGTGCCCCACGACTGATACCTGGGGGAAGCCTGGGACGTCGCGGTACGCGACCTTGCGCGGCGATTCCAGGCTGGCGGCGACCTTTCCGAGGCCGCTGCCGAGGATCATGGCCATGGCCGGCGCCTCGACGCCGAGCTTGTCCCGCATCGCCGCAGCCACGGTCTTCGCGGCCACCGCGCCGTATTGCTCGCTCATGAGACTGTCTCCTCTATCGCGTCTATTTCGCCGCGCACGCTCTCGATCAGCGCGAGCCGCTCCTCCCATGGAAGGAACGCGCTCGCGAACCCGTTCAGCGCCACCAGCGAGAGGTCGGAAACCGTGAACCCCATCTCGTTCACGGCGTGCAGGTATTCGTCGGTGAGAGTGGTGCCGCTCATCAACCTGTTGTCCGTGTTCAGAGTGACGTTCATCCCTCGCGCAAAGTACTCCCTGAATGGGTGCTCCGCATACGACGCGACCGCGCGGGTCTGTACGTTGCTCGTGGGGCACATCTCCAGGGCGATCCTGCGATCGTTCACATATTGGGCGAGTGACGGGTCCTCGTACAACCGCGTGCCGTGCCCGATCCTGTTCGCGCCGCAGTCGTGTACGGCCTGGCGAATGGATTCCACGCCGTGCCCCTCTCCGGCATGCACCGTCACGGCCAGATCGTGGTCGCGCGCGTAAGTGAATGCCGCGGCATGGACCTTCGCGGGGTTGCCGGTCTCCCCGCCCGCCAGATCGAACGCCACCACGCCTCGGTCACGGTGCGCCACCGCCAGTCGCGCCTGCTCCAGCGAGCTCTCCGGCGGGAGGTTCCGCAACGCGCACACGATGAACCGCGCGACTACGCCAAACTCCCGCTCCCCGCGCTGAAGCCCGCGAACGGTGGCATCCACCACGGCGTCCAGCGACAGCCCGCGCCGCGTGTTCAGCAGAGGCGCGTTGCGCACCTCGATGTACCGCACGCCGTCGGCGTGCGCATCGGCTACGAGCTCGTACGCGACGCGTTCCAGAGCCTCCTCGGTCTGCATCACCGAAATCGTGTACTCGAAGCGCTGCAGGTACTCCTCGAGAGTCGCGGCGTCAGTCACGTGCATCAGCCGCGCGACTTCCTCGGCGGTGGAAGCCGGGAGCCGTACGCCGCTTTCGCCCGCGAGCCCCGCCAGCGTCGCGGGCCGGACGGAGCCGTCGAGATGGCAGTGCAGCTCCGCCTTGGGGAGGCGGCGGAGCGTCTCCCGCAGGCCCGGATCGCTCACGAAGCCTGCTTCGAGCTGACGACGCGGAAGATCGAGCCGTTGGACACGCTCTCATCCAGCGGCGCGGGCAGGCCGCGATGGTCCACGATTACGCGCGAGCCGTCCCGCACGTGCGCCGCCAAGGCGGCGTCGTGCCGCTCGAGCGCCGCGAGCGGAGTCGCCCCGCGCTCGGCGTCCACCGGCCGTGCATCGATGTAGATGCGCACGGTGTCCGCGCCCGTGGGCGGCGATGCGGTCACCGTGACCCCTCGCCTGCGAGCCGTATCCGCACCGCTCGGAGAGCGTCCACGGGCTGCGGGAGCCGGGCGATATGATCGCGGAGCGCGTTCCGATCGATGATCGGCAGCGCTTCGACCGACGCCGACGCCGGCGGTCCGAGACCGTCCCCGCCCGCGGCCATGAAATCGTTGATCACAACCGTATAGTTGGCCGCATCGTCTATCGGCCTGCCCGCAACCAGTACGGTATCGATCCGCCCCGCCCCGGCGGGGCCGCGTGAGTACACGATCGAGGCCCCGCTCACGTGCGCGTTCGGCCGTCCGCGCGCGACGATCTGGGCGAGATAGCTCCGGAGATCCGATCCGCGCATCGTCACCCGGACCAGAGTGTTGTCGAACGGCTGGACCTCGAACAGATCGCCGTAGGTGACCACGCCCGAGTCGATGTCGGCTCTGATGCCGCCGCTGTTCATGACTGCGACATCGGTTCCGGCCGCGGCACGCTGCGCGTCGGCGATGAGGTTGCCGAGCGAATTTTGCGCGTCCGCGCGTGACAGCCGCTCGGACAGCGTCGCCACCGGCCGCGAGAATTCGCCGGCTACTCTCGCCGTCCACCGCGCGACGATGGCGGCGGCCGCCGGATCGGGCGGGATCCGCGCCGAGAGCACCGGGCGCACTTCGCCGCGTGCCGGCGCGTTCCCGCCGAGCGGAAGGTCGAGGACCTCGATGGATTGTCCTCTCGATCGGGCCTGCACGATCGGAATTCCCTTCACCGCCGTGTCGAGCAGCGTGTGCGAATGGCCGCTGACGATCGCGTCCACCGGCTCGGTGATCGCTTCCGCGAGGTCGAACACTTCGCCGTCGCACGTCGCCGCGCACCGTCCGCCGACGTGTCCGACGACCACGACGTGCGTGGCGCCGCGGGCGCGCAGCGACCGCGCGTGCGCG
Organism: uncultured Gemmatimonadaceae bacterium; assembly: GCA_964350145.1. Lineage (GTDB taxonomy): Bacteria > Gemmatimonadota > Gemmatimonadetes > Gemmatimonadales > Gemmatimonadaceae > JACDCY01. The sequence continues at coordinate 9,135 of CAYGJL010000010.1, forward strand.
TCCACCACCGGCGCGGGATCCACGAAACGCAGGTGCGCGACGTTCTGCGGCCGCGTGGTGGTCGGCGTCTGCTGCGTTGCCAGCCCGATGATTCCGATGCGCATCGCGCCGCGCGCAACGATGGTGTCGTTCGGGATCCACTCCACGTCGCGGCCGTCGGCGTAGCGCACGTTCGCGCCGAGGATGTTGAAGCGCGCGTCGCGCATGCGGGCGCGCAGCGTGTCTATGCCCCAGTCGAACTCGTGATTGCCCAGCGCGGCCGCGGCGTACCCCAGCTCGTTGAACAGCTCGACGACCGGCTGGCCGTACGCGGTGTTCGACGCCGGCGTTCCCTGGAACATGTCGCCGCCGTCGAGCAGCAGGACTTCGCACCGCGGCGCGCACTCCGCGGCGGCCGCGCGGATCGCGGCGGCCACGTGCGCGGCCCCGCCCAGCTGCACGCCCGCGCTGTCGGCCCGCGGCTCGAGCGCGCCGTGGAAATCGTTGGTGCCGATGATGCGGAGGAATCGTCCCGCCGGCGCCGTCGCCGGACCCGTGCCGGGCGCAATGCAAGCCGCTCCGGCGACCAGCAGCACCAGCGCTGCTAGTCTCACGGGAAGTCTCACGGCCCCACCGTCGCGCGGAGCGCGTAATAGCTGAGCGCCGCGATCCCGGCGGACGCCGGAATCGTGAGTACCCACGCCCACACGATCCGCCCCGCGATCCCCCACCGGACCGCCGAGATGCGGTTCGTAGCCCCCACTCCGATGATGGCGCCGGTGATCGTGTGCGTGGTGCTCACCGGAATGCCGCCGAATGTCGCGGCGATGATCGCGATGGCGCCCGCTCCCTCCGCGCAGAATCCGCCGACCGGCCGGAGACGCGTGATCCGCGACCCCATCGTGTGAACGATCCGCCACCCTCCGGTCAGCGTGCCGAGCGCGATCGCGAGGTGAGCTGTGAGAATCACCCACAGCGGGATGTGATCCGCGTTCGGGATGTAGAAGAAGCTCAGCCAGCCGGTCTCCTGCGACAGCGTAGGTGCTACCGACACGAGGAGCCCGACCACTATGCCCATGGTCTTCTGCGCGTCGTTGCCGCCGTGCGCCAGTGAGAACAGCGCCGCGCTGACGAGCTGGCCGCGCTTGAAGATCCGGTTCACCAGCGCGGGGCTCGCCCAGCGGAAGATCCAGAAGACGAGCACCATCAGCGTGAAGCCGAGCACCATGCCGAAGAGCGGCGAGACGACGATGAACGAGATCGTCTCGATCCACTTTCTGCCGAGCACGAGAGCCGCAAAGCCGGCCTTCGCCAGCGCCGCGCCCGCGTAGCCCCCGATCAGCGCGTGGGAGGAACTCGAGGGAAGCCCGTAGTACCAGGTGATCAAGTCCCAGATGATCGCGCCGAGCAGACCGGCCAGGATCACGTTGGGGGTCACGATGTTGAGATCGATGAGCCCCGAACCGATCGTCTTCGCGACCGCGGTGGTGAAGACGAACGCCGCGATGAAGTTGAAGAACGCCGCCCATAAGACCGCCACGCCGGGGCTGAGCACGCGCGTCGCGACGACCGTCGCTATCGAGTTGGCAGAATCGTGGAAGCCGTTGATGAAGTCGAAAATGAACGCGACCGCGACGATCCCCAGCACATAGTAGATCACAGCGGGTATGGTTGGATCAGCTGTTCTTGATGGCGATGCTCTCGAGGACGTTGGCCACGTCCTCGCACTGGTCCAGCGAATCTTCGAGCTTGTCGTACAGCTCCTTCCACTTGATCACTTCGATCGGATCGGTGGTGTCCGCGAAGAGCGCGCCCATCGCCTCGTGGTAGATCGCATCCCCCTCTTCCTCGAGCCGCTTGAGCTCGAGCGCGTTGGATTTGACGAGCTTGGCGTCCTTCATGCCACGCACTGCTTCTTCGACGGCCGACGCGGCGCGCACGATTACCTCCGACAGCACCACCGCGGGCTTGCACACGGTGGTAATGTTGAATATCTCGGCGCGGCGGGCGGTGCCGTCGATTAGATCCACGACGTCGTCCAGTTCCGACACCAGCGCGTGGATGTCCTCGCGGTCGAATGGAGTGACGAACGTCTTGTCGATCCGGAGAATCACGTCGTGCGTCAGGTAGTCGGCCTCGTGCTCGAGCCGCTTGATCTGCGCCACGTAGGAACTCCGATTCGCCGGGTCCTGGAAGACACGGTGCAGCAGCACGGCCGACCCGGACAGCCGGTGCGCGATCTCCGAGAACAGCTCATAGAAGTTCTCGGTCTTCGGAAGGAGCCGCATGGGATGGACTGGGGTGGTGTGGGCGGTGACCGGAGAAGATAGCCGCGAGACTGCCCGGTAGGGAGATTACCCGGAGTTGCCGCGGCGGTTACTCTCCTAGGCGACAGAGAGGCGGAGAAATCTGCACGTGACCGTAGCGCAGGACTACCTCGGCCGGGTACTGGTCGTGGATGACGAGCCCGACATCGTCGCGCTGTGCGCGTTCCACCTGCGCAAGGCAGGCTACGGCGTGTCGACAGCCGCCACCGGAGCCGCGGCGCTCGACCGCGCGCGCGACGACCGGCCCTCCCTCATCGTGCTCGACCTCATGCTGCCCGATATCGGCGGCTTCGACGTACTCCGGATCCTGCGGGCGGACGAGACCACGCGCGACACGGCCGTGCTGCTTCTGACCGCGCGCAAGGAGGAAGGCGACCGGATCCGGGGGCTCACCCTCGGCGCCGACGACTACCTCACCAAGCCGTTCAGCCCCGAGGAGTTGGTACTCCGCGTTGGCGCGATTCTCCGCCGGACCTCGCGCGGCGAGCCGGCGGCGTCAACGGCCCTCTCCATCGGCCCGATCCGCATGGATCGCGCGTCCCACATCGTCACCGTGCACGGATCGGAGATCGGCCTCACCGCCACGGAATTCAAGCTGCTGCTGACGCTGGCGGAGCGCAGGGGACGCGTACAGTCGCGGGCCGTGCTGCTCGAGGCCGTGTGGGAAGCAGCGTCCGACATACAGACGCGCACGGTGGACATGCACGTGCAACGGCTGCGCGCGAAGCTGGGCGACGCGGGCCCGATGATCGAGACGGTCCGCGCAATCGGCTACCGGTTACGATCGGGCAAAAGGCAGGAGGAGTGACCGACCGCGCGCGGCTCGTCGCCTACGGCCTGGTCGTGGTCGCGTCCTTCGCGGCAGCTGCCATGGCGCTTGGATCGGTGGTGGCTCCAGGATCGCTGATCGCGCCGGCCGCAGTCGCCGTAGCGGTGGCTGTCGTGCTTGCCTGGGCCGTGGCGCGGAGCTCCACGCGGGCGCTCGTCCGGCTGGGCGACGCAGCCCGGGCTATCGCCGCCGGCAAGCTCGACGCGAATCCCCCGCTCTCCGGTCCGCCCGCGATAGCCGACATCGGTGTAGCGGTGCATGACCTCGCGGACCAGCTTCGGCAGCGCACCGGCGCGGTCGAAGCTGCGGACGCACTGTTCGCCGGCCTGATGGAGTCGCTCACCGAAGCGATCCTGGTCTCGGACACGGCGGAGAAAGTGATCCGGATCAATCACGCCGGCCGCGAACTCTTCGGAGTGACCGACCCGGTCCCGTTCGCCGCCGACCGGCTGCCGCGCGTGCGGACTGTGCATCACGCCTTGCAGAGCGCGTTGGGGGGAACTCCGGTAGGCCCCGTGGAGATCGACGTCCGGACGCGGCAAGTTTCCCTGTCAGCCCGGCCGTTGCCGGGCGGCGGAGCCGTGCTGGCTGCCCTGGATCTCACGCCGCTTCGCCGCCTCGAGGCCGTACGCCGCGACTTCGTGGCGAACGTGTCGCACGAGCTCCGCACTCCGCTGACGGTGGTTCGCGGCTTCGCGGAAACTCTCGCCGCAGACGACGTGGCGCCGGACGCGAGACGCGAATTCTCCGAGATGATCCGGGCCAACACCGCGCGGATGCAGCGCATCGTGGACGATCTGCTGGATCTGTCCCGGATCGAGTCCGGCGGCTGGGTTCCACAGCCCGGCCGTGTCGACGTCGGAGCGATTGCGGGCGAAGTGCTGGAGCAGGCCGCCGCCCAGGCGGGCGAGAAGGACCTGTCGCTCGACGTAGAAATTGCGCCCGGCGCCGGCGTCGTGCGCGCCGACCGCGTCGCGCTTGCGCAGATCCTGTCGAACCTGGTCGAGAACGCCATTCGTCATACCGCAACCGGTGGCGTGACGGTGTTCGCGGAGGCGACAGCCGACGGCACGTGGCTGGGAGTCAGAGACTCGGGACAGGGAATTCCACGAGAGCACCTTCCTCGCATCTTCGAGCGTTTCTACCGGGCCGATCCGGGAAGGTCGCGCCAGAGCGGGGGCACGGGGCTCGGGCTCGCCATCGTGAAGCACCTGGTCGAGGCCCACGGCGGGATGGTCGCCGCCGAGAGCGACGTCAGTCGGGGCACGACCGTGCGCGCGTTCTTTCCCTCCGCCGGAGACGGCTGACCCGCGGCCTTTTGTTACAGAGTCGTTGCACAACGGTAGGCAAAGGGAGACGCCGGACGGCGAACCTAGGTGCGTCGGGAAGGATTCCCCCTTCATTCGAGATACGAGGAAACGTGGAGAGACTCAGCGCAACTTTCCGCCGGGCAGTAGAAGGAGCCGCAGTTGCCGTAGCGATTTTTGCGTGGGCCGCGCCGCTCCGGGCGCAGCAGCCGGATTCCGCCGGACGGACTGGCGCAGATTCAGCCAGGCCTGCCGCACCGGTCGCACCGAAGCTGGACTTGTCCGGGGTCATGTTCGCGAACTATCAGTACCGCACCAACCGCGGCGCGGCCCGGGGCTCGAATAAGTTCGACCTCGAGCGGGTGTACCTCACGCTCAAAATGCCCGCCGGCGAGCGGGCCAGCATCAGAATCACGACCGACCTCTTTCAGCAGCAGCAATCCGGTAACGATTCGTATTACCGCGGCTGGACGATTCGCGCCAAGTACGCATATCTCCAGTACGACTACCTGAAGCGCGGAACGGCGAGTGGCGTCGCGCGCTTTGGCCTCGTGCACAACGTCTTCATCGAACACGACGAGACCTACTGGCCTCGCTGGATCTCGACTGTCGCGACCGACCGCCACGGCTACTTCTCGTCGGCGGACGCGGGGCTGGCCTCGGCTATCACACTGCCGCGCAAGCTCGGGGAGATCTACGCCGCGATCACGAACGGCCCCGGCTACACCTCGCGCGAAGTGGACCGCTTCAAGGATTATGGCGCGCGCCTCACGCTCACGCCGTTCGCGAGCCGGGCGGATGGGCTGCTCGGCTCGCTGGCACTGACTGCGTGGAGCTACCAGGGCTCGACCGGGAGCAGGTTCGTTGCCGGCGGCGCCGGTCAGCTCCGTCCGGTGGGCAGCTCGCTTCAACGTGACCGCTGGGGCGTGTTCGCCGCGGTGAAGAATCCGGCGCTCACGATCGCAGCGCAGTACGCCGCGCGCAAGGACGAAGGGGAGACCGGATCCAACACCATCGCCGATCAGCGGGCCGTGATCGACAGCGCGGGGCACCTCGTGTCGGTGTACGCGATCGTTCGACCGTTCGCGTCACTGGCGGGCGCCGCTCGATCGGTCTCGCTGCTGGGACGCGTGGACCGGGTCACGACGAACCGCGATCTGAGCCAGCGCAATACGCTCGTGATCGGAGGCGCGGCGATCGACCTGACCAAAGCAACGTCGCTCTCGCTCGACTATCAGGAACAGCTCCCTCGCGCCGGCGGGCCGGCCGCGCCGAGCAAGACGGTGTTCCTGCACCTCATTGCACGATTCTAGCGCGTAACCGCGCACAGGAGACTTGCACGTGTCCTCACGCATTCTTGCACTGGTATCGATTCTCGCGCTGGCCTGCGGCGACTCCCGTACCGCCGGCGACGCACCACCCGCGACGCGCTCGGGCTCGGTCGATTTGACGGGCGCAGGCGCGACGTTCCCTTATCCGCTGTACTCGAAGTGGTTCTCCGACTACGCGACGGCCACCAACGTCCGCATCAACTACCAGTCGATCGGCTCGGGAGGCGGCATCCGGCAGCTGTCGGAGGGTACGGTGGACTTCGGCGCCACCGACGGACCCATGACGGACGACGAGCTCGCCAAGGCGAAAGGCGGCGCGATCATGCACTTCCCCACGGTAATGGGCGCGGTCGCGATCGCGTATAACCTGCCGGAGCTTTCCGGCGAGCTTCGGCTATCGGGACCGGTCATCGCGCAGATCTTCCTCGGCACGATCAAGCAGTGGAATGACCCGCGGATCGCGGCGCAGAATCCCGGCGTCACGCTGCCGGCGAGGGACGTGCTGGTGATCCATCGGTCGGACGGCAGCGGCACAACCTACGTCTTTAGTGACTACCTGACAGCGACCAGCCCGGAGTGGGCGGCCGGTCCCGCACGCGGAAAGGACGTGGCATGGCCGACAGGACTCGGCGGCAAGGGTAATGAAGGCGTAGCGGGACAGATCAAGCAGATTCCCGGCGCTATCGGATACGTCGAGCTCGCTTACGCCAATCAGAATGACCTTCCGGTCGCGTCGGTTCTGAACGCAGCGGGACAGTTCGTCGCGCCGAGTATCGAAGCGGTAACGGCGGCTGCCGCCGGAGTCGCCGCGCGGCTTCCCGCCGACACCGATTATCGCGTCTCGATCGTGAACAGCCCGGGCTCCGGGGCGTACCCGATCTCATCCTTCACCTGGTTGCTGCTCTATCGCGAACAGGCAGACTCGGTCAAGGCGCGCAAGCTCGTGGATTTTCTTCGCTGGGCGCTGACGGAGGGAGAGCAGCAAGCCGCCGCGCTGGACTACGCACCGCTGCCGGCCGCGATCGCGGACAAGCTGCTTCAGCGGCTCGATTCCATCCGGGTGAAGTCAGCCGGTGGGTGATGCGCTCGCGTCCTCCGGGACGGCCGGAGGATTCGCGCGCGGGCAGCGCGTAGCGAGTCTCGCGGGAGCGGGCGCGGGCGACCGCGTTTATCGAGTCGTCATCACCGCGTTCGCGATGATGATTCCCGCGCTGCTGCTACTGATCGCCGTCGCCATTTTCGTGGCGGCGTGGCCTGCGTTGTCCGCCGCCGGACTGTCCTTCATCACCTCCAGCGAGTGGAACGTACAGGCCGGGAAGTTCGGCGCGGCGCCCGCGATCTACGGCACGCTCGTCTCGTCGTTCATCGCGCTCGTGCTGGCCACACCGCTCGCGGTGGGCGTCGCGATTTTTCTCTCGGAGATCGCGCCCAAATGGCTGCGGCAGCCGGTTGCGTTTCTCGTGGACCTGCTCGCGGCCATTCCGAGCGTGGTGTATGGGCTGTGGGGGATCTTCTTCCTCGTCCCGATGCTACGGGACCACGTCGTTCCGTTCTTCCGCGACACGCTGCACCTCGGAAACACGCCGCTGTTCAGCGGCCCCGCATACGGACCGAGCATGCTGGCGGCCGGCGTCATTTTGGCGATCATGGCGCTGCCGTATATCTCCGCGGTGACGCGTGAGGTCCTGATCGCCGTGCCACGCTCCCAACGGGACGCGGCGCTGGCGCTCGGCGCCACGAAGTGGGAGATGATCTGGCACGCCGTGATCCCATACGCGCGCTCCGGCATCATCGGCGGAGTCATCCTCGGCTTGGGCCGCGCGCTCGGCGAGACCATGGCGGTCACCATGGTGATAGGCAACCGGCCCGAGATTTCGGCGTCGCTGCTCGCGCCTGGCTACACCATGGCGTCTCTGATCGCGAACGAATTCACCGAAGCAACGAGCGACATGCACCTGTCCGCCCTCATGGCCGTCGGCGCGGTGCTGTTCGTCATCACGCTGATCGTCAACGGCATCGCGCGCTGGCTCGTGTGGCGCGTCGCGAGCGGACCCAAGTCGTGAGCGCCCTGCGCCGGCGGAAGGCCGGGAACGCCGTGATGCTGGGGCTCACTTACGTCGCGGCCGTGCTCGCTACGCTTCCGCTGCTGTTCATCCTCTTCCATCTCCTGCAGAAAGGCGCGAGCACTCTCACGCCGGATTTTTTCACGAACATGCCCCGTCCGGTTGGCGAAGCGGGCGGCGGAATGTCCAATGCGATAGTGGGAACGTTGATCCTGATAGCGATCGCGGGCGCGATCGGACTGCCGGTCGGCATCGGCGCCGGATTGTATCTCGCGGAAAAGCGCGTCGGAGCCCTGGCCATGACGGTGCGATTCCTGTCGGACGTGCTGAACGGGCTGCCTTCCATCGTGCTCGGGATATTCGCCTGGCAGTTTCTGGTGCGGCCTTTCGGCAGCTTCTCCGCGCTGGCCGGTGGAATCGCGCTCGGCGCGATGATGATCCCGCTCGTGACGCGCACTACCGAAGAGATGATCCGGCTCGTGCCGAACTCGCTGCGCGAAGCGGCGCTCGCGCTCGGCTATCCGCGCTGGCGGACGTCGCTGAGCGTGATACTGCGGACCGCACTGCCGGGGATCGTGACCGGCGCGCTGGTGGCCGTCGCGCGCATCGCCGGCGAGACCGCCCCGTTGCTGTTCACCGCGTTCGGCAATCAGTTCTGGTCCACCGCGCTCGACGAGCCAATCGCGGCACTTCCGCTTCAGATCTTCGCGTACGCCATCAGTCCGTACGACGAATGGCACGCGCAGGCCTGGGCGGGCGCGCTCGTGCTGATCGTCATCGTCCTCATCATCAGCCTCGCGGCGCGTCATGCGACCCGCGCACGGTTTGGCTCAGCCACTGATTGATCCCGCGGTGCTTCAGGCACCGGACGACGACCCGTCGGGGAAACCGTGTCTCACGACGCGCGAGCTGAGCGCGTTCTTCGGTCAGGACCGCGTGGTCAAGGACGTGACGATCGATTTCCGCGACCGGGAAGTCACCGCGATCATCGGGCCCTCGGGATGCGGCAAGTCGACCCTGCTCCGGTGCCTGAACCGGATGCATGAGACGGTGCCGGGGGCCCGCGCGACGGGAACGGTGACGCTCGACGGGACCGACATCTATGCGCCCGGCGCGGATCCGATCTCGGTACGGCGGCACGTCGGGATGGTGTTTCAGCGGCCCACGCCGTTTCCAACTATGTCCATCCGCGACAACGTTGCCGCCGGGCTCAAGATCCTCGGGCGGGGAGCTCCCCGTGGCATGGAAGCCGAAGGTATCGTCGAGCGCGCGCTCCGCCACGCCGGACTCTGGGAGGAGGTCAAGGACCGCCTCAACGAGAGCGCGATCGCGCTTTCCGGAGGACAGCAGCAGCGGCTGTGCATCGCGCGGGCGCTCGCGATCCGCCCGCGAGTGATCCTGCTGGACGAGCCGACGGCTTCGCTCGACCCGCTGAGCGCGCAAAAAATCGAGGAGCTGGTGTACCAACTCAAGCAGGACATCGCGGTCGTGATCGTGACGCACAACATGCAGCAGGCCGCGCGCGTGTCCGACAGGACCGCGTTTCTGCTGATGGGCGATCTCGTCGAGACCGCGCCGACCAACGCTCTGTTCACGGCTCCGAACGACCCGCGGACCGAAGCCTACATCACGGGGAGATTCGGATGACCGGGTCCGCCGTAGCCGCCCGGAATTTTTCCTTCTGGTACGGCAGCAAGCAGGCGCTGTGCGACGTGAACGTGACGGTGCCCCCGCGCTCGATCATGGCGCTGATCGGACCCTCCGGCTGCGGCAAGTCCACGTTCCTGCGCTCGATCAACCGGATGAACGACACGATACCCGGCGCGCGCCACGAGGGCAGCGTGCTGCTCGCGGGTCAGGACGTGTACGCGCCCGGGATGGACGTGGTGCATCTGCGACACCGCGTGGGGATGGTGTTCCAGCGATGGAACCCTTTTCCGAAATCCATCTACGACAACGTGGCCTACGGCCCGCGCATCAACCGCGGCCTGAATGGGCGCGAGCTGGACGACATGGTCGAGCGCTCCCTGCAGCGCGCCGCGCTGTGGGACGAAGTAAAGGACCGTCTCAGGCAGAGCGCCCTGGGGCTGTCCGGGGGTCAGCAGCAGCGGCTCTGCATCGCGCGCGCGCTGGCCAACCAGCCCGAGGTTCTGCTGCTGGACGAGCCCGCGAGCGCGCTCGACCCCGGCGCCACGCAGAAGATCGAAGAGCTCCTGGTCGAGCTGAAATCGGAGCTGGCGATCGTGATAGTCACCCATAACCTTCAGCAGGCGGGACGCGTGTCCGATTACACCGCTTTCTTCTATCTGGGTCGCCTGGTCGAATGCGACGCTACGGGGCGGCTCTTCACCACCCCGAGCGAGTCGCAGACCGAGGCCTACATCACAGGGAGGTTCGGATGACCGCGGCAAGCGAGCCGAGCGGAGGATTCCGCCACTTTCACGACCAGCTCGCCGAGCTCAAGCAGCGGCTGCTCGACATGTCGGAAAAAGCAGAGCGCCTCGTGGAGCTGGCGGTCAGCGGGCTGCTGGCGCGCGACCGGGGCAAGGCGGAGCTCGTCGTCGCCGGCGACAAGGACCTCAACGACCTCGAGATCGAGATCGAGCAGCGAGCCATCGCCCTGCTCGCGCTGCAGCAGCCGATGGCGAGAGATCTCCGGTTCATCATCGGTACGATCAAGATCTCGAACGATCTGGAGCGGGTCGGCGACCACGCGGTCAACATCGCCGAGTCGTCTCTCCGGCTCATCGATTCCAACACGACGGTCATTCCCGGCCCCGAGCTGGAAGATATGGCCAGACGGGCCCGCGCGATGCTGAGCGACGCGCTCGATGCCTTCATCAAGGCCGACGGCTCGCTCGGGCGCGAGGTTTGCAAGGCGGACGACGTCGTGGACTCGCTGCACAACTCCGTCTTCCGGATCCTGCTCACGCACATGATGGCCGATGCCCGTACCATCACGCCTTCGCTGGAGCTGCTGCTCGTGAGCCGCAATCTCGAACGCGTGGCCGACCTCGCCACCAACATCGGCGAGGACGCCGTGTACCTGGCCGAGGGCAAGCAGATCAAGCACCACTTCGAGGACGGATGACCGAAAGGGTCGCGCGCATAGCGGCCATAGACATCGGCTCCAACTCGATCCGCCAGATCGTCGCGGACGTCGGCAAGGACGGCACGATCCGCGTCGTGGACGAGATGAAGGCTGCGCCGCGCCTCGGCGCGGGCACGCGGGAGACGAAGCGCATCGACGAGAGCCGGATGCGCGACGCGCTCGAGGTCGTCGGGCGCATGACCACCCTCGCCCGCCAGCTCGGCGCCGAGCGCGTCGAGGCGGTCGCGACCAGCGCCGTGCGCGACACCAGCAACGGCCAGCTCTTTCTCGACCGCATTCGCGAGGAGAGCGGGCTCGCCGTGCGCGTGCTCGACGGCGAAGACGAGGCACGCCTGAGCTTTCGCAGCGCGCTGGCGCATTTCGAGCTGGGCAAGGGGCGCGCGGTCGTGCTCGACATCGGCGGCGGGTCGCTCGAGATCGCGCTCAGCGCCGACGGCCTGCTGGAGCGGCTGATCTCGCTCCCGCTGGGCGCGCTGCGTCTCACCGAGGAGTTCCTGCCGGCCGAGGTCAGGCGATCGCGCGTCAAGAAGCTCCGCCGCAAGGTTCGGCGCGCGCTCGCCCGCAAGCTGCCGGTGCGCAACTGGCACGGCGCAACCGTCATCGGATCCGGTGGCACGTGCACCAACATCGGCGAGATGTATCTCGCGCGCCGCGGCCTGCGCATGGCGCAGACTGTTCAGGGCACCAAGGTGCCATGTGCCGAGATCGAGCGAATTCTCGACGCGCTGATAGATCTCCCCGCGGATGAGCGCGCCAGGGTGCCGGGACTAAATCCCGCCCGGGCGGACATCATCATCGCCGGAATCAGCGTGATCGTCGAAGTGCTGGAGCGGCTCGACTCGCCGGAGCTGACGGTGTCGAGCTACGGCATTCGCGAGGGACTGCTGCTGGAGACGGCCCGCGTGCGCCCGACCATCGCGGATCCCGGAGAGTCGCGCGAGCGGTCGGCCCTGCAGCTGGCCGAGCGGTCGCACTACGAAGAGCTGCACTCGCGGCACGTGCGGAAGCTCGCGCTGCAGGTCTTCGATCAGATCGGCGAGCGGCTCGGGTGCGAGGAGAGCGAGCGAGCGCTGCTATCCGACGCCGCGCTGCTGCACGACATCGGCTACCACATCAATTACGAAGACCACCACAAGCATTCGTACCACCTGATCAGCCACGCCGAACTGCTGGGGATGTCGCCGGTGGAGCAGGTGATCGTGGCCAACGTGGCGCGCTATCATCGCGGCCCGCGGCCGAAGAAGACGCACCGCAACTATTCGGGGCTCGACAAACAGTCGCGGCGGGTGGTGAAGCGCCTGTCCGCGATCCTGCGTGTAGCGGACGGATTCGACCGCGGACATTCGGCGGCGGTGGAGCGCGTGGACGTCGAATGGACCGATGACACGCTGGTGTTGCGGGCATCGCCCTCGGCGCGGGGCGGCGACGTTCAGCTCGAGCTTTGGGGCGCGGACCGGAAGTCGCGGTTGCTCGCGCAGGTCGCGGGAACGCCGATAGAGATCAGCACGGCTTCCGGCGCACTGACGCCGGCGGCCGGCTAGCTCGGCGGCGTGGCGGCTCCATGGAGCCGCAGCTTATGACACGGAGCGTGAACGCAGCGGGGAGACGGTCGCGAGCAGGTCGAAGTCCCGGTCGCGGTGCAGTACAGTGAGGTCGTGGCGGAGCGCACACGCGGCGATGAGGCAATCCACTCCCGAACGAACGGTGAGCCCTGCCCGCCGTGCCCCGCGATAGAGCTCCGCAGCTTCCAGGAAAATCTCCCGCCGCAAAGGCGACTCCACCATGGTGAGCGAGAGCATGGAGTCGCGCGCCAGCCGGTATGCCCGCTCGTCCCGAAACCCCTGCAGCACTTCCTGAACGATGGGCAGGCAGGTGACGATTTCGTCTATCCCGGCCAGTTCGGGCAGCCGCAGGCGGCTGCCCTTGCGGAAGACCTCGATCCAGACCGAAGTATCAAGAAGCAACACGCTTGCGACGCGGTGCGGGCCGATCGTCGCGCATCTCCGCCAGATCGCCTTGCCAGAGGCCCGAGCCGGCCAAGTCGAGGATGCGCCCCGCGCGAACCAGCCGCACGAACTCCTCCAGTGCGCGCCCGACGGTACGGGAGTACGTGGCTTCCCCGCTGAGCCGCATCGCTTCCTGCAGCAGCTGCTCATCAAGCACAAGATTTGTGCGTTTCATGTGTATAATGTGTACGGGCCTGGAGGGTTCGTCAAGCCTCGCCGACTATCCCCCAGGAATCGACCAGCAGCGTTCTGTGCGTCGCGTGCTCAGGCTCCAGCCCCGGCAGCCTCTGGTCGTACGTCCCGTCGGGCTGAAGCTCCCACGCCTGCCGGTTGTCCGCGATACAAGTCTCGAGCAGCGACTTGAGTCGTGGCTGCAGCCTTGGATCCTCGACCGGCACGACGCACTCCACCCGCCGGTCCAGGTTTCGCGGCATCCAGTCGGGCGAGCCGAAGTAGTACTCGGGCTCACCGCCGTTCTCCCAGTACCAGATGCGCGAGTGCTCGAGAAAGCGGCCGATGATGCTGAGCACGCGGATGCGCTCGCTCACGCCGGGAAGCCCCGGTCGCAGGCAGCAGATTCCGCGCACGATCAGGTCTATCTCGACGCCCGCCTCCGACGCGCCGTACAACGCTGAGATGATCTCCTCGTCCACCAGCGCGTTCATTTTCGCGATGATGCGCGCCGGCTTCCCTTCCCGCGCGAACCGGGCCTCGCGCTCGATCATCTCCAGAAAGCGCGCGCGCATGTTCACGGGCGACACCAGCAGCTTGCGGTAGATTTCCTGCCGCGAGAACCCCGTCAGCGCGTTGAACAGGTCGCTGACGTCGGCGCCGATCGAAGGGCTGCAGGTGAACAGGCCGAGGTCGGTGTAGATGCGCGCGGTCCTGGAGTTGTAGTTGCCGCTGCCGATGTGCGCGTACCGCCGGATGCCATCGCCTTCCTTGCGCACGACGAGCGCGGTCTTGCAGTGCGTCTTGAGCCCGGGGAGCCCGTACGCCACGTGCACGCCGAAGCTCTCCAGCGTCCGCGCCCAGGTGATGTTGTTGGCTTCGTCGAAGCGTGCCTGAAGCTCGACCAGCACCGCGACCTGCTTTCCGCGCTGCGCCGCTTCCGTCAGCGCGCGCACGATCGCGGTGTCTCCGGACGTTCGGTACAGCGTCATCTTGATGGCGAGCACGTGCTCGTCCACCGCGGCGGCTTCGAGGAACCGCTCGACGCTCGCGGTGAAGGAGTCGAACGGATGGTGCACCAGGATGTCGCGCTCGCGGATCGCCGCGAACACCGAGCGCGTCGTGTCGTGCAGCTCCGCCGGAATCACCGGCGTGTACGGCGGATCGCGCAGCTCGGGCACGTCCAGCGACGCAAGGGACATGAGGTCGCCGAGCTCGAGCAGCGGCCCGCTCTCCACCAGATCGTCCTCGTGCAGCAGCGCGTCGTCGGAATCGAGATCCTGCTGCTCGGCCAGCTCCTCGCGCAGCAGCGCACGCAGCGCGGGCGGAGTCCCGTCCTGCAGCTCTACCCGCACGACCTCCGCGAAGCGCCGCTGGAAGACCTGCTCTTCTATCATAGCCAGCAGGTCGGATGTGTCGTCCGACGCGGCCAGCTCCAGATCGGAGTAGCGCGTGACACGAAACGCGTGCCACCCGCGGATCTCCATCCCCGGGAAAAGCGCGCCGAGGTTGGCGCCGATCACCTGCTCGAGCGGGACGAAATGGTGCGGTCGCCCGAACGGGATCCAACGCGGCAGACTCTTGGGGACTTTCACGCGGGCGAAGTGCTCGGTGCCGCGCTGCGGGTCAAACACCTGTACGGCGAGCGACAGCGACAGGTTGGAGATGTACGGAAACGGGTGCCCGGGATCGAACGCGAGCGGGGTGAGCACGGGAAAGACCTGCGACTCGAAGAACTCGTCCACGACTTGCCACTCCGCCGGCTGGAGATCGGTCATCGTGACGAGCCGGATGCCGCGCTCGCCGAGCGCCGGCAACAGCAGATCGTGCAGGCACGTGCGCTGCCGCGCCATCAGCTCCGCGATTTTGCGGCTGATCGCGTCGAGCAGCGCCCGCGTAGCGACTCCTTCCGCGCTCGGCCGCTCCACGCCGGCGGCGAGCTGCCGCCGAAGCCCCGCGATCCGGACCATGTAGAACTCGTCCAGGTTCGTCGAGAAGATCGCGATAAACTTGAGCCGCTCGAGCAGCGGATTGCGCTCGTCGAACGCCTCGTGCAGCACGCGGGCGTTGAATTCGAGCCAGGAGAGCTCACGATTTAACAACGAAGGCGTGACTGGTGACTGGTGACTAGTGACTAGTGCACCGCCTCCGTCCTCGTCGTTCTTCGCAGTTCTGCTGTTACTAGTCACAAGTCACTAGTCACTAGTCACCTGTTGAGGTGCACATCCGCCGGATGCTTCCTGTCACCGAAGGCCGCGCCGGCATCGGCGACGAGTGACCGGCGTCGTACAAGCTTACGGTTCTCGAACGCCTTCACGAATAACACTCCCGCAACGAAACCGCCGACGTGCGCCCAGACGGCGGTCCCGCCGGTCAGCTCCGGCCGCGGACTGAGCTGCGGGAGTCCTTCCAGCACCTGCAACGCGAACCAGTACAGCAGAACGATCCAGGCGGGGATGCGAAAGACGCGGAAGAAGATGATGAAGATGAACAACATCCGCACACGGACGCGGGGATACAGCAGCAGGTACGCCCCCATGATTCCGGAGATGGCGCCGGAAGCGCCGATCGTCGGGAGCGCCGAGGACGGCTCGACGAAGACGTGCGCGGCCGCGGCGGCCAGGCCGCAGATGAGATAGAAGACCGCGAACCGGAGCGGACCCATGCTGTCTTCGATGTTGTTACCGAACACCCAGAGGAAGAGCGCGTTGCCGAGCAGGTGGCCCCAGCTGCCATGGAGAAACATGGAGGTGAGCGGGGTGACCACGTTGATGGGCTCGCGGTCGATCATGCACGCCAACCCTTCCCCGAGCGGCACGCCTGACCCAACGGCCGCCAGCCGGGTCAACTCGCCGGGCACCATGCCGTAATTGCAGGCGCTGGCCGCCAAGGCATACGAATCAAATCCTCCGCCCTGGACGAGAAACCAGACGGCGAAAATCAGCGTAAGGATCACGTAAGTGGCCCACGGTGTCCTTAACGTCGGATTTTCGTCGCCAATTGGAATCATCGCGCCACTATCGAGACAGTGTTAAGTGCCTGCCATTACGGCAGGATAATCAGGCCCCCGAGTTGCTACTGATAGCCCCGATAAATCGTTGGCGCGCACGTCGTTAGCCAACAGCCAATAGCCAACAGCCAACAGCGAGCCCCTCAATGGCAGACAAGGTAATCGGAATCGACCTCGGCACGACCAATTCCGTCGTGGCCGTCATGGAAGGCGGCGACCCCGTCGTGATCCCGAACGCGGAGGGCGGCAGAACGACCCCCTCGGTCGTCGGGTTCACCAAGGACGGCGAGCGCCTCGTCGGCCAGATCGCCAAGCGCCAGGCCGTCACCAACCCCACCAACACGGTCTTTTCCATCAAGCGCTTCATGGGCCGCAAGACCAGCGAAGTCAGCGAGGAGCGGCAGCGCGTCCCCTACAAGGTCACCAGCGGCGCCAACGACGTCGCCGCCGTCGAGGTCCAGGGCAAGAGCTTCACGCCGCCCGAGATCTCCGCGATGATCCTCCAGAAGATGAAGCAGACGGCGGAAGATTACCTCGGCCAGAAGGTCGAGAAGGCAGTCATCACCGTCCCCGCGTACTTCAACGACGCGCAGCGCCAGGCCACCAAGGACGCCGGCAAGATCGCCGGACTCGACGTGCTCCGCATCATCAACGAGCCGACTGCGGCCGCGCTGGCGTACGGCCTCGACAAGAAGAAGGACGAGAAGGTCGCCGTGTTCGACCTCGGCGGCGGCACGTATGACATCTCCGTGCTCGAGCTGTACGACGTGGATGGCTCGCGCCAGTTCGAGGTGAAGTCCACGAACGGCGACACGCACCTCGGCGGCGACGACTTCGACCAGCGCGTCATTGACTGGCTCGTGCAGGAATTCAAGCGTGACCAGGCCATCGACCTCTCCAAGGATCCGATGGCGCTCCAGCGCCTCAAGGAAGCGGGTGAGAAGGCGAAGATGGAGCTGTCCACCACGCAGTCCACCGACATCAACCTGCCGTTCATCACCGCCGACCAGAGCGGCCCCAAGCACCTCAACTACACGCTCACGCGCGCGAAATTCGAGCAGCTCGTGGACGACCTCATCAAGCGGGTCATCCCGCCGATGGAGCAGGCGCTGAAGGACGCGAACCTCAAGCCGACCGAGATCGACGAAATCCTGCTCGTCGGCGGCTCGACGCGCATCCCGCGCATCCAGGAAGAGGTCAAGAAGTTCTTCGGCAAGGAGCCCAACAAGGGCGTGAACCCTGACGAAGTGGTGGCGATCGGCGCCGCGGTGCAGGGCGCGGTCCTCACCGGCGAGCAAAAGGACGTGCTGCTGCTCGACGTCACTCCGCTGTCGCTCGGCATCGAGACGCTCGGCAGCGTGACCACCGTGCTCATCGCGCGGAACACGACGATCCCGACCAAGAAGACGGAGACGTTCTCGACCGCGGACGACAACCAGACCACGGTGGAGATTCACGTGCTCCAGGGCGAGCGCGAGCTGGCGCAGTACAACAAGACGATCGGAAAGTTCCAGCTCACGGGAATTCCGCCCGCTCCGCGCGGCATGCCGCAGGTCGAGGTCACGTTCGACATCGACGCGAACGGTATCCTGCACGTGACCGCGAAGGACAAGGCCACGGGCAAGGAGCAGAAGATCAAGATCGAGTCTTCGAGCGGGCTGTCCGACGGGGAGATCGACCGCATGGTCAAGGACGCGGAGAAGAACTCGGCCGAGGACAAGAAGCGGCGCGAGGAGATCGACGCGCGCAACCGGCTCGACAGCATGACGTACGAAGTCGAGAAGAACGTGAAGGAGTGGGGCGACAAGGTCTCGCCCGAGGTGAAGGGCCGGGTAGACACCGCTGTGGAGCGCACGCGCAAGGCGCTCAAGGGCGACGACGTCGCCGAGATCAGGGCCGCGCAGGAAGAGCTGACGAAGGTGTTCAGCGAGGCGGGCCAGGCGTTCTACCAGCAGCAGTCGGAGCAGGCCGGCGCCGAAGGGGGCGCGGCACCTGGCGCGGAAGCCGGTGCTACCGCCGACGCGACTCCGCCGGCGGAGGATGTCGCCGAAGCGGATTACGAGATAGTGGACGAGGAGAAGAAATCGTAAGCGTCTAAGTATCCGAGGGAAAAAATGGGCGGGTCAGGTGACCCGCCCATTTTCGTCTTTCCAGATGGCGCACGTCTACACACTTCTTGACAAGAGCTCCCGCGGCGACGATAATCGCAAAATAAGCCCCGGGCCACAATGCTCATGCACAAGCGCGCAGCGCTCATCTGGGTCCTACTGTTCGCCGTCGCCGCGGAGGATGCGGCAGCGCAGGGGTCAATGTGTATATTGAACACTCCCCCGGGGTATCAGAGGATGGGTGGCGCCGCGCAGCTCGGCCCGCTTCCGTGCAGCGACTGTCAGAACTCGGTTCGAAATCAATTTCAGGGCAACCCCCAGGCAACCTGCACCGCGGCACCCACTCCTTCCTCGCAAGCTACCGGCGCTTCTTCCGACCTCGCGGCCTATGCCGTCCAAACGGCCGTCACGAGCTTCTGGGACGGATTCCGCCGTGGCCGCCAGCTGGCGCAGCAGCGCGCTGCCATGGAGGCGCAACGGGCACAATCGGAAGAGCAGCAGCGCCAGGTACGAATTCGGGCCGCGCGAGAGGGCGTCCGTCAGCGGGAGATTGAGCTTGCCGCCGCAACGGAAAACAATCGCAGACAACGTGAGGCCGAATTCCAGCAGGCGCGGGAAGAGCTCGACCGCGAGCTCCAGCGGCCTCCCGGACAACAGGCCGCGCCAGCCCCCGGACTGATCCGCGGCGGAGGAACTGCGGGTGGCACGGGCGCGACCGGCCTACTTCGTACGACTGGAACCGCCCTGCCAGGCGCACACCGGCGACTGTACTGCAGCGCGGGAATCGCGCGACTCGCCGCGGAAGCTCTCCTCGCTGGGCGAACGCAGGAGGCCACATTCCTGGTTCAGCAGAGTCAGAATGCGTACACCGGCGCACGCATGGATGTCGAATGCCCGGCAGAAAGCACGACCGTGCCTTCGATCGGCGGGACTCGGTGCACCGTCCGGGAGAATGGCGCTGACATCGAGGTCCCCTGCGATGAAGAGCCTCTTCGCGGGTTTTATCCGGAGCTCCTCGAAGTCACCGGCGATGAGATCGAAAGACTTGCGAGCATTCGAGAACGTTTTCCTAATCTCCCCGTCGCCAAAACGGATGCCTCCACGGCGGTCCGGGAGCGGAGTCTAGAGTTCGACCGAATCCGCGCCGAAGAACGACGTACTCCTCCGCCTTCTACAGCTCCGCCTCCGCGGATTCGCGACAGGAGCGTCACATTGGACGCGGCGACACCGGATACGTCGCGGGACAAAGTGTGCACTTCGGAACGGTGCCAGCAGGCTCGGCAGGCGCTTGTGGAAGCGCGACGCCTGGAAGCCGAGGTTGACGCCTCGATTCGCGCCGAACGCGAAGCGACAACGGCGCTTCGACGCAACGCAACCATACTGCGGGGCATAGAGACGAACCCCGCCAGTGTCAGCAGCATGATCTCGAGAGCGCGTTCGGGAGGCGCACGACAATGACTCGAGCAAATCACACTGATCCCATTCCTGGGTTTCTCGCGACGGCGACAATGGTGCTGTTCGCGGCTTTGTTTGCCGTGCCGACCGACGCGCAGGCATCTACTGCGGTGGACTCTACTGGACCAGGGGCGTATGAACGGTCGATGGCAGCAGGCCGCGCCGCGGAACAAGCGGGCGACCAGCGCGAGGCGCTCCGGCACTACACTGCGGCACATCGAACCATTGAACAGTTGTACGACGTTCCGGATAGTCTGCGACTGCAAATCTTTCGCGTGGCCGCTGGGCTACGCCCCCCGCCCGCGCTACCGGACTCGGCGATGATTCGCGAGGTGCGCGCTCAGCTGCTCTTCGATTCCGCCAAGACGCCGGGCGATCTCACCGCCGCGGCCTCGGAGTACATCTGGGCGATATACGCTGCTCCTTGGGTCGGGCGCTTCTACCACAACGTAGCTCTTATCGCCGAGCGGCTTGGAACGCCCAATCACCTGCGATTCGCCGCCATCATGATGCGCGCTTATCTCCAAAGCCCGGACGTCCAGGACCGTGATGGGGCGCGCCGGAAATTGATAGCTCTGGAATTGCTGCTCGAACGAGCCGTCGCGGAACAGTCCGCCGAGAGCCAGCTCTTTGCCGCATTCGATGAATGGGTAGGCAATGTGCAATTTTATTTAAAGCCTCTTAATTCAACGAGTACGCTGTTCGGGCCCTGTCACTTGACCGAAGAGCACTGCGCCGCGATCGGGCGCCAGTACGCCGGCTTACAGGTCAACACCTGGGAGCGGGGGGGGAACTCAGAGATCAGCCGCCGGGGCGACACTCTGATCGTTGGCCCAGGTCAAGGCGTCCATTTTGGTGTCGCTCGGGGGCCCCGCATCGAGGATGCAGCCTGGTTTATACGAAGGGGCGACAAGGCGGTGGACCGGCCGTGCGAGGGTTACGAGCCCTCCGGCGAATACCCCGTTCACGCGGCAGTCATCACCGATTCCGAGGGTGTCCGGTGGCTGGTGCTAACAGCCGTACACCACCTGCCGGCAGGCATGTGGGGAGCTGGTAACATCTGCGCTTTGCGCGAGTCCTCAAACTATTTGTACGCGTTCGGCCCGCCCCCGCCGCGACAATGACGATTCGCCTTGAGGTCCAGCGGAAGGCCGCCCACCCGTAACGCCATGCGCCCGCTTCGCGAGTTGCGAATAGCGGCAACGCGTCTGCTGGCGACGTCGCTGCTTGCAGTCCTGGGTTTCGGTACCGCCGCGGCACAGGCGCCGATGCCGATCCAAGTACCTGCGGATGTGCGGTCTGCGGAGCGCGAGCAGCTCCTTTCACGCCGTTCCGCGCTCATCACGGAACGCGACGCGCTGAGGGGTGAAGCAACCCGCCATAATGACGCGTGTAGTGCGGTAACCGAGGGAAGCGCCGCGGATGCCGCGTGCATCGCGGCCCAGCAGCGGCTTACCGATAGAATCGCCGCTTACCGCGGCGACGTCGACCGCTTCAACGCGGCGGTGGCCGGCGCGCCGCGTCGCGCGGCCGTCGTCGCGTCAGCTCCGCGACCGGGGGCCCGCACAGCCACGTCCACGTCCGGGCAACCGGACTCACGCGACGCACAGAAGCCGCCCCCGGAATCCGACGGTCGCTTCCGCACCGTATCCGCGGGCGGGGACTTCTCCGTTACTACGCCGGGTGGCGAGCGCTTGACAGCGGAGCAGGTTCAGAGCCGTCATCTGACGACGGGAACCCGAATCGCCACGGGGAGGGATGGCACGGGCCAGATGACGCTCCCGGACGGCACACAGCTCGAGCTCGGACCGAATTCCCAGCTCGTGCTCGAAATTGAGGGTACGCCCTCCCAGTCTACCTATGATGTCGTAGTTGGAGCGTTGCGCGCAATTTCCGGGCGTCTCCAGGCCGGCACGGCGCGGCGGTGGCAAGTGAGAACGCCGAACGCAATCGCCGGGGTCCGCGGTACGGACTTTCAGGCTACCGTCGAGCCGAGCGGCGCAGGCAGTTGGCGGGTGAACGAGGGGGCGATCGAGCTGCGGACTCCCGACGGACGCGTGCTCGCACTGCTCGGAGCCGGCCAACAGTTGACGTGGGACGATAGCCTGAGGATCACCTCTCTCGCGGCCGCGCCGGTCGCTGTTGCGCCCGGGCCTGCCGCCGACGTGCGCACGCGACTTACGGAGCCGGATCTCGCGTCGTGGGGACGAGAGAATGGGCTGCTCGTGGCGGTCGCGGTCCTGCTCGGGCTGGTACTGATCAACCTCTTCACAGGGAGACGGCGCGCGGGCTGAGCTCATCCATTCGGGCGCCCGGGAGCATACATCCAATGTGAAACCTGCGGCGTGCCTGAGGTGTCATAGTAGGTAGCTTTCGCATTCTTCCAGCTTCAACAAAAGGTGTTGCATATGGTCCCCTCGTTCTCTCGCGCCCGCTGGGCTCTTGCTGTCGTGCTGGCATTCGTCGGCGGGCTGATGATCGCCTCCGGCATGGACTGGACGCGCCCGACCTTCGCCCAAAGCCGCCCGTCCGCGATGGACGTACAGACGGTCGCCGACGCGAGCAACGCGTTCGTCTCCATCTCCGAGAGCGTCACGCCGGCCGTCGTCTCGATCACCGTGGACATCCGACCCGACACGACCCGCGGGCGCGGCCGCACGCAGATGCAGATCCCGCCGGGGATGGTGCCCGAAGGGATGGAAGAGCTATTCGAGCAGCTGCAGCAGGGGCAGAGCCCGCGCCCGCAGACGGGCATGGGCTCCGGCGTGATCGTGTCGAAGGATGGCTACATCCTTACGAACAACCACGTGGTCACGCGCAGCGACATGCGCACGGTCGCGGACAGAGTCACGGTCCGGCTGCTTAACGGGAGGCAGTACGTCGCCCGCGTGGTCGGCACGGACCCGACCACGGACATCGCGGTGCTCAAGATCGAGGGCGACACCTTCCCGTTCGCGGTGCTGGGAGACGACAATCGGTCACGCGTCGGCGAATGGGTGCTGGCTATCGGCAACCCGCTCGGCTTCGACCATACCGTGACCGCGGGCATCATCAGCGCGAAGGGGCGCGGCAACACCGGCGCGTTGAATGGAATCCAGGGCACCAACCAGTACGGCATCTTCGACTTCATTCAGACGGACGCCGCGATCAACCGCGGCAACTCGGGCGGCCCGCTAATCAACAGCCGCGGCGAAGTGATCGGCATCAACACCGCGATCGCCAGCCAGACGGGGTTCAACGCCGGCTACGGCTTCGCCATTCCGGCATCGCTCGCGCGCAAGGTGATGACGGACATCATCGAGCACGGCCGCGTGCGGATCGCCGTGCTTGGCATTGGCATCGCCGAAGTGGACGCTGAAGACGCCGCCGCAGCGCGGCTTGAGGAGGTGCGCGGCGTCAAGGTGCAGGGTTTCAGCGGCGAGAATACACCAGCCGAGCGCGCTGGAATTCGTCAGGGCGACGTGATCGTCACGGCCGACGGTCAGCAGGTGGACCGGGTCGCCGGCTTGCAGCGCATTGTACGCTCGCACCAGCCGGGAGAGACGGTCGAGCTGCAGGTGGTTCGTTTCGGTACGCGGCACACGTTCCGCGTCCGCCTCACCGAGGCGCCGGCGCAGAATGTCGCGGTAGCGCCCGCGGACAGGCGCCCGCGCGTCGAGCCGGCATCCGTCACGAACAACAACCGGCTCGGTATTTCGGTTTCCACCGTCTCGGCGCAACTCGCCCGGAGCCTGCAGCTGGGCGATGAGCGCGGCGTGATCGTGACGAGCGTCGTAGGTCTCGGTCCCGCGTGGCAGCGGCTCGAGGCGCAGGACGTCATCGTGGGCGTGCTGTCGCCCGTGGAGCGTGAGATTGACGCCGTCGCCGATCTCCAGCAGGTACTGAGCGGTCTCAAGGCCGGCGAGTACATCTCGCTGCGCGTCAAGAGACCGGGACCCAACTCGCAGGAGCGAGTAGTGAACATCAGGGTGGACTGATGTGACGAGCTATTGGCTGTTGGCTCTTGGCTATTAGCTAGAGCGGCGCCGATGTTCGGCGCCGCTTTCGCTTGGCGGGTGTATTTTCCGGACACGCGGAAGTGGCGGAATTGGTAGACGCGCTGGACTTAGGATCCAGTGGGGAAACCCGTGGGGGTTCGAGTCCCCCCTTTCGCACTACTCTTCAGCATCGGCTTGTTTGAGATAACGCCCTGGGACGACAGCCCACTGGGATGCTGACGCGGAATCCAAGCTGTTAGCGGTGAGTGGACCAATCAGTGGTCAGCTCGGAAGTGATACCTGCGGACTGCCAAGTATTGAGTAAGGTGGCGCGACAGGAAACTCTACTCACGACTGTGGCAGGTGCGGCTTCTCGAAGGCCGCTGTCCGCATGAGTGCCGCAGCCGAGCGGGCGAAAGTCCCGCCGGTACTTCCTGCTTGCCACTGATTAGTCCACTCGCTGCTAACAGCTTGGATTCCCCATAAGAATCCCTGTAGCCACGCCGCAGCCTGTTGTCTGCCCCCTCCAATTAACTTTCCCAGATGGAGTTTACCGCCAAAGAATCCACCGGAGTTGACCGCCGCATTCAGGTCTCCGTTCCGGTCGAAACCGTGAAGCAGGCCGAAGAAAAGGCCGCCCGCCGCTACGCCACCAAGGTGCGCATGCCGGGCTTCCGCCAGGGCAAGGCGCCGCCGGCGATGATCCAGAAGAAGTTCGGCAAGGAGATCCGGCAGGAAGCGCTCGAATCGCTCGTGCGCGACGCCTACGAAGAGGTCGTCGTCAAGGGGGATCTCAAGATCGCGTCGCAGCCGCACATCCACGACGTCAATTTCGAGGAAGGCAAGCCGCTGACCTTCGAGCTGCACGTCGAAGTCCGGCCCACGCTCGAGCTCGCGCGCACCAGCGGCTTCAAGATCACGCGTCCGAAAGTGGAAATCACCGATACGCAGCTCGCCGAGCAGCTCGAGCAAGTCCGCGACGAGAAGGCCACGTGGGCTCCGGTCGAGGAGAAGCCCGCTGTTGGTGACAGGGTGCGCGTAACGCTCGCCACCAAGGAAGAATCCGGCGAGTTCGCCGAGCCGCAGGAGTACCCGGTGGAGCTTGGCGGTGGCCAGGCGATCGCCGGCATCGAAGACCTGATCATGCAGCTCGCGCCGGGCGCGACGGTCGAGCGCCCCGTGCAGTGGCCCGACGACTTCCCCGACGAGACGCAGCGCGGCAAGACGAAAGCGGTCCGCGTCACACTGCACGAGGTGAAGCGCAAGTCCGCGCCGGAGCTGGACGACGCGTTCGCGCGCGAGGTCGGCGACTTCGACTCGCTCGACGCGCTGAAGCAGGCGGTGCGCTCCGATCTCGAGCGCCACGCCGAGCGCGAGGCCGATAGCCTGGTCCGCCACAGCCTCCTCCGCGAGATCATCTCGGCGAACCCGTTCGAGGTGCCGAAGAGCTGGGTGCGCAAGGTGTTGGACGGCTACGCCGAAGCGTACCAGATCCCTGAGAGCGAGCGGGAGAAGTTCGCCGCGGAGTTCCTGCCGATCGCGGAACAGCAGGTGCGGCGCGATCTAGTCATCGACACGCTCGCAGAGCGTGAGAACCTGACGGCCAGCGAGAAGGATATCGACGACCGGATCACGGAGCTCGCCGAAAAACGCGGCGCCAACCCGGGACAGGTGTATGCTTCACTCGAGAAGGCCGGCCGGCTCAAGGAGCTGGAGCGGAGCCTGACCGAAGACAAGGTGTTCAAGTGGCTGCTGGACCAGAACGAAGTTCAGACCGATGCCTAAAGCCGATACCGAGGAAGAAGAGCAAGACATGCCAACTATCTACACACCGTACGTAATCGAACGGTCGAGTCGCGGTGAGCGGACCTACGACGTCTTCTCGCGGCTGCTCATGGACCGCATCGTCTTCATCGGCACGCCGATCAACGACGACGTCGCCAATATCGTGATCGCGCAGCTCCTGTTCCTGGAAGCTGACAACCCGGAGCGCGACATCCACCTCTACATCAACTCGCCCGGCGGGTCGGTGTCGTCGGGGATGGCGATCTACGACACGATCCAGTTCCTGAAGTCGCCGGTCAACACGAACTGCATGGGGCTCGCCGCGAGCATGGGCGCGTTCCTGCTGGCCGCGGGCCGTCCCGGCAAGCGCTCGGCGCTGCCGCACGCGCGCATCATGATCCACCAGCCGTCCGGCGGCGCGCAGGGCACGGCGGCCGACATCGAGATCATGGCGCGCGAGATCCTGTATCTCCGCTCGCAGATGAACACGCTGTTCGCCAAGCACACCGGCAAGCCCGTGGAGCAGATCGAGCGCGACATGGACCGCGACCGGTTCATGTCGGCCGAGGAAGCGAAGGCCTACGGCGTGATCGACAACGTGATCTCGCATCGGGGCGAGATCGAAGAGGCGATCAATAAGAAATAGCTATTGGCTATTGGCTATTGGCTGTTGGCCAACGACCCCTTGTTCCCGTGTTCCGCCATGCCAAGAGCCAATAGCCAACAGCTAATAGCTCTCGTGTAAATGGCCCACAAAGCCTCAGCAACCAGTTAAGTTTGTTAATCGGTACACAAGCTGCACCGCGGCACATTGTTCTTGACCGTTCCGAGAGTCGCCATTAACTCTCAAATGGAGCTGTCTAAAGCGTAAAACGTCTGGCGCCGAGCGCTCATGTCGCAGGATAAACACCTCCGTTGTTCCTTTTGCGGAAAATCGAAGGACTCGGTCCGGAAGTTCATCTCCGGGCCGTCGGTGTACATCTGTAATGAGTGCATCGCGCTCTGTAACGAGATCCTCGCCGAGGACGAAGAGCGCGAGGTAGCCGAATCCATCACCCAGGTCCCCTGTCCGCAGGAGATCAAGGACGTCCTGGACCAATACGTCATCGGCCAGGAGCACGCGAAGAAGGCGCTGTCGGTCGCGGTCTACAACCACTACAAGCGCATCAATTCCGCCTCGCTGAAGGAAGACGAGGTCGAGCTCGACAAGTCGAACATCCTGCTGATCGGCCCCACGGGCGTGGGCAAGACGCTGCTCGCCCGCACGCTGGCGCGGATCCTCGACGTTCCCTTCACCATCGCCGACGCTACCACGCTCACCGAAGCCGGCTACGTCGGCGAGGACGTGGAGAACATCCTGGTCCGTCTGCTCCAGGCCGGCGACTTCAACGTCGCCGAATGCGAGCGCGGGATCGTGTACATCGACGAGATAGACAAGATCGCGCGCAAGTCGGAGAACCCGAGCATCACGCGCGACGTGTCGGGCGAAGGCGTGCAGCAGGCGCTGCTCAAGATCATCGAGGGCACGGTCGCTTCGGTCCCGCCGCAAGGCGGCCGCAAGCATCCGCAGCAGGAGTACATCCAGGTCAACACCAAGGACATCCTGTTCATCTGCGGCGGCGCGTTCGACGGCCTGGAGAAGATCATCGAGGCGCGCACTGGCCGCCGGCAGATCGGCTTCAACAACGCGGCCACCAAGATCGGCGGGCTGAGCACGACGATGCCGTTCGAGGAAGTGGAGCCGGACGACCTGCTGCGCTACGGGCTGATCCCCGAGCTGGTGGGACGCCTGCCCGTCACGGTCGCGCTGGACGCGCTGGACGAGGCGTCGCTCGTGCGGATCCTCAAGGAGCCGCGCAACGCGCTCACCAAGCAGTACACCAAGCTGTTCGGGCTCGAGAACGTCAAGATCACGTTCGAGGAGTCGGCGCTCGCGGCCATCGCGCAGAAGGCGCTCAAGCGCGGCACCGGCGCGCGCGGGCTGCGCGCGATCGTCGAGGAGATACTGATGGATGTCATGTTCGATCTTCCGAGCCGCGACGACGTGGTCGAAGTGAAGGTGACCGAGGCCTGCGTGACGAACGGCGTCCCGCCGCTCCTCGAGATCACCACCGCGCTGCGCAAGAAAGAAGCGTAGCCCCGCCCGCTCCGCTCGCCGGGGCGGCAAGCCGCCACACATGCCGATAGAGTTTACGAGAGACAACGAGTCGTTCACGACGAGCGAGCGGCTGCCGGTGCTGCCGCTGCGCGACCTGGTGCTGTTCCCCTACGTCGTCATCCCGCTGCTCGTGGGACGCTCGGCGTCGCTCGCCGCCGTCGAAGCGGCGGTGAACGCGGACAAGCACATATTCCTCGTCGCGCAGAAGAACCCCGAGACCCAGGAGCCCGGCGCCGACGACCTGTATCGCGTCGGAGTAATCGCGCGCGTGCTCCAGGTGGCGCGC
The DNA here is from genome assembly GCA_964350145.1 of uncultured Gemmatimonadaceae bacterium. Lineage (GTDB taxonomy): Bacteria > Gemmatimonadota > Gemmatimonadetes > Gemmatimonadales > Gemmatimonadaceae > JACDCY01. Next base: position 37,039 of record CAYGJL010000010.1, read on the forward strand.
GTGCCGAACGGCACCACCAAGGTTCTGGTGGAAGGGATCGCCCGCGCGCGCGTGAAGCGATTCGGCCGGCCGGGCAAGCGGCTGCAGGCCACGATCGAGCCGTTCCCGGTCGCGCAGGGCGAACCCGCCTCCGACGGCCATGCCTCCCGGCGACGCGCGCTGACGCTGTTCGAGGAGTACGTCGTGCTCCACCGGCGGATTCCCGGCGAGGTCGTCGCGATGGTGCAGGCCGCGGACTCCGAGCAGCGGCAGGCGTTCGGCATCGCGGCCCACGTCGCCCTCAAGCACGAGATCCGGCAGCAGATCCTCGAGACGGAGTCGCTCCCGGACATCTTCGCGCGGCTCGGCGACATCCTGTCGAGCGAGACCGAGCTGCTCAACCTCGAGCGCAAGATAGACGACGACGTGCGCGGTGCGATGGTGCAGAACCAGCGCGAGTTCTACCTGCAGGAGCAGCTGCGCGCCATCCACCGCGAGCTCGGCGAGGACGAGTCCGACGACTTCTCCGACCTGGAAGCGCAGATGCGGGAGAAGGCGCTGCCGGAAGCAGTGCACACGCGCGCGACGCGCGAGCTGCGCAAGCTCCGCCGCATGTCGCCGATGTCGCCCGAGTACACTGTCGCGCGGAACTTCGTGGACTGGATCGTGAGCCTGCCGTGGAACGAGCGCACCGACGACGTGCTCGATGTGGTGCACGCGCGGCAGACGCTCGACGCCGATCACTACGGCCTCGACGAAGTGAAAGATCGCATCATCGACTTCATTGCCGTGCTCTCGCTCGTCGGCCGTATCGAGGGGCCGATCCTCTGTCTGGTCGGGCCGCCGGGCGTCGGCAAGACGTCGCTCGGCAAGTCCATCGCGCGCGCGCTCGGCCGCAAGTTCGTGCGCATGTCGCTCGGCGGAATCCGCGACGAAGCGGAGATCCGCGGGCACAGGCGCACGTATATCGGCTCGATGCCGGGCCGCATCATCCAGGCGATGCGCCGCGCCGAAGTCGTGAACCCCGTCATCCTGCTGGACGAGATAGATAAGCTCGGCGCCGACTTCCGCGGCGATCCCGCGGCCGCGCTACTCGAGGTCCTGGACCCCGAGCAGAACCGCGCGTTCAACGACCATTACCTCGAGGTGGACTACGACCTCTCGCAGGTGCTGTTCGTCACGACCGCCAATTCGCTCCAGGGGATCCCCGATCCGCTCCGCGACCGGATGGAGATCATCCGACTCGCCGGCTATCTGGATCACGAGAAACTCGCGATCGCGCGCCAGTTCCTCGTGCCGCGGCAGCTCCAGACGAACGGCCTGGATCCGGCGGAAGTCTCCTGGGACCCCGACGTCCTCCCCGAGATCATGCGCAACTACACGCGCGAGGCGGGGGTGCGCGAGCTGGAGCGCCGCATCGGACGCGTCGCGCGCAAGCTCGCGCGCCGCATCGCCGAGAATCCGGGAACGATCCCCGACCGTGTGGTCCGCACGTCGGACTTGAAGGCACTACTCGGTACTCCGCCGCACGATCCGGACGACGTCTCGCTCGAGGACAAGATCGGCGTGGCCGCGGGACTGGCGTACACGCAGAGCGGCGGCGAGCTGCTGGAAGTGGAAGTGAGCGCGGTGCCCGGACGCGGCAAGCTCCAGCTCACCGGCACGCTCGGCGACGTCATGAAGGAATCGGCGTCGGCGGCGCTGAGCTACACACGCTCGCGCGTGGACGCGCTCGCGCTCCGGCCCGACTTCTACCGGACGCGCGACATCCACGTGCACCTGCCCGCGGGCGCGACACCCAAGGATGGCCCGTCCGCCGGAATCGCGATCGCGACGGCGGTGATCAGCGCGCTCGCGCAGATCCCCGTGCGCGGCGACGTGGCCATGACGGGAGAGATCACGCTGCGCGGCCGCGTGCTGCCGATCGGCGGGCTCAAGGAGAAAGCGGTCGCGGCGCACCGGAACAAGGTGCGCGAGGTGATCATCCCGCATGGCAACCTGCGCGACCTCGACGAGCTGCCGGAGGAAGTGACGCGCACCGTGCGCTTCCACCCGGTGAAGACGATGGACGAGGTGCTCGCGATCGCGCTGCGCGGCGGAGCCGGAGTGGCCGCGGTCGCGAAAGCGATCGACCAGCCCGCCACGTTCGCCAAGCCGCCCGCCGGCTACGAGCAGCCGACGGCCCACTGACCCTTGACCTCGCCTTCCGCCGACCCGCTCGTAATACGCAGCATCGAGTTCCTCGGCGGGCTGGCGAGCGTGGGTGGATGGCGGCCAGAGATCACGGTCCCCGAAGTCGCGTTCGCCGGCCGGTCGAACGTCGGAAAGTCGTCGCTGCTCAACGCGCTGGTCCGCAGGAAAGCGTTCGCGCGCGTCAGCCGCACCCCAGGCCGAACCCGCGAGATCAATTTTTTTCTGGTGAACGACAGCTTCGTCTTCACCGATCTTCCCGGCTACGGCTACGCCCGCGTCTCCAAGACGCAGCGCGCCGGATGGGAGCCGCTGATCGAGAGCTACCTGCGCGGCACGAAGCAGCTGCGCGGCATCGTGCAGATCTATGACAGCCGGCGCGACCTCTCGCCCGAGGACCGCACGATGCTCGGATTCCTTGCGGAAACCGGCGTTCCTGCGATCTTCGTTGCGACCAAGGTGGACAAGTTCACGAAGCGCGCGGCCGCCGAGCGAATCGCCGAGATCGAGCGGCAGCTCGGCTTCGAGGGAGCGGAGGTGATCCCGTTCAGCGCCGTCACCGGCGAGGGGCGCGACGAAGTCGCGACCGCGATCGATCAGCTGCTCAGCGAACCCGGCGGGGGCGATGAGAGTTAGGAATTCACTCTGGATATTGACGGTTTCCTTTGCAACGTCGTGCGCGCCAGCGCAGCCGACCGGTGGCGTCGCTCCACCCGTGTCGTCGTCGGCGCACGACACCACCGGGATGGACCTCGTTCCCGCGGGCTTCGGCACGGTGCGGCAGGACGAAGTGGCGATCCGCCTGCAGCCGTTGGGACTGGTGGTACGACTTCTGCCGCTGGACGAAGGCCTGATCCGCCTGCTGACGCCGGACTCGTATCGCGCTCTCCGCGATCTGCAGCAGAGCGCGAGTCGGCGCGTCGCCGAGCTGTCGCAACGCTTCGGCGCGCGGCAGCTGTCGCTCTGGCTCGTGTCGTTCTACGGAGTGGAGCCGGACATCAGGTTCAGCCCAATGGACCTGATCATCACGAGCACGGGCCGCGACTTCCGCCCCGTTGATGTGATCGCGCTGAGCTCGGGCTTCGGTGAGCAGCGCCTCAAGCAGCGGGAAACGCAGAGCGCGATCTTCGTCTTCGACGGGGAGATCGATCTCGATCAGCCGCTCATCGTGCGGTTCCTCAACGAGCAGAACGCGTTCTGGGAGCAGGCGCTGCCCCGCATTGAGCGGGAGAGAGCGTTGGTTAGGGTTAGATCGCTGCGCGCGCCTACTCCATGACGAGGCACGATTCGATGACGGTCGTCGAAAGCCAAGTAACTGCCGCCCCCGACTTCGGTGATCAGTCGCGTCTTGCCGAATCTTTGTCCGAGCTGGCGCGGGGAATGCACCTCTCGGGAATTCTCCGCACGGCCAATCAGGTGCGCGAGCTGCGCGCGGCCGGGACCGAGGTGCTCGATTTCAGCATCGGTGACTTCAGCCCCAGGTACTTCCCGATTCCCGGGAAGCTGCTGCGCGGGGTGGAGAAAGCACTCGAGTCCGGCATCACCAACTATCCTCCGCCGCCGGGGCTTCCCGCGCTGCGCAATGCGGTGAGCGGTTACGTCGAGCGGTGCTCGGGCGTGCGCTATCCCATGGAGTCGGTCCTCATCACCTGCGGCGGACGGCCGGTGCTGTACGCTGTCTACCGCACGGTGATCGAGCCGGGCGACACCGTCGTGTACTCCGTGCCGTCGTGGAACAACGACTCGTACGCGTGGCTGTCGGGCGCCAACGCCATCGAGATCGAGGCGCTGAGCGAGAACGGCTTTCAGCCGACGCTCGCCGAGCTCGAGCCGCACCTGCGATCCGCGAGGATGATCTGCCTCTGCTCGCCGGGAAACCCGACGGGCACGGCGATGGATCCCGACACGTTCAGGGCCATTCTCGAGGCGATCGTGGAGGAGAACCGGCGGCGGGAGCTGCAAGCCGACGAGCGGCCGCTGTTCCTGCTGTACGACCAGATCTATAGCTCGATCCGGGTCAAGGACAACAAGCACCGTTACGCGCTTGCGCTGGTGCCGGAATCCGCGCCCTACGTGCTGACGATGGACGGAGCGTCGAAGGCGTTCTCGGCCACGGGGCTCAGGGTCGGCTGGCTGCTCGCGCCGCCGGCGGTCGTGAAGAAAGTCGGCGAGCTCGTGTCGCACATGGGCGCGTGGGCGCCGCACGCGGAGCAGGTGGGCGTCACGGAGCTGCTGAACGATCCGGACGCGATCGCCGGGTACCGCGAGACGATGGACGCGGCGGTGCACGAGCGGCTCGACGCGCTCCACCGCGGCTTCGCCGCGATGCGAGATGAAGGCCTCCCCGTGGACGTGCTGTGCCCCGACGGATCCATCTACGTGTCGCTGCAGCTCCAGCTCAGGGGAAAGCGGGTGGGCGGCCGTGTTCTGGAGGACAACGAAGCGATCCGATCACTCGTGCTCGAGCAGTCGGGCGTCGCGCTGGTGCCATTCCAAGCGTTCGGGCTCATGCGCGAGACCGGCTGGTTTCGATTGAGCGTCGGCGCCGTTTCAATGGAGGAGATCGCGGAAGCGTTGGCCCGGATCCGTGCGCTGGTCTCCCGGTAGTCTTCCACCAGGACGTTCATACCCATGGCAATACTTCCGCTAAGAAAGATCTCCGACCGCCCAAATTCCTCCCTCGCGTCGGCGTGGCTGGACCAGATCGACGCTGCCCTCACCGACGGCACCACCGACCGCGCGATCCTCTGCCGCGATACGCTGTGCGAGATCACGTACCCCGAATACGCGACCGACTGGGAGAGCGCGGTCGAGGATCGTTCGCTGCCACCCGGTACGCGCCTCGCCCTCTCGGCGCTCGACCCGCGCAACGTCACGCTGGAGCCCGAGTACTACGCCGAGTGCGACGACACGAGGTTTCAGAAAGTGAAGCCGCTGCTGTGGCTGTGGTATTCATTCGATCGTACGGCGTTGGGCGGACAGAACGTCGAGCTCGGCGTGCAGCTTCGCCGGCTGCTGGCGCCGCACATCTTCAAGCGCTGCGGCGAGAACTTCAAGGCATTCCAGCACGTGGAGTTCTCCTTCGGCTATAACATGGACGTCGGAGACAACGTCGTGGTGCACCGGCACGTGCTGCTGGACGACCGCGGCGGGATCGTGATCGCGAATGGCGCCTCCATCGCGGACTACGCCAACATTTACAGCCACACGCACAGCATCGTGGACCAGAAGGACGTAACGAACGCGATGACGACGCTGAGCGAGGGAGCGCGAATCACCTATCACGCAACGGTGCTCGCCGGCGTGCACGTGGGGGAGCACGCGATGGTCGGCGCGGTTGCGGTCGCGACCAAGGACGTTCGGCCGTATCACGTCAACGTCGGAATCCCCGCCAAGAGCGTGCGCGTCAAGCCGAACGCCCCGGAGAACACGCAGCAGTTCACGACGGTCAAGCGGCAGTGACGCCGGGGCCCGACTCACACTTCAGGGAGAGCTACGATGGGTGAATTCGCTACCCCCAGTGAGGAGCTGAAGCAGGAGCACCGACTTATCGAGCGAGTGCTGGATGCGCTCGAGACCGCCGCGGGACATCTGGAGGCCGGGCATTCCGTGCCGCCGGAGTTCTTTCTCGATGCCGCCGATTTCATCGCAGGCTTCGCCGACGGGTGTCATCACAGGAAGGAGGAAGGCGTGCTTTTCGGCGCGATGGTAGAGAGCGGCCTGCCCCGCCCCGAGGAGCCCCCGCTGGAGATTTTTCTCGACGAGCACGTGGAGGGCCGCGCCCTCACACGCGCCATGCGCGATGCCGCGCGGCAGCTGCAGGGCGGCGACGCCGGCGCGCGCGCCACGCTCGTATCGAGCGTGAATCGCTACGTCGCGCTGCTTCGCGATCACATCGTCAGGGAAGACGACATGCTCTTCCCGATGGCGGACGAGATGCTTTCAGCCGAGCAGCAGCGGAGCGTACTGCGGGACTTCGAGCGAATCGAGCGGGAGGATGTCGGGGCTGAGGCCCACGCCAACTTCCGAGCGCTCGCCGAACGACTCGAGCGCGAGGCGGCGGCGATGACGCCTTAGGCTGGGTCCAGCCGTGCCGGGCCGATTCTTTCACTCGGCATCGAGAACCTCCCGTACCTTGCTGCCCAACGACTCGGCCGTGAACGGCTTCTCCAGGAATACGGCCCGCTGTTCCACCAGGTCGTGCAGGATGGCCACGTCGCCCGTGTAGCCCGAGACGAAGAGCACCTTCAGGTTCGGCTTCAGTGCGCGGACACTATCGGCCAGGTCTCGTCCGTTCATGCTGTCCGCGAGAACGACGTCGGTCAGAAGGAGTTGCACGGGCTCACGTCCTTCTTCGATCACCTGCAGCGCCTCTTTGCCGCCGCTCGTGCTCACCACGCGGTATCCCTGTGCCTCGAGTATCCGCGCGGTCACGCGGCGCACAGCCTCATCATCCTCCACCAGGAGGATTGTTTCCATGCCGCGCACAGACGTTTCCTTGGGACGGCGCGCGGCCGGCGCCGCGGCCTCGTGACGCCGCGGCAAGTAGAGCTTCATGGTGGTGCCGAGTCCCATTTCGCTGTACGCCGCGATGTGGCCGCCGGCCTCCTTCACGATCCCGTAGCACGTCGCGAGTCCCAGCCCAGTCCCTTTGCCGAGCGGTTTCGTCGTCAAGAACGGCTCGAAAAGGTGTGCCTTCACCTCCTCGCTCATGCCGGTGCCCGAGTCGCTCACCGAAAGCATGACATATTCGCCGGGGGGAACGTCAGGGGCCGTTCGCGGGTATGCTGCATCCAGGGCCACGTTTGCCGTCGCGATCGTGAGCGTTCCACCCTCAGGCATCGCGTCGCACGCATTGACCACCAGGTTCATGAGCGCCTGCTCGAGCTGCCCGCAGTCCATCTCCACCGTGCCAAGGTCGGGATCCGTTCGAGTGACGAACTCGATATGCTCGCCGACGAGCCGGCGCAACATCTTGTCCATCTCGACGACGAGATCGTTGGCGTTGAAGAGAGTTGGCCGCACCACCTGCCGTCTCGCGAACGCAAGCAGTTGGTGCGTAATCTCCGCGGCGCGGTCGCCGGCTCTCAGGACCTCCTCCAGCGACGGTCTAGTCGCGTGACCGACGGGCAGCTCCGAGATCGCGATTTCCGTCCAACCGATGATCACGGAGAGCAGGTTGTTGAAGTCGTGCGCCACGCCACCCGCAAGCCGGCCCACGGACTCCATCTTCTGGGCCTGAAACAACTGGGCCTGTAGCTGCTCTCGCTCCGTGACGTCGCGCACGGCAGCGGCCACGACGAGGTGTCCATCGGACTCCAGCGGGCTGAGGCTGATCTCGACGGGGAATTCGCTTCCGTCTTTCCGGACACCGCAGAGGCTCGCGCGGTTGCCACTCATCGAACGCGGCACGACGTCCTCCAGGTAGCCCTCACGCAACGCAACGTGACCCTTCCGGGCCGACTGCGGGACCAGCAGCTCCACTGGCCGGCCCACCAACTCCTCCCGCGTCCAGCCAAACATCGATTTCGTCTGTGCATTCACCAGCAGGATTGTGCCTTGGCGGTCCGTGATCACGATGGCGTCCGGCGCGGACTCGAAGAGATCCTCGAATCGCCGCTCGCTCATCCGGATGCGTTCCTCGCTTGCGTGCAGATCGTGCTCCGTGTGTCTGAGCTTACGACGCGCCTCGGCACCGCGAAGCTCCCGTTCCACGGCCGGGACAAAGCGTGCGAGCTTGCTCTTGACCATGAAGTCGTTCGCGCCAGCGCGGATCGCCTCGACCGCTACGTCTTCGCCAATGGTGCCTGAGACGATGATGAACGGCAGGTCGAGCTTCCGCTGCTTCACGATCTCGAGTGCCATGGGCGCGTTGAAACGAGGCATGGAGTAGTCGGAGATGACGATATCCCAGGGCTGTTTTGCCAGCGCGGCAGCCATAGCTTCCGGCGTATCCACGCGCTCGAACGTGACGTCGAACCCTCCCCGCGTCAGCTCCCGCACCACGAGCAGGGCGTCTTGTTCGACGTCCTCCGCCATCAGCACTCGCAGCAGCTTCCCCATGACCTACGGCTTCCCCGAAGACGGCAGCGCCGCCAGCTTCCGATTCGCGTGAGCACCTCGCGCGAACAGGTAGTCGGGCGCTTCGACGCCGTCGCGCGCGACGACGACCGGGTTTAGGATGTTGCTGTCGCTCATGTCGCGCGCTCCTCATCATCGAGATGGTCGCCGTACAACGTGCGGGCGCACTCCGGGCAGATGCCGTGCGTGAACTCGACAGCGGAATACTTCCTCAGATACCCTTCGATCTGGTTCCAGTAGCCTTGGTCGTCCCGGATCTTCTTGCACGCAGAGCAAATCGGCAGGAGCCCGCTCAAGGTCCTCACCTCGGCGAGCGCGCCTTGGAGATCCCGCACCAGCGTCGCCTGGGCTTCCGCCAGTCGGGTCGCCTCCGTCTCCGCGCGGCTCCGGCGCCGGTCGAGGTGAACCATGAATGGGCTGACAATCGCGATCAACACGGTAGAGTCGACGACCGCTTGGAGCAGGAGCGCATCACCATGCAGCACGAGGGGCAGGACGAGCATCACGCCTAGCTCGGCCACAAACACGGTACCGAGCATCGGGAGCAGCCACCTCCACGTGGATCGCATGCTCATGACCGCACGGGCGTGGCCTGGAGCACTCGCAGCGGCTTCCCCATGACCTACGGCTTCCCCGCGGGCGGCGCGGTTTCGTTATGAATGAGCCAGTACATGCCGAGCTGCCGTACGGCTTCGACGAACTGGACGAAGTCGACAGGCTTTCGCACGTAGCTGTTGGCTCCAAGGCTGTAGCTTTGGATGAGATCCTGTTCCTCGACCGAGGACGTTAGGATGACGACCGGAAGGAGCCTCGTTCGCTCGTCGAGGCGGAGAGTCTTGAGGACCTCGAGGCCGTCGATCTTCGGAAGCTTGAGATCGAGCAGGATCACCTGCGGCATCGCCGTGGGAACACGGTGCGCGTGAGCGCCGCGAGCGAACAGGTAGTCGAGCGCTTCGACGCCGTCGCGTGCGACGACGACTGGGTTCGAGACGTTGCTCTTCTTCAGCGCACGCAGCGTCAGCTCCTCGTCCCTCGGATTATCTTCGATCAGCAGAATGACCCTGTCGTTCATGCGACGCGCTCCGCTTCGTTCAGGGTGAAGTAGAACGTTGCTCCCCTGTTGACTTCTCCCTCCGCCCATACACGGCCGCCGTGCCGGCTGACGACGCGTTGTACCGTGGCCAGCCCCACGCCGCTTCCCTCGAACTCGGTGGCGGCGTGAAGGCGCTGGAAAACGCCGAAGAGCTTATTCACAAAAGCCATGTCGAACCCGGCGCCGTTGTCGCGCACGAAGTACACACGGGATGCCCCGTCTTTCGACGTGGCGCCGAACTGGATGCGCGCATCATCGCGCTTTCCGGTGAACTTCCAGGCGTTCCCGAGAAGGTTATCGAGCGCCACCGTGAGCAGGCGAGGATCGCCTTCGCCCCACAGCCCCTCCTGGATCACGACGTCCACCCGGCGATCAGGCTGGCTCCTCTGGAGGCACGCGATCGCTGCTCGAGCGAGTGTACTGAGATCCAGCCTTTCGCGGCGTAACTCGCTGCGAGTGACCCGGGAGAGCGCGAACAAGTCATCGATGAGTTGCGCCATGTGATCGGCCGACTCACGGATGAAGGAGAGATACTTCTTGCCGTCGGCGTCGAGCTTCTCGACGTAATCCTCGAGCAACGCCTGGCTAAAGCCGTCGATACTCCGGAGAGGGGCACGAAGGTCGTGGGCGACCGAATAGCTGAAGGACTCGAGCTCTCGGTTGGTGGCAGCAAGTTCAGCAGCGCCATGCTTCAGTTTCTCGTTGAGCCGCCTGACCTCGACTTCGACTTCGCCCCGGCGCAAAACCTCGATTTCCAACTCGTGGTTTGAGGCCTCGAACTGGGCATTAGCTTGGGCTGCCCGCGCACGAGCGCGATGCATCGCCCTGCTGCCGATTGAGAGCATCGTGCACGTTGCGACGAAGAAACCCATGCCCAGGTAATCAGCGGCATCGCGCATGAAGGGTTGGTCAACGACGGCTGGAAGTACGAAAAACACCGCAAGACAGGAGAGAACTGTTGCCAGCAGGCCAGCAAGAAACCCACCATAGAAGGAAGCGATCACGACCGCCGGATAAAACGTTAGCCATGGAGCGCGCGCTCCGAGGGAGTGCAGTGGCCATAACCGCAGGGCGGCGGCGACCGCGGTCAGCGCTATCGCAACGACGAAGGGTCGCCATGCATGGGGAGACGCGACCTGGACCTTTCGCAACTGTCGAAGATGCTCGTCTTTGGCGCGAATGCTCTCCTTAGTTTTCTTGCGCTCGGTGATGTCCCTAACCGCGGCGATGACAAAAACACCTTCCCATGACGGCGTCGGTGCAAGGCTGATCTCCGCCGGAAATTCGGTGCCGTTTTTGCAGCGCCCGAACAGTTCGAGGCCCATACCCATGGGCCGTCTGTGCGGATCTCTGAAGTAGCCCGTGCGATGGCCAAGGTGCGCTTCGCGAAACCGCTCCGGGAGGAGCACCTCCACCGGGTGGCCGACCAGCTCGTTGCGGGCGTAACCAAACAGGCTGAGTGTCTGTTCGTTGACGTGCTGGATTCGGCCGTCCTGGCTCATGACGACCATGGCATCTGGCACGGCTTCCAGGAGCCTCCAGAGAATGGATGCCGTAGCTGCGGGTTGATCCCCGTTCACGTCGCCCCGACGGTGCCGCCGGTGCTCCCTTCTCACGCTACGTGAAATCTCAACATCAATAACTATGGGCAGGCGCAGAGAATAAGTGTGTCGGCAAGCCGACAGTCATGTCTTATCCGATCATTACTTTCCCGCCGTGGTGCAAGACGAACTCTGCCAGCGCGTTGTCAGCGAACCCGATGTCACGAAACGCAGTCTGGTGCGCGGTGCATCCCTGTCCTCGTTTTCGGCGGACGCGTTTTTTGTCGTCATCCAGGGCGCTGTCGCGGTAGAGTTGCTCGGAGACGACGGGGAGTTGACGACGCTGGAAGTCCTCGTGCCGGGCGACTGCGCTCCCAATTGGCCGGAGTCAAAGCCGCCGACACACCAGATCGGTTTGCGAGCAATGGTGCCGTCATCCGTCGCCCGAGTGCCGCTGACGACCTTCGCTCGTGTCATGCAGAGCGACCCAGCCCTCGCGAGTGCGTTCGGATCGAAGCTCGCCCAACAGCATACGGAGCTGCTCGCCCGCCTCGCGGAAACAGTGCAGCGTTCCGCCCTCCGCCGGGTCAGCGCCGCCGTCGGCTATCTCGCGCAGAAGCTCGGCCTCGGATGCCCCCTGGCTTCCGGCATTCGTATCCCTCTCCCACAGTCCGAAATCGCGAACGTGGCCAACCACACGCGTCAGACAACGAACGACGCCATGAGGCAGTTGCAAGCGGCTGGTCTGGTCCGCTTGGAACGATCGATGGTGTGCGTTCTCGATCGCGAGCGCCTAGGCGCCATCGCGCAGGGAGCCGACCTC
>CAYGJL010000010.1:48845-77283 GCA_964350145.1 uncultured Gemmatimonadaceae bacterium
GGTGTGCGTTCTCGATCGCGAGCGCCTAGGCGCCATCGCGCAGGGAGCCGACCTCCAGCCGACCTGGGAACCCGCGAAGACGTGCCAGTTCACCGATCCCGACGAAGTGCTCACCTGTTACCCGCTGCGTCGCGCATCACCGGCGCTCGGCACGGGCAGCGGCTGAGCGCATCAATTGAGCGTACGCGAGTAGAGATTTTTGTGTGCCCAGCATGAACATCGACTTGGAGGTGAAAGTCCTCTGGGAAGTTGGTCGCAACGACCCGAGCGAACCACAACGGGAGGATCGTGAGATCCGAGCTGAAAGAAGTGGCTAGACTAGCCCGGGACCAGCACAGCGCGCTTCCTGAGCCCGCCGTGGTGGGCACGGTCGAATACGTCGTTGATGTCCGCGAGCTTGTGCTTCTCCACGAACGGGCGCACCGCGATCCGGCCGTCCGCGATCCACTCCAGCAGCTCGGGATACACCAGCGGGTCGGCGCCCCAGTTGCCCTGCGCAACGGCGTCGAAGGCCATCAGGTTCGAAAGCGCGAGCTCGACCTTGCCCGTCGCGTAGCCCACTACCGACAGGGTCGCGCCGTAGCCGATGAGCCCAAATGCGAGCTCCTGCCCCGCGCGCGTTCCCGACGTCTCGAAGATCTTCCACAGGAACGGGCTCGCTCCCAGCTCCTCGGCGAGACGCTTGACCTGCTTGCGCGCGTCCTGCACCGAGGAATCGCTGACGTTGAGCGTCGCGTGCGCGCCGGCCGCGCGCGCCTGCTCCAGCTTGGCGTCGTCTATGTCGAGCGCGACCACTTTCGCGCCCGTCGCGGACGCTATCTGGACGCCGTACACGCCGATACCTCCGACCCCCACGCACACGGCCAGGTCGCCCGCCGCGAGACCCGAGCGCTTTACCGCCTGAAAGGGCGTGGCCACCGCGTCGGCGACGACGCTCAGCTCCCAGAGATCGTGCAGGCGAAGAACCGCGTCGGGTACGATGCAGATGAACCGCGCCGGCAGGACGACGTGCGACGCGAATCCGCCGTGGCGGTCGTTGCCGGGCATCACCTGCTTGCGGCAGATGGAGCGGCGGCCGGCGCGGCAAAGGTCGCACTCGCCACACGGCAGCACCGCCGGTACGACCACCGGTCGTCCGACCAGAGCCGGATCGACGCCGGGTCCGACGGCTCGCACGTATCCGCTTATCTCGTGGCCGAGCACGAGCGGCAACGCCGACCGGGTACGCACGCCGCCGTGCAGAAAGGAGAGATCGGTGTGGCACACGCCGCAGCCCGCCACCTCGATCGTCGCTTCGCCGGCGCCCGGCGTCTCCGCGGGCCGCGGAGCGTGCTCGAGCACCGCGTCAGGCGCGGTCATCACCCACGCGTCCCACATTCCGCCGGTGGTCATCGCGCCGGTCACTGGAGCCTCGCCTCCTGAGACGCCGCCAGGGACAAGTCACCGAACAGCACGCTGCCGCACTCGTGACAGCGGTCGAGCGTACAATCCTTCCCGGCAAAGCAGTGCCGGTCGTCCGGCGCTAGCCGCATGATCTTCCGCAGGAAGCGGCAGTCGCAATCGATGCTTGGCTCGTAAATGGCTTCGAGGTACCCTTCCGCGTTCTGCAACACGTTTCGTACGCGCACCTTCATCGACGGCGTGAGCTCGCGCGCCTCGAGCGACAGCTCCTTGGCGACCACCGCGAACGCCTCGATCCGCTCGTACTTCGCCGGCCGCTCCTGGTTGAATCGCACGATGGTCTCCCGCAGCGAATCCTTGACGACGCGGTCCGCGGTCGCCTGATCCTCCCCGAACTGCTCGGCGATCCGGAAATAGTCCGGGTAGATCAGCGCGGCGAGAAACCGGCGTCCGTCTCCCGCGACGATCACATGCCGGATGAAGCTGTTCATGCCGGCGAGACGATTCTCGATCTCCGTCGGTACGATCTTCTCCGCGTTGAGCATCTTGAAGACGCGGTCCTTCCGGCTGATGAGCTTGAGCCCGGTACCCACGAATTCCCCGAGGTCGCCGGTGTGAAACCAGCCGTCACCGGGGAGCGCCGCCCGCGTCGCGGCGGCGTCATTGTCGTACCCCCGCATGACGTTGGGGCCGTTCACCAGAATCTCGCCATCGGGCGCGATACGTACTTGCACGCCCGGAATCGGATACCCCACCATCCCGGGCAGCCTGCGAGCCTCCGTGAGATCCGTCATGGTGCAGCACGGGGACGTCTCGGTCAGACCCCATCCCTCGAGCACGGGAATGCCCTTGCCGTCGAAGTACGCCGAGATGTTCGCCGGCAATGGCGCGGCCGCGGTGAACACGAAGCGGAGTCCGGGGTGAAAAATTCGCGGCTCGTCTTCCGGGTGCGTCTGCGCGTGCGCGACCAGCTGCTGATACACCTGCGGAACGCTGAAGTAGATCGTCGGCTGGACGTCCAGCCAGTTGGCCAGCAGACGCGTGGTGTCCTTGCCGAGCGAATCGTCGATGAAGATCGTCGCGCCGTTGTACAGCGCGGTGTACTTCTCGAAGATGCCGCCGAAGCTGTGGTGCCACGGCAGGTACGACAGCAGCCGGTCCTCCGGCGTGACATTCCATACGGCGGCGAGCGCGCGCTGCTGCGAGAGAATGTTGTCGTGCGTGAGCACTACGCCCTTCATCCGGCCGCTCGTACCGGACGTGTACATCATCAGGCAGGGCGTGGACGGGTCTACCTGCGCCGCGGCGGCGAGGAACGCGCCCGCGGCCGCGGCTGAGGCAGCGTCGGCTCCGCGCTCGAGCGCGTCGGCGAACGCCAGAACCCGCGACAGGCTACCGGCCGGAACCGCGTCGCGGTCCGCCCCCGTCAGCGGATCCAGCGTGATCAGCGCGCGCACCGTCTGCGGCACGCACGCCCGCATGAGCTGCTGGCGTCCGGCCACGACGAGGACCGTCGGATCGGCGTACTCGATCAGGTCGCGAAGCTGCTCGCGGGAGTAGCCCGCGAAAATGGGAACGTACGTCGCGCCGAGGCACATCGTCGCAAGTTCGACGACCAGCAGCTCGCCGCGATTCGGCGAGACCGACACGACGCGCGTGTTCGGTCCCACGCCCGCCTCCGCCAGAAAGCGTCCGAGCGTGACGACGTCGTCCAGGCATTGCTTCCAGCTGACTGTATAGAACGCTCCGTCGCGTCGCACGCCATACATGGCGTGACCCGGAAGCCGGGCCGCGTTGCGCGCCAGCATCCCACCCACCGACTCGCGCTCGCCGACCGGCCGCAGCCGCGAGTAGATGGTGTTGCCGTCCCGGACGGCGGCTGCGCCGAGGCTCATGGCTGGCCCAACTCCGCCATGTCGGCCGTGTCCTCCGTATCGTGTGCCTCGCACGCGGCGAAGGCCGCGAGCGCGGCACCGAACGCACCCATTTCCTGTGGGTGGGGAGGCACGACCACCTCGCCCCGGCACGCTGCGTCGATCAGCTCCACCATGATCGGGTGGTATGCGATCACTCCCCCGGTCGGCACGATCTTCCCTTCGAGCACGTCCATCGACACGATGCGCTTGAGCAGCGACCGGTAGGCCGCCATGGCCAGATCCGCCGGCTGCTTCCCGCCGCGGATGAGCGTCAGCAGCTCGGTTCCGGCGAACACGGTGCAGAAGCTCGAGAGCTCGAGGTTCTCGGTCGAGCCGCGGCCCAGCGCGTTCAGCTCGTCGACGCGGATCCCGAGTCGCAGCGCGATCTCGTCGAGGAAGCTCCCCGTGCCGGCCGCGCATTTCCGGTTCATGCGGTGCGACAAACGGCGGCCGGCGGCATCGAGCCGGATGACCTTCGCGTCCTGCCCGCCGATGTCGATCACGACGAGCGGCCCCTGGACGAAATGCGCCACGCCGCGCCCGTGACAATCGAGCTCCGTGCGCGATCCGTCCGCGAACGGAATCGTGTTCCGGCCGAAGCCTGTGGACCACACCGCCTTGATGTCGGTGCGCGCGCGTCCGGCGTTGGTCAGCGCCGTCCCGTAGGCGCGCTCGGCCGCCGCGGTCAAGTCAGCGCCAGACCGAGTGACCGCTGTACCGAGCACCTCGCAATCCCCGTTGATGACGACCGCCTTCGTCGTCCAGGAACCGCTGTCGAGGCCGGCGTAGTACGGCATCAGCGCGGACCTCTTGCCGCGGTCGCCACGCGCGCGTCCGTCAGCTGCTCGACGAAGCCCTCGATGTTCGTGCGCGCCTGCTCGTCGGAGAAGCACCGCAGGTCGTTCACGTCGCCGTCGAGCACGAGGGTCGGGATCCCCAGCCGCTCGGCGATGCGCCCCGGCATGCCGTAGCGCGTATTCGAGTTGTTCGAGCACGTCCGGCAGTCGTGGAAGATCACGCCGTCAACGTCGTAGAACTCGACCATGCGGGCGATGTACCGCTCCTTCGGTGCTTCGGAGCGCGCGATGAACAGCTCGAGCAGGGCGCGGGAGACGGACCGCCACGGATCGGCGGGGTCAAGGCCGGCGAACGCCCAGCTGTTGCAGTATGTCGAGGCCACGACCGCCGTATCGAACTCGGCGAACATCGTGGACAGCGCCCGCAACCGCCCCCAGACGGGCATGCCGTCCCAGTACAGGCGCAGCGTCTCTCCCGGCACCGCTCCCACGCGGCTCTCGACGCGCTGCCGCAACTCGGCCAGCAGCTGTCTGTAGTACGCGGGAGCGTCCTCGGTGCCGCGCAGCACTACGGCCGGTCCCATGTGGATGGTGCCATCGAAGAACGTCAGCGGTGCCGGGCGCATCGCGGCGGTCTCGAGACACGCGCCCCACAGATCCGCCGTATCCCTCGACGCGCGCGTGGCACTCGCCAAGCGCGCGTCGTCGAGCCGCACGCCGGCAATCTGCTCGAGGGGCGCCACCAGCGATTCGAGCTGCTTCGTCACGGCGCCGATGTCCGTTTCCGTGACGTCGTCGATCGCCCGCGGCGAGTGCAGGCCGATGACGGGAACGCCCAGCTCGCGCCCGTACCATTCGAACCAATCGCGAACGTCGCGGCACTGATTGGTGTTGAACACGAGCACGTCCGGCTTCGGCGCGCGCTCCAGGCCGTACGCCTTGAGCGGCGACTCGCCCGCGAGGTACGCGCCGATGTCGCTGGTGAGGTACGAGCAGATGTCCTGCGAGTATCCCTGCGCGTGGGCCAACGGCAGGTACCGGTTGGCCGTGCGGGCGGCGCCCATGATCGCCGCGTGGTTCTCGGGAAAGTGCACCGCGAATCCCAGCGCGCGCAGCAATTCCGCCGGTCCGACGCTGGTGCACCACGCCACGGGTGCGGTCCCGCGAAGGGCGGCATCCGCCAACGAGCGGTAATACCCGTCCATGGTGGCGCGCAGCGCGGTCGTGCTGGCGAGCTCGGTCATTGCAGCGCACCTCCAGCGTGGCCGGCCATGGGGAGCGCGGGATGGACTCTCCGCTCAGTGAAGGCTGCGAGCGCAGCGCCGAACGCGCCGGTATAGATGGGCTCCGGGAGCGTGGTCACCCGCAATCCCGAGAGAGATTCCAACGCGCGGAGCACGCCGGGGAAATACTCCGCCACGCCCCCGGACACCACTACGGGGTCCGTGAAGGAGCCCAGCTCCAGCACCCGCTGCGCGACGGACCGGACGCAGCCGAGCGCCACCTGCTCACGAGTGGCGCCCTCCCGAAGAGCCTCGAGCACCTCGGACGCGGAAAACACGGAGCAATAGCTGGTGACGACCGCCGCCTCTCCGGTGGCCGCGTCTGCCAGCTCGTCGAGTTGCGCGGCGCCAACATCGAGGCGACGCGCCGCCAGAGTGAGAAAGCTTCCTACTCCCACGGCGCAGCGGCGCATGCCACGAGATCCCGCCTGGTCTCCCGCGCTGTCCACGGCGATCACGTGCGGATCACCCCCTCCGATGTTCACCAGCGTCATCGCTTGCGGCAGGTGATGGAATGCGCCTCGCGCATGCGCCGCGGATTCCATGAGTGTCACCGTCGCCCCGGGAACGCATGCCATCCCGAACCCGGTAGCGCCGACGCCGGCCAGGTCCTCGCGCCGACTTCCCGCGTCATGCAGAGCGGCGGTCAGCGCTTCATGTGCGCAGACCTGGAAGTAGCCGCGCGTGGGGAGCACGGAGCGGCCGAGCGTTCGGCCGGCATCCGTTATCACCACGGCCTTCACGCACTCCGTGCCGACGTCCACTCCCGCCGCGATTCCGCTCGAATTATCGGGCATCGCTAACTCCGCCTCGCGATCATCGGCTCGCGCGCGGCAAGGCGGACGGGCCGCAGCTCGTGCCGTTCAAGGAACTCCGCGAGCTGCTGACCCATGCGATCGGCCGAGAAGAGCCGATCGTCATGCGAGTCGGCCTCGATCACCAGCGCCGGCACGCCCGTCTGTTGCTCGGTACGGACGGCAAGGCCGTAGCGCACGTGACTCCCTTCCGGTGTCGTGCGCGAGTCGTGGAACACCGCAGCATCGACGCCAAACCGCTCGAACCTGGAGGCGAGAAAATCACTCTGATACCGCTGCGAGCGGTTGCCGAACACGCCGGCGTAGGTCCGCGCGACGCTCTCGATCGGATCGAGCGCGTCGAGTCCCGGGAGCGTGAACGTCTCGCAGTCCGTAGCGGCGACGATCGAGACGCCGTGATCGGCGAAAATCCGCGTGACTGGCCGCAAGGCGCTCCAAACCGGCGGACCGTTCCAATAGAAGCGGTGCCGCTCACCCGGCACCGCGGCGATGCCGTTCGCGACGCGGTCCTCCACTTCGTGCTTCAGCAGGCGGTAGTACGCGGCCGCCTCCGGTGTCCCGCGAAGCAGGACCATCGGCGTCATGTGCGTCAGCATGTCGCCGAACGTCAGCGGAGCGGGCGCCGCGGACGCGAGCTCCAGAACATCGCCCCAGAGCCGCGCCGCTTCCACTGTGTGCGCCACGGTCTCGCTGAGGGAATCCATGCAGAGCGTGAGACCGGTAGCACGCTCGATCTGCTCGACGAGCCGAAGCAACTGCTCGGCCGCACCGTATGCCTCGAAGCTGCCCATCTTGTCCACCGCCGGTGGCTGGCACAGCCCCGCGACCGGGACGCCGAAGTGCGCGCCGTAAACCTCGAACCAGTGCGGCAGCTCCTGGCCGGTGTTGGTGGAGTACACGGCGACATCGCACCGCGGCGTGCCCCTCATTCCATCGGTCGCGGCGAGCGGGCCGTCGGACAGCAGTGCTCCGATATCCGTTCGCATCGCCGAGCTGGAGAACGGGGAGAAGCCTTCGGCGGCCGCGCGCGCCATGTAGCGGGCTGCCTCGTGCCGGGCTCCGATGCGCGCTGCGCGGTTCTCCGGAAACCAGGGAACCATGCCGAGCGCGCGCACGATCTCGACTGGAGCCAGGCATGACGTCGCGGCGACGAGCCGGTCAGGGTCGTCGGACGCGGCGGCCAGGTCGCGGTGGTAGGCCTGAATGATCTCCCGCAGCCTGCGCCTGCTCTCGAGAGCGGGGACGTCCTGCCGGTTCCACGACTCGGACCCGGTGGAGCCCGGAGTCCCGCGGCTACCCGCGGCCGCGCGCTTCGACACCGATGCGGCGTCGAGTCCCAGCGCGCGCGAGACGTTCTGCCGGTTGAGAAACTTCTGCCGCTCGCGCGAATGCACGAACCGCACGAGCGCCGCGTTGTGCGGCGCGCGGAGCCCGAGTCGCTTGGCCTCCGTGACAACCGCGCCGTTGAGCGCATCTATCTCCGTCCGCACTCCGCGCGCGAGGTCCTGCCACATCGTCGGGCGGTTGTTCCCGAGTGCGGCAAGCGATCCGAGCAGCGGCCGGAACGGATCCTCCTCGTCAACGATCGGAACGCCCCGCGCGCGCATGACAGCGACGATTTCGGCGCACAGGTCCCGGATGAACGCGAGCAGGTCCTCATCGCCGAGGATCTCGCGGCAGGTGAGTCCGGTAATGGCCGACACGGGATTGATCGACGCGTTGTGCAGCAACTTCTGCCACACGGCATGATCGATGTTCGCGACGACGGTGGTATCGAGCCCGGCCGCGCGGAACATCTGTCCGATCGCGTCGATCGCCGGAGTCACGCCGCCGCCGATGGGAGCGATCTGAATCGGCTTGATTCCGGCGCGGAACTGCAAGCGCCCCGGCCCGACGTGCTGCACGCTGTGATAGGTGATGCCGCAGAGAACGCGCTCCGGACCGACGAGACCGGCCACCAGTTCCGCGTTTCCGACGCCGTTCTGCATGGACAGGAAGAGCGTATCCGCGCGCGCGGCCGGTAGCGCGGCCCTCACCGCGTCCTCGGTCTGATACGTCTTGACCGCGATGAAGACCAGGTCGAAAGGCTCGAGCCCATCCACCGACGTGACGACGCGCAGGGGAACCGTGATGGACTCGCCGCCGCCGGACCGCGCGATCTGCAGTCCGTCCATGCTGAGTTGATGCGCGCGCGCGACGTTCACCTCGAGGAGTGTCACATCCTCGCCGGCTCGCGTGAGCATTGCTCCGACAAGCCCGCCCAGCGCGCCCGCTCCGACGACGAGAACTTTCATCTCACCTGTTCTTCCACGCGGGTTGCCGCTTCTCGAAGAACGACGCGAGCCCTTCGCGCACATCTTCCGTGGCCATCAGCTCTCCAAGAAAGACATCCTCGGCCGCGCGGCGTGCCCGCTCGAATGGCTGACCGAACAGCGTGCGCGTCAGCCGCACGTTCATCCGCAGCACGAGCGGGCTCGCGCGGCGAAGGTCGGCGAGCACGCTTTCCACGGCTGCCGGCAGCTCCGCCGACGGGACCACGCGCGACACGAGTCCCACCGCGAGCATCTCGGCTGCCGTGTACGTGCGGCCCGTGCATGTGATCTCGAGCGCGCGGCCCAGCCCAACGCGCGCCGGCAGTGCCGTCACTCCGACCGGCGCGAAGAAGCCGAGTCTGATCTCCGGCTGTCCGAACGTGGCGCGCTCGCTGGCGAGAAGGATGTCGGCCATGAGTGCCAGCTCGAACCCGGCTCCCAGCGCCGCTCCGTCAACCGCCATCACCAGCGGCAGCTCGCTCGCGCCCAGCACCTGGAACAGCCGGCTGAAGGCGGCGATCATCGCGGGCGCTTGTTCCGGCTGGTGCTCGCCGATGTCCGCGCCCGCGGAGAAGGCCTTGCCGTTCGCTGACAGTGCGATCCCGCAGAGCGACCTGTCCGCCTGTGCGCGCTCGAGGGCCTCGGTGAGCTGCAGCATCGCCGCCGCCGTCAATATGTTGAGCGGCGGTGCGTCCAGCGTCACGAACGCAATGCTCTCGCGTACATCGTAGGCGATACATGGCACGGCAGTCTCCGCGCTCATGCCAGCTGTCCCCCATCCACCCTGATCACCTCCCCCGTGATGTGCCGGGAAGCTTCGCTGCAGAGGAAGACGACCACGCGCGCCACGTCCTCGGGCTCGGCTATCCGCCCCAGCGGCGTATCGGCGAGCGCGCTCTCCAGCACCGCGGGCGGAAGTTTTGCGGTCATCTCCGTTCGCACCATCCCGGGAGCGATGCAGTTCACGTTCACGCCTTTCGGGCCGAGCTCGCGCGCGAGAGTGCGCGTCAGCGCTATGACCCCGGCCTTCGACGCCGCGTAGTTTGACTGCCCGGCCTTGCCGCGGAGGCCGTTGACGGACGCGATGTTCACGATCCGGCCGTGCAACTGCTTCCGGAACGGGCCGGCGACCGCGCGGCAGTACGCGAAACAGCCCTTGAGATTGACGTCGATCACCTGATCCCATTGCTCTTCCGTCATCTTCCAGCTCATCGCGTCACGCGTGATGCCGGCATTGCACACTAGAACATCGAGCCGCCCGAGCGCATCCACCGCGGCCGCCACCGTCCGCTCCGCGCCGGCGAAATCGGATACATCAGCGCGGAGCGCGATGGACCGCCGTCCCTCGTCGCGTAGCTCCGCGGCCAGACTCTCCGCCTCGGTGAACGCCCCGAGTTCGACGAGCGCTACGTCGCAGCCGGCGCGCGCCAACTCGCGCACGATTGCCGCGCCGATGCCGCGTCCAGCGCCTGTCACCAGCGCGGCCTGTCCCGAGAGCGCGAGATTCATCGTGGTCCGTGGTCCTAGGCGAGCCCGGCCCCGCAGCTGCCGCAGAAGCTGAACTGCTCCGGCATTCCCTTCGCCCCGCACTTGCCGCACGTCTTGTCGTACGGGCCCCAGAGAAACTCGCTGCTACCCTCTCCCGCCGCTTTACGGCGCAGCCCCATGAAGTCCACCTTCCGTTTCTCGACGAACGCCTGCATCCCCTCGTAGGGCTCGAGCGTCGTGAAGTGCGTAGACAGCCAGTCACGCGCGTGTCCGACCGTCGCGTGCCATGACGCCTCTTTCCAGTAATTCACCTGCTGCTTGGTGTACCGGGTGCACTCGGGGAATTTCTCGAGCAGCTGCCCAACGAGCGTGCCGACTTCCTCGTCGAGTTTGGCGCGGGGCACTACACGGTTGACCAGCCCCCATTCGAGCGCTTTCGCCGCGGGAATCCGCGGATTGAGAAACAGCATCTCGCGCGCGCGGCGATCTCCCACGTGAATCGACAGCCATTGGGTCGCCCCACCGCAGGCTACGCTTCCGACGCTCGTTCCTACCTGGCCGAGGTAGGTGTCGTCGGCCATGACCGCGAGATCGCACGCCAGCTGGGTCTCGTTTCCGCCGCCGACAGCGATCCCGTTGATGCGCGCGATGGTGACCTTGCCGCTCCGGAGGATGCTCTCGATGTACTTGGCGAACAGCCCCATGTACTTGAAGTAGTCGTGCGGGCTCCTGGTATAGACGTTCGCGTACTCCTTTACGTCGCCGCCGGTGCAGAATGCCTTGTCACCCGCGCCGGTAAGCACGATCACCCCGACGTTGTCGTCGTTCGAGGCGTCGTCGATGGCGGTGATCAGCTCCTGCAGCGTGGATGTCGTGTAACAATTGAACGACTCGGGGCGGTTGATCGTGATGCGGCCCACCCAGTCCTTCTTCTCGTACAGGATGTCCTTGAATCCGAATACGGCGGCGTCTTTCGGAGCGAAATAGTTCGTCATCGATGTTCCTCTGGCATCCGTAAGATGTTCAGCGCGCGTCGACTTTCAGTACGATCGCGGCGGCGCTGTCGCCCGCGGCGCAGCCGGTGAACAGTCCATAGCCTCCGCCGAGGGTTACCAGGTCCTCGATCAGCTCCATTATCGAGCGAAGCCCGGTCGGTCCCTGAGGGTGTCCCCACACGAGCGAGCAGCCGTGCCGGTTCATGCGCTCGGCGTCGTACTTCAACTCCCGGACGAAGTACACGTCGTTCACGGCAAACGCGGTGTGAGTCGTAACGCTCGAGAGGGCGCTCGGTTTGATCCCCGCGCGGTCAAGCGCGAGCTGCGCTGCAGGAACGACCGCCATCGGCATGAAGCCCTTCTTCACGCGCGCCTGCCCGTAGGAGAGGAGCTGCACGTCCACGTTGCCGTCGGGCGCCAACGCGCGGGCGCGCTCGCGCCCCGCCGTGAGCAGCATGGCGGCGTTCCCATCGGCGGGACGGGTCTGTGTGCCATACGTGACCGTACCGCCTTCGAGAACCGGCCGGAGTCCGGCAAGTCCCGCGGCCGTCGTAGGGAAAACCCCCTCGTCTCCGGTTACCGTCGCGAGGACCTTCTTCCCGCGCGCGTCCCTGACTTCCACCGAATTCAACATGTAGCGGCCGAAAAACGCGCCGCCGTCGCCACGAGCGGACTCGTACTGCCCGTACCTGAGCAGCGCCATCTCGTCCTGCGCCTCGCGCGTGATCCCGGCCTCGCGCGCCACGTTCTCCGCGGTCTGGAGCATGGATCCCTTGGCGTAGGGATCGTGGCCAAAGCTGTCGAGCACGATGTTCTCCGACTCGCCGGTACCGCCGGGAGCCGTCGGGTTCGGGTAGAACACGTGCGGCCCATTGCTCGTGCGGTCCGCGGTCGCCGCGAGATACGTGCGCGCGCTCTTCGACTCGAGCTCCTGCGCGCCCTGCGCGAGACAGCGCACCGAAGTCGCGCACGCCTGATTGATCGTAGGCCCGCTCACGTGCCCCAGACCGGCGAGTCCCGCGAACCAGGGCGCGCCGTAAAAGGAGTGCTTGCTCGCGACGGTCGTGCCGAGACACATCCCGTCGATCTCGGTCGCGGCGATACCGCGCTCCGACAGCGCCCGCGCCGCCATCTCGGCGGCGAACGGGATCGGGGGCAGCGCGGCGAACGAGCCCTGCCACGCGCTGAAGGGTGTGCACCAGTATCCGCCGTACGGAATCCAGACATCGTTGAACTGCACGCCCAACCTCCTGAGTGAAGTACCGGAAAGCGCGGGCGGCGCCCCCGATTAGCCGCTTCGTTTCGTGCCCTTGAGTCCGTGCAACAGCAGGTCGCGCATCTCCCGCCCTATCTGCTCGACCGAACCGTGCCGGGCGGGGTCGTACCACATGAAGATCCAGTTCAGCATGCCGAAGATGTACAGCGAGGCATGCCGACTCTGCCTGTTCTCCCTCGCGCCCGCAGCCGGCCCGTCCATCACCTGCGCAACCACCGAGGCCATGAGCTTGTAGTACCGCCGTCGAATTTCCTCCGCGAGCTTGTACGGCTTCGGGCCGAGCGACTCGAGCTCGAACGTGCACACCTTGAGCTCGTTGGTGTGTCGCGAGTAGAACTGGAGGTGGCCTGTGAGCAACCGCTCGAGCCGCTCCTCGGGCGTGCCCGGCTGCTCGGCGATTTTTTCCTGCTGCTCGAGCAGCGCCGCGAACGTGCGGTACTGCAGCTGGAAGAGAAGATCTTCCTTGCTCGCGAAGTAGTGGTACAATCCGGCCAGGCTCATGCCGAGAGCGGTGCTCAGCTCGCGCATCGTCATCGCGGTAAAGCCTTTCTTCGCGATCAGCGCGGCCGCCTTGCTCAGCAACCTGTCCAGCTTCTTCTGCGAGGACGGGCGGACCAGCCGGGAGGGCCGGATATCGTTGATCGGTGCTATGCGCGGCGCGCTCACGCGGGCACTCCGCGCAGAATCTTCTCCGGAGACGCGGGCAGCTCCGTCACGCGCACTCCGCACGCATCGTAGATCGCGTTGGCGATGGCGCCGAGCACGGGCACCAGCGATCCCTCGCCGACTTCCTTCGCGCCGAAAGGTCCGTTGGGCTCATAGCTCTCGACGGCGGCCGTATGTATGTCAGGCATCTCCTGCATCGTAGGAATCAGGTAGTCGTGGAGATTTGGGTTCATCGCCCTCCCCTTGGAGTCGAACAGCGTATCCTCGAGCAGCGTCTCGCCGAGGCCCATGACGATCGAGCCTTCCACCTGCCCGTGGAACGTCACGGGATTGATGACGGTGCCCGCGTCGCTGAAGTCCGTCACGCGATCTACGGACACCTGCCCGGTCTCCAGATCCACCGTGACCTCGGCGATCACGGTGGAGAAGCTGTACGCTGGCGACGTGCCGACCGCGCCTCCCTTGAAGTCGCCGCCGAGATCCTTGGGCGGCTGATACGACCCCGTCCCGACGACGGGACCGTGCCGGCCGAACGCGAGCCGCGCGGCGGCCGCCCACTCCATCTCCACCGCGGGCTCGTCCCGCACGAAGATGCGTCCGCCCCGCGCGACGAGCGACGCTGCGTCGCGCGACAGCTCGCCGGCGGCGATCGCCAGTACCTGCGCGCGGACGTTGGCCGCCGCGCGCTGCACCGCGTGCCCGGCCATGAGCGTCACGCGGCTCGAGTACGATCCCAGGTCCAGCGGACTCGTGGTCGTGTCGCAGTCCGCCAGCCAGACCCATTCGTACGGCACACCCAGCTCCTCCGCGGCCATCTGCACGAGCACCGTGTCGGACCCTTGCCCGATCTCCGCCGCCGCAATGTGCAGCGACACCCCGGTACCGTCTTCGTGCACGCGGATGACGGCGTTCGAGTGCGGGAAGTCCGACCGGTAGATGGGATACCCAGCGCCCGAGACGAAGCCGCCGCAGCCGACGCCGATTCCCTTCCCGCGCGGCAACTTGCCCTTCTTCTCGGTCCACTTCGAGGTGTCGCGCGCGCGGAGCAGCGTCGCGGTGAACTCGCAGGAGGAGATGTCGAGCGCGTTGCAGGTGCGCGTGTTCGGCAGCGTCGCGTTCCTGAGCCGGATGTCGATCGGATCGAGTCCGATGTCCTCCGCGATCATGTCGAGCAGTGATTCGAACGCGAATCGCGGCTGCGGCACGCCGTGGCCGCGGAACGCGCCGGACGCCGGCAGGTTGGTGTAGACGCGCGTCCCCTCGTAGCGATAGTTCGGCATCCGGTACAGCGTGGGCAGCATCGAGCCCGCGTAATACGCGGTGATCACGCCGTACGACGTGTACGCGCCGCCGTCCAGCACGACGCGCTGCTCCACGGCCGTGATCGTGCCGTCGCGCTTCACGCCGATCTTGAGGTCGATGTACTGCTTGTGCCGCCCGCGAAAGTGCCGGAACATCTCTTCGCGCGAATACTCCATCATCACCGGCCTGCCGGTGCGCTTGGCGAAGATCGCGGAGCAAAAGTCGAGCGGAGTCGCTTCGGCCTTCGCGCCGAACCCGCCGCCGACCGGCGGACGGATCACGCGGATGTTCCCCATCGGCATGCCGAGCAAGCGCGAGAGCGACCGGTGGACGTAGTGCGGCGTCTGGGTTGACGTCCAGATGGTGAGCCGGTCGGCGTGGTTCTCCCAGCGTGACAGCGCCGCGTGCGGCTCCATCGGCGCCTGGTAAGTGCGATTCCCGACGAACCGCTGCTCGCGGATGTGGTCCGCTTCGGCGAATCCCTGCTCCACGTCGCCGAAGTGCCAGTCCACTCGCGTGTTGATGTTGCCGGCGTAGCGCGGCTTCTCGGGGTGGATCACCGGGGCGCCCGGCGCCATCGCCGCCACCGGGTCGAACACAGCCGGCAGCTCCTCGAGCTCTACCTCGATCAGCTCAATCGCGCGCAGGGCCGTTTCCTCGTCCACCGCGGCGACAGCGGCAATCTCGTCGCCCACGTAGCGCACGCGGTCACTGGCCAGAAGCTGCTCGTCCTCGCGCGCGGGGCTGACACCGTACCACACGTCCGGCACGTCGGCGGCCGTCAGCACGTCCACGACGCCCGGCAACGCGCGGGCCCGGGACACGTCCAGCCGCGTAATGCGCCCGTGCGCGATGGGGCTGCCGAACATCTTGCCGTACAGCATGCCGGGAGGCCGCAGGTCGGCGGTGTACTTGGCGCGCCCGGTGACCTTGTCGGGCCCGTCGTAGCGCGTGACGCCGCGGCCCACCACCGCGTGGTCGCGCTCCTGGTCGCTCTCGCCGTGCGCGCGCGGCAGCGCGTCGAGCGCCACTCCATCGTGCTCCCTCCATCCCTCCACCGCGCTGACCATGCGGCCGTACGTGCCGCACCGGCAGAGATTCCCGCTGAGCGCGGCTTTAATGTCGTCGCGCGACGGGTCGGGTTCGCGGTCGAGCAGCGCCTTCGCCGACATCAGCGCGCCGCTCGTGCAGTAGCCGCACTGTAACGCGCCGTGCTTGACGAAGGCCTTCTGCAGCGGGTGCAGGTCGCCGCCGCGCGCGAGTCCCTCCACGGTCGCGACCGACTTTCCATCAGCCGCCGCGGCAAGCATCAGGCAAGACGCCACCGGCTCGCCTTCCACCTGCACCGTGCACGCGCCGCAGTCCCCCGCGCCGCATCCCCGCTTCGCCCCGGTGAGGCCGAGATCGTCGCGCAGCACGGCGAGCAGCGTCGCATTCGGCCGCACGGCGAGAGCGCGGTCCTCGCCGTTCACGTTCAGCCGGATCATCAGCTCCCCGCTCATTGCACGGAGCCGCCGGCGCGCGCCAAGGCTTCTTGGAACGCGCGGCGAGCCAGAACGCGGACCAGCTCCCGCCGGTAATCGGCCGATCCCCGCACGTCGCTGATAGGCAGCGCGGCCTGCGCGCACAGCTCGCCCGCCGCCTCGAAAAGCGCGCTGGAGGGCGTCTTCCCTGCGAGCAACGTCGAGGCCCGCGCGACGGTGAGCGGAGTGGGAGAGACCGCGCCGAGGGCGATACGTGCTTCCGCGACCCTGTCTCCGTCGAGCGTCAGTCTGGCCGCCACCGCCGCGACGGCGAGCGCCGGACCGCGCCGCCTGGCGAACCGTTGGTAGCTCGCGCCCGAGTGCGGTGGCTGCACCGGAATAACGATCTCTACCAGCACTTCCCCTGCGGCGAGCGCGGTTGTGCGCGCACCGGTGAAGAAGTCTACGGCGTCGAGCTCGCGCACGCCCGTCGCCCCAACCAGCCGAACACGCGCCGCGGATGCGATGGCGGCCGGCGGAGTGTCGGCGCACGGTACCGCGCGGCAGAAATTTCCGCCGATGGTCGCCATGCTCCGGATCTGCGGGCTCCCGATGGCGCGCGCGGCGTCGGCGAGCGCGGGGACCAACTCGCGCACGAGCGGCGACGCGGCGACCGCGGCGACCGTCGTGAGCGCGCCGATCCGCAGCACTCCCTGATCCTGCGAGATTCCCCGCATCCCGGGGACCGCCTCGAGCGCGATCAGGTGTTGCGCCGTCTCCCGTGCGCGCTGGTAGTCGGGAATCAGCTCGGTTCCACCGGCCAGAAACGCCGCGTCGCTCCCATACCGCAGGCCGAGCGCGCACGCCTCGGCAAGGCTCGCCGGGCGGTGCCAGGCGATGGCGGCTATCGCCATCCAACCCGTCCTCCCGGAAGGGTACAGGCTATGCTATCGCGGCGGCCCACGCGACACCTCCCTGGCCCAGCTTTCGGTACCTGAATCCACCGCACAGCGCGGCGCCGATGGCGCCGGCGAAGATGGCGTCCGCATGCGTCACGACTTCGAGCGGGGCGCTGGTCTTGCCCGCCTTCTTGGCGAGGCCGTCGCGCAGCGCGCCAAGCAATCCGACGTCCGACGCCAGCCCCCCGCTCACGAATGCGGGGCCGTCGAACTGGAGCGACCGCAGCAGCCGGACGAATCTGTCGGCCATGCTCTCGTGCACCCCGCGCAGGATGTCCTGCGTGGTGATTCCACGCGAAACCATGTTGATGACGTCGGTCTCCGCCAGTACGGCGCAGATGGAGCTCACCTTCTCCGGCTGCTGCGCCTCCAGCGAGAGCTGGCCGATCTCGTCGTGCGAGACGCCGAGGTAGCGCGCGATGTTCTCGAGGAACTGGCCGGAGCCGGACGCGCACTGGCTGGTCATCTTGTAATCCAGCACTCGCCCGCGCGCATCCATCGCGACGGCGCGGGTGTGCAGCGCGCCTACGTCGAGCACCGCGCGCGCGCGCGCGTCGAGAAATAGCGCTCCGCGCGCGTGCGTGGTCATGCCGTAGAAGTGTCCCGTCGCGAACGGAAAATCCGCTCCCTCGCCGGTGGTCGCGACGTAGTGAATCTCGGCCACGTCCGCCGCCGACACCGCGGCCTCGAACACCTCGTCCACGACTTTGGCGACTTCGCGCCGCCGGATGCGCGCCGATTCCTGCGACATGACCGTTCCGTCGTTGTCGCCCGCGGTGGACATTATCGCCACCTTGACGGCACCGCTGCCCACGTCGATTCCCGCCGTGATGTGTGTCATGCGGCGATCCTGCTGGCGAAGAGCGCCGCGCCGAGCGCGCCCGTGTAAATGCTGTCCGGGGATATGTTGAGCGTCCGCTCGCCGTAGTTCTCTCCCACAAGGTCACGAATCGCGTGCACGGCGGCGGGATTCTTCGCGACTCCGCCGGTGAAGGTGAACTCGTCGGATACTCCGCCGGAGCGGGCCAGCAGGCTCATCGCGCGAATGACGATCGCGCGATGCAGTCCGGCGAGAATGTCCTCGCGCTTCTCGCCGAGTCCCAGGCGCTCCCGCAGCTCGGCGCCGGCGAACACCGTGCACGTGGAGTTGATCTTCACGCACCGCTTCGATTGCTCCGCCAGCGGCCCCAGCTCGTGCAGACCGAGGTTCATCTCGTCCGCGATGTAGCCGAGGTAACGGCCGCAGCCGGCGGCGCACCGGTCGTTCATCTGGAAGTTCGTAACGATTCCCTGCTCATCCACCTGGATCGCCTTGGTGTCCTGCCCGCCGATGTCGAGCACCGTGCGCGTGCCGGGGAACATCGCGTGAGCGCCGAGCCCGTGGCACAGGATCTCGGAGCGGATCTGTTCCTTGGGGAATGGGAGGCGCGCGCGCCCGTAGCCGGTTCCCACCGTGTACGAAGGCTCGAGATCCCTGGCCACGGCGTACTCGACCGCGTCGGCGAGGCCCGGCGGGTTGCCCACGCGCCGGAGCGCGTCGCTGATGTGATCGCGAAAGTCGAGATCGAGCGGCTCGTTCTCCACGCGGATGATGCACTTGTCGTACACGCCCACCAGGCGGTCGAAGCTGACGCCTGCGGGATCGGCGAGCTGCTCGGCGATGCGCATGAACGCCGAGCCCGCCGCGTCGCGAAAGAAATCGGAGCGCAACATCGGCGGCTGCTTGAACCGCTGCTCCTCCTCCACGGCTATCCGCCGGCAGATCTCCTCGATGCTCGCCCTGAACGCGGGCTTGAGGTGATCCGGGGCCGAGCGCTCAGTCTCCTCGAGCATGAGCTGCTCCAGCCTCCGCAGCTGTTGGAGGATCTGCTCCATCACGAACGCTCGACGCAACCGGCTCACCATCGCCACCGTCTCCGTCGCCTGGACCTGCTGCTCGACGAGACCGAAGCGCGCGTTGATGAATCCCTCCGTCCTCGCCACCGCGGCCGCGAGGTCGTAGTTGGAGCGGGAGTTGGTGATGCCGCGCCCGAGCACCTCGCAGTTCTCGTCGAGGATGACCGCCTTCGTGGTGGTCGAGCCCAGGTCAATGCCGACGACGCAGCTCACGCGGTTTTCCCGAGACGCCGCGCGTCGATCATCTGGAAGTAGCTTTCCAGCCGGTTCTTGATGTTCGCGGCGGAGAAGTAGCGCGGGTCCACCAGGTCCGACTCGATGAACGCTCCGGGTATGCCGGTGCGCGTCTCGACTTCGCGGAGAATCATCAGCTGACCCGCCGAGAAGGAGTTGCACGATTTCACCGAGTTGATCAGGAATCCGTCGGCCTGATATTCCTCGATGTAGCGGCAGATCATGTCGATCCGCGACGGCAGGTTCAGGTTGGTGTAACAGCCGCTGCAGTAGTCGGCGAGGGTGCCGAGCGGATCGCTGGGATCGTGCCGGAAGCCGAAGTCGTACGTGCCGCCGACTTTCGTGTACGTGGACGCGACCACGACCGCTTTCTCGTCGGAGAACATCTTCCAGAAATCGCGGAAAGACGTCCAGTTCGGCGGGCCTTCGACCACCAAACGATACCGCTCGCCTTCGAGCGGTCCGTCGGGGGTTATCGGTCCGAGCCCTAACGCCGCGCGCTCCTCAACTTCCGCTCGCAGAGTCCGGTAGTACTCGACGCCCTCCTCGGTTCCGCGGAACGCGCTGAAGATCGGGCCGACGTAGTACACGGTGCCGAAATAGCCGTCGATCGGGCTCGGCCTGTTCTTTCCGGCCTGTAGCACTGCCACGAGGTCGTCCTCGGCTCGAGCGGACAGCGCGAGATGGTGGCGCAGCTTGTCCTCGTCGTACTTGCGGCCGGTCGCTTTCTCGAGCGCGGGGATCACCTGCTCTTTGAGCTGCCGCAGCATGTAGCTGCGGTGCTCCGGCTCGAGCACGCCGTCACCCTGATACGGCACGTGGAACATGACCGTCGGGCAGTCGTACTCCTCCCGCAGTAGCTCGAACCACTTCATGAAGGTGTAGCAGCCGGTGTAAGACAGTAGCAGCAGGTCCGGCTTCGGCAGCTTCAGGCCGCCCGGGCCAAGATTGCCCGAGCGCATCATCCCGATGTCGCACTTCACGTAGGTGCACACGTCCTCCGAATGGCCCGCGCGCTCCGCCTCGGCGATGTAGTCGCCGGACAGCTTCCGCATCCCCGACTGCAGCGCGTTGATCTCCGGCAGCACCGGCAGCGCGTCGAAGGAGCGGATCAGCTCGGTGAGATTTCCCGGGACGAAGGTGTAGACGACCGGCTCTCCCGTCTCCGGAGCGCGGGCCAGCCGCTCGAAATGGCGCGCGATCATCTCCTTCTGCAGCAGCATCGAGCGGTCTTTCAGCGCTTCGGCCATCAGGCGGCCCCCCAAAGCTTGATCGAGTCGGCGAACGTTCCGGCCTGCTCGCGGAATTGCTGGAATTGTCCCGTGTTCTCAGCGTACTTGAACGCGATGCACGGGATGCACGCCTTCTCCGCACCGCTGCGGAGCATCGGCTGGTCGAGCAGCGCGGGGTCGCAGAAGCTCGGCGTCGCGAAGATGATCCCGTCGGCGCCGGCGGCGGCGACACGATCCTGCATGACGCGCTTTTTCCCCAGTGGATCGCTCTCATACAGCACCGACGTGCACTGGTCGCTGGAGACGAACGCCTCGGCGAGCGCGCGCACGGGATCGCCGTCGAGCGGCACGTCGCGCAGGAGAAACCGGTTGCCCAGGAGGAAGTCGTCGTCCACGACGTAGCACCCGGCGCGCTCGATCGAGATGATGAGGCCGAGCGGCGGCTGCTCGCAGAAGGCGCCGACCACGACCACGCGGCTGTTGTCGCGCGGCCGCCCGGGCTCCGCCTCCACCGCGGCGAGGTACTCGCGCGCCAGCTGGATGAATTCCTCCGGCGGAATCACCTCCCCCGCGCGAAGCAGCACGTACAGCTCCTCGCTGGGCAGGTCCCACGGGCGTTCGCGTCGCGCCGCGTACAGCGCGCGCACCATCGCCCTGGTCTGGTTATACAGCTCCACCGACGCGCGCAGGTCGGCGTCGGTCGGGCGATGCCCGGACACTGCTCCGAGGTCGTCCACGAGCCGCCGGAGCTCGCTCTCCCAGAAGTCGGCTCCGGCCTGCCTGTCGGGCGTCTGCGGAACGTCGATGTAGCGGACGTACGCGTCGGGGTAAAGCAGCTTCCACATCCCCGAGAGGTTGCGGATCACGTCGCACGTGGACGGAAACAGCACGGCCGACAGCATGTCCAGCCGCCCGGACTGCGCCAGCTCGATGACCGAGCGGGGCAAATGGCATATGTAGGACTGGTAGAAGGCGTCGCCGCGGATGATCTCGAGCCGGTCGCCTCCGCCGTGAATCCCCACAGGAAGCAGCCCGCACGCGTGGATGATCTCGCGCGGCACGTACACCGGCAGGTAGCCCGCCGCCTTGCGGCCAGGATGCTCCGCGAGCCAGCGGCGGACGGCACCGAAGTCGAGGTCGTCGTAGATGTCGCGGGCCTTTTCCACCAGCTCAGCGCGCGTCGGGACCTGCCCAGCGGCCATGCCCAGCCTCCCTCTCGAATTTCGAACGTACGTTCGATATACTATATGGGCTTCGCCGGCGGCCGGTGTCAATAGCGATTGCTCGACCCGCCCCGGGAACACACGTTGGGCCTCAGGTCAACCGGAGAACTCGGCTGTGGGCTACCGCTTCAGTGGTTTCCAGATCGACAAGATCGGAGTCATCGGGTCCGGCCAGATCGGCCCCGATATCGCACTGCACTTCGCCAAGGCGATGCACACCCGGGGCGTTTCCGTCGTCGTGGTTGACGTTTCCGCGGAGGCGCTCGAGCGCGGACGCGCCAAGGTCAACCGGAAAATCGCCAAGGGGCGCGAGAGCGGCGCATTCACCGCCGATGCCGCCGAGAGCATGGCTCGCCACCTATCGTTCACCAGCGACTACGAGCAGCTGCGCGATGCCGGCCTCGTCATCGAGGCAGCCACCGAGAACCTCGAGGTAAAACGCCGCATCTTCGCGGAGTTGGAAGAGCTGTGCGGGCCCGAAACGATCCTGGCGTCCAACTCGTCCCACATCGAGCCGGACGAGCTTTTCGCGGAGACCGACACGCGCGCCCGCGCGCTGGTCATTCATTATTTCTTCCCGGCAGACCGCAACCATCTGGTGGAGATAATCCCGGGAAGTGAGACCGCGCCGGCGTTGGTGGACGCCCTGCTGGCATTGTACGAGGAGATCGGCAAGGTGCCGGTCCCGGTCGGCGGTCGGTACGGCTTCGCGGTGAACCCGGTGTTTGAGGGGCTATTCCTCGCCGCGGCCCTCGCGGTGGAAGCGGGCTTGGGCTCCGTCAAGGAGGTCGATGCCGCGGCCCGCACTGCACTCGGCATGGGGGTGGGGCCGTTCACGGCGATGAACCTCACCGGCGGCAACCCGATCACCGATCACGCGCTGGACGAGATGACGAAAAAGCTGGGACCGTGGTGGCGCTCGCCGCGTCTAATGAAGGAGGCTATGGCTTCCGGCAAGCCGTGGGACGTGCCCGGGCGGGACGAAAAGATCGAGCTTCCACTGGAGCGCGAAGAGCGGATCGGCGACACGATGCGAAGCGCGTACTTCGGACTCGTGGGACAGACACTCGACAGCGGAATCATCTCTCTCGCGGACCTCGAGGTCGCGGTCGAGACCGGACTCGCGATGCGGGCGCCGTTCGAGCTCATGAACGAGCTGGGAATTTCCCGGGCGCTGCAGCTGGTGGAGACGTACGCCGCGGATCACCCCGGGTTTGCCGTTCCGCGCTGTATCTCGGCGCAAGTCCGCGCGGGACGGCCGTTCCGTATCTCGCACGTGCTCAGGCGCGACGCGGGCGACGTCGCCGTGCTCACAATTCGTCGCCCGCGGGTCCTCAACGCGCTGAACGACGACGTGTTCGAGCAGCTGTACGAGCATTTCGTCGCGCTGCATTCGGATCCGGCAATCGCGGCCGTGGTGCTAACCGGTTTCGGGACGAGATCGTTCGTCTCCGGCGCGGACGTGGGTTTTCTTGCCCGCATCGAGAGTCCGGCGGACGGCGCGACTACGGCGGAACGGTCGAAGCGCGCGGGCAACCTGATCGAGAGCCTCGGAAAACCCGTCGTGTGCGCGCTGAACGGTCCGGCGCTGGGAGGAGGCGTGGAGCTAGCCATGTGCTGCACTGCGCGCGTCGCGCGCAAAGGCATGCCGATGGCGGTCGCGCAGCCTGAGGTGAACCTCGGCATCGTGCCCGGCGCGGGGGCTACTCAGCGCCTTCCGCGACTAGTGGGGATGGAGAAGGCCGCCGAAATGCTGCGCACGGGGCGTGGCTTGTCGGGAGCGGAGGCGGTCGCATGCGGCCTGATCCGCGAGGAGGTGGACGGCAACGTCGTGGAGAGGGCGATCGAGCTCGCGCGCGCGGCCGCCCGCGGCGAGGTCAGGCTGCCGGTGATCGATCCAGGTCCGATGCCGACGCCCGCGATTCTTCCTCCGGTAGAGATAGGACACAGGAGCCGGGCCATCGACGGACTGATGTGCCGCGCGCTACTGGAAGGCTGCAACCAACCGCTTGCCGACGGTCTCCAGATCGAATCCGAGATGTTCGGAGCGTGCTGCGCCACGGAGGACATGCGGATCGGCGTCGGGAACTTCCTCGCCAACGGCCCCCGTTCGAAAGCAGAATTCGTGCATCGCTGACGCGGCTCGCCGCGCGCAGCAATCACGCTGACGCCGCTACGGGTTCCGGTCCACGCCGACACCCGGCGCGGTATTGATCCGCGCGACTCTGCTTGCCGTGTCCCGCGCCGCATCCCGGATGCGATCGAACTGCCCCGCCGCGATCCAGTCCCGCGGCGCCATCCACGGCCCGCCGCACGCGACCACGTTCGGAAGCGGTAGATATCTCTCGAAGTTTGCCGCAGTGAGTCCGCCGTTGGCATTGAACTCGACGCCGGCGAACGGTCCGGCCAGGAGCTGAAGGTACGCGGGCCCACCCAGCGTCTCGATCGGCCACAGCTTGAGCAGGGTAAGTCCCACGTCGAGCGCGGCTTCGATCTCCGTGGCAGTGGAGACGCCGGGGTAGACCGGAAGGTCGTGCTCGAGGCAGTAGTCCACGACCGCGCGGGAGAATCCCGGCGACACGATGAACTTCGCCCCGGCGTCTCTGGCCTGCTCGGCCTGAGCGACGTTCAGCACCGTACCCGCACCCGCGAACATCTCCGGCTGCGCCTGCGTGATCCGGCGCAGCGCCTCGAGCGCCGTGGGAGTGCGCAGCGTGATCTCCACGATCGGCAATCCGCCGGCCAGCAGCGCACTCGCGAGCGCGCCTGCATCCTTTGGATCATCTATCACGATCACTGGCATTATTCGCGAGCGCCGAAGCGCGGCCGTCATCGCTGACTGCTGAACGTTCATGTCGGATCCCGTGGGGGTTGCGGACAAAGTTACATCAGATGATGCGCAGCACGTCCTCGGCGGGGCCGGCATCGCCGTCAGGCAGCAAGACCGCTATGTGAGTCAGGGCCTCGCGCTCACGCGGCCAGGTGAGACGACTCGCCGCCTCGGAGAACTGGAGCCACTCGAATCTCACGTGCTCCGGACCGAGGGCGACGGGCGTGCCGGCCGATACCACGGCGGCGAAGGCGATGGCGAGCTGAACCGTCTGCTCGCGGTGCAGGAAGAAGGCGCTGACGGTGACGTTGTACAGCCGCTCGACGGCCAGCCCCGTCTCCTCCTTGAGCTCGCGGAGCGCGGCGTCTTCCGGCTTCTCGCCGTCAACGATGTGGCCGTGGATGGCTTCCCATGAGCCGGGGCAGCGCGTGTCCTCGGCGCGCTGCAACGCGAGGACGCGCCACGCGTCTCCCTCACGCGTCAGAACGTACACGTCCACCACGCCGGCTTTGATCCGTGTCATCGAGCCTTCGTCTTTGCTGATTTCCGAATGATATCGCGCGGGCGTCGCGGCCGGCACGGCCGGATCCGAAGGCCGTTCGGCGACGCGCAACAGCTCGGCCGATGTCGTCTCGCCGGCAGCCACGTGAGCGATCCCCGACTCCCAGATCGAGGCCGCTCCGTCCGCGCGCGCGGCCTCCAGCAGCGACGGGACGCTGTCGCCCCGGGCGATCCGCCGCTCCAGCTCCGGCGTCGAGATAACGATCTCCGCCACCGCGATTCGTCCGTGATAGCCGGTGCCGCCGCACCGCGCGCAGCCGCCGGACGCTCCGCACGCGCACAACCGGCGGACTAGCCGCTGCGCGATCACTCCCTTGAGCGCCGCGGCCATCTTTTGTGACTCGACGCCAAGGTCGGTCATGCGCGCGATCGAGCCGCACGCGTCGATCGTGTGCAGCGTGGCCAGCACCAAGTGTCCGGTCAGCGAGGCCTGAATCGCTATGGCCGCGGTCTCCCGATCCCTGATCTCGCCGATGAGCACGATGTCGGGGTCCTGCCGCAGGATGGAGCGCAGCGCAGCGGCGAACGTCAGGCCGGCCTTCTCGTTGACCTGCACCTGCACGATGCCAGGCGTCCTGTATTCGACCGGATCTTCGACTGTGACGATGTTGACTCCGCGCACCTGCAGGTGACGCAGCATCGCGTACAGCGTCGTGGTCTTGCCCGAGCCGGTCGGACCGGTAACGAGCACCAACCCCTCGCGGGCATCGAGCAGGCGGTGGATGCGCGCGGATTCGTCGCGCGCGAAGCCGAGCGAGTCGAGCGAGCGCGCCGTTGTGCGTCCGTCGAGAATGCGGATCACGACTTTCTCGCCGTGGGCCGAGGGGAGCGTGGAAACGCGGAGATCGATGCCGACGCCGTTGGCGCCGACTCGCGCCCGTCCGCCCTGCGGCCGCAGCCGGTCGGCGATATCCATATTCGCCATGATCTTGATGCGCGAGACGAGCGGGACGCCGATCATGCGCGGTAGCGTCATTGCCTGCCGCAGGACGCCGTCCACCCGGTAGCGCACGGCGATTCCCTGCTCTTCGGCTTCGAGATGGATGTCGCTCGCTCGCGACGCGATTCCCTCGGCCACGATGTGGTCCACGAGCTTTACGACGGGCCGCTCGATCGCGGAGTCGTCGAGGTCTCCGGGCGACTCTTCGATCGGGTCCGGCAGCGCGTCCAGCTCGCGCCGCTCGGCGACGCCGTCGAGAATCTTTGCCACCGCGTCCTCGGGGCGATACACCTCGTCTATCCGCTTGTCGATGTCCGATGGGGACGCGAGCAGCATGCGTACGCGGCGCCCTGACCAGAACCCCAGGGTGCGCTCGCAGTCCATGTCGTACGGGTTGGACGTCGCGATCTCGAGCGTGTCGCCTGTGGCCGCGAGGGGGAGGATCCGGTACCGGCGCGCCAGCTCCTCCGGCACGCGCTCCAGCGCCTGCGAGCTGACCAGCAGCCTCTTCGCCACCGGCACGCGCAGGCGCTCGGACACTGCGGCGATTATCTGCTCGTCCGTGAGCGGTGACAGACGCGCCGCCGTTTCCCAGTAGCTCGCGGTAACGGCTGCATCCACGGCAGCCATGTCACTCGCGCTGAGCAGCTCGGCGAGGAGCGGACGGAGCCAGGGATCGACGGGCACCACATCACGTTATGAGGTCACCGCCCCAGCCCGGCACCGCGCGGCGCCGCGTGGCATCGAAATGCGGCGCA
Organism: uncultured Gemmatimonadaceae bacterium; assembly: GCA_964350145.1. Taxonomy (GTDB): domain Bacteria; phylum Gemmatimonadota; class Gemmatimonadetes; order Gemmatimonadales; family Gemmatimonadaceae; genus JACDCY01. The sequence goes on from CAYGJL010000010.1 coordinate 75,193, forward strand.
TTGACCCGCGATATCATTGCGGGGGCAGTTTCGTCATGTTGCTTCGCGGCTTCGGAATTGACCCACGAGCTGATACTACGCGCGAGGCGCACCTTCCTTGCGCGCCGAAAGCATGGCACCCAGGTTGATGTGTGCCCGATTCCTGGTACATGCGTCCCTCTCAGGAGGCCAATGATGCCACGCCCTGGTCTGAAGACGTTGCTCGCCACGCTTGTGCTCGCCGCTGCGTGCTCGGACCCGACGCAGCCCCCCGTCGAGCCGATCGAGAATATCGCCCGCGAGCTGCTCCGCTTCCCCGATTGCGAGGGCCCCGCCACTAGCGTGGATGCGGCTTTCGACGTCACGCTTCCGCTCGAGACCTACCTGCGTAACCACGAGCTCTTTGCAGCGCTCGCGAGAGAGGTGCCCGGCGGCTTCGCGGGAGTTTTCCAGGACAAATCCCAGCCGGTGCTCCTGCTCGCGGACCGGTCCCGGGAGACCGAGGCCAAGGCGGCCCTTGCGCCGTATCTCACCAATCTCTACGGACTCAACATGGCCACCGTGGAGGTTCGCACTGCACGGTGGAACTTCGCGCAGCTCGTGAACTGGCACACGTACCTCTTCCGGCACACGCCGGTCGCGGCAACGCCGGGACTCACATACAACGACACGGACGTCACTCTCAATCGCATCCTGATGGGAGTCAAAGACACCGATGCCAGGCAGCGCCTGATTGGCGCACTGTCGGGGGTCGCTCTGCCCTGTGACCTGATCCTGCTGGAGATTCGCGGCGAGCGGGGATCGGCGTCATCCGGTGGCTGATCAAGCGCCGCCGAGAGCTGCTCCGATGGGACGCCGGAAGAGACTGGCGCCGGTGAGCGGAGCGCCGCCTTCACTCATCGGCCCAGCCGCCCGATGGCTCATTTGCCTTCTGCTGCCGGTCGTCCTCGTGGGTTTCGCCGGCCGCGAGGCGGCGGCTCAATCAAGCAGCGCCGCGCGGCTCGGCGTGCACCCACTCGCAAGCATGGAAATGCCGGCGCCGTCGCAGTCGCTCGAGTACTCCACGATGCCCCGTTGGGTCAAATGGGGGCTGATCGGCGCGACGGCGGGGGCGATCGCGTTCGGGCTCTTCAGCCGAATGACCATCGAGAAGGACAATCCACTCCTCCCCGATGTCGCGCTGGGCGCGGCGGTCGGCTTCGTCACGATCGGCGGCGCGGTCGCGTTCTACGACTGGGTGTGCAAGCCGGACTCCTCGTCCGACCGCGCGGGGCTCTGCTAACGCTATAGCACCGGCCAGAAGTCGCGATTCACGTCGATAGACATGGTCCAGCGCCCGTCGCGTAGCCCGCGCGCGACGTCCACACGGAGGATGTCGAAGATCGTGAGCGCGCCCACCCCGATGCTCGGATACAGCCCGTGCCCGCTGCGCAGCGATCCGGCGCCGCCGTTGATCCCCACCACGTTGAAGTAAGGCGCCAGTGTCATTCGTCCCGGTGCCCGCCCAAACCGGCCCAGCGACATCGCCGGAAATGGCGCGTGCGTTCGCCACTCGATCCGCGCCGAGCCGCCCGACGTCCCGACAAAGCGATGAAAATCGTAACCGGGACCCGTTACTGCTCCACCGAGATACACGAGCTGCTGCGGTTGCAGGGATCGCGGCAGACGCGGCGTCGCGTCGTCGGCGTAGCCATAGCCGCCCCGCGGGTCCCCCGCCGCCGCGAAGACGAGTTGCACCACCAACCGGCTCGTGCCGTACGGCCGCTCGACGTTCGCACGCAGCGCGATCTTCACTCCCGTCTGCCAGTCGTCGGGCAATTCCAAAGCCGCATACCGGAACCCTGATCCAGCGATACGATACTTCGCCTCGAATCCGCCGATGGTCAGCCGCGTGGGGCGCTCGAGGACGAGCTCCAGCCGCTGCTCCTCGATCCGCGCCGCCGGCAGCGTAGCGCCGAACTCGCCTGACGCCGGGCTCGCGTTCACGAACAGCGGCCGGTGCTTCTCGACTGCGAGCGAAGCCAAAGCCCGCCAAGCGCCGGCGGTGGGTGAGACAACCGCCACCTCGAGCCCGCGGGACCCGAACGAATTCGTGTGATCGCTGCCGAACTC
>CAYGJL010000011.1:0-9419 GCA_964350145.1 uncultured Gemmatimonadaceae bacterium
CATCGAGAAAGGCCGGGAGTCGGTGACGCTCGTGCACAAGGGCAACATCATGAAGTTCACCGAGGGCGCGTTCCGGGACTGGGGTTACGAGCTCGCGAAGGACGAGTTCGCCGGACTGACGTGCACCGAGGCGGATCTCAAGGGTGACGCGGCCCGCGCGGACTGCGTGATCGTGAAGGACCGGATTGCCGACTCGATGTTTCAGCAGCTGCTGCTCAGGCCGTCCGAGTACGCGGTGCTCGCGACGCCCAATCTCAACGGCGATTACATCTCCGACGCCGCGGCCGCGCAGGTCGGCGGACTGGGGATCGCGCCGGGCGGCAACGTCGGTGACGGGCTGGCCGTCTTCGAGGCGACGCACGGCACGGCGCCCAAATACGCCAACAAGAACAAGATCAACCCCGGCTCGGTTATCCTCTCGGGCGTGATGATGTTCGACTACATGGGCTGGAAGGAAGTCGCCGAGCTCATCATTCGCGGAGTGGAGCAGGCCATCAAGCAAAAGCGCGTGACGTACGACCTCGCGCGGCAGATGCCGGGCTCGACCGAAGTCTCGACCTCCGACTTCGGTGAGGCGATCGTCGCGGGGATGAAAGCTTGATTCCCGCGATCTCCCTCGCCGGCGGGAGCCTCGCCTCCCACAAGGCGCCGCTGCTGGCGCTCGCTCTCGACGACACCACCGAGCTCGCGGAGCAGGCTAGGGAGCTGGACGGCGCGCTCGGCGGCGCGATCGCGCGCGCGACGGGCAACCGCGACTTTCGCGGCGCGCGGGACGAGACGATGCTGCTCTCCGGCGGAGCGACGGGCCCGCGCATTGTTCTCCTGGTCGGTCTGGGCGCCGTGTCCGACCGGACGGGCGCGCTCCGCCGGGCCGCCGCGATCGCCGCGAGACAGGCGAACAAGCTCGGCATTCCGGAGCTGACGTGGTACGGCGGGGAGCTGAGCGAGCGCGAGGTAGAAGCCGTCGCTCTCGGCCTGGTAGCCGGCGCGTGGGATTACACCGAGACCCGGACGCAGCCGCCTGAGAACGAGCGGCGCGCACAACTGGCAACCGCCGCGATCGCCACGGCGGACTCCGCCGCGACCCAGCGAGGGCTCGCCAACGGACTCGCGCTCGGCGAAGGACATTCGCTCGCCCGGCGCCTGGCGATGATGCCCGGCAACCTGTGCACGCCGGACTATCTCGCCGAGACGGCGGGTGAGATCGCAGGCCGGCACGGGATGGAAATCACCGTGTGGGGCAGAACGGAGATGCAGGAGGAAGGAATGGGCTCCTTCCTCGCCGTCGCGCAGGGCACTCCGCAGGACCCGAAGCTGATCGTGCTGAAGTACAACGGCGGGAAGAGCGGGGCCGCTCCGATCGCGCTCGTAGGAAAAGGGCTCTGCTTCGATACCGGCGGCATCTCGATCAAGCCGCCGCAGAACATGGAGCTGATGAAGTTCGACATGTGCGGCGCGGCCGGTGTGCTCGGCGCCCTCGAGGCGATTGGCCGGATGAAGCTGGAGGTGAACGTCGTCGGCGTCATCGGCGCGACGACGAACATGCCTTCGGGCACCGCGTTCAAGCCCGGCGACGTCGTGCGCAGCCACCTCGGCAAGTACATCGAGGTCGTGAACACGGACGCCGAGGGTCGTATGGTGCTCGCCGACCTGCTGTCGTACGTGCGGCGATTCAACCCCGCCGTCACCGTGGATGCCGCCACGCTCACGGGCGCGGTGGTGATCGCCCTCGGGCACACTGCGACGGGCGTGTTCAGCAGCGACGACGCGCTTGCCACCGAGGTGATCGACGCGGGCAAGCGCGCGGGCGAGCCCGGCTGGCCGCTGCCGCTGTGGGACGAGTACAAGGAACTGATCAAGTCCGACGTCGCCGACATGAAGAACGCGGGCGGGCGCGCGGCGGGCTCGACCTCTGCCGCGCTCTTCCTCAAGGAGTTCACGGAAGGAATGCCGTGGATCCACCTCGACATCGCCGGCACCGCGTACTCCGAGACGGACCTGGTCGCTTTGCCGAAGGGTCCCACGGGCGTTCCGGTTGGAACGTTCGTCGAGTTCGTCCGGGGCCGGGCGAGCTGAAGCGCATAGCATGACGCCTGTTCGCCTCGGCGCGCTCGCCGGGGCCGTCGTGCTCCTGGCTCTCACGGCGACATCCGCGCGAGCGCTCGCGCAAGTGGTGGCGCCCCCGGCGAGCGAGCAGCCGATCCTGCCGAAAACGGTGACGGACACGATGCCGCCGGACACGGTCAAGCGCGACACGGTCAAGCGCGACACGATCAAGGCCGAGATCGGCAGGCTGCGGCTGCCCGCCACGTACGACATCGGCCCGCAGTACCGCTGGGACAGGGAAGCGATGTTCGCGAGCGGCGCGCTCACAGTCACGGACCTGTTGGCGCGGATCCCCGAGCTCACCGTCTTTCGGTCCGGCTGGCTCGCGACGCCGCAGACCGTGGCGCACAACGGGAGCTTCGAGCGGATTCGCTTTTTCTACGACGGCGTGGAGCTCGACCCGATGGATCCGCGACACCCGGGGTTGCACGACCTCGCCTCCATCCAGATCTGGACGCTGGAGGAGCTGGCCATCGAGCGCGCTGCCGGAGAGATACGCGTGCACATGCGCAGCTGGCGCGTAGACCGCACTACACCGTTCACGCGCACCGACGTGATCACGGGGAGCGAAGAGACCGACATCTATCGCGGGTTCTACGGCAAGCGATACGGCAGGGGGCAAGCGTTCCAGCTCGCGGCGCAGCAGTCGAGCACACAGAACCAGCGCTTCGGCGGCGGAGGCGGTGGACTGTCGCTGTTCGGGCGGGTCGGAATCGGCCGCCGGCTGTGGAGCCTGGACGCCACGGCGAATCGCACGCACTTCGGGCGCGACCCGCAGGATGCGTTCACGAGCGGCGGTATCCCGCCGTACGACGCGATGCACACGACCGCCTATCTGCGCGGCTCCCTGGGCGCCGTAGGATCGGGGCCGTGGCTCGAGCTGGTCGCCGCGTCGCATGAGATCAAGGAATCGAGTCCGGTCATCACCGCCGAGCAGATCGCGACGCGCCGGTTCATGGCGGACACGGCCGACACTACGCGGTCGCGCACGCAGCTTGTGGCAACCGCGGGCTTTAACCGCTGGGGCGCGTCCGTCACGCTGACCGACCGACTGCGCCGGTACGAGGGCGAAGCGTTCAATGCCTTCAGTGCCCGGGCGGAGATAGATACGAAATTGGTCGCCGCGGGCGTGTTCGCCGAATTCGACGACGAGCGCGACGTGCGGCGGACCGACGGAAACCTGCGGATCACTCCGCTGCCGTTCATCGCAATTGCGGGGGGCGTGTCGGAGCAGACCGTCGAGGGCCCGCGCGCGGTCGTGCCCGATTCACGATCCGTCCGCGGTGAGGCCGCATTGCGGTTGTTCGGGCCCTGGGTGTACGCGGGGATCGTGCGATCCGACACCGTCCACACGCGCGCCCCGTCCATGTACGATACCGCGTACGTCGGCTCAGGCGCTGTCTCGCGCGCCGCGACGTACGGCGGGGTGCGCGGCGCGATCTGGCGCGGACTGGGCGCGGAAGCGCACTACACACGGTGGGAGGCGGGGCAGGGATACCTGCCGGAGTTCCAGACGCACGTCGAGCTGAACTTCGCCACGCGCTGGCTGTCCCGGTTTCCGCGCGGCGACTTCGGCGTGCACAGCTGGATCGCGTACGACTACCGGCCGACGGTCTCGTTTCCGACCCGGAGCGGCGCGCCGGAGATCACCATCCCCAGCCATGTATTCTCCGGCCTGTTGGAGATCCGGATCATGCGGGCGGCGATTACTTATCAGACACGGAACATGTTCGGATTCGAGCACGACATCGTGCCGGGCTTTCTCATGCGCCAGGTCCAGGTCTATGGCGTGCGATGGGACTTCTGGAACTAGCAAGTATATGCGCCATAGCCATTTAGGATATACCTAATGATAAATAGCATGACTGGCTTCGGCACCGCCGAAGGGACGGTCGGGCAGGCGCGGGTGGCGGTCGAAGTACGGACCGTGAACCACCGCTTCTTCAACTCCAGCATCAAGCTCCCTTCGGCTTTCAGCGCCTGGGAGAGCGAGGTTCGCGACGCTCTGCGCCGGCACATATCGCGGGGTCACGTATCTCTGAGTACGCGAATCGAGCGGGCCGAGGAGTCGCCGATCCAGATAGACGAGACGCGCTTCGCCGCCTACGTAACTCAACTAAAGGAGCTTGGCGTGCGGCATGGGCTCGCGGCCGAGCTGGACCTCGCGACGGTGCTCCGGTTGCCCGGCGTCGTCGTGACCGGAGCCATGGACGAAGTGGGCGGCTCCGCCGCGGAGCTCGTAGTGGTCGTGGATCAGGCGGCGCAGGCCCTCACGCAGATGCGGAAGGAAGAAGGCGGGCGGCTCGCCCAGTCCATTCGCGAGCGGCTCGACGTCATCGAGAACGCGCTGGGGCGGTTGGCCGAGCGCTCGCCGCTCCGGCTCGTGGAGCAGAAGACCCGGCTCGAGCGCGCTGTGGCCGAGCTCGCGGGTGGAGTCGCCGTGGACCCGCAGCGGCTGGCGCAGGAGATCGCAATCATGGCTGACCGTCTCGACGTGTCGGAGGAGCTGGACCGGTTCCAGTCGCATCTGCGGTCGTTCCGGGACACGCTCGACGACGATGGCCGCGAGCCCGTGGGGAAGCGGCTGTCATTCGTGTTGCAGGAGATGCTCCGCGAGGCCAACACCACCGGCAGCAAGGCGAACGACGCGGCGATGCTGGCCGAGGTCGTGTCCGTCAAGGAAGAGCTGGAGCGCATCCGCGAGCAGGTCGAGAACCTGGAGTGACCCCTTTCCCGGTGATCCTGTCGTCGCCTTCGGGCGGCGGGAAGACGACGATCGCGCGGGCGTTGCTCGCCCAGCGCCGGGACGTGGGCTACTCGGTCTCGTGTACCACGCGGCAGCCGCGGCACGGCGAGGTGGACGGGGTAGACTATTTCTTTCTGACGGACGACGAGTTCGAGCTGTCGGCGAGCCGCGGCGAGTTCGCGGAATGGGCGGTGGTGCACGGGCAGCGCTACGGCACGCTCAAGCGGGAAGTCGAGCGGGTGCTCTCGTCCGGGAAGCACGTCATCATGGACATAGACGTGCAGGGTGCGCGGCAGCTGGCCAGTGCGTTCCCCTCGTCCGCGCTGGTATTTCTGCTGCCGCCGTCGGCGGACGTGCTGGTGGAGCGACTTCGCAATCGCCGGAGTGAGGGGTCCGAGGGGCTGATACGGCGTCTGAAGACCGCCGTAGAGGAATTAAAGGCGGTTTCTATGTATCATTACATGGTCACCAACGACCGCCTGGACGTCGCGGTCGCCCGCGTCTCGTCGATAATCGACGCCGAGGCGGTGAGCCGGGAGCGCAGCGACCCGTCCGCGGAAGCCGACGTCGGCGCGCTCATCGAGCAACTGCAGATCGAAATCAGAAAACAACAGGAGATGGAATAGATGCGAGTTTTTACGCCCGAAGAAGCGGCGCGCAGCGCCACCAACAAGTACCTCGCGGTGCTCGTCGCGGCAAAGTACGCGCGCGTGCTCAACGAGTTTCCGGCCGGATTGTCCCGCGAGGTGAAGCTGACCACGCGCGCGATGGAGGAGCTGTCGAGCGGAACGATCGAGTACAAGGTCATTCCGCGCCGCAAGGCGGAGTAGTTTCCCGCGCGCCCGTACGACTCGCGGCGGGTCCTGCTCGGAGTATCCGGCGGGATCGCCGCCTACAAGTCGGTATCGCTTGCCAGACTTCTCACGCAGGCGGGCGCGCAGGTTGACGTAGTACTGACCCGGGCGGCGCTGGAGTTCGTCGGCGCGATCACCTTCGAGGCGGTCACCGGCAGACAGGCGCTCGCCGAGATATTCGAGCCCGGACACGCCCTCGACCACATACGGCTGGCGCGCGAAGCGGAGGTAGTCGTAATAGCTCCCGCCACCGCCGACCTCATGGCGCGCGCCGCCCACGGCCACGCCGACGATCTGCTGACCGCGTGCCTGCTGGCGACGAGCGCGCCCGTCCTGTTCGTCCCGGCGATGAACGACCACATGTGGGCACACCCGCAGACCGAGCGGAACGTCGCGCACCTGCGGGAGATCGGCTACAGGGTGCTGGACCCCGACGAGGGTCCGCTCGCCGTGGGCGAGGGCAGCGGGCCGGGGCGCATGCCCGAGCCCGACACGATCTTCGCCCACCTCGGCCGCATCCTGGAATCGGACAACACGCTGCGCGGCCGCCGGGTGCTGGTCACCAGCGGGGCGACGCGCGAGCCGGTGGATGGGGTGCGGTTCATCTCGAACCACAGCACTGGGAAGATGGGCGCCGCGATCGCGGCCGCCGCCTGGCGCCGGGGCGCCGACGTGACGCTGATCGCCGGACACACCGACGTGCCGCTGCCCGGCGGGCCGCGCGTGATCAGCGCCGACACCACCGCAGCGATGGCGCGGGCGGTGGCGGACGAGATCGGGGCGGCCGACGCGCTGATCATGGCCGCGGCGCCCGCGGACTTCACCGTGAAGAGCGCCGCCTCCGGCAAGCTCAAGCGGGAAGGCGGCACGCCCACGCTCGACCTCGTCGAGACCGCCGACATCCTGAAGGCGGCGTCGGCCGCGAGGAAAAAGGGATCGGTCATCGTCGGCTTCGCGCTCGAGACCGGCGACGCGGCGAAACGCGGCGAAGAGAAGCTGCGCGGCAAGAACCTCGACATGATCGTGGTGAACGACCAGAACGAGGAAGGCGCCGGCTTCGGCGGCGACACCAACCGCGTCACGCTGTTGTCGCGCGACGGCAAGCGGGAAGAATTGCCACTCATGCTGAAGACTGAGGTGGCCGAAGAGCTGCTCGACCGCATCGGAGCCATGCTGAATGGATCCTAGGGAGCAGCTGCGGATCTACCTCGAGCAGCGTCGCGAGATGGGCGAGTCCGAGCTGGTGCTCGACAAGCTGTCCATTGACGAGGTTCTGCGGATCATCGCTGGGCAGGCGTCGTCCGCGCGGGGCGCGGCGATCGCCGCCGCGGAGGCCGCCGAGAAGGAGCATCCGACCAGCGCGCGAGCGGGCGAGCCAGGGAGCGCGGACTGGCGCGAGGCGCTGCGTGAGGCTGGCGTGTCTCAGGCCTCGGCGGGACCGAAGCCCACCGGTCCCGCGCCGCCGCCGCGCACGGAAACTCCTCCGTCGATCGAGGCTTCACCCCCCGTAGCCGACGCTCCGAAGCCCGCCGGGATTCCGCGGCTTGCGTTCCCGCAGCCCGGGCAGGACGCCGGCGCTCCGGGCTTAGTCGAAGAGTTCAGGACGGGGATCGTCGTGGGCGCGGCCGATTCGGAGCTGTTTCACAGTCCATTTGCGCACCTGGAGTCGCTCGACGCGATCGCCGGGTCCGTGCGCGGATGCACCCTTTGCCAGCTGTACGCCAGCGCCACACAGTCGGTTCCGGGCGAGGGCTCTCCGACGGCGGATCTGGTGTGCGTGGGGGAGGCCCCGGGTGCCAGCGAGGACGCGACTGGCCGTCCGTTTGTGGGAGAAGCCGGAAAACTCCTAACGAAAATTCTCGAGGCTATCAAGCTCTCACGCGAAGAAGTTTTTATCTGTAACGTGCTTAAGCATCGGCCACCCGGAAATCGGAATCCGCTGCCTGGAGAGGTCGAAGCGTGCTCGCCGTATCTCGTTCGTCAGCTGGAGCTGATTCAGCCCAAGGTCATCGTCGCATTCGGCACATTCGCAGCTCAAACGTTGCTCAACACGAAATCCTCGCTGAGTCAGCTCCGCGGGTTCGTGCACAGATATTATGGAACGCCACTGATCGTCACCTATCACCCGGCCGCGCTGCTGCGCAACCCAGCGTGGAAGCGGCCAACGTGGAACGATGTCCAGCTCGCCCGTAGAATTCTCGATAACGCCAGGCAAGGGTCGTGATCCCTACCGCGATCGGCAGCCCCCGTATTCGGAGGATGCCGAACAAGCGGTAATCTCCGCGATGCTGCTCGACTCGGACGCGGTGCTCCGCGCGACGGAGTTCGTGGACGACTCGATGTTCCATCGCGAGGCGCACCGCAGGATCATCCGCGCCATCCTCGCTCTAGCCGAGCGCGGCGACGTCATAGATCCGCTCACGCTCTCCGAGGAGCTGTCGCGTCGCGGCGATCTCCAGGCGGCTGGCGGCAAGGATTACATCTCCGAGCTGCTCGACATGGTGCCGACAGCGGCCAATGTCGAGTACCACGCCAAGATCGTGCGGGAGAAGGCGCTCCGCCGGCGCCTCATCGAGGTCTCGACCGGGATCGTCGGTGACGCGTTCGACTCGCCGCTCGCCGCGCCCGAGCTGCTTGATGAAGCCGAGCACAAGATCTTCCAGATCAACAAGTCGCGCGGCGCGCAGTCGTTCACGCGCATCAAGGAGCTGCTCTGGCCCACGATGGAGCGCATCGAAACGCGCCAACGGAGCGGCGAGGCGCTCACCGGCGTCGGCAGCGGCTTCAAGGATCTGGACGAGCTGACCGCCGGTTTCCAGCCGAGCGATCTCGTCATCATCGCCGCGCGGCCGTCCATGGGAAAGACGGCGTTCGCGCTCAACATTGCGCAGAACTCGGCGCTCGACAACAACATCCCCATCTGTATCTTCTCGATGGAGATGAGCAAGGAAGCGATCGTGCAACGCCTGCTCACCTCCGAGGGCCGCGTGGACGCGCAGCGTTTGCGAAAAGGCAAGCTGCAGGACGAGGAGTTCGTGCGGCTGGGCCGCGCGGCCGGGTTGCTTAGCCACGCCCCGATATGGATTGATGACACGCCGGGGCTCACTTTGCTCGAGCTTCGCTCCAAGGCCAGGCGCCTGAAAATGGAGAGCGACGTGCAGATGGTGATCGTTGATTACCTGCAACTCATGCAGGGCCCGACCAACGTGGAGAGCAGGCAGCAGGAGATCAGCTACATCTCCCGCTCGCTCAAGGCGCTGGCGCGGGAACTGAACGTGCCGGTCGTCGCGCTGTCACAGCTCTCGCGCGCGCCGGAGCAGCGGACGGGCGAAGGGAAGCGGCCGCAGCTCTCGGATCTGCGCGAATCCGGCGCGATCGAGCAGGACGCCGATCTCGTCATGTTCATCTACCGCCAGGAAGTGTACGACGGCCCGACCGACAAGGACGGCAACTCGCTCGAAGGGCGCGCCGAGATCATCGTCGGCAAGCAGCGCAACGGGCCGACGGGACTGGTGAACCTGTACTTCAACAAGACATACACCCGATTCGATAATTTTTCGGCGAGAGCGACTGGACCGGAGATCGTTCGGACAGGATGAGGTTCCTGGAAAGTTGCAATGGAATCCAAGTTCGGAGTGTGGCAGTTGGGAGTTGGCAGTGGGGGAGTAACTGCAATGCCTGTCGTGACTCCCAACTCCCGACTCCGTACTGCC
>CAYGJL010000011.1:9429-76826 GCA_964350145.1 uncultured Gemmatimonadaceae bacterium
CACACTCCAAACTTGGATTCCTTTTCCCTGGTTTAGGAGCTAGGTAGTTGCCGAAGGCAGTCACCATCCACCGATGCACCAGTTGTGGGGCCGATCACCCGAAATGGGCGGGCCGATGCGACGTGTGCGGCGAGTGGAACACTCTCGTCGAAGAGCCGATGGCCGCGCGCAAGACGGGGAAGAATCCGGCGCGCGCCCGCAAGGCCGGACACGCCGCGGGCGCGACGTCCATTCTGCGCGACGTGAGCGGCGCCGAGAGCGCGCGCTGGACCACCGGGATCAACGAGTTCGACTTCGTGCTCGGCGGCGGCGTGGTGCCGGGCTCGATGGTGCTCGTCGGCGGCGAGCCGGGGATCGGCAAGTCCACGCTGCTGTTGCAGGTCGCCGCGCGACTCCAGGCGCGGCCGTTGCGCTCGCTGTACGTCTCCGGAGAAGAGTCCGCGCTCCAGGTGAAGCTGCGCTCCGACCGCCTCACGGACGGAGCGGGCGACGTGGAGCTGCTGAACGAGACGTCGCTGGAGACGATCATCGCGACTGCGCAAGCCGGCCGGTACGACGTGATGTTCGTGGACTCGATCCAGACCGTGTACACGGAAGAGCTGGAAGGCGCGCCGGGAAGCGTGGGCCAGGTGCGCGAATGCGCCGCGCGGCTCATGCGCTTCGCCAAGGACAGCGGGACCGCGGTGCTCGTCGTGGGCCACGTCACCAAGTCCGGCGGGATCGCGGGACCGAAGACGCTCGAGCACATCGTGGACACCGTTCTCTATTTCGAGGGCGAGGGCACCGCCGAGCACCGCGTTTTGCGGGCAACCAAAAACCGATTCGGCAGCGTGGACGAGATCGGCGTGTTCCGCATGAGCGGCGAAGGGCTGGTGGCGGTCAGCAATCCGTCGGAGCTGTTCCTCGGCGACCGCTCGCGCGACACCTCCGGGAGCGCGGTCACGGCGCTGATGGAAGGCTCGCGCCCGCTGCTGGTGGAAGTGCAGGGGCTCGCCGCGAAATCCGGCTATGGCACGCCGCAGCGCGTCGCGACCGGATACGACTCCAAGCGGCTGGCACTTCTGCTCGCGGTGCTCGAGCGGCGCGCCGGGCTGTCGTTCTCGCAGATGGACGTGTTCCTCAACATCGCGGGTGGGATCCGGATGCAGGAGCCCGCGGGCGATCTCGCGGTCGCTACCGCGCTGGCGTCCAGCGTGTTCGATCGCGCGCTGCCGACCGATGCGATGTTCATCGGCGAGGTCGGACTCGGCGGCGAGATCAGGCCCGTGGCGCAGGTCGAGCGACGGCTCGCGGAAGGCGCCAAGCTGGGCATCACGCGCGCGTACGTCGCGACGCGTGGCGTGCCGTCGCGGCCGGTCAAAGGCGTGACCGTGCGGGGAACCGCGTCGGTGCAGGAGCTGTTCGAGGCGGTTTTTGCGTGAGCGCGCTGGCGCGTGACGTAGGCGTAGTCATCGTCGCGGCGGGGAAAGGGAGTCGCACGGAGTCGAGCGAGCTCAAGCAGTTCCGCTGGGTCGCCGGCAAGCCGATGCTGCTGCACAGCGTGCAGGCATTCCACGACCGCGACGACGTGGCGCTGGTGGTGTGCGTTCTGCCGCGCGAGCACGCGGGCGATCCGCCGGCGTGGCTGTTTCAGTGCGACGTCGAGCGGCTGCTCATTTCCGTGGGCGGCCGCGAGCGATCGGATTCAGTCGCCAACGGGATCGAGGATCTGCCGCCAGAGTGCGGGATAATTGTCGTGCACGACGCGGCGCGGCCACTCGTTCCGGCGGCGATGATCGAGAGGGTCATGGCCGAAGCGCGTCGCGGAAACGGCGCCGTACCAGCATTGCCCGTTGCCGACACGCTCAAGCGCGTCACCGATTCGGGCGCGGTCAGCGAGACGGTGGATCGCTCCGGGCTCTGGCGCGCGCAGACGCCGCAGGCTTTTCCGCGCGAGATGATCGAGCGGGCGTACACGCACGCCCGCGCGAACGGCATCACCGCCACCGACGACGCGTCACTGTGCGAGCTGCTCGGGCTCCCGGTGGTGATCGTGCCCGGGAGCGAACGGGCGCTCAAGATCACCGAAGAAGCCGATTTCGCCAGGGCGGAAGCCCTGTATAGCTTGCAGGAATGACCGCCGAAGTTCGCCCGATCCCGTTCTGGTCGGACAAAGAGATCGAGGCCGCAATTCCCGGCACGATCGAGCATCTCAACGCGCGCCGCGTGCTCGCGTATCCGACCGAGACCGTGTACGGCTTCGGCGGCGCGGTGGACCAGGAGTCCGTGCAGGAGCTCATCCGGTTCAAGGGGCGCCCGCCAGGCAAGCCGTTCCTATTGCTCATCGCCGGCAGTGAGATGCTTGGTCGGCTGGATCTGCATCTCACTCCCGCGGCCTCGAGGCTGGCCGCGCGATTCTGGCCTGGTCCGCTGACGCTGGTGCTGCCGGGCGGCGAGAAGCGCGTGCCGTCCGAGCTCCGCGGACCGGAGGGAGGGATCGCGGTGCGGTGGACGCCACACCTCGCGACGAGCCGTTTGATTCGGGCGTACGGCGATCCCATCACTTCCACCAGCGCGAACAGGCCGGGCTTTCCGCCCGCGACTTCCGCGGCAGAGATTCTGGCGCAGTGGACCGCCGCGGCGGCCGGAGGCAAGCTACGCGTGCTCGACGGCGGCCAGCTCACCAGCTCGGCGCCGTCCACCGTGGTGGATTGTACCGCGCGCCAGCCGCGCGTGGTTCGTCCCGGTGCGGTCGCTTCGTCCGCGCTGAGGGAAGTAGTGCCCGATCTGATAGGCGAGGCATCGTGAAGGTTCTGTTCGTGTGTACCGGTAACACCTGCCGGAGCCCGCTCGCCGAAGCGGCGGCGCGTAAGCTCGCTGCGGAGAAAGGGCTGAACGGCGTGACGTTCGCCAGTGCAGGGATCGGCGCGTCCGGCGGGACCGCCGCGTCCGAGGGCGCCGTATTGGTCGCGCTCGAGCGCGGTCTCGACCTCTCATCGCATCGGGCCCAGCCGCTCACCCCCGAACTGGTCGGCGGGAGCGACCTCATTCTCTGCCTGTCCGAGAATCACGTCGCCAGCGCAATCGCGGCTGGTGGAGCGGGGAAGACCTTTCTCCTGGACGAGTATGCCTCGAACGGTAAGACGTCGAGCTCCGTGGCTGATCCGTTCGGACAGCACATCGAAGCGTACCGCGAGGCCGCGGACGACATAGACCGGCAGGTCGCGCAGATGGTCGAGCGCATCTCCGCCGGCGGGCTCACGCCCTGAGTTCGTGACCCACGCGGCGAAGCCGCGCCGGCTAGTGCTCCTCGGCCACCCGGTGTCTCACTCGCTGTCGCCCGTGCTGCAAGGAGCGGCACTCGCCGGCGCGGGACTGGACATCGCGTACAAGGCCATGGACGTCGCGCCGCAGCGGCTCGAGCACGAGATCCGAGCGCTGGTGGCCGAGGGCGCCGCCGGGAACGCGACGATTCCGCACAAGGAAGCGGTGGCCGCGCTGTGTGACAGGATGACGCCGACGGCCGCGCTCGCCGAAGCCGTGAACGTGTGGTGGGTCGAGGACGGCGAGCTCGTCGGCGACAACACGGACGTCGCGGGATTTCACGCGCTTGCGAGCCGCGTGCTGGGGTGCGCGCCGAGCTGCGAGCGCGTGGCGCTTGTTGGCGCGGGCGGAGCTGCCGCGGCCGTGCTGACCGCCGTCGGCGACTGGCCCGAGTCCCGCGTGCGGGTGTACAACCGCGATCCGGCCCGCGCGGTCCGGCTGTGCTCGCGTTATTCCGATGTCGCGCGCGCCGAGTTGGTGATGGAGGAGGCGCTGGAGGGTGCGACCATCGTGGTGAATGCGACTCCGATCGGGCTCCTCGACGAAGGGTTCCCCGTTGCCGTCGAGCGGATCCCGGAGCGGGCGGCGGTCATCGACCTCGTTTACCGCCGGGGAGACACGCCCTGGGTGCTCGCCGCCCGTGAGCGTGGACACCGCGCGGGGGACGGGCTCGCCATGCTCGTCGAGCAGGCCGCGCTCTCCTTTCAGCGGTGGTTCGGGCGGGAGCCGAACCGCCAGGCCATGTGGGCGGCGGTTACTTAGCGACGTAGCGGCGCTGCTGCTCCCGGTCGTGTGCGTCGCGTGCGACCAGCTGACCGGAGCGGGCGAGGGTGAGCGGGATCTGGTCTGTGCGCGGTGTTGGTCGCGGGTCCGCCTGCTCCCGCACCCGCGCTGCGAGCGCTGCGGCCATCCGAAGTCCGGCGAGACGTGCGGCTGGTGCGCCCTGCTGCCGCAGTTCGTGCGCGCCTGTCGCTCGGTGTGCTGGGTTCCCGAGGGCTGCGGTGGCGCCATCGTCCACGCGCTCAAGTACGGCGGGTGGCGCAAAGTGGCGCGGCCGATGGGTGCGAGGATGGCCCGCACCGACTGGCCGGCGGACGTGCTTGCCGAGCGCGCGGCGCTAATCCCGGTGCCCCTCGCGCCGGACCGCCACCGGGAGCGCGGCTACAATCAGAGTGAGCTGCTCGCCCGCGCGATAGCCGAAAGCTGGTCGGTGCCGGTCTGGACCGGCGTCCTCCACCGGCGGCGGAAGACGAAGACGCAGACCAGGCTTACGCCTGGCGAGCGGCTCGCCAACGTGGCCGGTGCATTTTCAGTGGCGCCCGACGCCGGACCGACGCTCCGGGGCGCGCATGTAGTGCTGGTGGACGACGTCATCACCACCGCCGCCACGCTGAACGCCTGCGCGCAGTCCTTGTTCGACGCCGGAGCGCGAATAATTAGTTACGTTACGTTCGGCCGCGCGCGCTCCGGAAGCGACGCGATCTGACCAAGCAATCACTCACCAAAGAACGCTCTCGAATGACAATTCGCGTAGGCATCAACGGCTTCGGCCGCATTGGACGGCAGGTACTGCGCGCCGCGAAGGAGACCGGCGTATCCGATCTCGATTTCGTGGCCGTGAACGACCTCACCGACACGCGCACGCTCGCCCACCTGTTCAAGTACGACTCCGTGCACGGCATGTTCGACGGGACGGTGGACTCGAAGGAAGGCGCCGTCGTGATCGACGGCGATGAGGTGAAGGTGCTCTCCGAGAAGGATCCGGCGAATCTCCCGTGGAAGGACCTCGGGGTGGACATCGTGCTCGAGTCCACCGGCCGCTTCACCGACGCCAGGGACGCCCGCAAGCACATCGACGGCGGCGCGAAAAAGGTCATCATCTCCGCGCCGGCCAAGGGCGAGGACCTGACCGTGGTGCTCGGCGTGAACGCCGACAAGTACGATCCCGCGACGCACTCGATCATCTCCAATGCCTCATGCACCACCAACTGCCTGGTGCCGATGGTCAAGGTGATCCGCGACAAGTTCGGCTTCCGGCACGGCTCGATGGTAACCATTCACAGCTACACCAACGACCAGTCCATCCTCGACCTGCCGCACAAGGACCTGCGGCGCGCCCGCGCGGCCGCGGTGTCCATGATTCCGACGACGACCGGCGCTGCGAAGGCGACGTCGCTCGTCATCCCGGAGCTCAAGGGCAAGATCGACGGCACGGCGATCCGCGTGCCGACGCCGGACGTCTCGCTCACCGCGCTTACGGTAGAAGTCGAGCGAGCTACGACGCGCGACGAGGTGAATGCCGCGTTCCGCGAAGCATCCGAGAGCGGGCCGCTCGAGGGGATTCTCGCGTACACCGAGGAAGAGCTGGTGTCGGTTGACTACATCGGCAACCCGCACTCGTGCATCCTCGACGCGAAGAGCACCAACGTCATTGACGGAACGATGGTGGCCGTATCCGGCTGGTATGACAACGAGTGGGGCTACGCCTCGCGCTGCGTGGACCTGTTGCGGTTCATCGGCACGCGGCTGTAAGACGCGCGGCACTCGATGAACAAGAAGACGATCACGGACCTGCGCGATGAGGAGGTGCGCGGGAAGCGCGCGCTCGTGCGGTGTGATTTCAACGTGCCGCTCGAGGGAGCGCGGATCACGGACGACTCGCGGATCAGGGCGTCGCTACCGACGATCAGGAATCTGGTGGACAGGGGCGCGCGCGTCGTGCTGTTGTCGCACCTCGGCCGGCCGAAGGGCAAGCCGGACGCGAAGTATTCGCTGCAGCCGGTGGCCGTGAAGCTCGAGGAGTTGCTCGGCAGGCCGGTGCAATTCGTCGAAGGCACCGACACTGACGAAGCGATCAAGGCGACGCACTCGCTGAAGGACGGCGAAGTGCTGCTGCTCGAGAACACGCGCTTCCTCGGCGGCGAGGAAGAGAACGAGCCGCGGCTGGCGCGCGCGCTGGCCGAGCTGGGCGATTTTTATGTGAATGACGCGTTCGGCGCGGCGCATCGGGCGCACTCCTCCACGGCCGGCGTGGCCGAGCACCTGAAGCCGGCGGTGGCAGGCCTGCTGCTCGAGAAGGAGTTGGACTATCTCGGGAAGGCGCTGGCCGATCCCAAGCGACCGTTCGTCGCGATCCTCGGCGGCGCGAAGATCTCGGGCAAGATAGACGTCATAGAGCAGATGCTCCCGAAGGTGGACGCGATGCTGATCGGCGGGGCGATGGCCTGCACCTTCTTCCGCGCGATGGGGCTGGAGACGGGGAAGTCGCTCGTCGAGGAGGACCGCGTGGACATGGCCAAGGACATTCTCGACCGGGCGGGGACGAAGCTGATTCTGCCGCACGACGCGATCGTCGCGCCGGCGATGGACCGTCCGGAGAGCGCGCACGCCGTGAACCGGGCGAGCATTCCCGCCGGGGAAGGAATGTTCGACATCGGCCCGAAGACGGCGGAGTCGTACTCGCGCGCCATCGCGACGGCGAAGACGGTTATCTGGAACGGGCCGATGGGCGTGGCGGAGACGCCCGCATTCGCGGGCGGTACTCAGGCGATCGCGCAGGCGATGGCAGCCGCGACGGACAAGGGCGCGGTCACGATCGTGGGCGGCGGAGATTCGGCCGCGGCGGTGGCGGAGGCGGGGTTGAGTGAGCGGATGAGCCACGTGTCCACCGGCGGTGGCGCGTCGCTGGAGTTTCTGGAAGGGAAGTCGCTGCCCGGCGTGGAAGCGCTCGAGGACCGCGCGGCATGAACCATCCGATCTTCGCCGCGAACTGGAAGATGAACCACGGGCCCAGCGAGGCGCGGTCGTTCATCAAGAGGTTTCTCACGCAGTACACGCGGCATTACGACCGCACCGTGATCTTCTTCCCGCCGTCCGCATCGATCGAGGCGGTCGATCAGCTGGTGGATGGCCGCGCCGACATCCTCGTCGGCGCGCAGAACATCCACTGGGAGAGCCAGGGCGCGTTCACCGGCGAGATGTCGGGGCAGATCGCGCGCGACGCGGGCGCGACGCTCGTGCTCGTCGGCCACTCCGAGCGGCGGCACGTCTTCGGAGAGACGGACGAAGACACGGCGCGCAAATGCGCCGCTGCGGAGCGCGCGGGACTGCGTCCCATGCTGTGCGTCGGTGAGACGCTCGATGAGCGTGAAGCGAAGAAGACCAAGAAGGTCGTTCTCCGGCAGCTGCGGGCGGGGTTCTCCAAGCTGGCGCAGATCGACGCGTTCAATCCGATCGTCGCCTACGAGCCGGTCTGGGCGATCGGGACCGGCCGCAACGCTAACCCCGATGACGCCGCGTCCGTTCACGGCGTGATCCGCGCCGAGCTGAAGGAAATAGTCGGCGACCGGGCCCGGGCGATCCCCGTGCTGTATGGCGGAAGCGTGAACGCGGGCAACGCGCCCGCGCTGCTGACCGCGCCTGACGTGGACGGTGTTCTTGTGGGCGGAGCGAGTCTCGACACCGGCAGCTGGATGTCGATCGTCCGAACCCGCCTGACCGCCGAGATCCCGCCGGAAGAGCTAGCCTCCGACGCGTAAATCGACTTCGGACTGAGGACCCTTGCGGCCTCAGGACTCACTACAATCGCGGATCGGCGATTAATTGAGGATTGCGAACGGAGGGCATTCGGTAGTCCTTCCCAATGTTCCGCTCCTCCTCAGTCCTCGGTCCTCGATTAATCGTAGATCCGCGATGGCCGTTAGTCCTGAGGCCGCAAGGGTCCTCAGTCCGCAATTGCAGTTGACCGGGGATTGCCGCACTAACAATCGCCTCCACGGGCTTGGATAACTCGCCCGTATCCGCGATATTGACGCACCAACAATCCCCACCCGGAATCGATGTACACATTTCTGCTGGTCATTCTGATTATCGACGCGCTGCTCCTCGTGGGAGTGGTGCTGATGCAGGCTGGAAAGGGCGGCGGCATGGCCGCCAGCTTCGGAGGCGCGAGCTCTTCCTCCGACTCTCTTATCGGAACCCGCCAGGCCGGCAACGTCCTGACCAAGGCGAGCTGGTGGCTGGGTGGGATATTCCTAGCGCTGGCGTTCATCCTGCAGCTGATGTCGTCGCGCCCGCGCACGCCCGAATCGGTGCTCGACCGTCCGCTTTCTGCGCCGGTCCAGAGCGCTCCGACACCGACTGGACCCGCGCCCGCCGTGCCGCTCGAGCCGGCTCCGGCGACGCAGCCGCCGGGGGGCACGCCCTAGCTTGGCGGTGACGGCGGTCTCCTCCAATCCGGGGTTCCTCCTCCTCGAGGACGGAACCCTTTTTCACGGCCGGGTGCACGGACATGCGTCGAGCGCGGCCGCGGAAGTCGTATTCACTACCAACATGACCGGGTATCAGGAGGTCTTCACCGACCCCTCGTACAGGGGACAGATCGTTGTGATGACCGCGCCGCAGATGGGGAATTACGGCATCAATGTCGAGGATCCCGAATCGTCGGAGCCGCAGGTGTCGGGTGTAGTGGTTCGCGAGCTGTCCCGCACGTATTCCAACTGGCGCGCGACCGGGGATCTCCGCGGTTGGTTGCTCGATGCGCAAATTCCTATTCTGGAGGAAGTTGACACGCGCCGCCTAACTCGCCACTTGAGATCCGCCGGAGTGATGCGCGGCATCGTGGCGGAGGGCGCCACGCCGACCGCGGAGACGCTCGCCATCCTCGATGCGTGCCCGTCCATGGAAGGCCAGGACCTGGCATCGGTCGTCTCGACGAAGAAGGTTTACACGTGGGGTAACCCGCAGGCGCCGCATCACATAGTGGCGTACGACTTCGGAATCAAGCGCAACATTTTGCGCCTGTTCGACGAGAATGGCTGCCGAGTCACTGTGGTCCCCGCCAACACGCCACCCGAAGCAGCGCTGGAGCTCGATCCGGACGGGATCTTTCTGGCCAACGGCCCAGGTGATCCGGCGGCGGTCTCGTACGCGCCGAACACCATCAATCGGTTGGCCCGTCAGGGCATACCAATGTTCGGCATCTGCCTGGGGCATCAGCTGATAGGGCTCTCCTTCGGCGGGTCCACGGTCAAGATGCCGTACGGCCACCGGGGCGGAAATCACCCGGTCCGGGAGTTGTCCACCGGGCGGGTGCTGATAACCTCCCAGAACCACGGCTTCGCCGTGGAGGGAAGCGAGGCCGGGATTCCGGGGGCTCCCGAGCTCGAGGTGACCCACCTGAACCTCAACGACGGCACGATCGAGGGCATGCGCCACCGTGAGCTGCCGGTCTTCGCGGTGCAGTATCACCCCGAGGCCGCCCCCGGTCCGCACGACGCCAAGCCGCTTTTTCAGGAGTTTCTGGCCGCCGTAACTGGAGCCGCCAAGGTCCTTTAAACGCTTGACACATAACAACTAAGGTCCTAGCTTCGGTTGCATGGTGGCGCTTTCCGCGCCGTCTTTTAACTGAGGCCCGGACATGACGAAGGCCGACCTTGTCGAGCACGTGACCGCCGAAATTGCCAAGACGGCCGGTCCGATGATCTCCAAGAAGGACTGTGCTCGAGTCGTCGACGCTTTTCTGGAAGCGATTAAGGACGCCCTGAAGGAACAGAAGAACATCGAGGTCCGCGGGTTCGGGACTTTCAAGATCCGGCAACGGAAAACGCGCATGGCGCGGAATCCCCGAACTGGTTCTCCTGTAGAGGTTTCCGCGCGCCCGGTGCCCGTGTTCAAGCCGTCCAAGGAGCTCCGCGCTCTCGTCGCGAATCTGACCGACGCGGAGATGCACGCCCTCCCCGAGTAATCGCGCGTGGCGCAGGAGATACAGGTGAAGGCGCTCCTGTTCGCCTCCTACGCCGATGCCTTCGGCTCCGCCGAGGTGCCACTACTACTAGTAGTAGGTTCGACCGTCGGCGACGCCGTCGCCGCTATTCGCGCGAAGTTTCCGGCGGCGATTCCCGCCCGCCCGCTCGTCGCCCTCAACGAGCGCTACGCCCGCTACGAAGACGCTCTCGCCCACGGCGACGAGATCGCGCTAATTCCGCCAGTCGCAGGCGGTTAGATGCGCGCGGCTCTAGTAACCCGTCCGATCGACGTCGCCGCGCTGGTTGCCGAAGTGGCCGCTCATTCCTGCGGCGCCGTCTCGATCTTCCTCGGCACCGTCCGCAACGTGCACGAGGGGAGGGCGGTCACGGGGATCGAATACAAGGCATACGAGGGAATGGCGGTCCGGGAGCTTGAGGCAATCCTGCTGCGCGCGCGCGAGCGCTTCGCCGTGGAGCATATTGTGGTGGAGCACCGGCTCGGCATGCTGGAGCTCGGCGACGCCAGCATCGCCGTCGTCGCGGCGCACCCTCACCGCCAGCAAGCCATGGAAGCGACCCGGTACACGATCGAAGAGATCAAGCAGACTGTGCCGATCTGGAAACTCGAGCACTACGCCGATGGTACGCGCCAATGGGTAGATCCCACCCGGAGCGCGCCGGCGCAGCCGACCGCGCCTATCGCGGAGGTCGTGGGGTGAAGGACGCTTTCGGCCGGAGCATCGAATATCTCCGAATCTCCGTCACCGACCGGTGCAACTTCCGCTGCCTCTACTGCATGCCCTTGGAAGGTCTCCAGTGGCTGCCGCGCGGCGAGATCCTGTCGTACGAGGAGATCGCCGAAGTCGTGCGGCAGCTCGCTCCGCTCGGCCTGCGCCGGCTGCGGCTGACCGGCGGAGAGCCGACGATTCGCCCCGCGCTGCACAAGCTCGTGGCGTTGCTGCGCGCGATCCCCGGGATCGACGACATCGCGCTGTCTACCAACGGTTCGCGCTTCCCGGAGCTCGCGCCGGAGCTCAAGGCCGCCGGACTCGATCGCGTCAATGTCAGCGTGGACAGCCTCCGTCCTGGCCGCGTGCGCGACATCGCGCGGCGGACCGTGACCACCCCGCCGATGGACGCCTTGCGCGCCGCGACGCGCGCAGGGCTCGCACCGGTCAAGGTGAACGTCGTGGTGATGCGCGGCATCAACGACGACGAGATCGTGGACTTCGCGCGGCTGACGCAGGAGCACGAGTGGCATGTCCGCTTCATCGAGCTGATGCCCGTGGGCGACATGCGCGGCGCGACCTGGGAGCACGTGGTCCCGAGCGACGAGATATTGAATCGGCTCTCCGCGCTGGGCCCGATGACGCCGTGCGACGGCCCGGCCCGCGGCAACGGCCCGGCCGTGTATCACCGGTACGCCGGCGCGCCGGGCACGGTGGGCGTGATCACGCCGATGACGCACACCTATTGCGCGTCGTGCAACCGCGTCCGACTCACGGCTGACGGCCGGCTACGCACCTGCCTGTTCGGCGACGCCGAGGTGAACCTGCGGGATGCGTTGCGGGCCGGGGAGCCGCTCGAGCCACTGTTCGGGCGCGCGCTGGAGGAGAAGCCGAAGGAGCACGCGCTGCTTCAAATGCAGGTCGGTGGTCTCCGCGCGCTGTCGCAGGTGGGTGGCTAGCGGACCGATTATGTTGTGAATGTTGGACATTCCAACAGGCGGTTGCTTGCTCGCAATAGCCAACAGCCAATAGCCAACAGCCAATAGCTCCCTAAAGAAATGGTCAACAAAATTACTGTCGTAGGCGCCGGCAACGTCGGCGCCACCGCGGCCCAGCGGCTCGCCGAAAAAGAGCTTGCGCGCACCGTCGTACTCGTGGACGTCGTCGAAGGAATCCCGCAGGGCAAGGGACTCGACCAGTGGCAGTCGGCGCCCATCGAGGGGTTCGATTCGCGCATCGTCGGCACCAACGGCTACGAAGCGACGGCCGGCTCGGACATCGTCGTCATCACCGCGGGAATTGCGCGCAAACCCGGGATGTCGCGCGACGATCTGCTCAATACCAACGCCGGGATCGTCAAGCAGGTCTCGGAGCAGATCAAGCAGACGTCGCCCAACGCCATCATCATCATGGTGTCGAACCCACTGGACGTGATGTCCTGGGTCGCGAAGCAGGTGACCGGTTTTCCACGCGAGCGAGTGCTCGGCATGGCCGGCGTGCTCGACACCGCGCGCTACCGCGCGTTTCTCGCCGAGGCGATGGACGTTTCCGTTCGCGACATCCAGGCGATGGTACTCGGCGGGCACGGCGACACGATGGTGCCGCTCGTGAGCTACACGAGCGTCAGTGGAATTCCCGTGCGGCAGCTGCTCGCAGCCGACAAGCTCAAGGCGATCGTCGAGCGCACGCGCGGCGGTGGCGCGGAGATCGTCGGTTTCCTCAAGACCGGCTCGGCGTACTACGCGCCGTCGGCCGCGGCAGTGCAGATGTGCGAGGCGATCGTGCTGGACCAGAAGCGAATTCTGCCTTGCGCGGCGTGGCTCGAAGGCGAATATGGATTGTCGGGGCTGTTTCTCGGCGTACCGTGCAAGCTCGGACGGAAGGGGCTCGAGCAGATCATCGAGGTTGAGCTCACGCCGGACGAGAAGGCGGCGCTCGAGAAGAGCGCGGAAGCCGTGCGCGAGCCGATGGCGGCAATCAAGCTCTAGCCAGTCCCGCTCGCGGGCGCTAGTTCCGCGAGCGCAAGACGAACCCGGCAACGGCGTCAACGAGTGTCGGGTCGATCGCAAGAGTTGAGTCGCCGTAAGCGGGCAACTGCTCCAGCCGGCCTGCGGGCGTCTGCTTCAGAACGTGGTTCATCCCCTGAATCAGGTTGAGCGTCGCCCGCGGGTGGCCGGCCGCGATCGCCCGGGCGTCTTCCTCCAGCGCTTGAATGTCGTGGGTTCCCTGCACGACCAGCAATGGAACCCCGAGCCGGCCCGCGACAACTGCCGGATCGTGCTGGAACCAGGAGATCAGGTACGGCTGCACGCTCGGCCGGAACAGCGCGCCAAGCCCGGGCGGCACTGTGTCGAGCAGCCCCCCGCGCTCGAGCTTGCGGACGGCGGCTGTCGCCTGGGCCAGGAGCGGCGGCGGAAGCTGTGCGGAGAGCTGCCGGATGATCACGTCGCCGGCGGGCGCGCCCGCGCCGGCGATAGACACCACCTTTGCTGCGGGGATCGCCGGCGCGGCAAGCATGCCTATTAGCGAGCCCTCGCTGTGGCCGATTATTACCACCGACGAGAAGCGGCGGTCCGCGGCCAGCCTGCGCCCCCATGCCGTGGCATCGTCGACGAAATGATCGAAGCGCAAATCCGTCTCGTTCAGGCCCACGACACGGCTCAGGCCGATGCCGCGCTTGTCGTACCGCAGGGAAGCGATCCCGCGCTCCGCGAGAGCCTCGGCCAGATACCGCAGCGAGTTGTTCTTCCCGGGGAGCAGCGGCGTGTTGCCATCGCGGTCGGTAGGGCCCGATCCAGCGATTATCAGCGCGACCGGCGCGGCCCGGTTCGCGGGCACCAGCAGCGTGCCATGCAACGTTCCGGATCCCGTCACGAGCGAATCTGGAAAGCTGCCTGGCATGTGTGGGGCGGCGACCGTTAACGAAGCGGGCGGTGCGCACGCCGCGATCAGGAAGAGCGCCAAGAGCGATGAGCGGTTGTCTTTCATGGGATCCTCGTACCGAGGGAAGTGGGCTCCCCAACGCAGTTAGACACTTAGCTAAGTGTCTAAGTATCGCCCAGGTGCCATCAGAATGTCAAGCCTCGGGTGGGGCGTTCTCCTGGGTCGAGGGGGGAAAACCTGACAGAAACACTCCTTAACGCCGACTGACACCTGCATTTCGCGGGCGAGAATTGAGGTACATGCGGGATCCCACAATCGACTCGCCCTCGCAATGACCGCTGCTGCCGTGCGCCTGGACCGCGACGCCTTCGTCGCAACCCGTGTGCTCAAGCTGCCCGAGCACACGATCGAGATCGTTTCCGACTCCGGCGAAGGTGCGCAGAAATGCGGCCAGATATTTGGCGCCGTCTGCGCCAAGATGGGCAACGGCGTGTGGACGGTGGAGATCATCCCCGCCGAGATTCAGCCACCGCCCCGAATCGCGGAAGGCGCCAGTGGGAACCGAATCCGGTTCGCCACCGGACCCGTCACCAATTGGGGCGATCAGACGAACCTCGTCGTCGCCTTCAACGAGCAGGTGCTCGTCGGCCGCCACCGGCTCGGCGCGCTGGCGAGCGACGCCATCGTCCTCCTCGAGAACAGCTGGGCATCGAACCCGAACCCTGAGATCAAGGCCGCCTGGGACACGGCGCTTGCCGAGCTCTATGGGCACGGGTACCGGATCATCGAAGTACCGATGGAGGAGCAGTGCCTCACCGTGGACGACAATCCACGCAAGGGCAAGAACATGTTCGCGCTCGGACTCCTGGCGCATATCTACGACCGGAGTATCGAGCGAATCGAAGAGCAGATCGCGCATGCGTTCCGGAAGAAGTCGGAAGCGGTGTATGCCAAGAACGTCGCGCTGATGCGGCTCGGCTACGATTGGGCCGCCGCCAATCTCGATTTCCGTATCGAGATTCCCACCAAGCCGCCGGAGCAGGCGCTCGTCGTGATGAACGGGAACGAGGCGCTCGGCATGGGCGCGCTGGCATCGGGAATGGAGCTGTGCGCGATGTACCCCATCACGCCCGCAACGTCGGTCTCCCACTATCTCGCGGACGTCTTCCGGAAGTTCGGCGGAATACTGCATCAGGCAGAGGACGAGATTGCCGCGGCGGGCGTCGCGATCGGAGCGTCCTACGCGGGGAAGGTCGCTTTTACGATCACTTCCGGGCCGGGACTGGCACTGAAGACCGAATTCCTCGGGCTGGCCGTGATGACGGAGACTCCACTCGTGGTCATCGACGTGCAGCGTGGCGGGCCGAGCACGGGGCTTCCGACCAAGGTCGAGCAATCCGATCTGCTCGCCGCGCTGGTCGGGCAACCGGGCGACGCCCCGCACGTGGTGATGGCGCCGGCGACGATCGAAGAGTGCTTCCACTCGGTCGTCACCGCGCGGCAGATAGCGGAGACGTTTCACACGGTCGTCGTCATTCTCTCCGACGCCAATCTCTCAACGGGCGTTCAACCCTTTCCGCGACCGCAGCTCAAGAAGGAATGGCTGGCGGCTGAACTCGACCTCTCGCCGGTGGAAGAAGGGAGGCGGCCGTACGAGTGGGATCCCCGCATGGGCACGTCTTCCCGGCCGGTGCCGGGGCAACCCGGCGGGATGTACACGCTGACCGGCTTGTCGCACGACGAGTCGAGCAGGGTCGCGTACGGCGCCGGCATTCACCAGCACTCCACCACCATGCGCAGCCGCAAGATCGCCGTCCTCCAACAGACGCTGCTCCGGCCCGCCATCTATGGCGACGACGAGGGCGACTTGCTCGTCGTCGGCTGGGGCAGCACGAAGGGCGCGATCGAGGAGGCGATCGACCGGGCGCGCGCCGAGGGGCTGAACGCTTCCTCGACGCATCTGACGTTCCTCTCGCCGCTCCAGCCCGGACTGAAGGAGATCTTCTCGCGGTTCCGAAAGGTGATGACGGTCGAGATCAACTACAGCGACCCGCCGGGAGAGCCGTTCATCACCGACGAGAACAGGCGCCGCGGACAACTCGCGATGCTACTTCGCGCGCAGACGCTTTGTGACGTCGACTGCTGGACGCGCGTGCCCGGTGAGCCGCTGCGTCCGGGATTCATTCACGCCGCGATTCGCGACGCCACCATCGGACTTGTCGGAGGCCCAGCATGAGCGGGCACTGCGCCATCCTTCCGATTCTCGACGACGACGACCGAGAGTTCGCGCTCACCGATTACGAGGCGGGAATACCGCGCTGGTGTCCGGGCTGCGGCGATCACTCGGTTCTCACGGCGGTGGAGAAGCTCCTGGTCGCCGAGCAGCTCAAGCCGGAGCAGACGGTGTTCGTGTCGGGGATCGGCTGCTCGAGCCGGTTTCCGCACTACCTGAAGACCTACGGGTTCCACGGGCTGCACGGGCGCGCGCTGCCGGTCGCCACCGGGGTGAAGCTGCACCGTCCCGAGCTGGAGGTGTTCGTCGTCATGGGTGACGGAGACTGCTGCTCCATAGGCGCCGCGCACTGGATTCACGCGATCCGCTACAACATGCGGATGGTAGTGCTGCTGCTGGACAACAGCATTTACGGCCTCACCAAGAAGCAGACCTCGCCGACGACGCCGCAGGGATTCAAGACCAACACGCAGCCGTACGGCTCTCCCTTGCCGCCGTTGAATCCGCTGACGACCACGCTCGGCACCACCAACGTGTCGTTCGTGGCGCAAACGGCGGAGTGGATTCCCACGCATCTGTACGCCACGATCCGCGCGGCCTACCGCCACCCCGGATTCGCCTTCGTTCGGGTTCTCCAGCGCTGTCCCATGTACACGGATGGGCTGTACAACGAGACGGTCAAGAACCCGGGAATGGTCGAGCTGCTCGCGCATGACGACGGCATCGTCCCACCGGAGATCGACAAGATCTACAAGAACCGGATCGCGCACGATCCCGCCGATCTCGATTCGGCCCGCAGGCTCGCCGAGGATTCGGATCGCATCCGGTTGGGGCTGTTCTACAGGAACGAGAACCGCGCGCGGTACGACCTGCTGCTGCGGCCGCCCAAGGTCACGAGCAGTGAGCGTATCGCTCTCCTCAACGAGGAGCTCGACCACTATGCCGTCTGACGAGCGGGTGCAGTCGGCGCTGTCCGCTCTGCGCCCGGCCATCGATCGCTACCGCCTCGTGGCGTCCAACGCGCTGGAGCGCGCGAGAACGATGCTCGCCTTCGAGCCTGGCCCGAGCCGGACTCGCGCGTCGCTCGGCGAGTTCGCCGGCGGCCGCATAGACCCCGAGCGCTTCGCGCTGGTGTCGGCCGGCGCGGATCCACTCGACGTGACCGGACGCGAAGTCGTCGAGCACGTCGTCGAGCTGATCGAGGACATTCTCGCCGGGAGCGACGAGCAGTTCTTCGTTTCTGTCGGGCAGGCCGATAGCGTGGCCGAGGCGATTCGCGCGCGACTCGCCGGACTGGGCGCCGTGTACGCGGCGGCGCGGATCCTCGACCTGGTGAAGCGGCAGGGCTACGATCGCCTGCGGGACGGCTCGCCCTCGGACGGATACTCGTTCGAGCGATGGACTGCGGCCGAGCGCGCGCTCGCGCCGCCGATCGTCGTCCAGCTCGACGGCTCCGCTCTCGACGGGCTCGCGCTCGCGCCGTTCGTGGACGGCTGCGTGCGACTGGTGCTCATCGTGGAAGGGCTTGCCACCCCGGCGCCCCTGGCGCGACTCGTGTCGCCCGGCGCTGTGATCGCGCAGCTGGACGACGCGAGCCTGCTCGTCGGACTCGGGGACTTCGATGGGCCCGCCGTGATCGCGGTGATGCAGGGGCAGGAAGCCCGTTTCGTTCACGATCCGCGAGCGGGATCGGCGGCGTGGAAGCGCATCCGGATCGACCGCATGCCCACGATTCCGCCGCGCAAGACGCTTGGGTCGCGGAGCGCGTGGCAGCAGCGCGACGATCTGGCCCACCTCAAGGCGCTCGTCGATCCGCCGAGCCTCGCGCACTCGGCGGCCGGCGCCGGCAACGGCCACGCCGATCCAGCGGATCGTCTCACGGCCTGGCTCATCGAGCAGTCGGGCCCGCCGGGCGTTGCCTGATCACCGATGTCTGACATCCTGATCGCGGTCCTCACGCTCGGTGGTGTCGGGCTCGTGTTCGGCGGCCTCATCGCAACCGCCAACAAGCGGTTCTGGGTGTGGGAAGATCCGCGCATCGACGTCGTCACGCAGATGCTTCCCAGCGCTAACTGCGGCGCCTGCGGTCTTCCCGGGTGCCGCGCGTTCGCCGAGCAGGCCGTGCAGGGGAAAGTGACTCCGGCACAGTGCACGGTATCCGGCGAGGAAGTCCGCCAGCAGATCGCCGGCTACCTCGGCGTGGAAGCAGGAGAGGCTGTGAAGAACGTCGCGCGGCTGCTCTGCGCCGGCGGCATCGGCGTCGCGGGATATCAAGCCGAATACCGCGGACTGCCGACGTGCGCGGCCGCGGCGGCCGTAGCGGGCGGTGCCAAGGGCTGCGTGTGGGGCTGCCTCGGACTCGCCGACTGCGAGCACGTGTGCGACTTCGACGCGATTCACATGAGCGAGACCGGGCTGCCCGTGGTGGACGTCGAGAAGTGCACGGCGTGCGGTGATTGCGTGGACGCGTGCCCCAAGTCGCTGTTCGAGCTGCGGCCGCTGAGCGCCGGACTGCTGGTGCAATGCAAGAACCTCGTCGCTGGCGACGACGCGCTCGAGCAGTGCACGGTGGCATGCACTGCATGCGCCAAGTGTGTGCAGGACGCGGTGGAAGGGTTGATCAGTGTCACCAGCGGAGTAGCGGTGATTGACTATGACAGGATCGCGCTGGCCGAGCCGCGCGCGACCGAGCGGTGTCCGACCGGAGCCATAGTCTGGCTCGCGGGAGCGCAGTTCACCCACGAGCCGATGGCCGCGAGGCAGCTGCAATGAAGCTCTGGCTCAAGTCCAGGAGCAGGACCGCGCCGCTGGCCACATTCCCGTACCCGGGAGAGCTGTGCGCGCTCGACGGCGGGAGCGCGGTCGTGGAGATGGAGATCGCGGCAAGCGAGGCTGCGGGCGCTTACCCGATCACGCCGTCTACGCAGATGGGCGAAGGCTGGGCGGTAGCGGTCGCGGACGGTAAGCGCAACGTGAATGGCCGGCGTCTGCTTTTCTTCGAGCCCGAGGGCGAGCATGCCGCGGCCGCCGTGACCGCCGGAATGTCCATGGCCGGCCTGCGCGCGACGAATTTCTCCAGCGGGCAGGGAATCGTGTACATGCACGAGTCACTATACCCCGCAGTCGGGAAGCGACTCACCTACGTGCTCAACGTCGCTGCCCGCGCGATCACCAAACACGCGCTCAATGTGCACGCCGGTCACGACGACTACCACGCCGTGGACGACACCGGCTTCTTTCAGCTCTTCGCAAAAGACGTGCAGGAGTGCGCCGACCTCAATCTCGTCGCGCATCGCGTAGCCGAGCTATCCCTCAATCCGGGCATCATCGCGCAGGACGGATTTCTCACGAGCCACGTGATCGAGTCGCTGCGGCTGCCGGAGCGCGAGCTCGTCAAAACGTTCCTGGGTGATCCCGCGGACCTCATCGAGTCGCCGACGCCGGCCCAGCGAATGGTCTTCGGCGAGACGCGGCGGCGGATACCGGAAGCTTTTGATCTCGATTATCCCGCGATGCTCGGTGTCGTCCAGAACCAGGACAGCTACGCGCAGGGAGTCGCCGCCCAGCGGCCATTCTACTTCGATCACATCGCCGATCTGACTGACCACGTCTTCGATGAATACGCGCTGCTCACCGGCCGGCGGTACGCGCGGGCCAGCGGTTATCGGGCTGACGACGCCGACTGGGTGATCGTCGGCCAGGGCTCGGTCGTATCCAACGCCGAAGCTGTCGCCGATCACCTGCGCGCGGCGCGCGGATTAAAAGTCGGCGTCGTCAACCTCACGATGTTCCGGCCGTTTCCCGCGGACCTGTTGGTCGATTTGCTCGCCGGGAAGAAGGGCGTCGTCGTGATGGAGCGCACGGATCAGCCGCTGGCGGTGGATCCTCCGCTGTTGCGCGAGATTCGCGCGGCGATTTCAAAGGCAGTGGAGAACGGGCGCGCCGCGGCCGGCTCGCCGCGGCCGTACGCTGGAATCGCGCCGCTGGCCGCCGAGCGGGTGCCCGACTTCTTCACCGCCTGCTTCGGGCTCGGCAGCCGCGACTTGCAGCCGGGTCACATCATCGCGGCCGTGGAGAACATGCTCCCGGGCAGCGCGCGCACGCGGCAGTTCTACCTCGGGATCGACTTCGTGCGGCCGCGCACGCGACTGCCCAAGCTGCAGATCTGGCAGGAGCAGCTGCTCGAGAGCTATCCGCACCTGGCCGACCTCGCCGTCGAGTCATCGGGCGAGGTGAACCTGCTGCCGCCGGGCTCCACGGCGCTGCGCATCCATTCGGTGGGCGGCTGGGGCGCGATCACGATGGGGAAGACCCTCGCGATGACGGCGTTCGAGCTCCTCGGCCTGAGCATCAAGGCGAATCCGAAGTATGGCTCGGAGAAGAAAGGACAGCCGACGACGTTCTACGCGGTGCTCGCGCACGAGCCGATCCGGCTCAATTGCGAGCTGCGCCACGTGGACGTCGTGCTCTCGCCGGATCCCAACGTGTTCCGCCACAGCGATCCGCTCGAAGGGCTGGCCGACGGCGGCGTGTTCGTTGTGCAAAGCGACCTCCGGCCCGAATGGTTCTGGCAGACGCTGCCAGCCAAGGCGCGCCACGCGATTCGCGAGCGTAACATCAAGCTTTACGTAATCGACGCGTTCGCGATCGCGCGGGAGGAAGCTTCCGACGCCGATCTGCGCTTCCGGATGCAGGGCACCGCGTTCATGGGCGCATTCTTCGCGACGTCGCCCCTGCTCGCCACCGAAGGCTCGAGCGAAGCGTCGCTCTTCGAGGGGATCCGCAAGCAGCTCACCAAGAAGTTTGGGTCCAAGGGCGAGCGCGTCGTCGAAGACAACGTCCGCGTCATTCGTCGCGGGTTCGACGAAGTTCGCCCGGTGGAGATAGCAGCGGGCGACCTGCTGGACGAGCCCGGGAAGGTGCCGCGGATGCCGGCGCTGCTCGATTCGCCCGACGCCGAGCTGGGCCCCGGCAACCAGGGCCGGTTCTGGGAGCAGGTGTGCGGGCCGTGCCAGATGGGCCAGGACGGAATCGCCGACCCCTTCGCGGCCATCAGCACCGTGCCGGCCGTGACCGGTGCCGTGCGCGACATGAGCGGGGTGCGGCTCGAGGTCCCCGAGTTCATCGCTGATAAATGCAGCGGCTGCGGCCAGTGCTGGGTGCAGTGCCCGGACTCGGCGATTCCCGGACTCGTCAATAGCGTGGAGGATGTGCTTACCGCCGCGATAGACGCGTCGGTGAACGGGCTGCGGATGGATCGCGTGCGACCGATCGTCAAGCACTGGGCCCGCGAAGCCTGGAAGCTCATCGATCGGAATCCCGCGGCACCGGTCGCGGAAGCGTGGGAGCAGTCCTACCGCGCGGTCACGGACAAGCTCGGATGGGACGCAGTCCGGAAAGCAGCTGCGGAGCCGGAGTTCCTCGCCGTTAATGCGCGGCTCGCTGAATTTCCGCTAGCCCGAACCAAGCCGTTTTACGACGCGCTGGAAGGGAAGGCGAAAGGGACGGGCGGGCTGCTCTCCATCACGGTCAATCCCGAAGCGTGCAAGGGCTGCAATCTGTGCGTGGAGGTTTGCCCCGACGGCGCGCTCCTGACCGTGAAGCAGGACGAACCGGGCCTCGAGCGGCTGCGCCGCAACTGGAGCCTCTGGAACCGGCTGCCCGACACCGACGACAGGTATGTGAACGTGTCGAACGTGGACGAAGGGATCGGCGTGTTGTCGTCGCTGCTGCTCAAGAAGGCCACCTATCGCTCCATGGTCGGCGGTGACGGAGCCTGCATGGGCTGCGGCGAGAAGACAGCCGTCCATCTCATCGTCTCCGCGATCCATGCGTGGATGCAGCCGCACGTGGCGAAGCACGTCGCGCGCCTCACCGAGCTCATCGCCGCGCTGGACAAGCAGGCGCGTGATCTGGTGTCGTCGGCGGCTGATCTCGACGCAGCCGCATCGGCGAGCGGCTCGGTCGCGGTTCCGATCGACGCGCCCAGGGCCGAGCGGCTGCGCCTGCTCAACGCCGCGCTCCGCGATCTGCGCGACGTACGGTGGCGCTACACGCAGGGACCCAGTGGGAACGGCCGCGCGTCGCTCGGAATGACGAACAGCACGGGATGCTCTTCCGTGTGGGGGAGCACGTATCCGTACAACCCGTACCCGTTCCCGTGGGTCAACCACCTCTTCCAGGATTCGCCGTCGATCGCCATTGGCCTGTTCGAGGCGCACATGCGCAAGATGGCGGACAACTTCACCGCGGTACGCCGCGCGGAGTTGCTAGCGTCGGGCGAGTACGACGCCGCGCGGGACGAGCCGTTGATCAGCGACCTCGAGTGGTCGCACTTCACCGACGATGAGTTTGCGCTCTGCCCGCCTATCGTCGCCATGGGCGGCGACGGCGCGATGCTCGACATCGGATTCCAGAACCTGTCCCGCCTGCTGGCTTCCGGTAAGCCGATTCGCGTGGTGGTGCTCGACACTCAGGTGTACTCGAACACGGGCGGCCAGGCGTGCACGTCAGGCTACACCGGTCAGGTCGCGGACATGTCAGCGTGGGGCAAGTCGCAGCACGGGAAGACCGAGACGCGCAAGGAGTTGGCGTTGCTCGCGATCGCGCATCGCGGCGTGTACGTGCACCAGACTTCGCAGGCCGCGGCTTCGCACCTGATCTCGGGGGTGCTGCGCGGGCTGCAGAAGCGGCGCCCGGTGCTCATCAACGTGTACACGCCATGTCCGGTGGAGCACGGGCTCGCCGACGACTGGGCGCAGCACGCGGCGCGGCTTGCGCTCGAGAGTCGCGCGTTCCCGTTCCTCACTTACGATCCCGACGGCGGCCCGAGCTTCGCCGACTGCCTGAGTCTCGACGGCAACCCGTCGCCCGATGGCCTGTGGCCAGCGTACGGGCTCAAGTACCTGGACGACGCCGGCGCCGAGCAAACGATGGAGCTTCCGCTCACCATCGCCGACTGGGCGGCCACCGAGACGCGGTTCAAGCAGCACTTCTCCGAGCTGCCCGCCTCCGATTCGGGCGAGGAGATGCCGTTCCACGAATATCTCGCTGCCGATGCGGACGACCGCGCCGGACGCACTCCATTCATCTGGGCGCTGACGAAGGAACGGAAGCTCCGGCGACTGAAGGTCTCGAGCGAGATGGTGGGGCTCGCCGCGGAGCGGCTGCAGTTCTGGTCGCAGCTCCGGCAGCTCGCCGGCCTCGAGATCCCGGTGACCGTGCACGACACCGTCGTGGCCGAGATGGAGTCGGAGTTCGAGCAGCGCGCCGATGCTCTGCGGCTGGAATACGAGACCAAGGTCGCGGAGCTGCAAACCAGCCTTCCGGCAAAGATCGCGCGTCGCATGGCGGAAGGGCTGCTGCGGAGCGCGGGCAGCTCGACCGCGGTGGCGGATCTCCTGGCATCGCTGCCGGTTCCGTCAAAGACGGCGGGCAATGGCTCCGCACCCGTTGGTGCTGCGGCTACTGCGCCGTTCGCGACCGCCGCAGCAGTCGCAACGCCGGTACCCGCGCCTGCCGCGGCACCCGTCGTTGCAGCGGTCGCGGTCGCCGACGACGAGCCGCTCGTGCTCGAGGCGTACATCGATTCCGCCAGCTGCACGACGTGCAACGAGTGCACGAACCTCAACAACAGGTTGTTCGCGTACAACGCCGACAAGCAGGCCTACATCAAGGACGTCACCGCCGGCACGTTCCAGCAACTCGTCACCGGTGCCGAACGCTGCCCGGTGGCCATCATCCATCCCGGCACGCCGCTCAACCCGAAGGAGAAGGACCTCGCGAAGTGGGTGAAGCGCGCCGAGAAGTTCAACTGAGCCGATGACCGGCTTTCGGGCCGCGCTCCGGACGGGATTCCGGCACGGCGTCCATCCTGCCGAGGAGAAGGGGCTCACGAGCCATCTCCCCATCCGGCGCATGCCCTATCCGGCGGAGCTGATCCTTCCTCTGCGGCAGCACGCGGGCAAGCCGGCGAAGCTGTGCGTCAAGGTTGGCGACCGAGTCGAGCGCGGCGACAAGGTCGCGGAAGCCGACGGCTACATGTCGGTCCCGATTCACGCCTCGGCGGCCGGCACGGTGGTCGGCGTGGAGCTGTGGCCGCACCCCGACGGATCGATGGCGGAGGCGGTGCGCGTAAAGGTGGACCGGTTCGCTCCGCAGATTCCACGTCCCCGGCTCGTGCCGCATTGGGAGGGACTCACGCCGGAGCAGGTCGTGTCTGCGGTGCAGCAGGCGGGAGTGGTAGGACTCGGAGGCGCGGCGTTTCCCACGCACGTGAAGCTGGCGCCGCCCAAGGAATTTCCGGTGCACACGCTGATCATCAACGGCGCCGAGTGCGAGCCGTATCTCACTTCCGATCACCGGACGATGGTCGAGTATCCGGAGCGGGTGCACTTCGGCGTGCGGGTGATGATGCATGCGATCGGCGTGCGGCGGTGCGTGATCGGGGTCGAGCGCAACAAACCGGACGCGATCGAAGCGCTCCGGCGAACCGTGCCGCCGGACCTGGACGTGACGATTCTCCCGCTCACGGTCAAGTATCCGCAGGGCGCGGAGAAGATGCTCATCCACGCGGTCACCGGCGTCGAGGTGGCGTCGGGAAAGCTGCCCGTCACCGCGGGAGTCGTCGTGCAGAACGTCGGTTCGGTCGCGGCCATCGCGGAGGTGTTCGAGACGGGGCTGCCGCTGGTTGAGCGGATCGTCACGATATCGGGCCACGGGCTGAGAAAGCCCGCGAACCTCATCGTTCCCGTGGGCACCAGGCTGCGGGACGTGCTCGCGTTCTGCGACGGCGTCACGCCCGACGCGGCGGAAGTGATCGTCGGCGGGCCGATGATGGGGCTCGCGCAGGCCAATCTCGACGCGCCGGTAGTGAAGGGCACCTCGGGCGTAGTCGTGCTGGAGAAGTCCGAGACGCGCAGCGCGAAGGTGTACCCGTGCGTGCATTGCGGGAAGTGCGTGGACGCATGCCCGGTCTTTCTGAATCCGTCGCTGCTCGGCGATCTCGCGCGAGTGCAGCGGTACGAAGAGATGGCCGTACTTCACCTCGCCGACTGCATGCTCTGCGGCTCGTGCGCGTACGTCTGCCCGTCGAACATCCCTCTGGCGCAGCTCTTCCAGGCTAGCAAGGTCGCGCTGCGGCGCGCCACGGCGGCCGTCGCGTGAACGCCGACAAGCTGGTCGTCACCGCCTCGCCGCACGTGCGGTCGGCCGATTCCACGCCGCGCATCATGTGGCACGTGGTGGCGAGCCTCGTCCCGGTAATCCTGGCCGCCGCGTGGTTCTTCGGGGTGAGCGCGCTGCTGCAGGTCGCTACCGCGGTGCTGGTCTCGCTGCTGACGGAGCGCGCCACGGGGAAGGGCGGAGCGATCGCCGACGGATCCGCCACCATCACCGGGATCCTTCTCGGGCTTTCGCTTCCCGCCGGATTCCCACTGTGGATGACGGCGCTCGGCGCCGCTTTCGCCATCGTGTTCGGCAAGCAGATTTGGGGCGGGCTCGGGCAGAACGCGTTCAACCCGGCGCTCGTCGGCCGCGCTTTCCTGCAGGGCGCTTTCCCGGTGGCAATAACCACCTGGCCCGCGGCCGGCGGCGGATTCTTCACTCTCCGCGGCGATCTGTTCGCGCTCCCGTTCACCCGCCCGCAGCCATACGCGGAGACGTCGGCGACCCCTCTTGGGCTGCTCAAGTTCGAGGGTGAAGGGACGCCGATCGGCAATCTCCTCATCGGCAACACCGGCGGTTCGCTCGGCGAGACCGCGGCGCTGGTAATTCTCGCGGGCGGCGTCTACCTCGCGTGGCGCGGCTACCTCAACTGGCGAATTCCAGTCAGCGTCTTCGCCACCGTCGCCGCCGTCAGCGCGGTCGTGCGGCTGTTCGATGCGAGCGCGCCGGATCCGTGGTTCATGGTCTTCTCCGGAGGGCTGATGCTCGGCGCCGTGTACATGGCGACCGACATCGTCACCGCGCCGATCACTAACGCCGGCAGATGGATCTTCGGCGCGGGCATCGGAATCCTCGTGGTGGTCATCCGGCTGTGGGGCGGGCTCGCCGAAGGAGTGATGTACGCCATTCTCTTCATGAACGCCCTCACGCCGTTCATCAACAAGGCAACCCAGCCGCGGGTGTTCGGGACGCGGCTTCGCACCGCCACATGATCACGCCAACCAAATCCATGCCTTCATTGCGCATTGCACTGCTTCTCGCAGTCATCCTGCCACGTACGGCACTCGCCCACGACGGCACCACCGGGTTTACCGGCGCGTGCATCGGTCCGGTCCCGATCGAGTTCATCCTCTTCGGGATCGTCCTCGCGGGCGTCGCCATGTTCCATCTGCACACGCTCCGCATCGCGTTCTTCGGCGCCATCGGCATCGCGCTGTACAAGATCATCGCGTCGCCGTTCGGGACCGGGGACGGGGTTGGCGGCTTCGGGCTGCATCTGGCGCACGAATGGGTCATCCTCATCAACCTTCTGCTGCTGCTCGTCGGCTTCGTGCTCCTCGCGAGGCATTTCGAGGCGAGCCAGATTCCCGCCGTCCTGCCGCGGTTCCTGCCCGACGGCTGGCTGGGCTGCTTCGCGCTGCTGGCGCTGGTCTTCGTCCTGTCGAGCTTCCTGGACAACATCGCGGCCGCTATGATCGGCGGCGCCATCGCTCACACCGTGTTCAAGGGCAAGGTCCACATCGCGTATCTGGCCGGTCTCGTCGCGGCGGCGAACGCGGGGGGCGCGGGCAGCGTGATCGGAGATACCACCACCACGATGATGTGGATCGCCGGCATCGCGCCTCTGGAAGTGGCGCATGCCACCGCCGGCTCGATCGTCGCGCTGCTGATCTTCGGCGTGCCGGCGTCGCTGACGCAGCAGCGGTACTCACCCATTCAACAGCACGCGTCGCCCGATGCCCGGGTGGACTGGATGCGGGTCGGCGCGGTCGGTGCGATCCTGGCGGCCGCGGTCGGGACGAACGTCCTGATCAACACCCGCTTCAGTGAGCTGGCGGACAGCTTTCCGTTCCTGGGCGCGGCCGTATGGGGCGCGCTGCTGCTGACGGCCGGACTGCGCAAGCCGGAATGGAAGCTGGTACCAAACGCGCTGAAGAGCTCGGTGTTTCTCCTCTCCCTCGTGTTGATCGCGTCGATGATGCCCGTGGAGCGCCTGCCGACCGCGTCCTGGCTTTCGGCGCTCGGGCTTGGATTCGCGTCCGCGGTGTTCGACAACATCCCGCTCACGGCGCTGGCGCTCAAGCAGGGCGGCTACGATTGGGGCGTCCTGGCATACGCGGTTGGATTCGGCGGCTCGATGATCTGGTTCGGATCGTCGGCCGGCGTGGCGCTCTCGAGCATGTACCCCGATGCGCGCTACGCTGGGCGCTGGCTGCGGCAGGCGTGGTACGTACCGGTGGCGTACGTGGCGGGATTTTTCGTCGTCGTGCTCCTACTCGGCTTCAATCCGGGGAGTACGCCGAGGAACAGCCAGGCATCGGCTGTCAGGTCTCACACGCCGGAGACGGTCCTCATCGCACCGGCGAAGGCGGCCACGGTGTCGCTGACAGACACGATCGCCGGTTCGCGCCGGTGACGAGTCGCACGCCCGGACATTTCGCGTGAACGGCCATGGCGCGGCCGCAGTGCCGGCCGCCGCTCCTCCGGGTTCGTCGACTCCCGCGTGGCGGCTGCTCGGAACGCTGACGCTCGCCGGAGCTTTCGCCGGCGCGCTCATCGCGCTGGTGTATCAGATGACGCTGCCCTCGATCGAGCGCTACGCCGGGGCCAAGATTTCGGGCGCGGTGCGTGAGGTGCTGGGTGCTCCCGTCAGACTGGATACGCTGTATCTGGACGGAGACAAGCTCACCCGAACGTCTCCCGGCGCCGGGGCTCGTAACGTCTCGCGAGCGTTCGTCGGCTTTGACGAGAAGGGAGCCCGCACCGGCGTCGCGGTCGAAGCGGCCGAGCCCGGATTCGCCGACCTGGTGCGGCTGATGGTCGGTTTCAACCCTGATACGCGCGCCGTCACGGGCTTCGTCGTGCTGGGCCAGAAGGAAACGCCGGGACTCGGCGACAAGATCAAGCGCGACTCCTTTTTTGTGAGTCAGTTCGACGGCAAGGTCGCGCCGCTCAAGGGTGCGAAGAGCGAGAGCGCCGACGCCAGCACGGTGCGGACGATCACCGGCGCGACGATCTCCTCGCGCGCGGTCATCCAGATCATCAACAACGCCGTGGCGCTTTGGCAGCCGCGCGTCGCCGCGTTCGACGCGGGGGAAGGGACATGACCGCCCCGACAACGACCGTCTCGACGGAGGCGTTCGTTCCCGGCGCACCGCCGCCCGCGCCGCTGTGGTCGGACATGGCACGCGGCATCGCGCGCGAGAACCCCGTGTTCGTGCAGATGCTCGGCCTGTGCCCTGCGATGGCCGTGAGCAACATGCTCACCAACGGTCTCGCCATGGGGATCGCCACGACATTCGTCCTCACGGCGTCGAGCTTCATGATCTCGATGCTGCGCAAGTACATCGCGACCGAAGTGCGGATAACCGCGTACATCCTCACCATCGCGACGTTCGTGACGGTGGCCGACCTCATTCTCGCGGCGACGTTTCCGGTGATCTCCGAAGCTCTGGGGCCGTTCGTTCCGCTGATCGTGGTCAACTGCCTGATCCTGGGGCGGGCGGAAGCATTCGCCAGCAAGGTGCGGCCCGTCCGCGCTCTGGCCGACGCGCTCGGCATGGGCGCCGGCTTCACGCTCGCGCTCTCGACGCTGAGCGCCATCCGCGAGCTTCTCGGGAGCGGATCGCTCCTCGGCTTCAACGTGTTCGGCCCGGCGTTCGAGCCGTGGGTGGTGATGGTGATGCCGGCGGGCGGATTCCTGACCCTCGGTCTCGTGCTGCTGCTCATGGGATGGTACGGCACCCTGAAGGCTGAGCGCGCGAGAGCGGCGGCCACGTGAGCAACCTCGCCTGGATTTTCCTCTCGACGGTCCTCATCAACAACTTCACGCTGGCGATGTTCCTGGGGCTGTGTCCGTTCTTCG
The DNA here is from genome assembly GCA_964350145.1 of uncultured Gemmatimonadaceae bacterium. Lineage (GTDB taxonomy): Bacteria > Gemmatimonadota > Gemmatimonadetes > Gemmatimonadales > Gemmatimonadaceae > JACDCY01. The sequence goes on from CAYGJL010000011.1 coordinate 38,353, forward strand.
GAGTCACCTCCAAGGTGAGCAACGCCTGGCGGCTGGGCGCCGCGAATATGTTCGTGCTGCTGATCACCGCGGTGAGCGTCTGGTTCCTGAACGCGTTCGTCCTCACGCACACGCCGTATCTGCGCACGATCGCCTTCATCGTCGTCATCGCATCCTCGGTGCAGATCGTGGAGATGATCATCAGGAAGTTCCTGCCCGTGCTCTTCCGCGAGCTCGGGATCTTTCTGCCGTTGATCACCACCAACTGCGCCATCCTGGGACTCGGCCTGTTCCAGACGAGCCGCGGCTACGGCCTGGCGGAAGGTCTCGTCTTCGCTCTCGGCGCCGGCTTCGGTCTCACGCTGGCGCTTACGCTGATGGCGTCCATCCGCGAGCGGATCGAAGTGGCCGACGTGCCCGCGATGGCGCGCGGGATGGGGCTGGTGCTCGTCGTCGCGTCGTGCCTGTCCATGGCCTTCATGGGCTTCGCCGGGATGGGAAGCAGCTGATGCGCGGCATTCTCGGAATCATCGCCTGCGCCGCTTTCTTCGCGCTGTACGGCATGCTGCGCCATCGCGGCTGCACCGGCCATTGCGCCGGTTGCGCGGGAGAGTGCGGGCGTCACACACAGGGAGATTACGATGGCGCTTGACCCGATCCTCAACCGGCATCCAGACCGGCGCGAATTCCTGACCATCGGCGTAGGCGTGTTCGTGGCGCTCTCGCTGCCTGCGTCGCTGCGCCGGTACACACCGCTGGTGAAACGCACGATCCCGTTGATGGGCACGATCGCGGAAATTCAAATTGTGCACGGCGACGAAAGGTTCGCCGTGGACGCGATCGATGCGGCGATCTCCGAGCTGCGGTGGGTGGAAAGCACGATGACCCGCTTCCGGAGCGATTCGGACATCGGGCGAGCCAATCTCGGCGCGGGCCGCGACGCGGTGCGAGTCACCGCCGAGTCCGGTGCCGTGATCGCGACCGCGCTGCGCGTTGCGTTGGTAAGCGACGGCAGGTTCGATCCCGCCATCGGAGCCGCTTCCGAGCTGTGGGACGTTCTCAACCGGCATGAGCCCCCCGCGGCTGACCGCGTCGAGCGACTTGCCGCGCGCAACATGTGGCGGAAGGTGGACGTGTCGGCGGACGCGGGCTCCGATGGAGCGCTGGTTCGCTTCAATGATTCCGATCTCCGGCTCGATCTCGGCGCGATCGCCAAGGGCTACGCCATCGACCGCGCAGCCGACGTCCTGCGGCGGCGCGGGGTACGGCACGCAATAATCACGGTCGGCGGAGATCTGTACGCGCTTGGCCGGTCGCCGGAAGGGGAGCCGTGGACGGTGGGCATCCGCTCGCCGCACGACCGGGACGAGCTCGTCTCGACGCTGCACGTGAGCGACCGTGCCGTTGCCACCTCCGGCGATTACGAGCGCTTCTTCAGCTGGCGTGGCCACCGGTACCACCACCTGATCGATCCGCTGACCGCAGCGCCGAGAAGCACGTCGTTCCACAGCGCGACCGTGCTGGCCGACCATTGCATGGACGCGGACGCCGCGGCCACGGCAGTATTCGGGATGCCACGCGATGCCGCCCTCGCGATTGCGCGCCGGCTCGACTACACCGCCGACGTGATTCCTTTGACCTGAGACAGGGAGCAGCCATGAAGACAGTCAACGCGTACTGCTCGGCGTGCGATCAGGAAGTGAGGCTGGTCCTCACCGACGAGCCGATCGCCGAGGATCCGTCGCCGATACACGACCGCGAGGTAGTGTGTCTCGAGATCGGCGAGCACTGCACCGGCGCGATGTGCCCGATCGGCGCGGTCCCGCCGGTCGTGATGGCGGCGCGGCTAGTACGGAACGGATTGCAGACGACGATGCAGCCGATAATGACGGCGATGTGCCCGGCGTGCGACAGCCGCGCGGACTTCGTGATCGTGAGTAAGGAGTACTGCATCTGCTCCGTGTGCGGCACGACAGCCAGGCGGGACAGCGTCTTTCCGAAGGTGGTGTGCTGATCGTCTGAGGTTTCTCTCGCGCCTGACGGATCAACCGTAAGGCGCGATCGCGCCGGCAAGATGTACGTTGAGTTCGGACCAGCGATAGCGAGGATGTTTGCCCAGCGTTGGATGCAGATAGCTGAACGTGAACCGGAGCGTTAGCTTCGGGCCCACATGGCCGACCCCCTGACCGCGCTCCGCAAAGCACTGCGCGACCACATCAGGCGGCAATCTCGTGTACTACGAGAAGATGGACGACACCCACCTGGGAAGCGTCAACGTGTCGATCGCCAAGGCGCGATCCGCGGCGCTCTTCAGGCGGCCCACCAAAGCGTTTCAGGACGTATTGGCCGCGGGCGGCGAGGGGCTGCGGATTCTGCGGCTGGAGGGAGCCGTCCCCATCGATGGTGGCGTCCCGATCATCATCGATGAAAAGATCGTCGGTGCGATCGGCGTGTCAGGGGTGACCAGTCAGCAGGATGGCGTAATCGCTGCCGCCGGGGCCAGCGCGGTCATATGACCTCGTTCATCAACCCAAGCGCTGCCGCGCTTGCCGCTAGAGCCGCGGCAAAGTGACCCCCGTCTGCGACTGGTACTTACCCTTCTTGTCCTTGTAGCTGACCTCCGGCGGCTCGTCACCTCTGAAGAACAGGACCTGTGCGATCCCTTCGTTCGCATAGATCTTCGCCGGCAGGGGAGTGGTGTTTGAGATCTCGAGCGTCACGTGCCCCTCCCACTCAGGCTCGAGCGGCGTGACGTTGGTGATGATCCCGCACCGTGCGTAGGTGGACTTGCCCACCGTGACGGTCAGGACGTCGCGCGGAATCCGGAAATACTCCACCGACCGCGCCAGGGCGAACGAGTTGGGCGGGACGATGCACACATCGCCCTCGAACTTCACGAAGGAGTCGGGATCGAACGCCTTGGGATCCACGATCGAGCTGAGCACGTTGGTGAAAATCCTGAACTCGTGCGCCACCCGCATGTCGTAGCCGTACGAGCTCACTCCATAGGAGATCACGCCCTCGCGCACCTGTCGCCCCTCGTACGGATCGATCATGCCGTGCTCGGTGGCCATGCGCGTGATCCAGCGATCGTTCATAATCGACATAAGGGCTCGGATATGGGCGGTTTCCGGCTAGGTCGCGACCGCCGCAATGTACGGGCGCTGAAAGTGCATTGGAAGCCGATGGTCCATGGCGTTGAAATAGCTTTTCTCCCCGGATAGACTTCCCCGCGACGATGCTCGTGAAACATTTCACGAGCCCGGCCGGCCCCATTTCCACGAGCCCGTACCGCCCAGCGATGGTCAAAGCCTACATACCGGTTCTGCTGCTGATGGGCTTCGCCGCGATAAACGCGGTGTTGATGCTCGGACTGTCGGCGCTCACGCTGCGCAGCCGCCCCACCGCGGACAAGCAGATCCCGTACGAATCCGGAATCACCCCCCTCGGCGACGCACGGGAGCGGTTCTCGGTCAAGTTCTACATGGTCGCTATGCTGTTCATCATCTTCGACATCGAGACCGTGTTCATGATCCCGTGGGGCGCGCGCTACAAGCAGCTCTCCTGCACGGAGCCACTGGTGAACGGCAACTGCGCCGCGGCCAACGTCTCCTTTTTCGGGCTGGGCGAGATGCTCGTCTTCATGGCGATCCTGCTCGTGGGCTACATCTACGTATGGAAGAAGGGAGCGCTGCAGTGGGATTGAGCCGCCACCCTTCGCTCGCGGACACACAGACCCTGGCGGCCCGGACGACCGCCGACCGGCAGATCGTCTCCTACGACCCGAAGTCGCAGGAAGGGTGGGTCACCACGCGGCTCGACTTCCTGGTGAATTGGGGGCGCGCCAACTCGCTCTGGCCGATGCCGTTCGGGACCGCCTGCTGCGCGATCGAGTTCATGGCGACCGCCGCGAGCCACTACGACCTCGCGCGCTTCGGCATGGAGCGCATGAGCTTCTCGCCGCGCCAAGCCGACGTGCTCATCTGCGCCGGACGCGTGCCGTTCAAGCTCGCGCCGATCATCCGCCGGATCTGGCAGCAGATGCCGCAACCCAAGTGGTGCATCTCCATGGGCGCATGCGCCTCGACCGGCGGCATGTTCGACAACTACGCCGTGGTGCAGGGAATAGACACGATCATTCCGGTGGACGTGTACGTCCCCGGCTGTCCACCGCGTCCCGAGGGGCTGCTGCACGGGATCAGGATGCTCCAGGAAAAGGTCAAGAACGAGCGCGGCGCCGACAAGCGCGTGCGCGACGAGATGGAGCCGGATCCCAACAGCAAGCTGTACATCCCGCCCGACATGATCGACGAGCTGTCGGAGCCGTTCGGCAACTCCGTCCACCAGACCCGCTCCGCTCCGTGACCGCGCCTTTCGCTGTCGTGACGCCGGGAAGCGCATCGCCCGGCGCGAGCGCACCCGCTACGCCGCGGAACCTCCCGCATTCCGGCGGCGAGCCCAATCCGTCGGCGGAAGCGCTGCGCGCGAAGTTCGGCACCGCGATCGAGCGCGTGGACGTGGTGTGGGGCGAGACGACGGTATGCCTGCAGGGAGATCGCTTGCTCGAGATCGTGCAATGGCTGCACGACGATCCCGGGCAGCAGTACGACTATCTCTCCGACGTCACGGCCGTCGAGCACCGCGACTTCGACCAGCCGCTGGAAGTCGTCTGGCACCTGCGGTCGCTACCGTTCCGCCGCTTCCTGCGCCTGAAGGTGAGAATCCCTCAGGGCGAGCAGCTGGAAGTGGACAGCGTGTGGCCCGTGTACAAGGGCGCTGACTGGCTGGAGCGCGAAGCGTACGACATGTTCGGTATCACCTTCCGCGGCCACCCGGACCTGCGCCGCATCATGATGTGGGAGTCGTTCAAGGAAGGCTACCCGCTACGGAAGGATTTCCCGCTGCGCGGCCGGTTCAGCCGCTCGGAGCAGCTCCGCCAGGCGCTCGATCAGGATCCGGAAGCACGCTACTCCATGGAAGAACTGTCGGTCGCGGACGCGTTCGAGGACCTGCCGCCCGACATGCGCGAGCGGCTCGCCTCGGGCGAAAAGGTGGGCGAATGAGCCCACGGCGAACGGTGGAGTACGAGCTGTCCACGACGGGGGTGGACGCCCAGGGACGCCCGCGCCGAGTGCCGCTCGTAACCGAAGGCGGCGCTGCGGTCGCGCTGGAGCCGCCGCTTGCCTTGGAGCCGGAACTCGAGGGTGAGCACATGCTCATTAACATCGGTCCCCAACACCCCGCGACGCACGGCGTGCTGCGGCTGGTGCTGGAGCTGGACGGCGAGACGGTGGTCCGCTGCATCCCACACGTCGGGTACCTGCACTGCGGCTTCGAGAAGATCGGCGAGTACCGGCAGTACAACCAGATCATTCCGTGGACCGACCGGGAGGACTACCTCAACTCGCCCGGCAACAACGTCGCGTTCGTGCTCGGCGCGGAGCGTCTGTTCGGGATCGAGATCACGGAGCGGTGCAAGGTCCTGCGCGTCATCGCGTGCGAGCTGTCGCGGATAATGTCGCACCTCGTCTGGCTCGGCACGACCTGCATAGACATCGGAGCGTTCACCCCCTTCCTGTGGAGCTTCCAGGAGCGGGAGAACATCTACAAGCTGTTCGAGGACTGGATCGGCGCGCGGCTCACGACGTCGCTGACGCGCGTCGGCGGCATGGGCGCCGACGTCCCGTCGGGCTGGACCCAAGGGCTCAACAACTTCATCCGCACCTTCCCAAAGACGATCGACGAAGTGGACCGGATGCTCACCCGCAACGCGATCTGGGTGGGCCGCACGGTCGGGCTCGGCGTGATGTCGCCGGAAGAAGCGGTGAACTACGGACTGTCGGGCCCGATGCTGCGCGCCTCGGGCGTGGCGTACGACGTTCGGCGCGACTTCCCGTACCTCGACTACGAGACGTACGACTTCGACGTGCCCGTTTCCACTCACGGCGACGTGTACGACCGTTATCTCGTGCGAATGGAAGAGATGCGGCAGTCGGTGCGCATTCTGCAGCAGGCGCTCGCACGCCTTCCGGACGGCCCGATCAACGTGGACGATCCGCGCGTGATCCTGCCGCCCAAGAACAAGGCGATGAGCGAGATGGAATCCATGATCCATCACTTCAAGCTGGTGATGGAAGGCCCGCGCCCGCCGATCGGGGAAGCCTACGTCGCGGTCGAGAGCCCGAAGGGAGAGAAGGGCTACTATATGGTCTCCGACGGCACGTCGAAGCCCGTGCGCTGGCGCATCCGTCCGCCGTCGTTCGTCAACCTGTCCTCCATCCCGAAGATGGTCGAAGGTCACCTGCTCTCCGACGTGATCGCGATCAACGCGAGCATAGACATCGTCATGGGGGAGATCGACCGATGAGTCCGCTCTTCGAGCGCGGCACCGGCCCGGCGCTGATCAAGCTGAGCACCACACATTCGATCCCCGGCTACGAGGTCGAGGAGATAGTGGGAATCGTCACCGGCGAGTGGGTCGGTGGCGTCAATCTCTTTCGCGACTTCTTCGCCGGCGTACGCGACATCGTCGGCGGACGGAGCGCGTCGCTGGAGCGGGCGCTGCGCGACGGGCGCGAGGCTTGCCTCGAGGAATTGCGCGAGTCCGCGTACGATCTGGGCGCGCAGGCGGTGGTCGGGGTCAAGTTCGATTACTCGCCGTTCAACAAGATGCTGCTGCTCGCCGCCTCGGGCACCGCCGTTCGCCTGATCGTGGAGCGTCCACGGTGACGCACGCTTCCGCGCTCGCGATGGCTCCCGGCGGCCACGCCCCGGAGTCGCACGTCCCGGTGTTCACGGGCGAGACGCGCAAGCAGCTCGATGAGCTGCTCACGCGCTATCCCACGAAAATGGCCGCGCTGCTCCCCGCGCTGTGGCTCGTGCAGGACTCGCGCGGCTGGGTCAGCGACGGCTCCATGGCGGAGGTCGCCGAGCTGTTGGACCTGACGCCGGCGTACGTGAAGGGCGTGGTGACGTTCTACTACATGTATCACCAGCACCCGGTGGGGAGGTACTTCATCCAGGTGTGCACGACTTCGCCGTGCGGCATCTGCGGCGCCGAGGATGTGGTACAGGCGCTGCTCAAGGAAACCAGGTGCGGCGAGCTGGGCACGACTTCACCCGACGGGAAGTTCACCGTAATCGAAGTGGAATGCCTGGGCGCGTGCGGCTTCGCCACGCCGATCATGGTCAACTCCGAGTTCATCGAATCGGTGACGGCCGATGGCGTTTCGGCTCTACTGGCAAGGTTCGAATGAGAGAGCTATTGGCCGTTGGCTGTTGGCTATTGGGCACTGCGGAGAGAACGGGCTGATGGGTTTCCCTCATAAACCGCACGAGCGCGAGACGCCCGTTCTGTCGGAGCACTTCGGCAATGCCGCGGCGCGATCGCTCGACGGCTGGAAGAAGCTCGGCGGGTACAAGGCGCTGGAGAAGGCGCTGGGCATGCAGCCCGCCGAGATCGTGGAAGTCGTGAAGGCGTCGGGGCTGCGCGGCCGCGGTGGCGCCGGATTCCCTACGGGCATGAAGTGGTCGTTCATGAAGCCCGGCGACGGGAAGGCGCACTATCTCTGCTGCAACGCCGACGAGTCGGAGCCAGGCACGTTCAAGGACCGCGAGATCATGCGGTGGACGCCGCACGCGCTCGTCGAGGCGTGCGCGATCGGCGCGTATGCCATCGGCGCGGAGACGGCGTACATCTACATTCGCGGCGAGTTCACTGAGCCGCTGGACGAGATGAATCGAGCCGTGAAGGAAGCATACGCGGCGGGAATCGTCGGCAAGAACGCGATGGGCACCGGCAAGCGCGTGGACGTGCACGTGCACAAGGGCGCGGGCGCGTACATCTGCGGGGAAGAGACCGCGCTGATGAACTCGCTCGAGGGCCGGCGCGGCAATCCCCGCATCAAGCCGCCGTTCCCCGCGGTGTCGGGTTTGTTCGGCATGCCCACGACGATCAACAATGTCGAGACGCTGGTCGCGGTGAACCACATCCTCATGCGCGGCGCCGACTGGTACAAGGGGATGTCTCTGTCCAACCCGAAGAGCACGGGCACCAAGCTGTTTTCCGTGTGCGGCAACGTCGCGCGCCCGGGCAATTACGAAGTGCAGATGGGCTTTCCCTTCAAGGATTTCCTGTACGGCGTATGCGGCGGCCCGCTCGAGGGGCGGCAGTTCAAGGCGGTGATTCCAGGCGGCGTGTCGGTGCCGATCCAGAATATGGAGGAGGCCGAAGCGACGCTCATGGACTACGAGGGCTTCGTGGAGCGCGGCTCGATGCTCGGCTCCGGCGGCGTCATCGTGATAGACGACGCGCAGAACATGGTCAAGGTGATTGCCCGCATCGCGCGGTTCTTCGCGCACGAGAGCTGCGCGCAGTGCACCCAGTGCCGCGAGGGTACGGCGTGGGCCACGCGGATCCTCGAGCGCATAGCGGACGGACACGGCGCGACGGAAGACCTGGACACGCTGCTCGACATCTCCGAGGACATGACGGGGAAGACGATTTGCGTCCTCAGCGATTCGTGCGCGACGCCTATCGTATCGGGGATCAAGAAGTTCCGGGAGGAGTTCGAGGTGCTGATCAAGCAGCGGCGGGTCCACCCGGTCGCGGCGGCGGTGGCCTGATGGCGAACGAGACGCAGGCGCCCGTGAAGACGGTGACGCTCACCATCGAGGGCCGGCAGGTGACGGTCCCCGAGGGCACGTCCATTCTCGAGGCGGCCAAGCAGGTCGGCGTGCTGATTCCGCATTACTGCTATCACCCGGGCCTGCCCGTCGCCGGCGTGTGCCGGATGTGCCTGGTGGACGTCGAGAAGGCGCCCAAGCTCGCGCCGTCGTGCGCCACCGCGGCGATGGACGGCCAGGTGGTGCACGTACACTCCGACAAGGCGCTCGACGCCCGCAAGGGCGTGCTCGAGATGCTGCTGATCAACCACCCGCTCGACTGTCCGATCTGCGACCAGTCCGGCGAGTGCGAGCTGCAGGACTACACCTTCCAGGAAGGGCGCAAGGACTCGCGCTATCGCGAGCCGAAGCGCTTCAACCCGGCGGAGGATTTCGGCGGCGACGTGCTGTACGTCCCCAACCGGTGCATCCTCTGCACGCGGTGCGTCCGCTTCATGGAAGACGTGGCGCACGATCCGGTCCTGAATGTGAGCGAGCGCGGCGACCGCGCGCTGATCGGCAAGTTCGAGGGCAGGGACCTCACCCACCCGTGGGCCGCGAACGTCGTGGACCTGTGCCCCGTCGGGGCGCTGCTGTCCAAGGACTCGCTCAACAAGGCGCGCGCGTGGGAGCTGGACCGCACGGCGTCGGTGTGCCCCAACTGCACGCAGGGCTGCAACGTCATCGTCGAGACGCGGGACAACACGGTCGTCCGGCTCAAGCCCCGCTTCAACGACCAGGTCAACGAGTACTTCATCTGTGATTATGGCCGCCTCAACTATCGCTGGCTCAACCGGCAGGACCGGGTGGGCACGCCGATGGTGCGGCGCGGCGAATCGCTTGCCGAGACCGATTGGGACACCGCGATCGCGGCTGCGGCGAGTCTCCTCGCGGGGCAGAAGGTCTCCGTGATCGCGTCGCCGATGCTGTCGAACGAGACGTTTTTCCTGCTCTCCTCGCTCATCGGTCGCAACGGCGGTGCGGGCAGCTTCACCGTGGAGACCGGCCCGGAAGCGCCGCTGCCGGGCGTGGAGGATCTCTCGCTGCGGGCGGACCGCGCGGCGAACGTCGCCGGCGCCGAACGCCTCGGCTTCAAGCGCGCGGCGGGCGCGGCTAGCGCGGCCGCCGGCGTGGTCGTGATTGCCGGCGACCAACATTTCGGGCTGGACCTGTCGAAGCTTCCCGCGGGCGCGCGCCTGCTGGTGATCGGCTCGGTGATTCCCGACGGCGGACACGGCGCGGACGCGGTGCTGCCCATCGCCAACATGGCGGAAGAAGAGGGGACCTTCACGAACATCCAGGGACGGGTGCAGCGGTTCCGCCAGGCGAAGGCGCCGCCGGGACACACACGCTCGAGCTGGTCGGTGGTGGGAGACCTGCTGCACGCGCTCGGAGGCTCCGTGCAGTACTTCCTGCCGTCGGAAGTGTTCGCGGAGATGGCCGGCGCGCGCGCGGAGTTCAAGGGATTGAACTGGGACCGGCTCGGCTCCAAAGGCCTTCCCGTATTGAACGGGAACGGCACGGAGGCGCGGCCATGAGCTTCGCCGGATCCATGTTGCTCCAGCTCGCGAATCCGCAGGTCGTAGCCACCGGCACGGGCGTGTTCCTGATCTCGACGCTCGTAAAGGTGCTCGTCATGTTCACGCTCTACATGGTGGGCGTGGCGCTGCTCACGCTCGCGGAGCGCAAGATCTCGGCGTGGATCCATGACCGGCACGGCCCGAACCGGGTTGGCCCGCACGGGCTGCTCCAGCCGTTCGCGGACGGGCTCAAGAACATTATGAAGGAGGAGACGTACCCGGACGCGGCGTACAAGCCTCTGTTCATCCTTGCTCCCGCGATGTCATTCATCGTCGCGCTGACCGCATGGGCGGTGATTCCGTTCGCCTCTCCGCTGCCGACGCCGTGGGGGCTGATCCCGATGGTGGTCGCGGACCTGCCGATTGGATTCCTCTTCATCCTCGCACTTACCTCGCTTGGCGTGTACGGGATCGTGCTCGCGGGGTGGTCCTCGAACAACAAGTACTCGCTGCTGGGCGGACTCCGCTCCAGCGCCCAGATGATCTCGTACGAGATCGCGATGGGGCTGTCCATTATCCCGGTGCTCCTGCTCGCGGGCAACGTCACGCTCAGCACGATCATAGACCAGCAGGCGCACGGGCTGTACAACATCCTCAATCTCACGATCGCGTTCTTCATCTTCATGGTGGCGGCGTTCGCGGAGACCAACCGCCTGCCGTTCGATCTGCCTGAAGCCGAGTCCGAGCTCATCGCCGGATACCACACCGAATACAGCGCGATGAAGTTCTCGTTCTTCTTCATCGCCGAGTACGCCAACATGGTCACGGCCAGTGCGCTCATGGCCACGCTGTTCTTCGGCGGCTGGGACATCCCCATCAGCGGCTGGGAGAACGCCGCGCCGTACACCGTGCTCAAGACGGTGGTGACCGGGCTCGTGTTCGGCGCGAAGGTGATGTTCTTCATCTTCACCTTCATGTGGATCCGTTGGACGCTGCCGCGGTTCCGCTACGATCAGCTCATGTCGCTCGGCTGGAAGTTCATGCTGCCGCTAGCGCTCGGTTACATCGTCGTGGTCGCGTCGGCGATGCTCGGGCTCGCGGCATCCGGCATCGAGTACGGCCCGCTGTACGGGCTCGCGCTGTTCGGAGTGAACCTGGCGCTGGTCATGATCCTGTTCGTCATAGTGGATCACGGCCGCATCATCAGCCCGGCGTACGGCCGGCTGGATCCGCGCGAGCTGGAGAAGCTCCGCGCCATGCGGCAGCGCTCCGCGCTCGCCCGCCGTCCAGCGGCCGCTCCGGCGGCAGGCGCCACCAAGCCCGCTCGTGTCACCGGAGGAACGCGCTAATGGCGATCAACGTAAAAGTGGTGAATCGCCCGACGGGGGAGGTGAGCTACGTGCGCTCCACTCTCAAGGGGATGGCGCTCACCTTCAAGCACCTGATCGATCCGCACAAGGTCACTATCCAGTATCCCGAGGAGAAGCACTCGCTCTCCCCGCGCTGGCGGGGCACGCACCGTATGCTCACCACCGAGGACGGCAAGGCGAAGTGCGTCGCCTGCGGCCTGTGCCCCACCGTGTGTCCGGCTAATTGCATCAAGCTCGTGCCCGGGGAAGACGAGCACGGCAACCGCTACCCGCTCATCTTCGAGATAGACGAGTTCCGCTGCATCTTCTGCGGCTACTGCCAGGAGGTGTGCCCGGAAGAAGCCATCCACCTCGGCCGGCACTACGAGAACGCCGAGTACAGCCGCGAGGGCTTCGTGTACGACCTCGAGCGACTCACGGCGCAGACGCATCCGGTGACCGAGCTGTGGGACCCGGAGGATCCGAAAGGCCAATGATCGATCCGGCGTATCCTCTTTTCTATACGTTCCACTTCTACCTCTTCGGCGTGATCGCGCTGGCGTCGGCGCTCGCATTCGTCACCCGCAAGAGTCCCGTCGCAGCCGCGCTCTGGCTGGTGAACGTGATGTTCGCGCTCGCCGCTCTGTACGTGATGCTGGACGCGCATTTCATCGCCGCGATCCAGGTGCTGGTGTACGCCGGCGCGATCATGGTCGTGTTCCTCTTCGTGATAATGCTGCTCAACCTCGGCCACCCGTCCGAGATTGCGGACATCCGCGGGAAGTGGGGAAAGGGCGCCGCGGTGGTGCTGGGGCTGATCCTGCTGGCGGAGATCGCCGTGGTGAGCGGGACGCGCGTCAAGCCCGAATGGATTCTGCCGCGCGGCGAGATGGACCGGCTGCTGGCGGAGAAGGGGGCGGTCGGCGTGGTAGCGGACCCGCTGTTCACCAATTACCTGCTCGCGTTCGAGCTGACGAGCATCCTGCTGCTGATCGCCATTGTCGGAGCCGTCGTCCTCGGCCGCCGCGCCGAGCACCACGTCGAGCCCGTGTCGGAGGAGAGCGCGCATGCTGGCTGAGGCCCTGGCGCTGTCCGCGGCGCTCTTCACGATCGGCGTCGTCGGCGTGCTGATCCGCCGGAACGCGATCATCATCTTCATGTGCGTCGAGCTGATGCTCAACGCGGTCAACCTCAGCTTCGTCGCGCTGTCGCGGTACTACGGCGCCGACGGGCAGGTGTTCGTGTTTTTCGTCATGACCGTGGCCGCCGCCGAAGCCGCCGTCGGGCTCGCGATCATCATCTCGATCTTCCGTCACCGGCAGACGGTGAACCTGCAGAACATCAACCTGCTGCGCGGATGACGGCTCTGCCGGAGGGGATCCTGGCTCTCCTGCAGGAGACGGCGACGCCTGCGGCCGGATCGCACGTGCTGGACGGCACCGTAGCCGAGTGGCTCTGGCTGGTGCCGGTGCTGCCGCTGCTCGGATTCATCATCAACGGCGCGCTGGCACTGGTCGCCGTTGCGCGCCCCGGCCCGGGCGATCCCGACGCGGGGCACGGCGGCGACGCGGCGACAGCTCATGCGCTGCCCCACGAAACGGCGGGCGGAGCCCACGGGGACGATCAGCATCCCGTAGCCAGGCACCGGTTCGCCGGAATCGTGAGCGTGATCGGCCCGCTCATGCTCGCGCTGTCGTTCGCGCTGACCGCGCTGATCTTCCTTGCCATGCGGTCGGCGCACGCGACCGAGCCGTTCATCCAGAAATACTTCACCTGGATGATCGCGGGCGAGCTGAACCTTGCGGCGGCGTTCCAGCTCGACCAGCTCGCGATGGTGATGATGCTCGTGATCACGGGGGTCGGAACGCTGATCCACGTCTTCAGCGTGGGCTACATGCGCGACGACCCGGGCTACCCGCGGTACTTCGCGTACCTGAACCTGTTCGTCTTCTTCATGCTGGTGCTGGTGCTCGGCGCCAACTATCCGGTCATGTTCATCGGCTGGGAAGGCGTCGGCCTCTGCTCGTACCTGCTGATCGGCTTCTGGTTCTCGGAGAAGGCCAACGCCGACGCGGGGAAGAAGGCGTTCATCGTCAACCGGATCGGTGATTTCGGTTTTCTGGTCGCGCTGATGCTGCTGTTCGCGCACCTCGGCACGATGGATTTCCAGGGCGTCGCCGCGGCAGCGCCGCAGCTCTCGACGCCGATCGTAACCGCGATCTGTCTCTTCCTCTTCCTCGGCTGCGTGGGCAAGAGCGCGCAGATCCCGCTGTACGTATGGCTGCCGGACGCGATGGCCGGCCCCACGCCGGTGTCCGCGCTCATCCACGCGGCTACCATGGTCACGGCGGGCGTCTATCTCGTCGCGCGCTCTTCATTCCTCTTCTCGCTCGCTCCGGCAGCGGGACTCACCGTCGCGCTCACCGGCGCTGTCACCGCGCTGTTCGCGGCGACGATCGGTCTCAAGCAGTGGGACATCAAGAAGATCCTGGCCTACTCCACCGTGTCGCAGCTCGGCTTCATGTTCATGGCCGTCGGCGTGGGCGCGTACGTGGCGGGCATCTTCCACCTCGCGACGCACGCCTTCTTCAAGGCGCTGCTGTTCCTTGGCTCAGGCTCGGTCATCTACGCAATGCATGCCGCGTATCACAAGACCGGGAGCCACGAGGACGCGCAGGACGTCCGGAACATGGGCGGTCTCCGGCGGCACATGCCGGTCACGTGGGTGCTGATGTGGATCGCCACTCTCGCGATCGCGGGCATCCCGCCGTTCTCCGGATTCTTCTCCAAGGATGAGATCCTCGCCGGAGTGTACGCGCGCGCGCACGGGTCCACGCTCGCCGAAGCCAGCTGGCTTGGCATTCCGGGCTCGACGCTCCTCTACTTCATCTACTTCATCGGCATCGCCACGGCGCTGCTCACGGCGATCTACATGACGCGGATGATGCTGTACACCTTCCACGGCCCCAACCGCACGGGCGAAGCCGAGCGCGGCGCGCTGAAGGAAGCTCCGTGGGTGATGACGGGCCCGCTGGTAGTGCTCGGCGTGTTGAGCGCGTTCGGCGGCTGGCTGAATCTGCCGAAGATATTCACCGACATTTTTCCTGTCGGTCCGACGTTCGCGCTCGAGCACTGGCTGGAACCGGTCGTCGGCGAGCACCAGCTCGCCGTCACGCACGGGGAAGCGGCGCATCTCTCGGCCAACACCGAGTACGCGCTCATTGGCGTCGCGGTGCTCGTGGCCGTGGCCGGCATCGCTCTCGCGTGGCGCTTGCTCAAGCCCGGGAAGCTCGTGCCCAAGCGCGAGGCGCCGGCCGAGGAAGGATTCGAGCGGGTGCTCGCCGAGAAGTACTTCGTGGACGAGGGCTACGACCGCGCCGTGGTGCAGCCCATGTATCACGGATCCCGGCTCGTGCTCTGGCGCGGCTTTGACGCCGGGTTGATCGATGGCTTCTTCGTGAACGGGAGCGCCTGGCTGGCGCGCGCCTTCGGCTGGCTCGGCTCGGCGGCGCAGACGGGCGCCGTGGGCACTTATGCCTGGGTGCTGGTGCTCGGTGTGGTGGCCGTGATCGGAGTGTTCACGCTCCTATGATTCAATTTCTCGACTCCATCGGCTACACGGGCTGGGTGCTCCCGGCGCTGCTGATCATCCCGCTCGCCGGGGCCGCGGTGCTACTGGCGCTCGCGTCCCGCGGAAACGGCGGCGAGCCGGGGCCCGCGCGCACGGCGAGGTTGATCGCCTTCTTCACGCTGCTCGTCGAGTTCCTCGTGTCCGTCGGCCTCTGGTGGTCGTTCGAGAACGGCGCGGGCTGGCACGCATCGGTGGAGGTGCCGTGGATCCCGACATGGGGAGTGCGGTTCTCCATCGGCATCGACGGCTTCGCCCTGATGATGGTGCTGCTCACAACCTTCCTCATGCCGCTCACGGTGCTCGGCGGCTGGACGAGCGTGCGCACGAAGGTGCACAGCTATCTGATACTCCTGCTCGTAATGACCACGGGAATGCTCGGCGTCTTCCTCGCGCGCGATCTATTTCTGTTCTATGTGATGTGGGAGGTCATGCTGGTGCCGATGTACTTCATCATCGGCATCTGGGGCGGGGAGCGGCGCATCTACGCCAGCCTGAAGTTCTTCATCTACACGATGGTCGGATCGATCCTGATGCTCGTCGGGATCGTGTACCTCGGCATCCAGTCCGGCAGCCCCATCACCGGCGCGCCCGACTTCAGCTACGCGGCCGCGCTGGAGCTGTCACTCTCGCCCGCCGCGTCGTTCTGGCTGTTCGGTGCCTTCTTCCTCGCGTTCGCGGTGAAGGTGCCGATGTTCCCGTTCCACACGTGGTTGCCGGACGCGCACGTCGAGGCGCCCACGGCCGGCTCCGTCATCCTTGCGAGCATCATGCTGAAGATGGGGACGTTCGGATTCATCCGCTTCGCGCTGCCGCTGTTCCCGGGCGTAGCGATGGATCCGACGGTGCGGATGATCATTCTCGTGCTGGCGGTGATCGCGATCATCTACGGCGCGCTGGTCGCGCTGGTGCAGCCCGACTTCAAGAAGCTCGTGGCGTACTCGTCGGTGAGCCACATGGGCTTCGTCATGCTCGGCATCTTCGCGCTGACGGTCGAGAGCGTGCAGGGCGCGCTGATGGTGATGATCAACCACGGAATCTCGACGGGCGCGCTGTTCTTCCTGGTCGGAATGATCTACGAGCGCAGGCATTCGCGCCTCATTGATGCGTACGGCGGCATCGCGCGGGTGGTGCCCATGTTTGCCGCCGCGCTGACGCTGGTCGCGCTCAGCAGCATCGCGCTGCCCGGGACCAACGGCTTCATCGGCGAGTTCCTCGTCCTGATCGGCGCGTTCAAGACCTACCCGGTATTGACCGCGCTCGCCGCGACGGGCGTGATCTTCGCCGCGGCCTACATGTTGTGGGCGCTGCAGCGGATCCTGTTCAACAAGTTGGACAAGGGCGAGAACCGGCATTTGCCGGATCTCAACTGGCGCGAGATCGGGCTGCTGACTCCGCTCATCGCGGCCATCATCTGGATCGGCGTGTACCCCGCGCCGGTGCTGCGACGGATGGAAGCGGCCGCGCATGACCTCGTCCAGCGGGTCGAGCGCGGGCCTCCCACCCGGTTCCCCCGCCACCCGATGGCGCCATGAAGACGTTCGACTTGACGATTCCGTCCCAGCTGATGACCGCGCTGGCACCCGACATCACTCTGATGGTCGGGGCCATGGGGCTGCTGCTGTGGGCTGCCTGGGGACGTGAGAGCATCCAGCGCCAGAGGGCAGTGGGCGTTGGGGGCATGATCCTGTGCGGCATCGTAGCCGCGATGGTCGTGTACTTCATGCAGCAGGGCGCCGGCGTCGGGCCCGGACCCATCGCGCTCGACGGGTTCCGCTGGAGCGCCGACCTGGTGCTGCTGCTCGCCACGTTCGCCACGATCGCCCTCTCGATGGACTACAACGAGCGCGAGGGCATCACGTCCGCGGAATCGCACGTTCTGCTG
This sequence comes from uncultured Gemmatimonadaceae bacterium, assembly GCA_964350145.1. Classification (GTDB taxonomy): domain Bacteria; phylum Gemmatimonadota; class Gemmatimonadetes; order Gemmatimonadales; family Gemmatimonadaceae; genus JACDCY01. The sequence continues at coordinate 55,378 of CAYGJL010000011.1, forward strand.
CTGCTGGCAACGTCGGGGATGATGGTGCTCGTCTCCGCGCGCGACCTGATCATCGTGTTCCTCGGCATCGAGATCATGTCGGTCGCGGTGTACGTGCTGGCAGGGTTGAACCGGCGCAGCGACCGGGCGGCGGAAGGCGCGCTCAAGTACTTCCTCCTGGGAGCGTTCTCTACCTGCTTCCTGTTGTACGGCATTGCGCTGGTGTACGGCGCGACCGGCAGCACGAATCTGACGACCATCGCCGACCGGATCGGTGGGACGGGGCCGATCAGCCCGCTGCTGCTTATCGGCATGGCGCTGCTCGTGGTGGGGTTCGGCTTCAAGATCGCCGCCGTGCCGTTCCACATGTGGGCGCCGGACGTGTACGAGGGCGCGCCCACCCCCGTCACCGCCTACATGGCGGCCGCGGTCAAAGCGGCCGCGTTCGCGAGCTTCCTGCGCGTGTGGATGGAGGCGTTCCCGCAGGTGTTCGCGCAGTGGCACTACGCGATCTGGTGGCTGGCGGCCGTGACGATGGTCGCGGGCAACCTGATCGCATTGTCGCAGAAGAACATCAAGCGGATGCTGGCGTACTCAAGCATCGCGCACGCGGGCTACATCCTGGTCGCCGTGCTGGCGCGCGGCAGCATCGGCAGCTCCGCCTTCCTCTTCTATCTGTTCGCGTACACGCTCGCGACCTTCGGCGCCTTTGCCGTCGTGATCGTGCTGTCGGGCAGAGGCGACCGATATCTGAAGATCGAGGACTACGCTGGACTATGGACCGTACGCCCGTGGCTGGCCGGGAGCATGGCCGTGTTCATGCTTGCGCTCCTCGGCTTCCCGATCTTCGGCGGAATCGGATTCTTCGCCAAATGGTACCTGCTCCAGGCCGCGCTGGACTCGATCACGCCGCTGACGAACCTCTCGATCATCCTCGTCCTGACCAGCGTCGTGTCCGCGGGGTACTATCTGTACGTGGTGTTGGTGATGTTCATGAAGCCGGTATCGCGGCCCGACAGCGAGCCGCAGCCCACCGGCCGGCTCACGCAGTGGGTGATCGCCGCCGCGGCGGTGCTGATTCTCGCCTTCGGCATATTCCCCGACCCAGTGGCGCGCCTGGCGCGAAGCAGCGTCATCGTGCCGATCGACCGGTGAGCATCGCGCGCGGGATCTTCCGTGAGTACGACATTCGCGGGATCGCCGGCACGGATCTGACGCACGCTACGGCGCGCCTGATCGGGCTCGGCTACGCCGCCTACCTGCGGGAACAGGGCGAATCCGGCGCCATCACAGTGGGCCGCGACAACCGGCCGAGCGGCGCCGAACTGCGCGACGGACTGGTGGAAGGGCTGAGAGAGGCCGGCCTGGACGTCGTGGACATCGGCGAGGTGCCCACGCCCGTCACCTACTGGGCGCAGCACAAGCTCGACGTCGTGGGCGGCATCCAGATCACGGGCTCGCACAATCCGCCCGAGTACAACGGATTCAAGCTCGGGCTCCGGACCAAGTCCATCTACGGCCAGCAGATCCAGCGGATGTACGAGCTGATCGCGGCGGGAGATTTTCCGAATGGGGCGGGATCGCTCCGCGAAGAAGCGTTGATTGACCGGTACGTGGACGACATCGTGCGCCTCATAGGACCGCTCAAGCGCAAGTTGCGCGTCGTGGCGGACTGCGGCAACGGCGCCGGCGCGCTGGTGGCGCCCAAGCTGTTCGAGCGCATGGGACTGAACGCGGACCTCCTGTTCTGCGAGAGCGACGGCACGTTTCCCAATCACCACCCCGATCCGACGGTCGCGGAGAACGTGGCCGATCTCATCGCGGCCGTGCGGGCGAACAAGGCCGACCTGGGCGTCGCATTCGACGGTGATGCGGACCGGATCGGAGTGATAGACAATACCGGCGAGATCATCTGGGGAGACTACCTCCTGATCCTGTACGCGCGGGACGTGCTCCAGCGCACGGGGCCGGGTCAGTCCATCGTGTTCGACGTGAAGTGCACGCAGGCGCTCCCAGAAGCGATCGAGAAGGCGGGCGGCGTGCCGGTGATGTCCCGCACGGGGCACTCGCTCGTCGAGGAGAAGATGCACGAGACGCACGCGCCGATCGGCGGCGAGATGTCGGGACACATGTTCTTCGCCGAGGGCTTTTACGGCTTCGACGACGCGCTGTACGGCGCCGCGAGACTCATCCGGATCGTCGCGGATTCGGGGAAGTCGGTGCGGGAGCTGCTCGCCGACGTGCCGCGGTTCGTGTCCACGCCGGAGATCAGAGTCCCCTCCGACGACGACAAGAAGTTCCCGATCGTGGAGGAGGCGAAGCGGTACTTCGGCGCCCGGTACGAGACAAACGACATTGACGGCGTGCGGATTTTGTTCGAGCACGGCTGGGGGCTCATCCGCGCGTCCAACACGCAGCCCGTGATCGTGATGCGGTTCGAGGCGGACACCGCGGAACAACTCGCCGCGATCCGCGGCGAGGTCGAGGGCTGGCTGGCGGCGAAGGGGGTAGCAGTCTAGGGCGATGCGCAAGCGACGCCTGGCAATCGCGGTTGCATCCGGCGCGATCCTTCTCCTGCTGGGTCGCGCCTTCGTATTTCTCTACACGGATTTCGTCTGGTACGAATCGCTCGGCGCGGCGCCGCTGTGGCGGGAGAAAGCGTTCGACCAGTTCCTGCTGTTCACCAGCGGAGTCACCGCCGCATTTCTGTTCGCGATCGTGAACCTCTCCGCGGTCCGGCACTCCATCATCTCGCTGGTCCTCCCGCGGCGCATCGCCAACGTGGAGTTCGCCGAAGCGGTGCCGGTCCGGTTGCTAGACGCCGTGGCGCTCGGCCTGGCGGCGGTAATAGCCCTCGCTACGACCGCCGCTCTGCCGCAGTGGACCGACGTCGCCAGGGTTCGGGCGGGCGCCCGCTTCGGAGAGAGCGACCCGTATCACCAGCTCGATCTCGCGTTCTATACCTCCTGGCTTCCGCTCGAGCTGCGGTTGCACGGCTGGATGGTCGTGGTGGTCACCACCGTGACCGTCGTGGTGATAGGGTTGTATGCGCTCACGCCCAGCCTGCGCTGGAGCGAAGGTGCGCTGCGAGTCTCAGGCTACGTGCGCCGGCACGTCGGAGTTCTCGGCGCGGTGCTGCTGCTGATGATCGCGTGGCGGTTCCGCCTCGAGTCGTACACGCTCCTCTCGGACGGCAGCGGCCCATTGGGCGCGTTCACGGCCACCGACGACCGGTTCGTGCTGCCGTGGTACGTGGGGCTGGTGATCATCGCGGTAGCCGCGGCGGCAGTGGTCGGATGGAGCATGTGGACCGGCCAGGTCACGATCGCGTTCGGAGCCCTGACTCTGGTCCTGCTGACGATCGCCGGGGTGCAGCTCTGGCGTCCGATCGCGGTGGGGAGGGCAGGGACCGATGCCGCGTACGAGAGCACCGGCCGGGCATTCACCGCCCGGGCCTACACTCCGACCGGAGCCGACACCGCGGGCCGATTCACGGCCGATTCGTTCCCGGCGGTCGTGGACCGCTCGGTGGCGGCGGCGGAATCGCGCGCCCTGGTCGCGCCCGGCGCCGGTGGTTACGTCGTAGTCTCCGGACTCGGTCGCGGAGTGCTGGCGCCGTCGGTCGCGTCGCTGTTCTCGCGCCTGGCGCACGCCTGGCGGGAGCAGGACGGGCGCGTGCTGAGCCTCGACATGCCGACCGACCCGCGCATCGTCCGCACGCGTGACCTGTACGAGCGCGTGCACCGCCTGGCGCCGGTGTTCTCCGTGCTGGAGGAGCACGACGCGCTGTTCCACATGGATACGCTGTATTGGGTCGTGCCGATCTACTCGTCGTCGCGACTGTATCCGCTGTCGGAGCGGCGGCAGATCGCGGACACCGCGCGCACCTATTTCCGCGAGGCCGCGCGCGCGTACGTTCATTCCGTGACTGGACGGGTTGTCTTCGTGCCCGCAGAAACAGGCGAGCCGCTCGCCGATGCCTGGCGTCGGCGTTTCCCGTTCAGCTTCCGATCGCGAGCGCAGACGGACGCATGGCGGAGCGAGCTAACGCCCCTCCCGCGGCCGGTATCGCCGCTGCCGGCCACCGCCGAAGGAGTTGAGTTTCAGGCGACTGTGCGGCGCTTGTACATGCGAATGCAGGCAGCCCTCGCGAGTTCCGACCTGACGGCATTCGGGCAGGCGTTCGATTCCCTCGGCGGGGTGCTGCGGGAGCGGCCGCGATGAGCCCGGCTCAGTCGCTCACGGCAGTAATCGCGCTGGGCGGCAACGCGCTGTCGCCAGCCGGTGAGCGCGCCACTGCCGCGAATCAGTTCCGGCATACGCGGGCTAGCCTCGCTCCGATCGTGGAACTCGCCCTGGATGGATGGAAGCTGTGCATCGTGCATGGCAACGGTCCCCAGGTGGGAGACGCCCTGCTGCGCAACGAGATCGCCGCCGCCGAGGTCGAGCCGCTGCCGCTCGGCCTGCTCGTCGCGGCGACCGCGGGTTGGATCGGCTACATGATCCAGCAGTCGCTCGGCAACGCACTGCGACGGGCGGGCTGCGACCGGGACGTCGTCAGCATCATCACGCAAGTCGAGGTCTCGCGCGAAGATCCCGCCATGGCGAATCCCACGAAGCCCATCGGGCACGCCCTGGGTGAAGAGCGCGCGCGCAGCCTGCAGCGCGCCGGCGAGACGGTCAAGGAGACGGACGGAGAGTACCACCGCGTGGTGGGCAGTCCGCTCCCGCTCGCCGTGCACGAGCTCGGGGTGATCCGCCCGCTGGTCGAGCGCGGGACCATCGTGGTCTCGTGCGGCGGCGGCGGCGTGCCGGTGTTCCGCGACCGGAAGCTGGGACTGGAAGGCGTGGACGCGGTCGTGGACAAGGATCTCGCCGCGGCCGCGCTCGCGCGCGGACTGGGCGCCGACCTGTTCATGATCCTCACCAACGTGGACGCCGTGTACTCGAACTTTGGCACGGATCGGCAGCAGCCGTTCGCGAAGCTGACGGTCAGCGACGCGGAGCGGCTCGACGCCACGGGCGCGTTCGGGGAAGGAAGTATGGCGCCGAAGGTACGCGCGGCTGTTGATTACGTGCGGCACACGCAGGGGCGGGCCATTATTACCGAGCTCTCGCGCGGCCGCGACGCGGTTCGGGGCGCCGCCGGAACGACCATTCTACCATGACTACAAAGTGAACATCCACGAATATCAGGCGAAGGAGATCTTCCGCTCCCACGGGGTGCCGATCCCCGAGGGCGACATTGCCACCACCCCCGAGCAAGCCGAGGCGCTGGCGAAGAAGTACGGGGGGACAGTGGTCGTAAAAGCGCAGGTGCACGCCGGCGGCCGCGGCAAGGCTGGGGGCGTGAAGCTCGCGAAGAATCCGCGGGAGGCGCGCGAGATCGCGGAGAAGATTCTCGCGCTGACGATCAAGGACCTTCCCGTGAAGAAGGTGCTGGTCACGCCCGCGGCCGACATCGCCACCGAGGCGTACGTCGGAGTGATCATTGACCGCGCGTCCAAGCGGGCGACGTTCATGGTGAGCCCGGCAGGCGGAATCGACATCGAGGAGGTCGCCGCCAAGACTCCGGAGAAGCTGCGCAAGCTCGCGGTGGACCCACGGTACGGGCTGCAGACCTACGAGGCGATGGAGCTGGGCTTCTTCCTGTACGACGACGTGAAGCAGGTCCGCGCGGCCGCCAGGATAATGCAGCAGCTGTATGCCGCGTTCGTCGCGAGCGGCGCGTCGCTGGCCGAGATCAATCCGCTGGTGACGACTCCCGACGGCAAGGTGCTCGCGCTGGACGCCAAGATGGTGATTGACGACAACGAGCTGGATCGCAAGCCCGAGCTCGCCGCGCTGCGCGACGAGAGCGCGGAAGCGCCGAGCGAGGTCGAGGCGAGGAACGCGAACCTCACGTTCATCAAGCTCGACGGAAACGTGGGCTGTATCGTGAACGGCGCCGGGCTGGCCATGGCGACGATGGATCTCGTGAAATACTACGGCGGTGAGCCCGCGAACTTCCTCGACATCGGCGGCTCGTCCAATCCCGAGAAGGTCGTGGCCGCGCTGAAGATCATCACCGAGGATCCGAGCGTGAAGGCGATCTTGTTCAACATCTTCGGCGGCATCACCCGCACCGACGACGTGGCCAACGGCATCGTGACTGCCACGAAGCAGGCGCCGCTCAAGGTTCCGATCGTGATCCGCCTCACCGGCACCAACGAGGAGATCGCGGTGAAGATCCTCGAGGACAACGGCTTTACCGCCCTCACGGACATGGACGAAGCGGTGCAGCGCGCCGTCGAGCTCGCGACGGGCAAGGAGGCCGCATGAGCATCTTCGTCGACAGCGGCACCCGCCTGATCGTGCAGGGGATCACCGGCCGCGACGGCTCGTTCCACACCAGGCAAATGATGGAGTACGGCACGACGATCGTCGGCGGAGTCACGCCGGGGAAGGGCGGCCAGAAATTCGAGGGAACGGTTCCGATCTTCAACACCGTATCGGAAGCGGTGAAGGCGACCGGCGCGAACACGACGGTCATCTATGTGCCGCCGCCGTTCGCCGCCGACGCGATGATGGAAGCGGCTGACGCGGGCGTCTCGCTCATCGTGGCGATCACGGAAGGGGTTCCGGTGATGGACATGACGCGCGTGTACCCGTTCGTGCGCGAGCGTGGCGCGCGGCTGCTGGGACCCAACTGTCCGGGCCTCATCTCTCCCGGCAAATCGAAGGTCGGCATCATCCCCGGCCGCATTTGCACGCCGGGGTCCATCGGGCTCGTCAGCAGATCAGGGACGCTCACGTATGAAGTCGTCTACCAGATGACCCGCGCCGGGCTCGGCCAGACGACGTGTGTCGGCATCGGCGGCGACCCGATCAACGGCACCAACTTCATCGACTGCCTGGCGGCGTTCGAGGCCGACGAGGACACGACCTCGGTCGTGATCATCGGCGAGATCGGCGGAACCGACGAGCAGGAGGCCGCGCGCTTCGTGAAGGAGAACATGACGAAGCCGGTCGTGGGCTTCATCGCCGGGCAGACCGCGCCTCCCGGGCGCCGCATGGGTCACGCGGGCGCAATCATCTCGGGCTCGGCCGGGACCGCTGCCGAGAAGATTCAGGCCTTTGAGGAGAATGGCATCGCCGTCGCGAAGAGGCCGATTGATGTGGTGGGGCTGTTGAAGGCGCGCATGTGAGGGGTGACAAGTGACTTGTGACTAGTGACTAGTGACTAGTAACCGCGGCACTGCAACAGCGGTTTGAGGGGTGACTAGTTTGTAAGCGATGCATCGCCGTTGCTTTTACTAGTCACTAGTCACTAGTCACCAGTCACTGTTCTTCAAATGTCCAACCGCACGCTCACGATCATTAAACCAGATGCTTTTGGATCTGGCAAATCCGGCAAAATCATCGCCCACCTCGAGGCCGCGGGCTTCAAGGTCGTCGCCGCCCGCGTCATGCGGCTCACGGAGGCCACCGCCGGCGAGTTCTACGCCGTGCACCGCGAGCGGCCTTTCTACGGCTCGCTGGTCAAGTTCATGACCTCGGGCAGCTGCATGCCGATGGTCCTGGAGAAGGCCAACGCGGTCGCCGAGCTGCGGAAGGCGATCGGGGCCACCGACCCCGCCGAGGCCGAGCCAGGGACCGTCCGCAAGCTGTTCGCCGAGTCCAAGGAGCGGAACGCCATCCACGCCTCCGATTCGGACGAGAATGCCGAGCGGGAATCGCGCTTTTTCTTCGCCGAAAGCGAGTTGCTCGCAGCCCGCTAAAGCCTTATGTTTCAAGGCTTATGCTGTCGTTCGACGTACGATCACTCACCTCGCGGGCGGAGCAGGTCGCGGGCACCCTGGAACCGGATGATCCGATCTGGGAGGACGCCGATCAGCGCCCGTCCGGTCCAATCCGGGTTGAGGGACGTCTTTCGCCCGCCGGACAGTCGCGCTTTTATCTGAGTGGGCGGATGAACGGGAAGGTGGCGATGGAGTGTCGCCGCTGCCTCACCGGGGTGACCGAAGAAGTGAACGACGAGCTGCACGCCGTGTTCGCGCCGACCGGCGACACCGAGGTCGACGACCCTGACGTGTTCGAGTTCGACCCGCAGGCCCGAGAGCTGGATCTACGACCGGCGGTGCGCGAGAGTTGGCTGCTCGCCGTGCCCACGTTCGCGGAGTGCAGGGAAGACTGCAAGGGTCTGTGCCCCACGTGCGGCGCCGACCTGAACGAAGGCGAGTGCGGGTGCGAGCCCGCGCGTGACTCGCGCTGGGATGCACTGAGAAAACCGGCAGGCCGGATGGCCGCGCCAGGCGACAACTGACCGACATACCAAGTTCGGAGCCAGCGGCTTCCGACCAACACCGAGCATAAGAAATGGCCGTTCCGAAAAGACGCACCTCCAAGCGGAAAAAGCGCGCGCGCAACACGCACAAGAAGGCCAAGCCGGTCGCCATCCAGGCGTGTCCGCGCTGCCAGGCAATGAGGCGCCCACACCACGTGTGCGAGGAGTGCGGTTACTACGACGGCGAGCAGCGGGTAGCGGCTAAGGAAGCCTGAGTTGGCCCGCATCGCGTTGGACGCCATGGGGGGAGATTTCGCTCCCCGGGCACCGTTGGCTGGCGCGCTCCAGGCTCTGCGGGAGAGCGATAGCAGCCTCGCCATCCAACTGGTCGGCCGCACCGACACCATAAACGCCGAGCTCGACTCGCTTCTCGCGGGCCAGCTTTCCGCCGACGCGAAGCACCGCGAACGGATCGAGATCGTCGAAGCGCCGGAAGTGATCGAGATGTCGGACAAGCCGAGCGTCGTCGTTCGGGGCAAGCCCAACAATTCGATAGCCATCGGACTCAAGCTGCAGCTCGAGTCCCGCTCGGACGCGTTCGTCTCGGCCGGGAACACGGGCGCCCAGATGGCTGCGTCCGCGATGCTGCTCAAGCTGCATCCCGGTCTGACGCGGCCGGCGATTGCGACTGCTTTCCCCACGCGCGGCCAGCCCGTCGTCGTGCTCGACGCGGGCGCAAACGTGGACTGCTCCGCCCGCGAGCTCCTCCAGTTCGCGTGGCTCGGCGCGGCCTACGCCGAGTGCGTGCTCGGCAGAAGCAACCCGTCCGTGGGACTGCTCAGCATCGGCGAGGAAGCGGAGAAGGGGAATGCCGTCGTGAAGGAGGCAAACGCGGCGTTCGCGACCGCGGGCTTCAACTTCGTCGGCAACGTCGAGGGCAGGGACATTCCGGCGGGCGAGTGCGCGCGCGGGGCGATCGACGTCGTGGTGTGCGACGGATTCGTCGGGAACGTCGTGCTCAAGTTCTACGAGGGAGTCATGCCGATGGTGCTCGAGGTCCTGCAGCAGAACGGGATCGACCGGAGCCAGCTCAAGGACGTGATCCGCAAGTTCGATGCGTCCGAGTACGGCGGCGCACCGCTGCTCGGCGTGAAGGGCATCAGCATGATCTGCCACGGCAACTCCACTCCGCGCGCGATCGCCAACGCAGTCAAGGCGGCGGCGCGCGCCGCGACGTCCGGAATGAATGCGCAGATCGGCGAGCGGCTGACGGCACTCGCCGGCGGGGCGGCCGCAACGACCGCGGCATCGTGAAGCGACCGATCGCCGCCATCGCTGGCACCGGCCGCGGGATCCCACCCAAGGTCGTCACGAACTTCGACTTCCCCGCGATGGGGATCGACACCACGCACGAATGGATCGTCGAGCGGACCGGAATCGTCGAGCGCCATCTGGCCGCGGAGGGCGAGACCACTTGCTCGATGGCTACGGAAGCCGGCCGCATCGCGATGGAGCGCGCAGGTGTGCACCCGGGTGAGCTGGACACGATCATCCTCGCGACCGCAACGCCCGACCGGCTTCTGCCCTCGACAGCGGTGGACGTGCAGGCGTCGCTCGGCGCCTCGCGCGCGTCGGCATTCGATCTCTCCGCCGCGTGCTCCGGCTGGCTGTACGGAATGACCGTCGCGGAAGGGCTGATCATGTCGGGCGTCATCGAGACCGCGCTCGTAATCGGCGCGGAGAAGATGAGCTCGATCGTTGACTGGACCGACCGCTCGACGTGCGTTCTGTTCGGCGACGGTGCGGGCGCCGTGGTGCTCAAGCGCGCCAAGACGGGAAAGGGGATTCTCTCCGCGTACATGCGCAGCGACGGGACGCTGGCGGAGCTGCTGTACCGGCCGGAAGGCGGCGCCACGGTTCCCATCACCGCCGACGTCCTGGCGCGGAAGAGCCACCTCGTGAAGATGGCAGGACGCGAAGTGTTCAAGCACGCTGTCCGCTCGATGTCCGACGCCGCCGATCGCGCGCTCGACGGAGCGCGGCTGACGGGGCACGACATCGACCTGCTCATCCCGCACCAGGCCAACACGCGGATCATCGAGGCTACGGCGAAGCATGCGGGGATCCACATGGACAAGGTGTACGTGAACGTGGACCGCTACGGCAACACGTCGTCAGCCTCGATTCCGATTGCGATCGACGAAGCGATCGAGAACGGGCGCATCAAAGAAGGCTCCACCGTCCTGCTAGTGGCCTTTGGCGCGGGATTCACCTGGGCCTCGATGGTGGTGCGGTTTTGAGAGTAGCTATTGGGTATTGGCCATGCACTATTGGCTTGAAGCGGAAGAGCGGGGCGGTTAACCGACTGCCAACAGCCAGCAGCCAATAGCCATGTCTGTCATTCTCGTTTTCCCCGGACAGGGCTCCCAGAAGCCCGGCATGGCGAAGGACCTCGCCGACGCCTTTCCGCGCGCGAAGGAAATGCTGCAGGAAGTCGACGAGGCACTCGGCGTAGCGTTGAGCAAGATCATGTTCGAGGGGCCGGCCGATGAGCTGACGGCGACACACAACGCGCAGCCCGCGCTGCTCGCCCACGGCGCTATCGTCTGGGAGCTGATCAGGGAGCGCGTCGGAACCGTGAGGGCGGCCGCGGGACATTCGCTGGGCGAGCACACCGCGTATCACGCGGCGGGCGCGACTACGCTCGCCGACGCGGTGCGTCTGGTTCGCACCCGGGGCGAGCTCATGCACGAGGCCGGGATCAAGCGACCCGGCGCGATGGCGGCGATCCTCGGCGAGCTGACCAGCTCCATCGAGGAGATCTGCCTGCGGGCGTCGGAGGTTGGCGAAGTAGTTCCAGCGAACTACAACTCGGACGCGCAGGTCGTCGTGTCGGGCGAGATTGCCGGCGTAGAATGCGCGATGGAGTTGGCGAAGCAGGCCGGCGCCAAGCGCGCGGTTCGCCTGCCGGTCGCCGGCGCCTTCCACTCGCCTCTCATGAAGCCGGCAGAGAGCGGACTGCGCGAGGCGGTTGAGTCCACGGACTTCAGAGATCCGGCCTTTCCCGTTTATTCCAACGTCACAACCGACGCGTGCGCGAGCGCGGCTTGCGCGCGTGAAACGCTCGTCCGCCAGCTCACGTCTCCCGTGCGGTGGAGCGGCCAGGTGAAGAACATGGCTGAAGCGCACCCTGGCGCGCTCTGGATCGAGCCGGGCCCGGGCAACGTGCTGACGAGCCTGATCTCCCGCGCGGTGCATGGATCGCGCACGGTCGCGTGCGGCACTCCGGCCGACATAGACAAACTCTTCGCCACCCTCCAGTGATGCAGATAGATCTTTCGAACAGAGTCGCGCTGGTCACCGGCAGCACCCGCGGAATCGGGCGTGATATCGCGCGGACGCTGGCGGAGTGCGGCGCGAAGGTCGCGATCACGGGCCGCGATCTCGTGCGCGCCGAAGAGGCGGCCGCGGCGATCGGCGCTGGCGCCGGCGGGTTCGCCGCGGACATGGCCGACAGCGCCGCCGTCGCGAAGCTCGTCGGCGACGTCGAGGAGCGGATCGGCCCGATCGACATCCTGGTCAACAACGCCGGCCTCACCCGCGACAACATCGTCGTCCGGCTCAAGGACGAGGATTGGGACGAGGTCCTGAACGCGAACCTGCGCGGCGCGTTCGTCGCCACTCGCGCCGCCGCGCGCGGCATGATGAAGCGACGCTGGGGACGCATCATCAACATCTCCAGTGTCGTGGGACTGATGGGGAACAAGGGTCAGGCGAACTATGCGGCGAGCAAGGCCGGGCTGATCGCGCTCACCAAATCGGTTGCCAAGGAGCTGGGTTCACGCAACGTTCTGGTCAACGCCATCGCGCCGGGATTCATCGAAACGGAGATGACGGAATCCATGACCGCCGAAGCCCGCTCGGGACTCACCGCGATGATCCCGCTGGAGCGGCTGGGCAAGCCGCGGGACGTGTCCGCAATGGTGGCGTTTCTCGCCTCGGAGCAGGCGTCCTACATCACCGGGCAGGTGTTCGTAATAGACGGCGGAATGGTGATGTAGTGCACCTGCCGGCATGTATATTTCGCAGTGAGAAAACGCTCCGAAGCGCGGGCTGCACGCGCTGTTACAAGTCACTAGTCACTAGCCACTAGTCACCCAAGAGAGGAACCACCGATGGCCGATAATTCGAACAAGGTCAAGGACATCATCGAGAAGGAGCTCGGGGTCGAGCGCGAGAAGCTGACCAACGAAGCCAGCTTCATCGAGGACCTTGGCGCGGACAGCCTGGATATCGTCGAGCTGGTGATGGAGTTCGAGAAGGAGTTCAACATCGACATCCCCGACGAGGACGCCGAGAGACTCCGCACGGTCGGTGACGCACTCGCCTATCTGAACGAGAAAGTGCCCGCGTAATGAAGCGTCGTGTCGTCGTTACCGGTCTGGGGGCGCTCACGCCCGTCGGCAACGATGTTCCGGCGATGTGGCAGGCGCTCGTGGACGGCGTGTCTGGAACCGCCCCGATCACCAAGTTCGACGCGTCAACCTTTCCGGTACGCTTTGCCGCCGAGCTGAAGGGGTTCGATCCGTCGCAGTACATGGATCGGAAGGAGATCAAGCGGGCGGACCCGTATACCCACTATGCCGTGTCCGCGTCCAAGCAGGCGATGCAGGACGCCGGCCTCGAAGGGGGAGTGAACGGGTACGACCCCGATCGCATCGGCGTCATTCTCGGGAGCGGCACGGGCGGCCTCAAGAGCTTCGAGGAGCAGCACGACGTCTACCGGGAGCGCGGCCCCAGCAAGATCTCCCCGTTCTTCATCCCGATGTTCATTACGGACATTGCGGCGGGGATCGTCTCCATGCAGTTCAACGCGAAGGGGCCAAACTACGCCACCGTATCGGCTTGCGCGACCGCGGCTCACGCGATAGGTGATGCGTTCCGCACCATTCAGTACGGCGACGCGGACGTCATGATTTGCGGCGGCTCGGAGGCGGCTGTGACGCCCATGGCGATCGCCGGCTTCGCGAACATGAAGGCGCTGTCGGAGCGCAACGAGTCGCCGGAGACGGCGTCGCGCCCATTCGACAAGACGCGCGACGGGTTCGTGATGGGCGAGGGCGCGGGCGTCGTGGTGCTCGAAGAGCTGGAGCACGCGCTCAAGCGCGGCGCGCGGATCTACGCCGAGATCGGAGGCTACGGAGCGACAGGCGACGCGTACCACCTGACCGCGCCCGCGCCAGACGGGGAGGGCGCGCAGCGGGCCATGAAGCGCGCGCTCAGCGACGCGGGGCTCACGCCGGCCGACGTGCAGTACATCAACGCGCACGGCACGTCCACGCCGGCCAACGACCTCAACGAGACGCGCGCCATCAAGGCGGTCTTCGGCGAGCACGCCTCGGGCATCAACGTCAGCTCCACCAAGTCGTCCACCGGCCACATGCTCGGCGCCGCCGGCGCGGTCGAGTTCATCATCAGCGCGCTCGCGGTCCAGGAGGGCATCATCCCGCCGACCATCAACTACGAGACGCCCGATCCGGAGTGCGATCTGAACTACACTCCCAACTCATCGGTGCGCCGCGAAGTGAGCGCCGCGATCAGCAACAGCTTCGGATTCGGCGGGCACAACGTGTCGCTCGCCGTCCGCAAGTTCACGGGCTGAGTCGGTGGCTGACCGCATCGCCTGTCCCGACCCGGCGGGCGTAAAGGACCCGGCGCTCCGGCACGTCGCCGAGAAGTACGTCGCCGGCGAGCGGCTGAACGGCGACGACGCGCTGGCGATGTTCCGCTCGCCCGACCTGCTGTCGCTCGGGCGGCTCGCCGATCACGCCAACCGCTCGCGACACGGCGACGTGGTCACCTTCGCCGCCAACCAGCACATCAACCCGACCAACGTCTGCATCCTGCGGACGACGTGCGCGTTCTGCTCGTTCGCGCGGCTCCCGAAGGAAGACGGCGCGTACCACTACACGCTGGAAGAAGTCTGGGCGGAAGCGGCTGCGGCCGACAACGGGCTGACGCGCGAGTTCCACATCGTGGGCGGCCTCGACATGAAGGCGGGGCTGCAGTACTACGGCGACATCTTTCGCGGGCTCAAGCAGCGGTACCCGCACGTGCACATCAAGGCGCTCACCGCGGTCGAGATCGCGCACATCGCGCGGATAGAAAAGATGTCCGTGCGGGACGTTCTGGTTGCGCTCCGCGAGGCGGGACTCGATACCTTGCCCGGTGGGGGGGCCGAGGTCTTCGGCAAAGCCGTCCGAATGACCATCGCCGAGAAAAAGCTCGCCGGCGACGACTGGATCGCGGTGCATCGCACCGCGCACGAGCTCGGGATCCGCACCAACTGCACGATGCTGTACGGCCACGTCGAGTCGCTCGAGGATCGCGTGGACCACCTCACCATGCTCCGCGATCTCCAGGACGAGACCGGCGGCTTCCTCGCGTACATCCCGCTCGCCTACCACCCCGATCACAACGAGCTGGGAAAAGAGCTGGGGCGCGAAGGCACCGCGACCACCGGCTTCGACGATCTGCGCAATCTCGCGGTCGGCCGGCTCTTCCTCGACAACATCGCCCACGTCAAGACGCACTGGATCATGGTCACGCCGGCGCTGTCACAGACGTCGCTCTCCTTCGGCGTCAACGACCTGGAAGGCACGGTCGTGCGCGAGAAGGTCTACCACGAGGCTGGCGCGGAGACGGCGCAGTCCATGTCGCTGGACGAGATCCTGCGGCTGATCCGCGCGGCGGGGAAGATTCCCGCCGAGCGCGACTCCCTGTACCGTGTGCTCCGCACGTTCGACCCGGAGCCCGCCGGCGTGCAGGTCGCCGCGTGATTACCCTCGGCAGGATCCCGTACATCAACTGCTACCCTGTCTACGGGGCCGTTGACCGCGGCATCGTCCGGCTGGACGCCGAGCTCGTCACGGGCGTGCCTAGCGATCTGAACCGGAAGATGGCCGCCGGCGAGCTCGACATTAGCGTCGTGTCCGCGGTCGAATACGCGCGCGACTCGAGTCGCTATCTTCTGCTGCCCGACCTCGCCATATCCTGCGACGGCCCGGTGCAGAGCGTCGCTCTCTACTCCAGGCTTCCGGCGTCCGAGCTGACGGGGCGCGACGTGCTGGTGAGCAGAAGCTCGATGACGAGCGTCGCGCTGCTCGAGCTGCTGTTCGAGAACGTGTGGCACGCCCGGCCGCGGTTCGTGCCCGGCGACGCGGAGCTCAGCGACGTGGGTCGCTTCGCCGCCGAGGATCACGTCGCGCGGCTCGTGATCGGGGACGCGGCACTGCTGCTCGGCGCAGGCACCGGCTCACAGGTTCCGAGGTACGAGCACGCCTACGATCTCGGTGCGGCCTGGAAGAGCTGGACCGGGCAGCCGTTCGTCTTTGCGGTGTGGGTAGCGCAGCGTGCTACGCCCGTAAAGGACGCGCTGGCCGCGCACGCCGGCCTCATCGCGGCGCGCGACTGGGGCCTGGCCAACCTACCGGTGCTCGCGGCGCAGGCTTCCGACGCGACCGGCGTGCGCGAGCAGTGCTGCCTCGATTATCTGTCGGGGTTGGATTACGGGCTGTCCTACCCGCACCTCGCCGGACTCACCGAGTTCTTCCGCCGGCTCGTGAACAAGGGACGCGTACCCAACGGGACACTCACTTTTCTCCCAGCCGCATGAGCGTCACGCGAGATCTCCTCGACTTCTACACGAACGCGCCGCTGCTCGAGCTGGGCGCGGAGGCCGACCGGATCCGCGCGGAGCGGCACCCGGGCGACGTCGTCACCTACATCATCGACCGGAACATCAACTACACGAACGTCTGCGTCGCCGACTGCGGCTTCTGCGCGTTCTACCGGCGGCCGAAGGACAGCGAGGGCTACATGCTCTCCTTCGAGCAGATCGGGGCCAAGATCGACGAAGCCAAGGCGCTCGGCGCGGTGCAGATCCTGATTCAGGGCGGGCACAACCCGTACATCCCGTTCGAATGGTACCTCGATCTGATGCGCTACATCAAGCGCAATCACCCGATCCACATTCACGGCTTCAGCCCCAGCGAAGTTGACTTCTTCGCCAAGTTGTTCCGCATGGAAGCGCGCGACGTGATTCGGGAGCTGGTGCATGCGGGGCTCGACTCGATTCCCGGCGGCGGCGGCGAGATTCTGGTCCAGCGCGTCCGCGACATCGTCGCGAAGAAGAAAGCCGGCGCGGACCGGTGGCTGGAGATAATGGAGATCGCGCATCAGGAAGGGCTCAAGACGTCGGTGACGATGATGTACGGCATCGGCGAGACGCTAGCCGAGAGGCTGGAGCACCTCGATCGCGTGCGCGACGTCCAGTCCCGCACCGGCGGCTTCACCGCGTTCATCTGCTGGCCGCTCCAGCCGGAGAACACGCCACAGATGTCGCACATGCAGAAGACCGACGCGGTGGACTACCTCCGCACCGTCGCGATCTCCCGCATCGTGCTCGACAACGTGCCCAACCTCCAGTCGAGCTGGGTCACCATGGGGATGAAGATCGGTCAGATCGCGCTGCGGTTCGGGTGCAACGACTTCGGCTCGCTGATGATCGAGGAAAACGTCGTCTCCGCGGCGAATACCACCCACCGGACGACCACGCAGGAGATGGAGCGGCTCATTCTAGATGCCGGCTTCACTCCGCGCCGGCGTCGGCAGGACTACTCAGTCATCGAGGACGCCGCGCATGCCGCGTGACAGCAAGGCAGGGGACAAGAACCGGAATCACGGCGTGGAGGCGTATCATCCGTTGTTCGCCCGTACGGGAATCGGCTACGACTCGCACCGGTTCGTGCCGGGCAAGTTTCTCGTGCTCGGCGGCGTCTCGATCCCGTCGTCGGTATCGCTGATCGGACATTCCGATGCCGACGCGGTCGCGCACGCGCTGATCGACGCAATCCTTGGCGGCGCCGCCGCTGGAGACATCGGCGAGCTGTTCCCGGACACGGACGACGAAAACGCAGGCCGGGACTCGATCCAGATGCTCCAGGAGGCGATCGAGCTCGTGCGCGAGCGGGGGTTCATCGTGCACCAAGCGGACATCAGCGTGATAACGGAGACGCCAGCGATCGCACCGCACCGGGATGCGATGCGCTCGAGGCTGGCCGAGGCGATGGGAATCTCACCGGAGGCCGTCAGTGTCAAGGGCAAGACTAACGAGGGGATGGGTTGGATAGGTCGCGGCGAAGGACTTGCGTGTATCGCCGTGGCCTCTCTCGTACCCGTCCCTTAGGAACCCTTGCTCGAGAACTTCATCGAGCGGCTGAGCGGTGTGCCGCTCGTCGTGCTGTACCCGACGCTCGGCCTGCTGGCCGCCGTCGAGAATATCTTTCCGCCGCTGCCGACCGACGCGGTCGTGGCATTCGGCAGCTTCCTCGCGGCGCGGGGGCAGGGGAATCCGTGGGCCACGTTCCTCATCACCTGGCTGTCGAACGTGGCCGGCGCGGCGGGCATGTACTGGGCCGGGCGGCGGTACGGACGGTCGGTGCTGACCCGCGGCTACGCCCGGTGGATCGGACCGGAAGCGGAGATCCGGCTCGAGCGGTCATACAGACGGTACGGGATCCCGTCGCTGTTCGTGAGCCGGTTCCTGCCCGCCGTCCGCGCCGTGGTTCCGATATTCGCCGGCGCGGCCAAGCTCCCCTTCGTCCCCGTGGTGGTCATCATGGCGACTGCTTCGGGGATCTGGTACGCGTTTTTGACCATCATCGCCTTCCGCGCGGGATCCGATTGGGAAACGCTGCAAAGCACGATCGCCAACTATAGCCGCGCAATCACTGTCCTCGCGGCGGTGATGGTGCTGGCCGCCGGCGCGATCTGGTGGAAAAAACGGCGAAGATAAGAGCGGCGAGCAGCGCGGCGGGGCCGCTGGCCGACGCGACGGCGCGTGAGTTCCTGCTCGAGCCGTTCCAGGACTTTCTCGCGGTGGAGCAGGGGCTGTCGCCGCGAACGCGGGAAGCGTACGCGCTCGATCTCGCGAGATTCGCGACGTACGCGAAAGCCAAGCGATCGGCTGGGCCCAACCACGTCGCCCCGCGCCTGCTGCGGGAATACATGTACCACCTCAAGGACATCGGGCTCTCGCCGGCGTCCATTCGCCGGAACGTCTCCGCGCTGCGCACGTACTTCAAGTTTCTCGTCGGCGAAGGGCACGTGCAGCGTGACCCCAGCGACCGGCTCGAGACGCCGAAGCGGTGGCGTACTCTGCCCGAGGTGCTCACGGTCGCGGACGTGGACAGCATCCTGGGCGCGCCTTCGCTTGACGAGCCGCTGGCGTTCCGCGACCGCGCCATGCTCGAGCTGGCATACAGCGCCGGGCTGCGCGTGTCCGAGTGGATCTCGATCGGCGTGAAGGACGTGCTGTTCGAGGACGGCCTGGTGCGCGTGTTCGGCAAGGGAAGCAAGGAGCGGCTCGTGCCCATCGGACGCAAGGCGATCGGGGCGCTGGCGATTTACATGCGCGAGCTGCGGCCCAAGCTCGAGCGCGGCGAGGGGAAGGGAGCTCTGTTTCTGAATTCGAGGGGCAAGCCGCTATCGCGGATGGGCGCGTGGAAGATCCTGCGCAAGTACGTGGACCAGGCCGGGATCAAGAAGCGCGTCACGCCGCACACGCTACGGCACTCATTCGCCACCCATCTTCTCGAGGGCGGCGCCGACCTGCGCGCCGTGCAGGAGATGCTCGGCCACGTGGACATCGCGACCACGCAGATTTATACCCACGTGGACAGGGAGTATCTTCGCACTGTGCATAGGGAGTTCCATCCACGGAAGTGACTTCAGATGGTGACTAGTGACTTGTGACTAGTGACTAGTAACTACTACGTCTTTCTACGTATCTCGCGTGTCCCCTCCGCCAAGCATTCTTCGCTAGCTTCTCCCGTAGTTACAAGTCACTAGTCACTAGTCACCATGCTTCTAGTAATCGACAACTACGACTCCTTCACCTACAACCTCGTGCAGTACCTCGGTGAGCTTGGGGAAGATCCTGTAGTGCGCAGGAACGACGAGGTTGGGGTGGAAGAAATCGGCGAGCTGAAGCCGCACGCCATTGTGATCTCGCCCGGACCGGGCGTGCCCGCGGACGCGGGCGTCACCATCCCCGCGATCCGGCGCTGGGGCCCCGATATCCCCACGCTCGGCGTGTGCCTCGGACACCAGGCCATCGGCGAGGCGTTCGGCGGCGAGGTCGTCCGGGCGCGGGCCGTGATGCACGGCAAGACGTCGCGGATACGCCACACGGGCGCCGGACTGTTCGAGGGCATCGCCGACCCCATGGAAGTGATGCGGTACCACTCGCTGGTCGTCGAGCCCGGGAGCTTACCTGACGAGCTCGAGGTCCTCGCGACCGCGCTCGACAATCCCGCGGAGATCCACGCCATGCGGCACAAGACTTTTCCCATCTGGGGAGTGCAGTTCCATCCGGAGTCCATCATGACGCCGGACGGGAAGGAGCTGCTCGCCAATTTCCTGAGGATTGCCCGATGAGAATCAGCGTGAGCCTGGTCGCACTCCTGCTCGCAGCGGGCTCCGCGCCCGCCCAGATCGTGCTCGTCGACCGGGGGCCGGGTGAGCCGGGCCGCATCCTCGAAGCTGCCCTCGCGGCGCCGCACACTGTCATGTACTCGCAGGAGCCGGTCGAACTACCACGCGACAGCGTGATCAACCAGACGGTGATCATCCTCGCGCCGCGTGTGACCGTTGCCAGCACCGTTCACGGCGACGTGATCGTGGCCGGCGGCGACCTGTTCATGCACCCGGGCGGCAACATCCAGGGCAGAGCGATCGCGATCGGAGGAGGCGCGTACAACTCCACTCTTGCGATCGTGCGCGACGGGCGGCTGAGCTTCCGCGACGTCACCTACGATCTGGTATCCGATGCCGAAGCCGGCGCCTACGAGCTCTCATATCGGTCGCTGAGAGTGGATTCCGACCAACCACTCCTCACCTGGCCCCTCAGGGTGGGCGTGAGAATTCCGAGCTACAACCGCGTGGACGGAGTAGTGCTGCCGTGGGGCCCCATCGTAACGCTCGGCAACGGACGCTTCATCATCAATCCCACCGTCACGTATCGTTCGCACCTTGGTAATCTCGATCCGGGCATCGATATCAACGCAGATTTCGGCCGGCTGGACGTGAACGTGGATGCGCGCCGCAGCACGTTCACCAACGATCGCTGGATCAGGGGCGACCTGCTCAATTCACTCACGACCCTGGCGTTCGGCACCGACACGCGGAACTACTTCCGCGCCGACCGCATCGAAGCCAAGGGGAGCGTGAGCTTCGCTTTCGGCGGCTTCACGCTGGCCCCGTTCGTCGGCGGGCTCTTCGAGAACGCGTGGTCCACAGGGACGTCACTCGGACCAGACACCAGCGTGTTCAGCTTCTTCGGCAGGGACGACGAGGGCATCTACCGCCCGAACCCGGCGATCCTGCGGGGTCACATGACCTCGCTGCTGACTGGATTCGGGGGAGCTTGGAGCTCCGGCGACTTCACGTCGCGCCTGCACGCGCGCGTGGAATACGTGTTGGACGCCATGCCGTCGTCAATCGCGGACGATTTCCGCTTCCTGCAGACGACCCTCGACGGGCGCGCAGCGTTCCGGACGTTCGGCCCCCAGCGGCTGGAGCTGAAGTCGCACGCAGTCTTCACGACCGGCGACACTCCGCCCGCACAGCGTCACGCATACGTCGGCGGCTCCGGCACTATCCCGACCCTGGACCTGCTCGAGATGGGCGGGGACCAGCTCTTCTTCCTCGACGCCGCGTACGTCATTCCAATTGAGCGCTTTTCGTTCCCAATGGTCGGTTCGCCCCAGCTCAGGCTCCGGTTCATCAGCGGGAGCGCGGGAGTCAGCGAGCTCCCCGATTTCGTCCAGAACGTCGGCGTCCGGGTCGGCTTTCCGCTGGTTGGAGTCGAGTACCTCGTCGATCCGGCGAGCCGCGACTGGGTGCTGACATTCGGATTCTCGATGGGGCAATAGCGCGGATCCGGATTCCTCCCGTATAGGACTCGGGACTGAGGACCCTGGCGGCCTCAGGACTAAGAGCCATCGCGGATCGCCGATTAATCGAGGGCTGAGGATCGCGGAATGCCTATCTCCTCAGTCCTCACTTAGTCGTCGATCGTCGATTGTAGTTAGTCCTTGTATCTACCGGATATGAGGAAACAGCGCGAGAATCGTGGGCGAGG
>CAYGJL010000012.1:0-62880 GCA_964350145.1 uncultured Gemmatimonadaceae bacterium
GCTGGCCGCTCGCAGCTTATCCGTTCTATGTGGTAGTTGCCCTATCGAATCCGGTAGCTGCCCGATGGCGGAGGGCTTTCAGGCGGCTGATCTTCGGGATCCCGCCGGCGCGCGGCCCCACGGTTCAGCAGCGTCTCCTTCAGGTACGCGCGGTTCATGATCCCGCCCACCGCTAGGAGGACAGCGCCGAGGAGGACCGCAACAGTTCCGAATCGCCAGATATCGCTGCCTATGAGCGCGGCGGCCATGGCGGCCATGCCCGCTCCGATCAGAACCTGCCCGTTCCGGTTCCTTTCCGCCCTCGCACGCCGGCGCCGCTCGCGGAACCGGTGCAGCCCATCGGCCACAAAGGCGTCGTAGATCACGGCGGCCGCGGCCAGCAGGACCAGGACTCCCAGGCCTATCGGGACGTACTCGAGGCGCATCATCTGAAGCTAGCGGCGCGCTCCCGCGAAAGGGCCGGGCTGTCGGAGTGATATTATTCCTGGATGCCCCACACGCTCCCGGTCATCCGCGCAACCACGATTCTCTGCGTCCGCCGCAACGGTGAAGTCGCCGTGGGCGGTGACGGCCAGGTCACCATCGGCGAGACGGTGATGAAGTCGAACGCGCAGAAAGTGCGACTCCTCCGCGGCGGAAAGCTCGTTGCGGGCTTCGCCGGCGCGGCGGCCGACGCGTTTACGCTCTTCGAGAAGTTCGAGGAGAAGCTGGAGAAGTATCCCACGAATCTGCAGCGCGCCGCTGTGGAGCTGGCCAAGGACTGGCGCAGCGATCGAGTGCTGCGGCGGCTCGAAGCTTTGCTTGCCGTCGCGGACGCTAATCACGGTTTTATCATCTCCGGCACCGGCGACATCATCGAGCCCGACGACGGCATTCTCGCGATCGGCTCGGGCGGCTCGTACGCGCTCGCCGCGGCGCGCGCGCTCGTGGCGCACACCGAGCTCCCCGCGCGCGAGATCGTGCGCAAGGCGCTGGAGATCTCCGGCGAGATCTGCATCTACAGCAACACGAACATCACGGTCCTCGAGCCCACCTGATGGCGTCTCCCCGCACGCTCCAGGCGCTCGCGCGCCTGGCCGATCTGACGCCCAAGCTGATCGTCGCCGAACTCGACCGGTACATCGTTGGGCAGGACGAAGCCAAGAAGTCCGTAGCGATCGCGCTGCGCAATCGCTGGCGTCGCCAGCGCGTGCCCGACGCGATTCGCGACGAGATCTCGCCCAACAACATCATCCTCGTGGGCCCCACCGGTGTGGGAAAAACGGAGATCGCGCGCCGGCTGGCCAAGCTCGCTGGCGCGCCTTTCATAAAGGTCGAGGCGTCCAAGTTCACCGAGGTCGGCTACGTCGGCCGCGACGTCGAGTCCATGGTGCGCGATCTCGTCGAGAGTGCGATCGCGATGGTTCGCGCCGAGCGTGAGGAGGAAGTCGCGGACCTGGCGCAGGAGCGGGCGGAGGAGCGGATTCTGGATCTGCTGCTCCCGCCGCCGCCGTCCATCGCCAAGACGGCCGCCGAGCAGAAGGCCGAGAACGGGCCGCACGTATTTCTCGTCTCGAGCCAGGGCGAGGCCGCGCAGGAGCTCGACCCGTCGCAGGAGCGGCACGCGCGCACGCGCGAGAAGCTCCGCAACCTGCTGCGCGAGGGAAAGATGGAGGACCGCGAGGTCACCGTCGAAGTCACGCAGCAGTCGCCGATGATGTTCGACGTGATGGTGCCGCAGGGCGCACCGGAGGGGATGGGCAACTTCTCCGAGATGCTACAGGACATGCTGCCCAAGAAAAAGAAAAACCGCACAGTGAAGGTGTCGGAGGCGCGGCGCATTCTGCTGGAGCAGGAGCTGGAGAAGCTGATAGACAGCGACGATCTCACCGCCGACGCTCTCGAGCGTGTGGAGTCCATGGGGATCATTTTCCTGGACGAGATAGACAAGATCGCGGGGCAGCGCGGCGCGCAGGGCGGGCCCGACATCTCCCGCGAGGGCGTGCAGCGCGACCTGCTGCCGATCGTCGAAGGGTCCAACGTGCAGACCCGCTACGGCATGGTGAAGACCGATCACGTGCTGTTCGTCGCTGCCGGCGCGTTCCACGTGTCGAAGCCGAGCGATCTCATTCCGGAGCTGCAGGGCCGGTTCCCGATCCGCGTCGAGCTCAAGCCGCTGACGGAGCAGGATTTTGTGCGCATCATGACCGAGCCGGAGAACGCGCTCACCAAGCAGTACGCGGCGCTCATCGCTGCGGACGGCGCGTCACTCG
This sequence comes from uncultured Gemmatimonadaceae bacterium, assembly GCA_964350145.1. Taxonomy (GTDB): domain Bacteria; phylum Gemmatimonadota; class Gemmatimonadetes; order Gemmatimonadales; family Gemmatimonadaceae; genus JACDCY01. The sequence goes on from CAYGJL010000012.1 coordinate 2,253, forward strand.
AGTTCACAGAGGACGGGATCGCGGAAGTCGCGCGCACCGCCGCGCACGTGAACGAGCGCATGGAGAACATCGGCGCGCGGCGGCTGCACACGATCATGACGACGTTGCTCGAGGACGTGCTGTACGAGCTGCCGGACCGCGGCGACGCGCCGGTGAAGATAGACGCCGCCGCGGTGCGCGAGCGGTTGAAGACCATCGCGGAGGACGAAGATCTGCGGAGGTACATACTTTGACGCATCGCCTGTGTCGCGCCGGGGCGCTTCGCGCACCCGTCGTCCTCGGCGGCTACGCTCGCAAACTGCGCTCGCTAAGACGCCGCCTTGGGACGACGGACGCGCGCAGCGTCCTTGGCGCTCCCATACCTGACATTGTATGACAGAACGCGTTCACCGCGACTTCCTCGCGATCCCCGACTTCTCCCGGGCGGAGTACGCCCAACTCTTCGCGCTCGCCGAGCGAATGCGCGCGGGCCACTACCGCGAGAAGCCGCTGGCGGGGAAGGCGCTCGCGATGATCTTCATGAAGGCCTCGACGCGCACGCGCGTGTCGTTCGAGGTCGGCGCGTGGCAGCTCGGCGGGCACGCGCTCTTTCTCTCGCCGCGCGACGTGCAGCTTGGCAGGGGCGAGCCGATCGCGGATACGGCGCGCGTGCTGTCGCGCTACGTGGACGGGATAATGATCCGCACCTTCGCGCACTCCGAGGTGGAGGAGCTGGCGAAGTTCGCCGACGTGCCGGTGATCAACGGGCTCACCGATCTCTCGCACCCGTGCCAGATCCTCGCCGACATTCTCACCGTGCGGCAGCACCTCGGCGAGATCAGCGGCAAGAAAGTCGCGTGGATCGGAGACGGCAACAACATGGCGAACTCGTGGATCGAGGCCGCCGGCGTGCTCGAGTTCGAGCTCGTGCTGGCGTGTCCCGAAGGCTACGATCCGGATGCGGCGATTCTCGCGGCCGCCGGCGAGCACGCGCGCGTAGTGCGCGATCCGGCCGAGGCGGTGAAGGGCGCACACGCGGTGAACACCGACGTGTGGGCGTCCATGGGCCAGGAAGAGGAGCAGGCGCAGCGCGAGAAGGCGTTCGCTGGCTACCAGGTTGATTCCGCGCTGATGCAGCAGGCGCACAAGAAGGCGATTTTCCTCCACTGCCTCCCCGCGCATCGCGGTGAGGAAGTCGCGGCGGAGGTGATAGACGGGCCGCAGTCGCGCGTCTGGGACGAAGCCGAGAACCGGCTGCACGCGCAGAAGGCGATCATGGCCGTGCTGATGGGAGGAGAGCAGCTGATATGACGCAGCCAAGAGAGAACCCGGCCTCGGCCGACGCGCTCATGGAAGGAGATGAGGCGCCCGACTTCACGGCGGACACCGACGAGGGCGTGCCGTTGGCGCTGAACACGCTTCAGGGGAAGCGCGTGGTGCTGTATTTCTATCCCAAGGACGACACGCCGGGCTGCACCATCGAATCGTGCGAGCTGCGCGATGCGCACCCGAGCATCACCGCCGCTGACGCCGTAGTTCTCGGTATCAGCCCGGATTCCGCCGCCTCGCATCAGAAGTTCAAGAAGAAGTTCGATCTGCCGTTCACGCTGATCGTGGACGAGGGACATCACATCGCGGAGCGGTACGGCGTGTGGAAGCCCAAGAAGTTCGCGGGGCGCGAGTTCCTCGGCGTCAAGCGCACGACGTTCATCATTGGGCGCGACGGCCGGATCGCGAAGATCTTCCGCGACGTGAAGCCGCGGGGGCACGCGGAAGAGGTCGAGAATGCGTTGGCCGAGCTGGCCTGAGGCATGGGCGCGCAGTAGGTCCGCCGAAATGGCAGAAATGGGCTAGACCCAGCGGGTTACGCCGGGGATATTTGAGGTAATGGCCTCTCCAACCCCAGGCGTGCCCACTCCGCCGCCCCCGAACGCGCTGGACACCTCGCCGACAGACCGGCCCGCCCCAGAGCCAATCCGCACCCCCTTCCACGATATCCATGTCGCCCTCGGCGCCAGGATGGTGCCGTTCGCCGGCTACGTCATGCCGATCCAGTATCCCGCCGGGATCACCGCCGAGCACAAGGCGGTGCGCACCACGTGCGGTCTGTTCGACGTCAGCCACATGGGCGAGTTCATCGTCCGCGGCGAGGACGCGTGCGACTTCCTGAACTACACCACGACGAACGACGTCAACGCGCTCGAGGTCGGCCAGGTGCAATACACCACGATCCTCAACGAGCGCGGCACGATAGAGGACGACTGCCTCGTGTACCGCGCCGAGGACCACTACATGCTGGTGGTCAATGCGTCGAACCGCGCGAAGGATCTCGCGCACATCGGCAAGTACAGCGCGTCGTTCGAGTGCGTGATCGAAGACATCAGCGACGCGACCGCGCTGCTCGCGCTCCAGGGCCCGCGCGCGGCGGAGATTCTCGCGCCGCTCACCGACGCCGACCTCTCGACGATCAAGTACTACTGGTTCGACAAGTGCTCCGTCGGCGGCGTGCCGCGCGTCACGATCTCGCGCACTGGCTACACCGGCGAAGACGGCTTCGAGCTGTATTTCCGGAACGAGCACGGCCCGGCGATCTGGGACGCGCTGATGAAAACGGGCGCGGTCACGCCCGCGGGGCTCGGCGCGCGCGACACGCTCCGGCTCGAGATGGGGATGGCGCTCTACGGCAACGACATTGACGACACCGTCACGCCCCTCGAGGCCAACCTCGGCTGGCTCGTCAAGCTGAAGAAGGATGAGTTCGTGGGGCGCGACGTGCTGCTCGGGCAGAAGAGCGCCGGCATCCCGCGCAAGCTCGCGGGCTTCGCACTGCACGACCGCGTCGTCGCGCGGCACGGCTATCCGGTGTTCTACAAGGGCGCGCAGGTGGACGTCGTGCGCAGCGGAACCATGAGCCCGACGCTGAACGTTCCGATCGCGACCGCGTATCTCCCGCCCGACGGCGCTGCCGAGGGATCGAAGGTGGAAGTCGAGATTCGCGGTCGCCGCGTAGAGGGAACCGTGCAGGAGCTGCCGTTCTACAAGCACGGCACGCACCTCTAGCGCCGCACCCGTGCGCGTCGCCGTCCTCACGATCTCCACCTCTCGCGCCGCGGGCACCGGCGCCGACACTTCCGGCGACGCCATCGTCGCGTGGATCAACGCCGGCAAGCACACGCTCGCTGCGCGCGAGCTCGTGTCCGACGACGGCCCCGCGATCATCGCTCGTCTCGTGGAGTGGTGCGACTCCGACAGCGCGGACCTGATTCTCACGACCGGCGGCACCGGCCTCAGCCCCACGGATGTGACGCCGGAAGCGACTCGCGTGGTGATCGAACGCGAAGCCCCCGGCATCGCTGAGCGCATTCGATCTTTATCACTCGAGAGCTTCCCGCGCGCGGCACTGTCTCGCGGCCTGGCCGGCGCGCGCAACAAGACTTTGATCGTGAATCTCCCGGGTTCGCCCAACGGTGTGCGCGACGCTCTGTCCGCGCTTGACCCGATCGTCGTCCACGCGTGCGACGTCCTCCGCGGTTCCGCCGTCCACGAACGGGGCAAATGACACTAGTGCCAGGGCAGGCCGAGGGACGACGTGTCCCCCAAGGTCGCGTCTTAGCGAGCGTAGTGTGCTCGCGTAGCGACCACTGGGGGACACGTCGTCCCTCGGCCTGCGCGGAACGAAGATGAAAGTCCTCATCACGCTCGCGGACGTCGAGACCGCAGTCCGCTTGAATGCGTTACTCGAAGCCGACGACATCGAGACCGCGCTCACATCGCCGATGGACGACATGGCGAGGGAGATAGAGCGGGAGAAGCCCGACCTCATCGTGTTCACGGGCGGCCTCGCCGAGCCCATGAACCTGCACACCGCGAAAGAGCAGCTCTGGAGCGGCGTCGCCGTGATCGGTCTCGCCGATATCGCCGACCGCAATCTCGAGAACCGCCTCCGCGCCGCCGGCTTCTCGGCCGTGTATACCAAGCCCATCTCCCCCGACGAGCTGTTTGGCGTCGTGCGCCGCCACCTCGACCGCGTGCGGCTCGCGAGCGAGACCGGGCTGTACGGCGAGTCCGAGGCGATTCGTGAAGTCCTGGTGAAGGTCGAGCAGATGGCGCCGGTCACGAGCACCGTCCTCGTCGAGGGCGAGAGCGGGACTGGCAAGGAGCTCGTCGCGCGCGCCATTCACAGATTGAGCCCGCGCCGCTCCAAGCCGTTCATCGCCGTGAACGTGAGCGCGCTGCCCGAGACCCTGCTGGAGAGCGAGCTGTTCGGGCATGAGAAGGGCGCGTTCACCGGCGCCGCCGAGCGCAGGATCGGCCGGTTCGAGCTGGCCAACACCGGCACGCTGTTCCTGGACGAGATCGGCGACATGCCAATCGCCACGCAGGTCAAGCTCCTCCGCGTCCTCGAGGAGCGCGAGATCACGCGGCTCGGCGGGACGGCCACGATCCCGGTCAACGTGCGGGTGGTGAGCGCGACCAACCAGCCGTTGCGGCAGCGGGTCGAGGAAGGGTTGTTCCGGCCCGACCTCTATTACCGGCTCAACGTGCTGAGCATCTACCTGCCGCCGCTGCGTGAGCGGCGCGAGGACATCGTCCTGCTGGTGCGGCGGTTCATTCGCGAGTTCTCCGAGCGGCACGACCGCCCATTCCACGGTATCTCGGCCGAGGCGATGCAGCTGTTGGTGGAGTATCCGTGGCCGGGGAACGTGCGCGAGCTGCGGAACCTGATCGAGAGCATGGTGGTGTTGGCGCCCGGGCGGGAAATCGGGCCGCAGGACATTCCCCGGCAGATTCGCGAGGGTGGCGCGGCTCGATTTCTCCCGGTGCACGTCGGGCCGGTGCTGCGCGACACCGACGCCGCGCACGGGCGCGAGCTCGAGTTCATCCTGCGGAGTCTGGTCGAGCTCAAGCTTCAGATGGAGGAGCTGCGCCGGCGGGTGGACGACCAGGGCGCTGGCGGCTTGCGCGAGATCGCCGGGTCGGAGCGCTTTCATCAGATCGCGAGCGCCATCGAGCCGCAGGATCAGCCGCCGCCGCCGAACGCAGTGACGATCGAGCCCGGGATGACCATGGCGGAGATCGAGCGGGCGGCTATCGAGGCAGCTCTCAGGGAGACTCGCGGCAATCGTCGGCGAGCTGCGCAGATACTCGGCATCGGCGAGCGGACGATGTATCGCAAACTGCGAGATTACGGTCTCGTCGCCGTCGAAACCGAGCTGAGCTGAGGCGTTTTTCGCGCCCGATTTTTCTTGCACTACAGCCAGAAAAACCGCATATTGAATTGTGGTTGCGCGTACGCGGAAGAATCTTGCGGCGCGCTTTTTTGTGAGGCTTTTCCCCACCTGCGGGTGATCCCGTCACGACGAGCTTTTTGACCTCTCCACAGTCACCGATCGCCGGCAGTGTACTGCCTCTGAAGCGGGCCGAGGATCTCATCTCGACGCTCCCGGGTGTGATCTCCGCGCGGATCGTCGCCGGGGACACGGGCGCCGTCAACGAGATCCACGTGTTGACGACGGCCGAGTATCCGGCCAAGCAGACGGTGCGGAACATCGAGAGCGCGTTGATCGCGCATCTGGGGATGCGGGTGGATCACCGGAAGGTGTCGGTCGCGATCACGAGCGAGACCGGCCGGCCGGAGTCATCTGTCTCCAAGGTGACAGAAAAACAAGAAATCCCTGGCCGGATTTCGGCTGGCCGGCATATTTACTTCGAGGACGTGGAGGTCCGCGGGTCCCGGGCCAAGGGTACCACCTGTCGGGTGACTTTGCGGAAGGGCACGGACGCTTTTGTGGGTGAGGCCGAGGGGGTCGAGAGTGAGCGGTCGCGGGTCGAGCTGGCCGCGCGGGCGACGTTGCTGGCGATCTCGCGGGCCTATGGGGACAAGAAGCTGGTGTTCGAGGGTGTGAGGATCATGGACATCTTCGAGCGGACGATCGTGATGGTGGGTGTAACCGCGCATGTGGGTCGGGATAACAGGGTATTGACGGGGACTTGCGAGGTTAGGGAGAGCGCGGAGACAGCGAGCGTTCTGGCGGTCCTGGACGCGACGAACCGTTGGCTGGAATACAACAGGTAGCGATTTCTTTTGGGCTGGCTCGCGTGGTGCGGGCCTGTGGACCTTCAAGAGTCGAGACGACTAGAGGAAAAAGGAACCCCCGACCCTGGCAAGAGCGGAGTACGAGCGAGGCGAGGCCAAGCGTTAAGAGCGGAGCCAACCAAGACAGCATACGACAGCGAGCGCTGCGTGTGACTACCCATTGGGAGGTGACGCTAAGTGAGTTTTCTGGCTGAGCTTATCTGCGGTTTTTTCGCAGCGGCTTTTCGAGATTTGCATACGTGGGGTTGATCGGGGCGGGGGTTCCAGTCTAAACATGGCACGCATCAAACTCTACGTTTCGGTAATCGCAGGAGCCGCTGGTGTGTCAGCAGCAGTTGTATATCAACTGGCTGCGATAATTCCAGTCAGCGAAGCACAAGCGGCAGCGAGCTTCGCGGTGCTAGGAGTTGTTTTTCAGCTAGTCGCGTATCGCAAAGTCTCGAAGGGGCCGATTGGATCGACGGCCTTCCTCCCCTTCCTAGCTGCGATAATCACAAGTCCAAATTGGGCATCGCTCGTCGCCGTCGGCGCAGCCATGGCCGTTTGCGAGGCGCTCGGGCGTAAGCCTCCTATTAAGGCGATCTTCAACGTTTCGCAGGTAGTACTTTCCGCGGCGATATGCGTGCTTGCCTTTCGCTTTTTGGGGGGGGCATCAGTCTTAACGTATTCGCCCGATTCGATTCCCGCCGTCGCAGTAACGCTTCCGCTGTTTCTGATCGTCAACACGCTGGCAGCCTATGGCGCGGTGGCAATCAGCACCGATACGCGGTTTTGGGGGCTTATCGCTGGACATAATCCAACCGAGATATTGTACGACCTGTTAGCGCTACCGTTCGTTTTTGTGTTTGCATGGTTCTACACACAGTTCGGCCCAATAGGCGTAGCCATGCTGGCAATTCCGTTATTCGGAGTAAGGGAGCTCTACAAGACAAACGCACAATTGCATCGCACCAATCGGGAACTGCTGGACTTGATGGTTGCCGCGATCGAAGCGCGTGACCCGTACACTTCGGGTCATTCGCGGCGAGTGGCAGCCAACACGCGCGTTATAGCGGAGATGTTAGGCCTCGGCCGGAAAGAGATAGAGCGGATTTATGTCGCGGCGTTGCTTCACGATGTTGGAAAGATCCATGAAGTCTTTGGCCCGATTCTGAGTAAACCAGGGAAGCTCACGGCTGATGAGTTCGCTGTCATGAAAACGCACTCTGCTCTCGGTGCAGAACTGATCCAGCGCCTCACGGATCTGCAAGATTGCGTGTTGCCGGTGCTGCACCATCACGAAAACTGGGATGGTACAGGCTACCCCCATGGCATTGCCGGGGAACGGATACCATTGTGGTCAAGAGTTATCATGTTTGCCGACACTGCTGACGCCATGATGTCCGATAGACCTTATCGAGCAGCCTTGTCGCCGGCGCAAGTCCGCGCAGAGTTTATGCGGCTGAAGGGGAAGCAGTTCGATCCCTACGTTTGCGAGATCCTGATCGAAAGTCCGGCGTTCGATCAGCTGTTCGTAAACGCGCCGCCGCGCGAAATGTCGCACTCGACTGCATCTGCGACGCCTTCTCGCCCAGTGCTTGTAAGCGGCTTAAGCTGATCGATTAATCTGGTTCATCGCCATCGCTAGCGATCTAGGCAGCGGCGTTCGATCTCTTCGTCGTTGCGACGTGTATTCGAAAAGCGTACGATGAGCGTCGCCGCGCCTTCCTTTTGAGACGAGTGCGTCGCATAGAGCGAGAGCGAAAAAATCGTGCTGGCCTAGGTCGCAGTAATTTTCGAAATCCGCGGCCATTCTGGTGAGAATCCCTTCATCGATTTCCTGGTTCCGCAACAGTTGAACTTTGCACCGGATCGCGGACACGGATTGTCTAAGTCGAAAGTTCACCTCCGACTCTAGGTGGTGTCCTGTCTTGGTGAGATAGTTCTCGGCGGGGATCGGATCGCCATGGTCGAGTCCTATTCGTGCTCGCACAAAGAGCAACGTTCCAGCGTATCCTTTATCGTCCAGGGCATGAGCGCATTCCTCGGCCCGATCTGCCCAAAGCTGCGCGTTTGTAAAATCTTCTTCTTGAGCCGCATGTAAAGCCAAACCAACTGCGGCATGAGCGGCAGGTCCGTCCAACTGGTGATTCAACGCAAACGCCCAGTTGTCTTTGAGCAGCTGCGCTGCTTCGTTCGGCAACCCGCTGCGCCGAAGACAATAAGCGATATTCATGCGGGCACGAGTAAGCGAACCGGGTTCACCTACCTGCGTTTCGAGAACCAATAAGGAGCGGGCTTCCTCTACGGCGATGTCGACATTTCCGTAGTCGGTGTGAAAAATCATACGAATGTGTGCCACCAGAGCCGGCTGGTTCGCAATATTCTCGAGCGGATCAACATTTTCGAACAAGCGGTGTGCATCGTCTCTCCTGCCTTCCTCCGAGCATTGGATCATGCCGAGTTGGACTGCCTGGAGTCTTTGCGCGGGATGTTTGGAGGCATCCTGAGCAAAGCTGACTAGCGCGGCCACGGAACTAACGGTTTCCGTGCGCAGGCGCCACTTGATCTCAAATTCTAATAACCGAAGCTGATCTTCAACCTGATTGTTCCCAGACATCCCCCTCATCAGCGATAACGCTTCAGCTACCACACCCTCTAGTCGTGCCCAGCGGTCAGCCGCCTTCACTCCTGCAGCGAGCGCGAGCAGAGTTTCGAGTCGTTGATCGTGTGTGGTGCAGAGCGGAAGGGCTCGTTCACACAACTCGATCGACTGTTGCACTTGGCCCACGGAATGCAGTTGCTGCGCGCAGAGGCGAACTGTCGTTAGCGCATGAGGGGTTTCACCAGCGCACTGCCAGTGTTCCGCGCAATCCCACATTAATGCTGCCGTGTGCTTCGCGTTTATCTCCGCCTCGAGTACGGTCGCGACCTGCCGGTGGACGAGCTTCAACGCTGGGCCGCTGAGACGGGCGAGGGCGGCAGTCGCTAGGAGGTCATGCTTGACAGCGACGCCTGGCTTGTCCGACGAGAGCACCGCTGCACTGGACAGTTCGTCGATCGCATCGAGAAGCACGTGGTTCTGATAGCCAGTTGCTTTTTCCAGGCGCTCGAAGCTCGAGTGTTTTCCGAACGCCGCGCACAACTGCAGCACGCGGAGCGCTAGCGAGCTGAGCCGGTTCAAACGCGCTTCGATTAGCTCCGCCAGCGAGCGAGGCACTCCGAAGCCCTGCTGCGTCTCGACCCAGTACCTCACCAACTCCCGTAGGTAGAACGGGTTTCCCTCGGCCGCTGCGACTGACCACTCTCGAACGCTGGTCGGCAGCGGATTAGTGTCGTCGGCTGCGAGCTTGTCGAGGAGCGTCCCGGAATCCGCATCGGCTAGCGGGAGTAGGTGATGTCGGTGAAAGCCACGATCCGGATCAGCGACCTTCGCCTCCGTAGCGTGAGCGGTCCGCGACGTCATGAGAATCAGCAGCGTCCGAGTCGTGCTCCACTCGACCATGGCGCTCAGAATCGCCCAGGACGGTTCGTCGAGCCAATGCACGTCCTCGATCACCATGACGAGCATGCCTTCATCAGCAACGGCGTCCACGAGATCGAACACCGCGCGCCGAATGGTGGCGGCAAGGAACGCGGCGTCGCCGGCCTCCTGCGGCGGGAAACTGTCACTCTTGTTGCGATCGGTTAGCCGCTGAAGCAGCGATAGAGTCTGCGCGGAACAGCCGAGCGCGCCCGGCAGCGTCTTCAGCATCGGCACGAAGTCGGCGAACGCGGACAGCGGCCGCCCTGCATCGGTCGGATGGCACTTGGTCGACACGATTTGCGCATCGTCCAAGCCCGCGACCTGCGTGAGCTCCTGCACGAGCCGCGATTTGCCGATTCCGGGCTCACCCCAAATAAGAGCCGCGGAGCCGGCGCCGCGCTTCGCTTCGCGCAATAGCCCGAGCAGCAGCTCCATACTCTGCTCGCGCCCCACGAAGTGCTGCTCGCTGATCATGGCGTAACGCTGATCGGTGAGCCGTTCCGCAATCCGCGTGCGCAGGATCTTCGCGGGCAGACCGATCGTTCCGACCTGCGCGCCGAGCGCCTCCATGTAGCTGTCGAGTATCGACAACGCCTCACGCTTCGAGCCGCGCATCACCGCGCACTCGGCGTGGGCCATCACGGCTTCTTCGTTGTACGGATCGAGCCGCAGACATTCGGCAGCCAGGTCGTCGACCTCGCCCCAGTCGCCGCGACTCCGCGCCTGCTGCATCCGCGCGAGAAAATGCCGTTGTACGGTCGCGTGCACGCGTGAGCGCTGCGTCTCGACCCAGTCGAGAAACCGGTCGGAGATCCTGGGCGCGTAATGCGGCAGGAATTCCAGGCTCTGCCCGATGCGAATGGACTCGGGCGCGGCCAGCGCGTCGAAGTCCGTGTTCGCCGCGGTCCTGTCGAGCAACAGCGTGCCGTTCTCGCCGGCGATCGGCATGCCGAATTCGCGCAGCCGGAGCAGCGCCTGGCGGAACCGCTGCCGCGCGTGCTTCTCGTTTCTGACGTTCGGCCAGATGAGATCCACCAGCGCCTGCCGCGGAATCCGCTTGCCGCGCTCCACGATCATGTACAGCGCTATCGCGAACAGGTAGGGCTGCTCCGGCCCGATCCGGGCATCACCGACCTCGATGGCGCTCTGTCCCAGTGCCTTGAGACGAACCATTCCCACTCCGCCGCAGATGCCGCCTGACGCTACCGGAGTGCGTCAGCTCCGCGTCACATTGGCGTTTGGAGGGCTTGGCCGCAAGCAGAATGATGCTCTCGTTCGGGCATGGCCACAAAAAACTCCGCTTGGCGCGGAGTCATTTTGCATGGCAGAAAAAAACGCAGGCCGGTCTATTCCTGCACGAACGCGACCCTGGTCTCCATCGGATGATTATCGCTGCGCAGCACCGCCACCGCAGTGTACTCGCCCTCCGGCAACTGCCGCTTGGTCTTGATGTGATACGTCACACTCCCCGTCGAGCGGAGCAGCCGCGTCTGCAGCGCGGAAGTGAACATGCGCCCTTCGCTCCAGCGCCACACTTCGTGTCCCTCGGAATCGAGCACGAAGAAGTCGTGCGTGAATCCGTCAGGGAAGAGCAGCTCGAGCGTACGCTTGCTGTTGTTCGTCACGCGCAACGCGAGATCAATCTCACCACCGGCGCGAACTTCGAGTGCGCTGCCGAGCGGTTTTCCATCGCTGACGTGCTGGTGCGACTCGCGGGAATCGGCCTGCGTCTGACTCCACGGTCCACACGCGAACGCGAGAGTCGCTGCTGCTGCAATTGGAAAGACGAGCCTGATGTCCACGAAGTAAATCCGATGTAAAACGCCGCGGCCGACCTGCTGCTCACGTTTCTGTGAGTGGGCGAACTTATCTACAGAAAAGATGGGGCGCAATAGAAAGTGCAACTTCTAAATCGCTGTGCTGCATTGACTTGTAAAATCATCTTTGTGACTTCCCACAGGAGTCAGTCAAAATGTCCGGTAGCTTGAGAAAAATTTCACAAGCGATAAATTCCTCATCCAGAATCGCTCCTGAATCGCATTCGCCGAGGAGATCGTGAGCGCAAAAATTCCCGGCGGCGACGATGGGATCGATCCGCAGGACGAAGCCCCTTCCACCAGCGGCTATGCCGCTGCGGGACTTCAATTTGCGGTCGCTCTCGTCCTGTTCGCGCTGGGCGGTGACTGGCTCGACGACAGGTTCGGGACGGGGCCGCTTTTCCTCCTGCTCGGCGTGTTCGGCGGCGGTGCCGCAGCGTTCTACAGCATGTACCGGAAATTGATGGCGCCCCACGAAAAAAAGCCCGAAAAGAGATAAGCCGCACCGTCCACGACAAATCCATCTGCGTCGCAATCACGACCCTCGCCAGCGAAAAATGTCTCCCGTTCTGAAGCGGTCCCTCCGGTTTCTCGCCGCGGCGACCGGCCTGATCGCCCTCATCGCGCTCGTCATGACGCTGGTTTTCCCCGGCGCCGAGAACACACGCGCGATAGCGATCAGCGCCGCGCTCGCGCTGGTGGTCCAGCTCGCGTCGTTCATGATCCTGCACGCGATGCGCGGCCAGGGAGTGATGATCGGCTGGGGGCTCGGCTCGCTCCTCCGCTTCGCGACGCTCATCACCTACGGCTTTCTTGCCGCCGGGACGCTCGGCCTGCCACTCGCGGCCGCGCTCTTCAGCCTGGCGGCGTTCCTGTTCGCCACGAGCATCCTCGAACCGGTCATGCTGGAGCGATGATGCGGCGACGCTTCCTTCTTGCGGCTACCATGATCGCCGGCGCGCTGTTCGTGCCAGCCGCGACAGCACAGGACCACGCGGCCCCGCCCGCAGCCGTCACGCAGGACGAGGCGGTGCAGCACGCCACGAACGTCCCCGAGCGCGTGGACATCATCACGCCGCACATCACCGACTCGCACTCGCTCGAGTATCCGTGTTTCGAGCCGGGCTGGGCCTGCCACCTCGAGCTGCCCCGCTGGAAGCCCATCCACATCGGCAGCTTCACGCTCGATCTCTCGCCGACCAAGCACGTCGTGTTTCTCTTGCTCGCCGCCGCGCTCTGCCTGGTCGTGCTGATCGGTGGCGCGCGGGCTCACGGCGGATCCAAGCCCGACGAGTCGCCGCGCGGCTTTTCGAACGGCATCGAAGCGGTCGTGCTCTATCTCAGGAACGAGGTCGTCATGCCGAACGTCGGCCCGCACGGCGACCGGTACGTTCCGTTCATACTGACGCTCTTCTTTTTCATCCTGTTCGCGAACCTGCTCGGCATGATGCCGTACGGTGCGACGGCGACGGGCAACATATCCGTGACGGCGGTGCTGGCGCTCATCACGTTCGTCATGGTCGAGGTCGCCGGCATGCGCACCCTCGGCAAAAAGTACATCGGCACGATCGTGTTCTGGCCGCACGACATGCCCTTCGCGATGAAGGCGATCATGACTCTCATCATGACGCCGGTGGAGCTGTTCGGAAAGTTCACCAAGCCGATCGCGCTCGCCATCCGACTGTTCGCCAACATGACGGCGGGCCACGTGATGGTGCTCGCCCTGATCGGAATGATCTTCACCTTCGGCGCGTCGTTCATCGGCCTGGCGGTGTTCCCGTTCGTGATGGTCGTAGCGATAATGCTACTGGAACTGTTCGTGGCGTTCCTGCAGGCGTTCATTTTTGCGCTGCTCTCCGCAGTCTTCATCGGTCAGATCAGAGAAGCGGCGCATTGAGTCGGTTTAGCTCGAAGCTGGCCGCGTAGTCCGCTGGAAGCTCGGAGCTTGGCAGTTCTAGGTGGTAGTTGAGTAGTTCGGAAGCGCGGAGATGCTCGACCGCGCGAATGTAGCCGGCCGGGTGGCCGGTGAAGCTCGTTGGGGCCCGGGCCCCGGGGACGAGCGGCGCGAAGTCGGCGCGAGCAAGGCAGTTTCACTTTACGTAAGTGGAGTTTGACAATGGATTCTTTCCTCATGCTGCAAGCCGCCGCGTTCGACGCCAACTACGCCGCGGCGTGGGCACAGCTCGGCGCCGGCATCGGCGCTGGACTCGCCGTAATCGGAGTAGGGCTCGGCATCGGACGGCTGGGCGGTCAGGCGATGGATGCCATGGCCAGACAGCCCGAGATGCAGCCGAAGATTCAGACGGGATCGCTCATTCTCGCGGCGCTCATCGACGCGCCCGGTCTGTTCGCGATCGTCGTCGCGTTCATGATCGCCGGCAAGTACTGACAACCACGCGATTCACCGGGCCCGGGCCCCGTGGATCGTCATTCGGGTAGACACATGCGCAAGATCCTGACGACACTCTCTCTTCTCCTGCTCGCCGCTCCGGCATACGCCGCCGAGCCGGTGGAGGGGAAGACGAACCTCATGTCCCCGAACACGGGGCTCATGTTCTGGACGCTGATAATTTTCATCACGCTCTGGATCATCCTGAGCAGGTACGCGTTCAAGCCCATTACGGCAGCGGTCGAAGCGCGCGAGGCTGCGCTACGCGAAGCGATCGAGACTGCCAAGCGCGACCGGGACGAAGCCGCGCTGCTGCTTCTGCAGCATCGGGCGAAGATAGAGGAAGCGCGCGGCTAGGCGCAGCGGTTCATCGCCGAGGCGCGCACGGCCGGCGACAAGGTGCGCGCGCACATGCTCGAGGAGACCAAGGCCGAGCAGCAGGAGATGCTGGATCGCGCGCGGCGCGAGATCGAGGCGGAGCGCGACCGCGCGATCGCGCAGCTCAGGCGCGAGGCCGTGGAACTCGCGATCTCGGGCGCCGAGAAGGTGATCGAGCGCAACCTGGACAGCGACGCCAACCGGAAGATCGTCGAGACGTTTCTGGCTTCGATCCCGGCGTCCAAGCCGGACCGCGCGAGCCGCTAATGCGCGACTCCAGCATCGCGCGCAACTACGCCGAGGCGCTGCTCTCGCTCGCGAGAAAGGCGAACGACCTCGACGGGTGGGCGAAGATGATCACCGACTTCGCTACGGCGGTCGAGCAGGACACCACGTTGCGGCGGTTCCTCGAGTCGCCGCGCGTCAGTGCGGCGCAGAAGAACGAGGTGATCACGAAGGCCGTGCAGGACCGGGTGCCTAAGCTGTTCCTGGAGTTCCTTCGGGCGCTGCTGCGCAACCGGCGGCAGATGCTGATCCCGGAGATCGCGGTGGAGTACGCGAACCTGGTGGACGAGTCCGTGGGCCGCGTGCACGCGCGGGTCACGGTGGCGAGGGAGACGTCGGCGGACGAGAACAACGTGATCGCGCGAGAGCTGTCGCGCGCGTTGGGTAAGGAAGTCGTGCCGCATGTGAGCGTGAACCCCGCGATACTCGGCGGGGTGGTCGTGCGGATCGGCGATACGGTGATGGATGGGTCCGTGCGGCGGCGGCTGAGCACGCTGCGACGGAAGATGCTCGCGTAACAGCGGATACGAGGACCTTGAGAGAAGGGGGGCTGTATAGCCCCCCTTTTTCTATTCTCTAGAGCAGGCGATTCGGATCCGCAGGATCAGGGACACGAGCACTCCGTGAGTCTCGTTGAGTTCCGGCCCTACTATCAACACGTCCGACGAAGAGAAGCCAGCCGCTGTGAACCCGCCACGATAAGGATTTGGGGCGCGCCATACCGTGACGGTGGAGTCTGGCATGGGCTGCACGAGCCGTAACTCTCGCACGCCACTCGAATCTGTGTGTTCGGTCGCCCACAGGATGCTGCCGTTTCCCAGCAGAACTCTCGAGAAGGATTCACCAAGCACTCGAGCGACCGCGATGAGCGGCTCTTCTCTATTGCCCAGTGTCGTCGGCATCGGAGTCGTGAACCCAAGCGTCATTTTCGTTGAGTCCCGGCCTTCGGATAGCCGCTCAACAGGACGCGGCGACACGAGCGCGCTGCCGTCAGTAGCTACCGTCGCAAGCCTGCGTTGCAATGTCCATCCTGACTGCCGCGTATACAGGAAATCGGACTGCCCGTGAGCTGGCTCTGCGTCGGTGTGCCTGATCGCCAATGCAAACCCGATAGTCGGAGCGTGAATGGCTTCCACACCACTGGCGAAGGGTGTCGCGACGAGCTCATGCGACCAGACACCACCGCGCCGCTCGAACACGACGACGCTCTGCTGGTGCTCCTCCAAGGTCGTCAACGCTGCCCACACCACGGTGTCTGCATTCTCCGCGACGGGACTCGTGTTGAGGTATTGCAGCGCCTTTCCCGGAGGCTGGGGAAGCCGCTCCAAGGACGACCACCGCCGGCCGTCGTAGACGCCGTGCCAGAAGGCGGCCACTCTTGTGTCCCCGACGCCAATCGAGTCCACTTCGGCAAAGATCACTCGCCACCTTTCGGAGCCTGTACCGATTCCGGCGACCGCCGCCAACAGGCTCCCGGGGACGGGCGGAGCTGGAACGACCCGCGCGCTACCGTCGGCATCGAGCACCACACCGAAGACTGTGTTCCGAGATTCGAGCTCCGCCGTTTCCCCCGCGTCTCTCTTCAAGAACAGATAACTCGGCTTCCCTGCCAGGAGCGACCGGCTTCCGGAGACCGCTAGGACGGAGGGCTCGACGTACAGCTCGCGCCCTCCGTCCACGATGAGCCTGGTCCGCGACAGCTCCTGCCCCGTGCAGCCCAGGGCTTGGGCGGGAAGCCTCGATGGCAACCAGACTGCTGCCAGGCAGGTCCACGAAACTGCGAAGAATGTCGTACGCATTTTCACTCCTCGAATCTCCATTAGGACTGTCCCGGACCCGGCCAAAGTTGATCTTCCCGCGGCACGTTCGCGAGATGGCGTCAGCGCCGTGTCACATGGCCTGGCGAAGTGCTCCCTGGCTCCGCGGTTCGGGTCGAGCCTTGCCGTTACGGGCCTGAATCGGCAGCCAGATCTGAACGGCTCGCGCCCGACCGATGCCGGGTACGTCCGTCGGAGCCGCCTGCCGAAGGTCTGTGAGGATTCGCGCGACCCACGGGTACGGCGCGCGCCGAGAATTGGACGCGTGGGTCGGGCGAATGCGCAGGGTGCGCTCCACCGACGGGATGTCGCCTTCGATTTGTCGCGCTGACAGCAGCGTGTTGATCGCCGCCATGAGGTCTTCGCCCGTGGCGTCGGAGCGAAGAACGATCCGGTCTCGTCGGGCCGCGTTTGGGACGCGGTGCACGACGAACCGGCTATCCGACGGAACGCGATCCGAGACCACGATCGTGACAGGCAGGCGCCCTTCGCGCCCACCGGCGGCGTGGGTCTGCGCGGCGGACACCGATGCGAGCGCGGGGATCAGGAAGAGCCCGAAGGCAAAACCGAAATGGATGCGTGGCATTTTCGACCTCGCTATGGCTATATGTGATTGAGGGTGATCGAGCGATTGGGGCCGGTCAGGTAATAAAGCCGCACGTCGTGGCGTAGCCACACGACCACTCTTCCCACCTCTGGGTTTCCACGTTCCAAACGTCGATGCAGATGTATTCCACTACGGCCTCGCTGCCACAGGCGCTCCATCCGCCGATTCCGATTCCGGTGGACCAGCTTACCAGCTCGCCACCTGTGTTGTCGCCCGGGTTGTACTGCGTGCCACTTCCGCCGCCGCCGCCGCCGCTTCCGTCGGAGCCGTCACCGCCGGAGTCGCAGTCGGTGCCATCCTGGTCCTTCGAATACGGATCGTAATCGGGGCTCTCAAAGTTGACAGAGCTCGTGCAGGTGGTGCACGCGGGCTGCGACTTGGTGTTGTGAGCTGACCTGCCAACACCTCCCCACACCAGCCAGCTCTTGTTCAAAATGAACTGGCTGTGGGCTTTGAATATCGCGCTCCCATTGACCGTGTGCCCGCAGCTGCCGCTGAGGCCTAGTGAAGCGACGGCGGTTAGTGTCCGCACGGCAGGCAGGTAGGAAGTCTGTTCGGCGAAGCCCGTCGTTGACGCGACCTCGGTGTTGTTTTTCAGCAAGGCAAGGGGAAGCGTGATCGCGGCGTAGTTGCCCAGATACTTCATGTAGGCGGAGCCGTATGCCTGCTCGCTTATGAAGCCGACGTCGAGCCAGTACTCGAGAATATCCGTCGTCTGTTGGAATTCGGGCGGCATCGCCGCCAGCTGCTCGGGAGTCGGCTCCGTCGAGAGCAGGGGATCGGGTGAGGCGATGGGAGCCGGCTCGACCGGCAGCCCATCGTGACAGGCACCGATTCCGATGCTGGCGACCGTCGCTGCAAGCGCGAGAGTGGCGACCAGCTTGACCATCCGCGATCGGCGCATCGCGGCAACGCTCATTCGAAGCGGCATGTGACCTCCGGGTTGAGAGTCCGCTGTTGCTGCATGCGGCGGAGTCTTCAGCCGAAGGAGCTTCAGCCCACCATCGTTTGATTACGTGTCGTCACGGTCTCATCCCGCGGGATTTTGTCGTGCAGCATGACTGCATGCAGCGGCACTTTTGCGTGCATGCTTCGGGGGTCGACAGGGCCGGAGCTGGCGGCGTATCTTTCGGGTCTCAAAATGTGCCGGGTGCGGTTACCTATCGGAGCTGATGCAGATCCGTAACTGCTTCATTCTGACATTGATTTGTGTGGCGTGTCGGTCTGATTCGCTGGCGTTGCCAGGTGCCAACTATGGAATGGCGTGCGTGCAAGGGCCAGCACCCTCCCTGCGCGGCTTGCCGCCCACGGACACGCTGTTGCGCTTTGAGATCAGTAGGGGCCCACGCTCTGTGTGGTCGCGGACACCGCGCTTGTTTGAGGCGCTCTATGATTCCTCAGGGCGTCCGCTGCAGTTAGCGTCTATCGATGAAAGGTGGCTACACTCGGGCTCGATCAGCGTTGAAGTCCTGCTCGTCGAATTTGGAACGAACCAACGGCTGACCGCATCGCGACTGCTGTTCGGCCGCGACAGCGCCCAACGGATCCGCAGCGAGCAACAGCGGGCGCGCGAGCGCTTCTACGGAAAGTCGTATCTGTTACGGGACGCCTCGCAATCAGCCGGTGATAGTTCTTCGGCGCCGATCGAGCGGGCAGCCGAAACGCTCACTCGGGAGCAAGAGGCGCAAGCGCGTGCATTGGCCGCGCAGTTTTGGGAGCTTCGTTGTCCAAGGAACAGCCCGTTGCGCGACCAGTAAGCTCGAATCCCGTCGCTGATCAGAATCGTCACGACCATGTAGAGCGCGAGCACCGCCGCGATCGTGAACCCGATGATCGCCAGCCGCGGCCAGCTCCGAATCATCAGGGCCTTCGCCGGCAGCGTCAGCTCCGCGGGCAGCTTGAGTCCCATCTTGTAGCCGGTGTCTATCATCCGGAACAGCACGGCGCCCGCGGGCATGTCGCCCACGCTCTGGTCCACGTGCTGCGCGATGATCCCGGCGATCTCGCTCTCGTACGTCTTCCGGTCGAACGAGTCCACGGCCTCGCCGGCCGTGTGCACCTGGCCCAGGCTCGCCGTGGCGAGGGGCTTCTCGTCAAAGCGGGAGAAGAGCTTGCTCACCTTGGCGCCGAGCTCCTGCTCGATCGTGCCCGTGATGTAGCCGAAGTCCATCTCGCCGACGTCGTCCTGGAGGTGCTAGAGTCCGCGGACATACGGCGCCGGCAGGAGATCGGGCCGGGTCGAGAGCACCTGCCCGAGCTTCACGTACGCCGGGCCCAGCTTGACCAGGCGCTTGCGGAACGCGACGGCCCTGTCCTGCCCGTCGTCCGCGGGCGCGCCTTCGTCGGGCGTGAGCTCCGCTCCCTGCACGCTGAGAAGGCCCTGGTTTTTGGCGAAGTCGCGCAGGCCATAGTTGGTGAACAGACCTATGGTGGACGCGAGTCGCGGGAGGTAGCGCGGCGCCAGTACCATGCGGCCCTCAAAGGCGGAACCCGAGCCCGTCGGTTGCTGCTCTTTCACGCAGTGCGAGATATTACTGGATGCCCGGTCCCGTCGAAGGTCAAAAGCGCAACCAAACGTCTCCCGTTGACTCTGCCCCTCGCTCCGGCAGGGTGGACGTCCGCGTCGTTCCCAAGCCGTGGGGGCACGAGACCATCTGGGCCAGCACCGACCTGTACGTGGGCAAGATCTTGCACATCAAGGCCGGGCATGCACTGTCGATCCAATACCACAACGACAAGGACGAGACGGTCCATCTGCTGTCGGGTGAGATCGTATACCGGGTGCAGACCGGGCCGGGGCAGGGCGATCTCGAGGACGTGCGATTGCGCGCCGGCGAGTCGTTCCGGATCACGCCGCATACGGTGCACCAGATGGAAGCGGTGACGGACTGCGACGTACTGGAAGCATCCACCGCGCACCTGGACGACGTCGTGCGACTCCAGGACCGGTACGGACGCGAGGGGACGAGCAAGCCATGACTGAGACAGCTATTGGCAATTGGCTATTGGCTATTGGCTACTGCACAACATGAAAGTCATTATCCCGTTGGCTGGAAAAGGGACCCGACTGCGGCCGCACACGCACGTCACGCCCAAGCCCATGCTCAAAGTCGCGGGCAAGCCGGTCATGGCGTACGTGCTCGACGAGCTGAAGCGGCTCGGCGACATAGACCAGATCATCTACATCACCGGACACCTCAAGGAAAAGGTCGAGGAGTTCGCCCGCACCTACGACTTCCCGTCGGTGTTCATCGAGCAGAAGGTGCAGGACGGGACGGCGGGCGCGATCGCGCTCGCGCGCGAGTACGTGGACGAGCCCGTGTTGATCATCTTCGTGGACACGATCTTCGACGCGGACCTGTCGCTCATCAACCGGACCGACGCCGACGGGATCATCTGGGTGAAAGAGGTCGAGGACTACCAGCGCTTCGGCGTCGTGGTTACTGACGCCGAAGACAACATGACGCGTATCGTCGAGAAGCCGAAGGAGCCGATCTCCAAGCGCGCCAACATCGGGCTGTACTACATCAGCAACTGGAAGCTGCTGTTCGAGGGGCTCGACCACGTGCTCGCGTCACCGATGAACATGGGCGAATACTTCCTCACCGACGCATTCCAGTACATGATCGACAAGGGCGCCAAGCTCAAGGTCGTGGACGTCGCCGGCTGGTACGACGCCGGGAAGATCGAGACTCTGCTCGACACCAACCGGGTGATGCTCACCAAGGGCCACGCGCGCAGGCCGGCCGATCTCGCGGGCGTGAAGTTCGTGGATCCGGTTTACATCGAGGACGACGTCACGCTCAAGGATTCCACGGTCGGTCCCAACGTCTCGATCGGGAAGGGGAGCGTCATCGAGGGCTCGGAGCTGAGCCACACGATCGTCGGCACCGGCGCGAAGATCAGCAAGTCGAAGCTGTGCAACTCCCTCGTCGGCGACGAAGTCGTGCTCGAAGGGATTTGCGGCGAAGTCACGGTGGGCGACCACTGCGAGGTACGCGTCACATAGCGGCCAGGCCGAAGCTCGGCCCCACAGTGATCGCGCTCGGCGCGGTGAGCTTCTTCACCGACGTGTCGAGCGAGATGATCTATCCGCTCCTGCCCCTCTTCCTCAGCACCACGCTCGGCGCCAGCGCGGCGCTCATCGGCACGATCGAGGGAGCCGCGGAGTCGGCGGCGTCACTGCTCAAGCTCGCCAGCGGCTGGTGGTCCGACCGCATCCGGCGCCGCAAGCCGTTCGTAGTCGGCGGCTACGCGCTGTCGTCGGTGGCGAGGCCGCTCGTCGGGCTCGCGCAGGCCGCGTCGCAGGTGCTCGTTCTCCGCATCACCGACCGCGTGGGCAAGGGGATTCGCACGGCGCCGCGCGACGCGCTCATCGCCGAGTCGGTGGATCCCTCGATCAGAGGCCGGGCGTTTGGCTTCCACCGCTCGCTCGATCACGCCGGCGCGGTGGTTGGCCCGGTCGTCGCTTTCCTCCTGCTGCGGCAGATGGGCGTTCCTCTGCGCACGGTGTTTCTGCTCGCCGGCATTCCTGCCGCGATCGCGCTCGTCGTAGTCGTGTTCGCGGTGAAGGAGCAACGACCCGAGGCGCCGCTGCCTGCCGCACCGGCGGTATCCTCGCTACGAAGGCGACTCGACCGGAAGTTCTGGCTTTACCTCGGCGCTGTGCTGCTGTTCACGCTCGGCAATTCGACCGACGCCTTCCTGCTGCTGCGGGCGACGGATCTCGGCGTGCCAATCGCGTGGGTTCCGCTCCTCTGGGCGTACCTGCACGTGGTGAAGTCATCTACCGGAACGTTCGGCGGGTCGCTGTCTGATCGCTTCGGGAGAAAGCCGCTCCTCGTCTCCGGGTGGACGCTGTTCGCCGCGGTGTATCTCGCGTTCGCGTACGCGAGCGAAGCGTGGCACGTGTGGGCACTGTTCGGCGCGTACGGACTCTTCTTCAGCCTCACCGAAGGCAGCGAGCGCGCGCTCGTGGCCGACATGGTGCCCGCGGCCGACCGCGGCTCCGCGTTCGGCTGGTTCCATCTCGCGGTCGGACTAGGTGCGCTGCCCGCGTCGGTCTTGTTTGGCGTGCTGTGGGACCGCTTCGGTCCCGCGACTGCGTTCGTGACCGGCGCCGCGCTGGCGCTCGCCGCTACGGCCGTGCTGTTGCCGGTCGCGATCTCACCAGCGGATCAGCAGCAGCGCGCGCCCGGCTTTGAGTAGCGCGCGTACAGCCTGCTGCAGACGAAGTCCTCGCGGTCGAGCGGCGTCATGTTCGGGTGCGACGCCGCCATGTGCTCAAGATACAGTTCATAGCTCGGCGCGCCGATTATCACGCTCACGAGCGAGCCGAGCCGTTGCCATTGGCGGCGTAGACGAAACATCACGGCGCGCGCTTCACCGGCAGATTCTCCTCGAAGATCTCGTAGATCCGGCGATACTCGTCGGTCCACGACGATGGCCGCACGAACCCGTGATCCTCCACCGGATATACCGCCAGCTCCCACCCGGTCTTGCCCAGCTCGATCAGCCGCTGAGTGAGCCGTACCACGTCCTGGAAGTGCACGTTCGTGTCAACCATGCCGTGCAGAATCACGAGCGGATCCTCCAGCCCGTGCGCGAAGTAGATCGGGGACGAGCGCTTGTAGGCGAGCGAATCGCCCTGCGGCCGGTTCAGGATGTTGGAGGTGTAGCCCTCGTTGTAGTGTGCCCAGTCGGTCACGCTGCGCAGCGCGGCGCCCGCGCCGAAATGCTCGGCCTCGGTGAACAACGCCATCAGCGTGATGAACCCGCCGTAGCTGCCGCCGTAGATCCCGACGCGGTCACCCGGGATTCCGTGCTCGCGCTCGAGCCAGCGCGCGGCGTCGACGTTGTCCTGAAGATCACGGCCGCCGAACCAGCGGTAGATCGCGGTGCGCCAGTCGCGCCCGTGGCCCGCCGACGCGCGGTAGTCGAGATCCAGCACGACGTACCCCTTGGACGCGAGCAGCTGGTTGAACATGTACTCGCGCGGGTAGTTCGACCAGAAGTTGCCGACGTTCTGTAGGTACCCGGCGCCGTGGACGAAGATGACAGCCGCGCCGTTGGGCTGCGCGCCCATGTCCTGCGGCCGGTAGATGTGCGCGGGAACCTGCACTCCGTCCGAGGCGGGGATGTGCACGATCTCCGGCTTGATCCAGTTGAACGACCGCCACTCATCCGAGGGCGACAACGTGAGCCGGTGCATCGGCGCGCCCGGCCGATTCTCCGTAAGGAAGAGATCGGGCGGCTGATTGACGTGCGAATACACGTTGGCGAGCCAGCGCTGGTCGCGCGAGACCGTGACCTCGTGCCCCCCCGACCAGCTCGTGATCCGGGTGCGATCGCCGCCGCTGACCGACATCCGATAGAAATGTTGTTCGAACGGCGACGGCTCGTTGGTGTGCAGGTAGAACCAACGCTCGTCGGGCGACAGCTCGACGTCGCGCACTTCCCAGCGGCCGCTGGTGAGCTGGCGCTTGTCGCTGCCGTCCGGGCGCGACGTGTACAGGTGGGCGAATCCGTCCGCCTCCGACACGTACCAGACGCGCCGTCCTTCGTCGTACCAGCCGGCGCAGCCGAAGCACGGGCCGGCTACCCACGCCGTGTCACGCAGCACGTCGGTCGCGCGCATGGTGCCAGACGCGTCCACGGTATGGATCGTCCGCGTCTTGTTGTCGAAGCTCTTGGAGAAGAGCAGGGCGTGCGTCCCGCTCTCGTTCCAGCCGATCGCGCGAGTGAAGCCCAGGGCAGTGTCGCCGCCGAAAGCGCGAAGCCAGGTGGCGCGGCCGGACGGCAGCGAGATAAAGCCGATGCGGGAGCGTCCCTGCGTGTCACCGACCTTCGTGCGCGGCCGCAGCTCTTCGGTATAACCGGATTCGGTCACGTACTGCGGCACGCCCGCTATTTTCGCCCCTTCCGGCTGCGACGTGAGCACGACGATCATGGCGTCCGCCCGTGGGGAGACCGACATCGAGCTGATGCGCTCGTTCTTTCCGAGGAAGATCGGCCGTAGTCGGCGAGCGGCAAGGGCGATCGAATCGACGCGCCTGAT
The DNA here is from genome assembly GCA_964350145.1 of uncultured Gemmatimonadaceae bacterium. Classification (GTDB taxonomy): domain Bacteria; phylum Gemmatimonadota; class Gemmatimonadetes; order Gemmatimonadales; family Gemmatimonadaceae; genus JACDCY01. Next base: position 26,184 of record CAYGJL010000012.1, read on the forward strand.
GCTGTCGGCCCGCACGCGGTCGCGTATCGCCTCGAACAGCTCGAGCTGCTGCGCCTCGAGGAAGCCGCGCTGCGTCACGGCTTTCGCGGAATCGGCCCGGCGCGCGGAATCCGCAGCGCCTCCGAACCGTAAGTCGGTGTGCTGCCGGAGCGAGCCACCGCCCACGTCCACGGAGAACACGTTGTTGTCCCGCACGAAGAAGATGCGAGTGCCGTCGGCGCTGAACCGCGGATCGCTCTCGCGCCCGACGGTCTCCGTCAGCCGGCGCACGTTTCCGGTGCGCTCATCTATGACGAAGATGTCGCCCTGATATTCCACCACTCTCCGGTCACGCCTGGCGGACAGTACTCCGCTCGCTAGCAGCGGGCCGACGGTGTCGAGTTGCGCGTCGGCCACCCGCTCCGGACGGGCGCCGGGAACCGCGCGCACCCGGTACGCCTGAGGCGTCTCTCTCCAGTCCGCGCCCGCTTCGACCCAGCGGAAATAGATCCAGCGGTTGTCCGCCGACCAGGCGACCTGCTGGGGGGGACGGCCGTACAGTTCCGGCCCGCGCATGATGTTCGCAATCGTCAGGTCGAAGGGCTGAGTTCTGGTGCTCGCCGGAAGCGGCGGGGGACTGGATATCGGCGCCTGTGCGAAGAGCGGAGAGGCGAGGACGAGGGCAGGGATGATGAATCGATGCATGGCAGTCATTGGAAAGGGAAATTCAGGGAAAGACGCTGCGTCCTGCGTCCTGCGTCCTAGCAGGATTCTGGTGAGCTGACGGTTGGTGCGGTACCACTTGCATCTCACAAGGAATCTCTCGGCCGGTGGTCCTGACAGCGCCGCGAAGTGAGCCGAAAGCCCGACAGGACGCAGCACGCAGGACGCAGGGTAGCTCTCATGCCGCCCGCTCGAAAGCTACTTCAGTCGAAACCGCAACTTTCCGCCCGGACAATACCAACCACCATTCATGCGCGGCGGCAACGATAACCACAACCACCGCCACCATGAACGCCCCTGCTACGAGCGCGTTGAGATAATCGTTGAATATCATGTGCCGCGCGGCCCCCACGGTCGCGACTCCGGCGGGCAGCTCGCCCGTCGCTATCCGCTCCGACAGCCACCGCGCGTGCGACAGGAATCCCAGCCGGGGCTCGGCCGCGAAGATCTTGATCCAGCCGGCCGACAGCGTCACCGTCGCGACCCACGCCAGCGGTGCGAGCGTGACCCAGGCGTACCGCGCCTTGCCCATCTTGATGATGATCGTCGTGCCCACGCACAGCGCGACGGCGGCGAGCAGCTGATTGGAGATTCCGAACAGCGGCCAGAGCGAGTTTATCCCGCCGAGCGGGTCCACGACTCCCTGATACAGGAAGTGCCCCCACATCGCCACGAAGATCGCGCTGCTGATGATGATCGCCGGGTACCACGACGTGCGGCCGAGCGGCGCCCAGACGTTCTTGCCGATGTCCTGCACGATAAATCGCCCGATTCGCGTCGCCGAGTCGAGCACGGTGAGCACGAACAGCGCCTCGAACATGATCGCGAAGTGGTACCACACGGCCATGGATGACGCGCCGCCGAGCACGCTCGAGAAGATCGTCGCCATCCCGATCGCCAGGCTCGGCGCGCCGCCCGTGCGCGACAGCACCGTCTGCTCCTGGATGTTGCGGGTCAGGACGTCGATCTGGTCCGGTGTGACCGTGAATCCCCAGGAGGAGATCACCTGCGCGGCGCTCGCGCTGGTCGCGCCGATGGCGGACGCGGGCGCGTTGATCGCGAAGAAGATTCCGGGCTCGAGCACGCAGGCGGCGATCAGCGCCAGGATCGCGACCAGCGATTCGGTGAGCATCGCGCCGAAGCCGATGAAGCGCGCGTCGGCCTCGTTCTGGATCATCTTGGGCGTAGTGCCCGAGGCGACGAGCGAGTGGAAGCCCGAGATCGCGCCGCACGCGATCGTGACAAATGCGAAGGGGAAGATCTTGCCGGCGAAGATCGGGCCGGTGCCGTCGGTGAACTGCGTGAACGCCGGCATCTGCAGGGGCGGCAGCAGGATCAGGACTCCGATCGCGAGCGCGATCACGACTCCGATCTTCACGAACGCGGAGATGTAGTCGCGCGGGGCGAGCAGCAGCCATACCGGCAGCACCGACGCCGCGAAGCCGTACGCCATCAGCGATCGGGCCAGCGTCCTTCCGCTCCAGGTGAACATCGGCGCGAGCGTCGCGCTGTCCGCGACCCACTGGCCGGCGTACACCGCGACCACGAGCAGCACGAGCCCGATCATGCTCGCTTCGATGATGCGTCCGGGCCGGATAAACCGCAGGTACACGCCGACGAACATCGCGACCGGCATCGTAAAGATGACCGTGGCGGTACCCCACGGGCTCACCTTCAAGGCGTTGACGACCACGAGACCGAGCACGGCGACGATGATGATCATGATGCCGAGCACCGCCAGCAGCGCGGCGGCGCCCGCGACGGGGCCGATCTCCTCCCGCGCCATCTGTCCGAGCGACTTGCCGTCGCGCCGGATGGAGCCCGCGAGGATGACCATGTCCTGCACCGCGCCGGCGACCGCGACGCCGACGATGATCCAGAGCGCGGCCGGGAGAAAGCCGAATTGGGCGGCGAGCGTCGGTCCGACGAGCGGGCCCGGGCCGGCGATCGTGGCGAAGTGGTGGCCGAAGACGATCCACTTGTGCGTCGGGACGTAGTCGCAGCCGTCCGTGAGACGCAGGGCCGGCGTGGGACGCTCGGGGTCGAGCGCGAACACCTTGGCCGCTATGAACCGGCTGTAGAATCGGTACGCAACCAGGTACGTGGACACGGCCGCGACCAGGAGCCAGGCCGCGCTGATCGTCTCGCCCCGCGATAGGGCGAGAACGGCGAAGGCGAGGGCGCCGGCGAGGGCGACTCCCGACCACAAGACGATGGAGGTGAGTTTGCGCATTGCTCGGAGTGGGCGGGCTCCTGGAATGTGGATGGGGGATCCAAGTTTGGAGTGTGGCAGTGAGGAGGAGTGAGTGAGGAGTTACTCCTTACTCTCCCCTCCGAACTGCCACACTCCTCACTTGGATTCCCCGGCATCACTCCAGGAATCCGCTGCAGCCAAATTGAGCCGCAGCTAGTTTTCCCGCAATGCGATCAGTCCTTCAAATTTTAGTCGCAGGCCTCATGCTTGGCGCGTGCGCGACGGCACAACAGGGGCCGAGCGAGGAAGAGCAAGCCAACGTCCGCCTGGGCGGCGACGCCGTGGTCGTCCTGCCGCTGCAACGCATCGCGCCCACCGCGTCCGCGGCCATGCCGCCGCAGCTCGCGAATCTCGCGTGGCCACTGCTGCGCGAGAGCTTCAACGACACGCTCCGCAGCGCGTTCACTACGCGCGCGATCGCGGAGACGTGGGTCTGGCCAGCCGAGCTTCGCCAGGCGCACCGCCAGAACCCCGCGCTGCTGCCCGATCCGTTCGAGCTGTCGGTGGGCGCGCTCCGCGGGATGCGGCTCGAGCCCGACACGGACCTGCCAGAGCGGCTCGGCGGGGAGCTGCGCACGCTGCTGGCCGTGTCCGAAGGGCGGCGCTACTTCCTCCTCCCGCTCGACATGACCCTCTCGCATGGTCCGGGAGGATTCACCGCCAGCGGCCAGGCGATTCTGGTGGACGGGCGCAGGCAGCGCGTCGTCTGGGCCAGGCGAATGACCGGCGCGGCCGCGCCCACGGCCGAAGGCGCGCTCCAGGCTTACGCGGGATCGCTGGCGATCCTGTTCATGGAGAGCGCGCCCTAGCATGAGCAAAGAAGGGATGACCACGATCTTCCACGCCTCGGACCTCCACTTCGGCCGGCCGGTCGTGCCGGAGCAGATCGAGGCGATCGAGACGCTGATCCAGGAAGGAGAGTTCGACGTCGTCGCCGTCTCGGGTGACGTGAGCCAGCGCGCGCGGGCCGGTGAGTTCCAGCGCGCGGCGGTGTTTCTGCGCGACGCGCAGAAGGTCAGCCAGACGATCATCGTCCCGGGGAATCACGACGTGCGCTGGTGGCGCGCGCCGCTCGGGATCGGTCCGTACCCCAAAATCTTCGACGCGTACAAGAAGTGGGTGTATCACGATCTGGAGCCCGTGCTGAGCATTCCGGGTGTGTCGCTCGTGGGTTTGAACACGTCGCACGGCGTGACGTATCGCACGCTCACCTGGAACGTGCGCGACATCTCCATCATCGGCTACGTGACGCGTGCGCAGCTCGAGAAGCTGCGGGAGAAGTTCGACCGCGCGCCCGCGGACGACGCGCGCGTCGTGGTGATGCACCACAACCCGGTGAAGGGCGAGCTGTCGCAGCGGCACGGGCTCAAGAACACGCAGCGCATACTCGGCGCGTTCGCCGAGATGGGCGTGGACGTCGTGCTGTGCGGCCACGACCACCAGGAAGCGGTGCACTACATCGAGCACACCAACAAGGGCACGGTGATCTCGACCGCGGGCACCGTGTCGAACCGGTCGCGCGGCGGGCGCCCCTCGTCGGTGAACCTCATCACCGTGCTGCCGGCGGCGATTGAGGTGACGACGATGGTGTGGTCCCAGAAACAGGGGACGTTCGTCCGCGGGCCGCATCGGTCTTTTGACCGCGCGGTGCCCGCGAAGACCGCGTGACAGCCGCGGTACAGCTTGGCCTCGAGCTGCCTGTCGGCGACGACGATCTGAGCTCCCGCCTGTACGCGCTCGGCCTCGATCCCAACGTCAGGGTCGCACTCACCGACAACAGCACGACGATGGTCAGCTTCGGCGATGGCTGGCTGCGGGTCCATCGTGGCTACTCGTCCGCCGGTGACGAAGTCGTGAGCGCGATCGTGCGCTTCGCGCGAGCGAGACGGCGTGACAGCAGGTCCGAGGCGAAGCGGGTGCTGTTGAGCTACGCGTCGGTGCTGCCCGGCCGGCGCGCGCGGCTGCGGTGCGAGGCGACGCATCGGGCTGACGAGCCGTATGCCGCGCGGCTCACAGCGGCGCACGCCGAGCTGAACGAACAATTCTTCGATGGCGCGCTCAAGACGATGACGATCCGCGTGTCGCGGCGGATGAAGCGAAAGCTCGGGCACTATTCGCTGGCGTCTGCCGAGCTGCAGGCCGACATCGCCATCGCGCGCAGGCACATTCGGCGCGACTCGTGGGAGGATGTCGTTCACACGCTGCTACACGAGATGGTGCATCAGTGGCAGCAGGAGACGGGTTTGCCTGTGGCGCATGACCGCGCCTTTCGCGGCAAGGCACGTGCAGTGGGAACCGATCCCCGTGCGGTGCTGAAGGAACCGGTGAGCGGTTAGTTATCTCTTCGGCAGTACCGAGCCCGTCGTGAAGCGTGTGGTGATGAAGACCGCCGCGCACGCGTCGCCGACGGCCTCGATCGGCAACTGCGACGGTCCACGGTAGACTTCCATCGTCTCGATCTCATTGGCCTTGATCTGGCTCAGAGTCTGAATGGCCGTCGCTCCGCCGATGCGTTGTCCATCGATGAAGAGGGCAAGCCAGAGGTGCCGCTCCTCCGGACGACGTTTCTGGTTCCAGATGGAATTCCCTTCGCAACGGGCGATCCGAACGAACATGTAACCGTCATCCCGCCAATTCACCGTCACCCCGGGCGCGGAAGACATCAGCTCCATTGCCGAATTCCTTCCGGATCTCTCGATATCTTCGCGAGTGAAATAAGTGCCAGGCCGTTTTGCGCGACGCTCGTAGAAGTCGTCGAACCTGCCGGTGTGCTGGTAGCGCAGTGGCTTCCCGTATGGCAGTACCGCTTCCGTCACCACAGGTGCCAGCTGCTGGACGGTTCGGAGCATTCGGAGCGTCGCAGAGCGGGTCTCTCCCGCTTGAAGCGTCAGCGTCGTATCAAGCGGCGCAAACCCGACCGCGCGCGCTTGCAGCCGTAGCTGCCCAATCGGCGCCGCGTCCATCACAAAGCGACCGGCCGAGTCGGATCGGGTGGCCAATAACGATCCGGCGGCAGTTATTTCAGCGTCGATGACAGGCGAGCCATCGTTGGCTACGAGTTGCCCAACCAGTCGGGAGGAATACGCTTGTGCGCCCGCCAGCGTCGGAGCAAGGGCGAGCAAAACAGCCGCTGCCTGCATTCCAAGCAGTAATCGCATTCTCCTAGTCTCCCGCGTCAACGTACAGCCCCTTGATGCAATCGACCATTGTTGTTGGTGCCGATACCAGACTGTCTCCTGCCGGGGGATGATGCGCACCGTCCGATTCTTTTTACCCCCGGCGGTCGACTAGGTCCCTTCTGCAATCCCTTCTCCGTCTTTTCGGGTCGGTCAGATTGTAAGGATCGCTGCGTCTCGTCGAAGGATCGCCGCTCGCTCCTTCGTGTACGCCCGAGCGACCAAATAGCCCTCGCACTTCTCACTGCTCGTTATCCCATCGTTGGGTGCTGTGGCGAATAAAGCGGAGAACAATCGGGTAGGAGCATCGAGGACCGCTTTTATTGCCATTTCATTCTCGATCATCAAGGTAGGGAAAAGGTCGGACAGGGCAACGTTAAGCGGTTTTTTCCCTGACGGCGACCATGATGCCACTATTAGCTGTGAGACACCGATAGCGGGCGTCATTACCCCGTCAGGCCGAACCGTGGCGACCGTAGCCGCGAGCGTCTGCTCGCAGTTGCCAAGGAGGACGCAGGGGCCGCTGCCCCCATTGTCGTTACAGTAGGCACCAGATCCCGGCGCCGGTGGGTGCGCTCGCACGCAACGCATTTGATCTTCCGAACAGTACCAACATAATTGCGCTTCGGCGATCGACGCCATGCCAATCAGCACTACGAACCCGGCCACGAGCATTGAAGGAACGTTCATTCGGTTTCTCGACATCGTGCCCTCCCCATGGAAGAAATGCTTAACGACCGGAACGGTGCAGCGAATACGTAACGAGCTCCAAGGTATCGGTTCGTCGCAACGCCAAGACGTGGGTCGCGACGGGCTCGAAGTCCAACAGACCTAGCGATACTCCGATGGTTGCACGCCTGAACGTGCGCCCGTCCGGACCGTAGACAACCAACACCCGGAGATCACTGCGAGGATCAGCCAGCAATTGGATGAAGCCCTTATCAATTGCATGGGTCGCCATGCCGACTAATTCTGAGCTCACCACGGTATCGGAAACCCCCGTGATGACCGTGTCGGCAGTGAAGGGGCGACTGCGGACCAGAGTTCTGCCCGCGCGGGACACCGATATCCATGTGAACGGCCACTTCAACGACGACAGAACGACGCCGGTAGACGAAGCCGTCATGTGCGTCATTGGTAAGTCCATGACTGGCACGATCGGGATGGCCACATGCCTTCGCCTGCCGCCGCCTGCGATCACGAGGGTGCTTTGTCCATACCGATTCGTCAGACCGATCCATTCGTCATTTCCATGCGAGTACGACGCCGCCAGGATAGTTCCCGGTCGTCCCAACTCCGCGCCAAAGCGACAAGTACTTCCTGGGCCCGCTTGAACCAGTCGGCCACTGCGGCCGTCAACAATTTCTATCCGAAACGGCTTTTCTATGAATGCGGCAGCGAGAGGATCAAGGGTTTCGCGAGGGCACAGGTTCCGCATGCGCTGGCCGTCGCTCGTCATTACGGTCTTGCTTTCGCGCGACCAAAACACCACGGGGCCGTTTGGGGATAACGTGGCGCCCGTCACTTCGAAACCGCCGGGAACGGGGAACGAAGCTATCTCTACAAGGTGGACACCGGATTGGCCTTGACTAGGTAGCGCCGGAGCGGAAATCGCGCCAGCAACGGCAAGGACGAACGGGAACGAGCCCGCAGATTTCCGATCAGACAATGAACACCTCATCCGATGGATCCGGTAAATCTCTCTCGTCAATAATTAGGGCAATGCATTGCGGATAGGAACTACTACCAGTAGTAGTCCAGCATTGTACGACGGGGCACAAAGCCATGGCCTTTGCGCAGGACGACTACTAGTAGGTGCCTTGCACGCGTGCGACGTGCATCGGACAGCGATTCCTTTCTTCGAAACGTGATGACGCCGGCACATCCGGCGCGACGCGTGGAGCATGTAATTCACACGTTGCTGCACGAGATGGTGCACCAGTGGCAGCAGGAGAGCGGGCTGCCGGTGGCGCACGACCGGGCCTTTCGTGCCAAGGCGCGCGAGGTGGGGATAGATCCGCGCGCGGTGTTGAGGGAGCCGAGCAGGCGCTAGCTATTTCTTGGGCGGCACCGAGCCCGTGGTGTAGCGCGTTGTGATGAAGACCGCGGCGCAAGCGTCTCCGATCGCCTCGAGCGGGAGTTGTGACGGTCCGCGGTATACCTCCATCGTCTCGATCTCGTCGGCCTTCAATTGGGCGAGCGTCTCGATCTGGCCCTGGCCGAAGCGGCCGATGCGTTGGCCGTCAATGAATACCGACAGCCAAAGGTGGTCGCTATCCCCTCTATCGCGGAGGGCACCGTATATGGAAGTCGCGGTGCAGCGCGCGACCCGGACAATGGCCGAGCCGTTGCGCCAATTCACCGTCACTCCCGGTGCGGTCGACATCAGCTCCATAGCGGTATTTCGACCGGAGGTCTCGATGTCCTCGCGGGTGAAGAACGTGCCCGGTCGTTTCGCGCGCCGCTCGTAGAAGTCGTCGAATCTGCCCGTGTGCTGGTACCGCACCGGTTTGCCGTACGGCAGAACCGCTTCGATTATCGTGGGCTCCAACTGTTGAACGGTCCGGACCATGCGGAACGTAGCAGTTTGGACCCCTCCCCGAAGGGTCAGCGCCGTATCAAGCGGGAAGAACCCTACGGCCCGCGCCTGCAGCCTTACCTGCCCAACCGAGGCGTCAATCACAAAGCGCCCGCTTGAGTCTGATCGGCTCGGCTGCACCAATCCTCCTAGACTCATTTCGGCCCCGCTGACAGGCGAGCCATCAGTGGCCACAAATTGTACGACCAGTCGAGCCGACTGTGCCTGCACCCGCGCTATAGTTGGAGCGCTGGCAAGCAAAACCGCAGCTACCAGCATTCGGAGCAATAACCACATTTTTTCTCAATCTCCCGGGCCAACACCCAGCCCAAAGGGGCACGGACAATTGTTGTCGAGCGGTAGTCTGCTGCCGGGGGTGGTGCACCGTTCCCGTTTTTTTCTACCCCCGGTAGCTGACTAGTTCCGCTGTCGCAACCTGGTTCTAGCCATCGGGCAATCAGATCGTGAAGGTTCCGCTCTCCCGACGAAGCATCGCGGCTTGCTCGCTCGTGTACGACCGGGAAACCGCATAACCTTCACACTTCGTGCTGCTTGCGACCCCCGAGTTAGGCAGGGTATGGAACGATTCGGAGAACAAATGGTTAGGCGCGTCCAGAATCCTGCTCATCGGCATTTCATCCCGAGACGAGGCAGGAAAAATCCCGGCAAGCGCAACGTCGAGCGCCCTTCCTGGCTGTAACCACGAGAGCGGCGCGATCAGCTGGGCGAGTCCGATGGCGCGGGTCATGATGCCGTCCGGGCGAACTGTAGCGACCGTTGCCGCGAGCATCGGCTCGCACGCGCCTGATACGTCGCAAGGATAGCTGGTCTCACCGAAATCATTGCAGTAAGCCCAAGTTCCCGGCCCGGGCGGTGTCGATACGCACCGATAGCTGTCGAGGGGATGATAGCCCTCGTGGACGCACACCCAACATTGTGCCTGGGCGACGGATGCCGTGCCAATCAGTAAGATGAGTCCTCCCGCGAGTCTTGAGAAAATGGCGATTCCTTTTTTCGTCATTGGATCCCCCTCGAGAGAAACGTGCTTAACGACCGGAACGGTGTAGCGAATACGTGCTGTCAATTGCACGGGTCGCCATGCCGACCAATTCGGAGCTCGCCGCGGTATCGGAAACCCCTACAATGAGCGTGTCGCCGGTGAAGGGGCGACCGCGCGCGAGAGTCCGGCCCGCCATCGACACGGATGTCCACGCGAATGGCGGCTTCAACGAAGACATGACGACACCGTGAGGGGATCCTGTGATGTGCGTCATCGCTAACTCCGTGACTGGCACGATCGGAATGGCCACGTATCGTCGCTGACCGCCACCTGCGATCACGAGCGCGGTCTTACCGTTCCGATTCGTCAAGTCGATCCATTCGTCCCTTTGGCGTGAGTACGTCGCCGCTACGATGGTACCAGGTCGCCCCAATTCGGCGCCAAAGCGGCAAGTATTTCTGGGACCCGTTCGAACAATCCGGCCGCTACGGCCGTCGATGATCTCTATTCGAGAAGGCTCTCCGATGAAGGTCGCGGCGAGAGGATCGAGGCTTTGCCCTAAACACAAGGTTTGTAAGCGCCGACCGTCAGTCGTCATGACGAGTTTGCTTTCACGCGACCAAAACACCACCGAGCCGCTTTCGGATAGCGCGGCGCCAGACACTTCGAGACCGCTAGGAACGGAGTACGAGGCGACCTCGACAAGTCGGACACCTGCGGGCACTTGCGCGGGTAACGCAGTGGCGGAAATCGCGCATGCGACGGCGAGGGCGGACGGCAACAAGCCCACATGTATTCGATGAACCAATGCACACCTCGTCTAAGCGAGTCATGTACCCGGCATCTCCATCATGGGGGAGTTCGCTTGTTAGGGGAACTACTGATGGTAGTAGTCTGGAAAGATGGATGTAGAAAATGGACAGAGACTCTGCGACCATTGTCGGCACAAGGCAATAACCTTGCAGCACGTCGCAAAGTTGTTGCGCAGGCTTCCGCGCGAATCTCGGACGAAAGCGACTCACACGCTGCTGCACGATGGCGCACCAGTGGCAGCAGGAGACGGGGCTTCCGGTCGCGCACGACCGGCCTTTTCGCGCCAAGGCGCGGGAGGTGGGGATAGACCCGCGAGCTGTGTTGAAGGAGCCGAGCAGGCGCTAGCTATTTCTTGGGCAGCACCGAGCCCGTGGTATAGCGCGTTGTGATGAAGACCGCGGCGCAAGCGTCTCCGATCGCCTCGAGCGGGAGCTGCGACGGGCCGCGATAAACTTCCAACGTCTCGATCTCGTCCGCTTTCAACTCGCTAAGGCTCTCAAGGTTTGATAAGACGCGCCGCCCATTGATGAACACGTTCAGCCACTTGTAAAGGTCAACTGTCCCACGTTGGCCAATTTGGTTTCCGACACAACGGGCGACACGAATGTACGGCAAGCCGCCTGGGCGGGTTCCGACGATTACGCCGGGCGCCATTGACACCAGCTCCATCAAAGAGTTTCTACCTGAGCGTTCGATATCCTCGCGCGTGAAGAACGTTCCGGGCTGTCTCGCGCGCCGCTCGTAGAAGTCGTCGAATCTGCCCGTGTGCTGGTACCTTAGCGGCTTCCCAAACGGCAGGACCGCTTCGGTGACGACGGGAGCGAGCTGCTGAACGGATCGCGCCATCGTGAGAGACAATGAGTGCGATGCGCCGGGCAGAATTCTCAGAATAGTGTCGAGCGGCGCAAACCCCAGCGCGCGAACCTGGATTCGCAGTTCTCCCACCGGGACCGTTTCGACAAGAAAGCGTCCGGCGGAGTCTGATCGAGCGGTCAATGTGGATCCGGCAACCGTTACTTCAGCCCCGCCTATGGGCGATCCATCGGTGGCGGTGAGGCGACCAGTCAACTGAGTCGTGGTGGCCTGCGCCCCCAGGCTCACCGGCAGGACCACGACAAATACCACAACCAAGACGCGCAACGACTCAATCCTTCGGCCTATCCACACGATGCTCGTACCAGACTTGAGCACGGCTACCTCCGCACCTGCGCGCGCCGCAGCTTCCAATCGGTCCAGATAACAACCGTCGCGCAGGTCGCATATAATCCTCTGAATTCCGACGGCGTCATGGTCGGGGAGTACACCTCGATCGCGGCCACCTCGTTCGGCATGAGGAAGTCGGTCTCGCTGACCTTCACTCCGTCCACGAACGTCGCCCGGCAGCTCCCGGACTCGCCGCCCGCTGCACCTGCCGACGCGTCGGCCAGCCTGGGGCGAGCGTTCGACCGGCTGCTTCCCCCAGGGCTTGGAGCGTCGCGCACGTCAATTATGTCCTGCGAGCGGCCCCCGATCGAGGTGCTCCCCAGCGGTAGTCCCATGCGGCGGTTCAACACCGGGATGGTCTTGAGGAAATTCTCGAGATTGGTGACGTGCTCCAGGTCCTTCCCCTCGTAGTACCGTCCCAGGCCGTAATGCCTCCGGCGCGCGAAACCCACGCGCTCCAGCGCGGCGTTGTACCTCGCTTCGATCACCACGGACTCGATGACCGGGACGAACTCGTCCAGCGTGACTGTCAGAGGTGCGGAAGGCTGCGATGTAACGTTGACTACGACTTCCACCGGCTGATATCCGAGCCGTCTGACCAACACGGATTGAGTGCCGAGGCGCTGGCCGGCGATCTCGAACCTCCCATTGGCTTCGGTCGTCACTGCGGACGGACTCGACGATAGCGCTACCATCGCGTTGCCGACCGGCTTGCCGGCTGCATCCACAACGATTCCGCGGACCGGAGCGCCCACTGTACGCCGCCCGGCCACCGTTCCGGCTATGAACAGGTTCGCGATCCCCAGCCGGGAGTCACCGTACATCATTGGAACGGACGCGGTGCTGTCCTCGCCGCGGCGCGCCGTGATTTCGGCGTTGAGACCCGAGGGCAGGCCGCAAACCTTGTAGCGCCCCGCGGAGTCCGCCCCGGCCAGGCTGGAGCGAGGCATGGTGCGAACTCCCGTCGCCTCATCGATGGCGACTTCGAGCCATTCGACGCGCACTTCCGCGCCGGCCGCAGGTGCGCCGTCTTCGGCGCGTAACACCGTCCCGAAGAGAGCCGAGGATTCGTCGTCGCGCGCCGGCGCGCCGCACTTCGCGGCGATGATCGTCGCCGGTGACGGGATCGCGAGAATCAACTCGACCGTGTCGCCCGCGGTGAAACGGGTCGGCGCCGAAAGGACAGAGATGGCCAGCGAGTCGAGCAGGCCGTCGAACAGCGCGACTCTGTATTCGCCCGGCGGAATGCGGTCTATCGAGAAGCGCCCCAGCGAATCCGTGAGCGCCATGCGCGACGGCCCCACTATGCCGACGCTCGCGCCCTTCAGGAATCCACCGCGCACGCTATCTACGACGACTCCCCGGAGCGTGGCGTGTTCGACCGCCGGCGGGGCGTCGGCCGGAACCTGGGCAGCCAGGGGAGCAGCCGCCAGTGCGGCCATTAGAGCGGCGATCTTCATGCGAGCCTCCGGCGACCTCGTACAGCCAAGCTATCGCGGGGTTCCCCACCCGCCAGAGCGCCAACGGATACTACTACTAGTAGTAGGTTCCCTTGCATCATGCGTCATCTCTTCCGAACGTGAGCGATTCCTTTCTCAGGAGTCGTAACGTGGCTTTTCCTCCGGAACGCAATCACAAGGTCTCGCTCGAAGCGGCTGCGGCACTCACCCGGGGCTTCCGCGATGTCGCCCCGCATGGAGCGCCGCGCGCATCTCTTTTCCCGCGCGACGTGTTCGAGCGGCTGCTCGCCCAACCGCGCTGCGCGGGGATCAGGATTTACTACGGGCGGAACGAGCGCCGCGAGCATGAGCTATTACTTGTCGGAGTGGACGAGACCGGCGACGATATGACGACGGGCGAGCTGTTCGACTTCGGGCTGCCGTGTCCGCCGTACTGCGGCGGCGACAACGTCCTCAACGGAGAGCTGGGCTGAAGCCTACGCTGCTCCAGTACGCGGCGTCCGTGGGCGCCCCTCTGCTTCCGGTCCTGGCGGGGGGGCTACGCGCGCGCGCCCTGACGAAGGCGCGACTGGCGATCGCGCTCTGGTGCGCCATAGAAGGGTTGTTGAACATCCTTGCAATGCTCCTCGGCTCGCGCGGACGCAACAACCTCTGGCTCGGCTACGTCGGCCACCCCGCGCTGAGCATGGCGCTGCTCTGGGCCCTCGCCCAGTGGCACCCCGCCGCGTCCGCGCGCCTGGCCCTTAAAATCGCGATTCCGCTGGTGCTTGTGGTGAGCGTCGTGCTGACGTTGACGCTCGACGATCCCAAGGATTTCAGCCTCGCGGTCGTCCCATTTCATGCAATAGTGATGCTGCTCGCCACGGTCTGGACCTTCGTCAGCCTCAGCTTCGCAACGGAGCAATCGCTGGCCGGCGAAGACTGGTTCTGGATGATCGGCGGGGTCATGCTGTACGCCGCGACCGCCGCAGCCATGCAGCCGCTGGCGTGGTACCTTATCCGCGAGCGCGTAGACCTCCTGCACGCCGCCTTCAATCTCCGGGCGGCTGTGGTCATCCTGTCCTTCGCCGCCATCACATGGGGAATGCTGCTTCGGGGAGCGCCGAGATACTCTGGTGGATCTTCCTGGCCACCGTCCTCGCCGTCTTCGTCCTCATCGGCGGGCTCGGCATAGCCATGGTGATCGCGCAGCGCCGGCTCGTCGCCGTGCACCGCAGCTACACCCAGCGGCTGCTGGAGGCGCACGAGGAAGAGCGCGCCCGCGTAGCGCGGGAAGTTCACGACGACGCCATTCAGCGACTCGTCGTCGTCAAGCACGAGCTCGACGAGCTGGGCTCTTCCGGCCACGGGCTCGACGCCGGCCGACTGCACCATCTCGACGGCATCAGGAGCGAAGTGCAGGACCTCGCCGACGCCCTGCGGAAGCTGGCGCACCGGCTGCATCCGTCGGGGATCGAGCAGGCAGGGGTGTCGGTCGCGCTGGCGCAGCTCGCCGAGGAGATGGAGCGGGCGTCGGACCTGCACGTTGATCTCGATCTCCCGGACACGCCACCCCCGCTCTCGCGCGACGCGAGCCTGGCGCTCTTTCGAATCGCGCAGGAGTCGCTGCGGAACGTCGTACGGCATGCCGGCGTGAAGCGCGCATCGGTGCGGCTGCGTCGCGCGGGAATCCAGGCCGAGCTCGTGATAGAGGACTCGGGTGCCGGCTTCGATCCGGATGTGGGCCAGCGCGCGGGTATCGGGCTGGTGGGAATCGACGAGCGCGCCCGCCTCGCGGGCGGCTCGGCCCGTATCCACTCCGCCCCGGGAAGCGGCACGATGGTCATGGTCCGCGTGCCGCTCGAGGAGACCGTCCAGTCGTGAGCCTCCCGACGCTGCTGCTCGCGGAGGACCACGAGCTGGTCGGGCAGGGGCTCAAGGCGATGCTGAGCGCGGACTATGAGGTTCTCGACCTCGTGCAGGACGGAGCCGACGTCGTCGCCGCGGTGAAGCGGCGCAAGCCCGACGTCCTGCTGCTGGACCTGTCCCTGCCGCACCGCAACGGGATCGATATCCTGGCCGAGTTGCTCAAGGAGAATCCCGAGCTGCGTGTTCTCGTGCTGACCATGCACGTGGATCCCTACCTCGCGAGCATGGCCATGTCCCTCGGCGCCCGGGGGTTCGTCCCGAAGAATGCCGGACTCGACGAGCTGCGCGCGGCGATCGAGGTGATTCGTGCGGGCGAAAAGTACCGCTCGCCGAAGATTCCCGAGAAGGGAAAGCACGGCAAGGTGGCTGGCCCGACGGGGTTCAGCCAGCTCACGGCCCGCCAGCAGAGCATCGTCCGCATGCTCGGGAAAGGGATGAGCTCCGAGGAGATCTCGGCGGAGCTCGGCGTGACCGTGCACACCGTGGCGTTTCATCGCAAGACCATCCGCCGCGCGCTTGGCGTGAAATCGGACGGTGAGATGCACCGGTACGCGATCCTGGTCGCGATGGCGGAAGAGACCGCGCGCACGTAGTAGAGTCGGGCATTGTCAGCCCAATCGCTGACTCGTGACGAGGCCGCATCGGTCACGCTAGATTAGCTCTCTCCAGCCGGTACTCACCGCCCCCGCCCGAGAGCCGTGAACGACTTCTACGCCATAGACAGCAGCCTTTCCGAAGACGAGCGCGCCGTGCGCGACACAGTGCGCCGCTTCGTTGACGACCGCGTCCTGCCGATCATCGGCGATTGCTACATAGACGGCCGCTTCCCCCTGGAGCTGGTGCCGGAGATGGCCGAGCTCGGCGTGTTCGGCGCGAATCTCCCAGAGGAATACGGCTGCGCGGGACTCAACAACGTCGCGTACGGCCTCATCATGCAGGAGCTCGAGCGCGGCGACTCCGGCGTGCGCTCGTTCGCGTCGGTGCAGGGCGCGCTCGTCATGTATCCGGTCTTCGCCTTCGGCAGCGAGGAGCAGAAGCGGCACTACCTACCGAAGATGGCGCAGGGCGAGATCATCGGGTGCTTCGGTCTCACCGAGCCCGACTTCGGCTCGAATCCCGCGGGCATGATCACCCGCGCGAAGGAGCAGAAGGACGGCACGTGGGTTTTGAACGGCTCCAAGATGTGGATCACCAATGGCTCGACGGCGCACGTCGCCATCGTGTGGGCCAAGACGGGCGCGACCGACGACGACAAGTCCATCCGCGGATTTATCGTCCCGCGCGACACGCCGGGATTCTCGTCGAAGGACCAGAAGGGGAAACTCTCGCTGCGCGCGTCGGACACGAGCGAGCTGGTGTTCTCGGACGTGCAGCTCCCCGCCGACGCGATCCTGCCCAAGTCCGGCGGACTCAAGAGCCCGCTCATGTGCCTTACCCAGGCGCGGTACGGCATCTCCTGGGGCGCGCTCGGCGCCGCGATGGCGTGCTTCGAGGAGGCCGTGAGCTACGCTGGCAACCGCGTGATGTTCGGCAAGCCGATCGCGGCGTTCCAGATACAGCAGGCCCGGCTCGCGGAGATGCTGACCGAGATCGTGAAGGGGCAGTTGCTCGCGCTCCACCTCGGCCGCCTCAAGGACGCCGGCACGTTCACGCCGCAGCAGGTCTCGCTCGCGAAGCGCAACAACGTCAGCATGGCGACGGACATCGCGCGCGAGGCGCGGCGGCTGCTCGGCGCCAACGGGATCCTGGCAGAGTACGCGTCCATGCGGCACATGGCGAATCTGGAGAGCGTGTACACGTACGAGGGCACGCACGACATTCACACGCTGGTGCTGGGCCAGGCGGTGACGGGGATCAGCGCCTTCGAGTAGCGGGCTCGCGCCGGGCGTGTGACGTGTCGCTGACGCCGCCTCCTACGTTTTTCCGGAGCGGACAGGAGCGGGGCAATCAAAGCAATAAGGGCCCGGGCAACCGGGCCCTTTGTTGCGCCGGACGGTCCATTGACATACGCCATACGGCAGTATATTGTCTGCCATATGGCCAAACCTTCCAGAAGGCTCACTGCAATGGATTCAAATGCCGATATCGCGGTGATTCGGGATCGGATCAGCTCTGGACATCGCCAGGGCCACCATTACATGGCGCTGCTGGGTCTCCGGACCTATGACCCCGTCAAGATCTATGAGCGCGTGAGAGACGGGTTCTCGTACTCGGCTTTCGAGCATTTCCAGCGCAATGCGTCGCTTTCTGCCGGCGCGCTGGCCGAGCTGACCCAGATTCCTCCGCGCACGCTGGCGAGACGGCGGGAGCAGGGCCGGCTCGATCCGGGCGAGTCGGATCGTCTCGTGCGATTCGCCAAGGTGTTCGGGCGTGCGCTCGAGTTGTTTGAAGGCGCGACCGACGCCGCCCGCGCGTGGCTGTCCGTTCCGCAGCGCGCGCTCGGGGGCGTCACGCCCCTCGCGTTCGCTGCCACGGATGTAGGGGCGAGCGAAGTGTTGAATCTTATCGGCCGGTTGGAGCACGGAATTCCGGCCTGACCGCGTCGGTGCCGACGGTCTGGCGTCTGGTCAAGACGAGATATTCGCGGCAGGCGTTCGACGGCGAGGGGGCACGGCTTCACGGCGGGCGGTGGAGCAGCCCGGGCACGGTCGTGGCGTATGGCTCGGAGAGCGCGGCGCTGGCGGTACTCGAGGTGCTGGTGCACGTCCAGGGTGCCGCCACGCTGCGCTCTTTCTCTCTTGCCTCCGCGGAAGTGCCCGACAAACTGGTCGAGGTGCTCGACCCGAAGCTTCTGCCTGGGAGCTGGAAGCGGTCGCCCCCGCCTGTCGAATGCCAGGCAATCGGTGATGCGTGGGTGCGCGCCGGAAGCTCGGCGGTACTTCGCGTGCCGAGCGTGATACTCGACGGGTCATTCAACTACCTGTTGAACCCCGCGCACCCGGCGTTCGCCGCGATCGCGCTCCGGCCATCCCGGCCATTCGATTTCGATCAACGCTTGGCTCGTCAGCCGTAGTCTTCGCGGAGCGATCGCGTGCCCCATGCTGGACGGCGAACCGTAATGCAATCGTAATGCGAGCCTAACCAGATAATAATGTTGCTGGGGCCTGCTCGTTCGCAGATTGCCGAGAGCGTTCGGATGCAGATGGATACGGGTTCGCTCGCAACAACCGGAGATTTATGAAGCTCCGCTTCCTCGCTGCTTTGCCTCTCGCAGCGGCGGTGTCTGCAAGCGAGATATCTGGGCAGGCACTCAGGGTCAGCCTCGTTGATTCGGCGACGGCCGCTCCACTGCGAGGGGCGCTGGTAGCGCTCGTTGACGCTGACGGCCGGGCGGTAGCCGAAGTGTTGACTTCCCGAAACGGCTTCGGAGACCTCTCCGCGCCGGCGGGGACGTACCGCCTCCGCGTCCGGCGCATCGGGTATCAGCCGTACGTGTCCGGCCCGCTGAGGTTGCCGCGCGCGGATCGTTTCACCGTTTCCATACCCGCGAACCCGATCATGCTGTCCGCCGTCGTGATCTCGGCGCGGTCGCAGTGCGGGCCGATCACATCGGACGCCGGCGGGCTGGGGACCGTTTGGGACGAAGTGGCGAAGGCACTCCAGGCCTCGCGGCTCACGATGGACGACCTTCAGGGCGTTGGAGGCGGCTGGACTTACCGTAAGACGACCGGACGCGCCGGCGAGATCGAAGCGACCGACACGAGTTATTTCACGATCAGGAATCAACGTCCCTTTGGTGCTATAAATCCTGCTCAGCTCGCGAGAGTCGGCTACGTCGAGGGTGACGAGGCCTCGGGCTGGAGCTACTACGGGCCCGATGAATCCGTGCTGCTCTCGCCCGAGTTCGCGGCCTCGCATTGCTTCCGGCTCGAGCGCGACAGGAACGAGCCCGATCTCATCGGCATTTCCTTCAGGCCGATTCCATCGCGGCGTGTGCCGGACATCGCCGGTGTTGCGTGGGTCGATCAACGAAGCAGCGAGCTACGACGGATAACCTTTCGCTACGTCAACGCGGGCCTGATCTCGCGATTCGGCGGCGGCGGCGAGACGCGCTTTCAACGACTCGCGTCGGGCGCGTGGCTGGTGAGCGCGTGGCAGCTGCGTGCGCCCATCACGGAGAGAACGGGTCAGGTAGCGCGCTCGGTCGGTTTTCAGGAGAACGGCGGCGGTATCCTTTCCCGGGAAGCGTTCCAGGCACTGCGTGCGTCGGAGCGCACCGCCGCCGTAGCGGCGCTGGCGCCATCTGCCAGCATCGAAGGCGTGTTACTGGCCGAAGCCAAACCGCTGGCCGGAGCGGAGGTGACGTTGACCGCGACGGGCCACTCCGTGCGGTCCGATTCCGCGGGCCGTTTTCGCTTCCCCGCGGTCCCGCCCGGCTTCGTGCACGTGCGCGCCCGCGCGCTGGGGTACGCGTTCGCTGACACGGTTCTCTCAGTGGTGAAGGACCGGAGGCACTCGATCGCGCTCACGCTGATCCCGGTGGTCCCGACGCTGGAGACCGTCGTAGTCGAAGCGGCGCTGCCGTTCGGAAAGCCCGCGCGCTACGCGGGCACCTCGAAGTTCGATGAATTCTACGAGCGCCGCGCGCGCGGCCGGGGAACGTATTTTACTCTCGAAGACGTGCGCCGAGCCGAGCGAAGCAGAGTGATCGACATGCTTGGCGCGGTACCTGGAATCACGGTGTTCTCACCCGGCGGAGTGCCGACGATCCGGGTCGCGCGCTGCGGAGCGAACGCCAGGTCGGGCCAGGACGACGCGCGATGGCTGGCGGTGTACATCAACGGCCAGCGGGTAGGCAACGGCCTCGACATTCTGGCCGGGCTGCATCCCAGCGGAATCGAAGCAATGGAAGTGTACCGCGGCACGTCGCAGCTTCCGATCGAAGCCATGGGCGACGCGTGCGCGGCGATATTCGTCTGGACTCGCTACACCCCGGATGATGTAACCGACGAGCTCAATTGATCGCGGCCAGCACGCGCCCGACGAACGCGTCGAGCGCGCCGTTGTCTATCCACCGGGCGACGACTACCAGATCGTTTTCCGGGTCCACGTAGATCAGGTTGGTGCCGTTCCCAAGGTGCATGAACGCCGACACAGGCGCGCTTGGCAGCCGCTTGCGATCGGTGTTCAGGAACCAGTTCATGAAGCCGTAGTCGGCCTGCGCGGGTGTCGGCGTGAGCGCCATTCGCACCCAGCGCTCCGACAGGATCTGTCGTCCCGCCCACACTCCGCGGCGCAGCGTCAACAGGCCGAAACGCGCCTGGTCGTATGCGCTGATGAACATCCCGCCGCCCCAGTGCCCGCCGCCGGACACGGACTGCACCGGCGCGCCGTCGAGCACAATCCACGAATTGTCGTAGCCGTACCAGCGCCAGGTGCGCGACGCGCCGATCGGATCCATCACGTATTCCGCGAGGACCTGCGGCAGCGGCCTCCGCCAGACGTTGAGCGCGGCCAGCGCGAGCGCGTTCACCCGAACGTCGTTGTATTCGTACGAGCTGCCGGGCGCCCTGCGCTCCCGCGTGAGCCAGGCCGACCGATCGGCGTCCGGCCGATCCGCCCAGTCGGGCTTGGCCCACAGCGTCCCCTCCCAATCGCTCGTCTGCCGGAGGAGATCGTTCCAGGTGATCCGGCGATTGTGCGGAGTGTCGAAGGGGCGGATGATTCCGGGATCGCCGCCCGTGACGTCGGCGGATGATCGCGGCGCGTGCGACAGCGCCACGACCGGCGCCATGTCCAGATGCACGGGCCGGCCGAAGTCAGGGATCAGTCCGCGGTCGAATGCGACTCCCACCACCGACGACAGGAAGCTCTTCGTGACGCTGAACGTCATGTCCACCCGGGTCGGGTCGCCCCACTCCGCCACGATGTACCCGCGGCGGATAATCAGCCCGGTGGGATCGCCGCGCTCCTTGAACGGCCCGACGGCATCGCCGAACGGCTCGCGCCCGAACGACTGCGCGTGCGCGAGCAGGAGATCGCGCGGCGCCCTGGATTCGCTGGCGACGGCGAATGCGACCGCGGCCGCCACGCGGGCCGAGTCCATCCCGACCTGGCCGGCGCTTCTGCGCTCCCACGCTCCGTCGGAGCCCGGATAGTAGGCGGCATCGCGGGACCGTTGCCCCTGTGCATGCAACTCGGGCGCCGCCAACAGCGCGGGGACGCTGGTGATGGCAAAAAGAAGAGCTACGCTACTTCTGCGCACGGCGGCTCCATGAATGGGACCGGGAAAGTGACGGCTCGCTGACGTTGACTCGTAAGATCATTCCGCGTACCCGATTCGGGGAAGCGGAGCGAGCACTTGCGATTGCGGATGGAGGGCTTTGCGGCCTCAGGACTAAGGGCCATTGCGGATCGGCGATTAATTGAGGCGGCCCTGTCCTCAGTACTCAATCAGTCGCCGATCGTCGATTGTAGTTAGTCCTGAGGCCGCAAAGTCCTGAGTCCTCAGTCCGACGTTGCAGGACCTTACTGCGTTCGGGTGGCTAGATTTCGCGTTGAAATCCATCCCCTCAGAACGGAGCTTTTCGCGGTGAAGATTGCCGTGTGCGTCAAGCGCGTCCCCGACATGGACGCCCGCTTCAGGATCTCGGCCGATGGCACCTCGCTGGACGAGGCCGGGCTCAAATTCGACATCAACGAGCCCGACGCGTGGGCGGTCGAGGCCGGTCTCAAGCTCAAGGAGAAGGCGGGACAGGGCGAAGTCGTGGTACTCTCGCTCGGGCCCCCGTCGGTGCAGGAGACGATCCGCAAGGCGCTGAGCATGGGCGCCGACCGCGGCATCCATCTCGCCGCGGACCGCATTCCCTTTGACGGCTTCTCCATCGCGCGCGCCATTGCCGCCGAGCTGAAGGACGGGGGCTACGATCTCATTCTGTTCGGCAAGATGTCGCCCGATTCTTCCAACGGGATCGTCGGCGCGATCGTGGCCGAGCTGCTCGATTACGCCTGCGTCACTGCGATCTCGCAGCTGGAGATCGTCGACGGAAAGGGCACGGCCAAGCGCGAGCTCGAAGGCGCGCAGGAATTCGTCGAGTTCCCGCTGCCCGCCGTGCTCACCGTGGACGAAGGGTTGAACACCGCGCGCTATCCCTCGCTCAAAGGGATCATGGCCGCCAAGAAAAAGCCGCTCGAGAGCAAGCCGGCGCAGCTCGGCGAGCCGATGGTGACCATAAAATCACTGGAGATGCCGCCCGACCGGCCGCCGGGAAAGATCGTGGGCGAAGGCGCGGCGGCCGTGCCCGAGCTGGTGCGTCTCCTCCAGAACGAAGCGAAGGTGCTCTGATGGCGAACATTCTTGCATTCGCGGAGCAGCGCTCCGGAGAGCTGCGCAAGGTCGCGCTCGAGAACGTCACCGCCGCACGCGCGCTGGCCGACGCCACCGGCGGAGAAGTGCACGCCCTGCTCGTGGGCGCTCCGGGGATCGCGCAGAAAGCGGAGCAGCTCGGCAAGCACGGCGCCGACGTCGTGCTCGTGTGCGAGCACGAAGCTCTCGGCGATTACAACGCCGAGGCAGTCGCGGCGCTCGCCGCTGACAGGATCAGGTCGGGCGGATACAGAGTCGCCGTGTTCTCCACTTCCGCGCAGGGACGCGATCTTCTGCCGCGCGTTGCGGCGAAGCTCGGAGTGGGGATCGTGACCGACGTGACCGACGCGCGCATCGAAGGCGACGCGGTGATCGTCAAGCATCCGATCAACATCGGCAAGGTCATCGCGACCGCGTCCATCGCCAGCACGCCGGCGGTGATCGGGTTGCGACCGGGCAACACGACGCTCGTCGAGAATCCAAAGGCGGCGAAGGTGGAGCAGGTGCAGCCGGTGGGCGAGCCGTCCGCCGCGCGCGTGAAGGTGAAGGAGATGAAGAAGGGCGCGTCCGCCAAGCTCGACATCGGCGATGCGCCGGTGGTGATCGCGGGCGGGCGCGGACTCAAGTCAGCCGAAGGGTTCAAGCTGGCCGAGGATCTGGCGGACGCGTTCGGCAACGCCGCGGTCGGCGCGACGCGCGCGGTGTGCGACGACGGCTGGCGGCCGCACTCCGAGCAGATCGGGCAGACGGGGCGCGTCGTGAGCCCCGATCTCTACATCGCGGTCGGAATCTCCGGCGCGATCCAGCACCTCGCCGGGATGCGGACGTCGCGCACGATCGTCGCGATCAACAAGGACAAGGAAGCGCCGATCTTCAAGATCGCGGACTATGGCATCGTCGGCGACGCGGCCGAGGTGCTGCCGGCGCTGACCGCCGCGGTCCGCGAAGCGCGGAAGTCGCACTGATGGCCAACGGCCCGGCGATCGTTCCGGCGAAGCATCAGCCGGAGCTGCCGGTAGAGCGCTTCATCTTCGGCGGGGCGCCGGACCCGGAGCACGTGCCGATGGACGTCGTGTTCGTCGGCGGCGGGCCGGCCGGCCTCGCGGGCGCGATCGAGCTCGCGCGGCTCGTGAAGCAGGACAACGAGAGTGGCGGGACGCTGGGCGACGTACAGATCGCCGTGCTCGAGAAAGCCCAGGCGCTGGGCGAGCACACGTTGTCCGGCGCGGTGGTGAACCCGCGCGCCATGCGCGAGCTGTTCCCCGATCTGAAGGACGAGTACTTTCCGTTCCGCGCTCCGGTGAAGGGCGAGCGCGTGTACTTCATGACGGGCTCGAGCGCGCTCAGGATTCCGACGCCACCGACGATGCAGAACCACGGCTACTTCATCGCGTCAGCGTGCGAAGTGGTGCGCTGGCTGGGCGAGCGCGCGGAGGAGCTGGGCGTCAACGTCTTCACCGGCTTTCCCGCGGCGTCGCTGCTGACCGAAGGTGATCGTGTCACGGGTGTGCGAACAGCGGAAGCGGGACTGGCGAAGGACGGGCAGCGCGGGCCGTCGTATGCGCCCGCGACCGACATCATCGCGCGCGTGACGGTGCTGTCTGAGGGAACGCGCGGCTCGCTGTCGCAGGCGTGGCTCCAATCGCAGAATGTCGGCTCGGAAAATCCGCAGATATACGCGCTGGGCGTGAAGGAGATCTGGGAGACGAAGAAGCCGCTCGACGCGATCGTGCACACGCTGGGCTGGCCGCTGCCGACGAGCGCGTTCGGCGGAAGCTTCATGTATCCGCTGTCGCCCACCACTGTCGCGCTTGGGCTCGTCGTCGGAATGGACTACGAGGACGCGTCGCTCGACGTGCACGAGCTGCTGCAGCGGATGAAGCAGCACAAGCTGTTCAAGCAGTACCTCGAAGGCGGCGAGATGGTGGAGTGGGGCGCGAAGACCATCCCCGAGGGCGGTTACTACGCGCTACCGCAGCGGAAGAGCGGCGACGGCGTGCTGATCGTCGGCGACGCGGCCGGTTACGTGGAAGTCGCGTCGCTCAAGGGCGTGCACTACGCCATGCAATCCGGGATGTACGCCGCGCGCGCGATCTTCGACGCGCTGAAGAAGGGTGACACGTCGGCGGCGGCGCTGTCCGCGTACGACCGCGCGATCGATTCGAGCTACGTCACCGAGGATCTGCGCAAGCGGCGCAACATGCGCCTCGCGTTCCAGAAGTACGGGTTCTACGTGGGCGGCGCGATGGCCACGCTCATGACGCTGACCAACGGCGCTTTCCCAGGCGGGAAGATCGCGTCGCACCGCGACTCGGATGCGACGCGGCGGCCTGGAGACAACGATCGGTTCGTGCCCGACGGCAAGCTGACCTTCAGCAAGCTGGACGCCGTGTACAAGTCGGGCAACGCCACGCGCGACGACATTCCATCGCATCTCGTGGTCGGCACGGACGTCCCGGCGGAAGTCGCCGAGCTGTACGTGCACATGTGTCCGGCCGGCGTGTACGAGCGCGATGGGGAGAGGCTGGTCGTGAACCCCGCGAACTGCATTGACTGCAAGGCGACAGATGTAATCGGCCCGCGCTGGACTCCGCGCGAAGGTGGGAGCGGCCCGCGTTACCGGCAGATGTAGCTGAGCTATTCCCGCTCGATCCGGTGAATAGTGATGGTTTGCTGTATCTCTCCAGTGCGAAACGCGCGCACATCGTCGCTGCCGAGAATGAGCCCGCGGCTTGAGCATTCCTCCACGAAAGCCGGGAAGGCGATGCGCCCAGGGTCGGCGACGAGCGCCATGCCACCGGGCGCCATGAGGAGATCGATCGCGCCCGCAACCATGGCGGGATAGCGCGGCTCGTACATCACGTCCGCGGCCAGCACGACATCGAACGTGCCGAGGTCTTCCGGGATCGCCGACCAATCCACGTGCCTTGTCTTTACCGGGCGTCCCGCGTTGACGCGCGTGTTCAGCCTGGTGAACAGCAGCGCGTCGTCGTAGTAGTCGGTGGCGAGCACGTCGAATCTGCTCAGCGCCGCCGCGCTCGCGCACAGCCCCGCTCCGCACCCAAGCTCGATCAACGACCGACCCTCGCCCTTCTCCTCGAGCAGCCGCTCGGCGAGCATCATGGACGACGGCCAGATGTCGGCCCAGTACGGCAGCCGCTCGTCCCTGACGTAATCGGCTTCGGTGATGAGGTCGTCGGCGTTGCGCGGGCGCAGGATCACCAGCTCGCGTCCGCCGATCGTGAACACCTCCTCGATGGTGTCGAACTCGCGCTCCAGCCGCGAGCGCAACTCGTCCTTCACGCGCGCAGCTCGAACCGGTCGGTGAGGCGCGCGTCCGGATCGAGCGGGAGCGCGGTGACGATCTCGCCGACATCTATCGCGCGGCCGGGAGGGACGACCAGGAGCGCGTTGGCAGCCGCCATCGAAGACAAGATGCCGGAGCCCTGCGGCCCCGTCGAGTGCGCGTGCAGCTCACCGTTCTCCACGCGCGTTAGAATGCCGCGAATCAAGTACGTCATGGAATCCGAACCCTTGAATGACTCGGCGGCGATGGCCGTGACGGGTCGCGGGTAAAGCCGCATCGCGCCGCTCATCTTCCGCAGCATCGGCCGGATGAACAGCTCGCCGCCGATGAGCGCGGACACCGGGTTGCCCGGCAGCCCGAGCCAGGGTGTTCCGTTCACCGAGCCGAACGCGATGTTCGCGCCCGGACGTGCTCTGATCTTCCAGAAGGTGATCTCTCCGCCCATCGCCTGAATCACGTCCCGGGTGTGATCGAACTCGCCGACCGAGATCCCACCACTCGTGATGATGAGATCGGCGTCCGACGCTTCCTCGATCGCCTCGCGCAGCGCCGCCGGATCGTCGGCTATGAGGCCGTTGTCCACCGGCACGCCGCCGCTCTCGCGCACGAGCGCGGCGAGCGAGTAGCTGTTGCTCGAGACGATGTTCCGCCCGGCCCGCGCGCTCGCGAGGTCCTCGACGCGCACCAGCTCGTCCCCGGTGCTGACGATCGCAACCAGCGGCATCGCGTGCACGGGAACTCTGCTCATCCCGATCGACGCGAGCACGCCGATGTGCGGCGCCAGCAGCCGCGTGCCGCGCGTAATCACCGTCTGCCCTTCGGCAATGTCCTCCGCCCGCTGCCGCACGTTTCTGCCGACGTCGCGCGTGTCGTTGATCGTGACGACGCCGTCCGTCTCCCCGGTGTCCTCGATCCGGATCACCGTGTCGGCGCCGGTGGGAACAGGCGCGCCCGTCATGATCTTCATCGCTTCACCCGGCTCGAGCCTGCGCTCGGCGAGCCCGCCGGCTCTGATCGTCGCGGCTACGCGGAGCTTCGCGCCCGCGGCGACGTCGCTCGCGCGCACGGCGTATCCGTCCATGGACGAATTGTCCCAGGGCGGAATCGCGATCGGGGAAGTGACGTCCAGCGCCGCAAATCGCCCGAGTGCATCCTCGAGATGGACTGCGGCGACGTCGAGCGGAGCAACCGCCGCCAGAACCGTCTCCACGGCTTCGGCGACGCCCAGCATCAGCGCGCCGGCAAGGGAGACTCCGCCAGCAGGCGCACCATCGTCTGGATCGCGGCCGTCACGGCGGACGTGGGCACGAGATAGTTGTTGGCGATGAAGCTGTAGACCAGAGTGGAGCCGCCGGCGGTGCGCACATAGCCGCTGAACGCGCGCACGGACCCCAGCGTCCCCGTCTTCCCGTACGCGTTGCGCTCGGCAACCGTGCCGCGCAGCCAGGTCCGAACCGTGCCGCTCACGCCGACGACGGGCAGCGCCTCGTAAAACACGGTGCCGTACGGATGCTGCTGCATCACCGAGAGCACCCGGACCATCGTCGCGGGCGTGACGTAGTTGTGCCGCGAGAGGCCGCTGCCGTCGCGCACGCGGAACTCCATGCTGTCCACTCCCCACTCGAGCAGCTGCCGCCGCACCATGGCCGCGCCGCTGTCGGGGCTGCCCACGCCCGTGCGCTCGAGGCCGATGGTTCGCAGGAGGATCTCCGCGATCTGGTTCTGCGACGGCTGGAGCATCGCGCCCAGGATCTCGCTGAGCGGCGGAGACCGCAGCACGAACAACGTCTCGGCGGGCGCGAGCAGCGAATCCACGCGTCCGCTGTCGCTTGGGAGGATTCCGTCGTGCGCGAACCCGCTCTGCCGCAGCGCAACCGACAGCGCCTTGAGATACGCCTGCCGGGGATCCGTTGCCGGCTTAACCGATTCCACGCGCGGTCCCGACTCGGTGAGCGTCTCGATCGCTTCGAGCCCTTCGTTGAACACGAGATCGTCGATGCCCGCGCCGTAATCTTCGCCGAGGTCGTCGTACTCCCAGCCGTAGCCGTAGATGGAGCCGGGGAAAGCATCGCCGCTCGCGACGATGGCTCCGCTGAAGCTGGTGATGCCGCGCGCGCGCAGCGAATCGGCGACGGCGCGGAGCGGCGTCAGCGGATCCGGGTGGAACCGCGCGCTGACCGTCGGATCACCGCGGCCGGTGACCAGCAGCTCGGTGCAGCGCCCGCGGCCCGCGGGGCAACGCGCCGCGAACGTCGTGCGGAAGCGGAAATCGGGGCCGAGGAGGTGCAACGCCACCGCGCCGGTCAGCACTTTCATGTTGGACGCCGGCATCACCAGCTTGCGTGGATTCAGCGAGTACAGCGTGTCGCCCGTCGCGGGATCCACGATGAGCGCGCCCCACATCGCCGTGCGGAACTGCGGATCGTGAAAGACGGAGTCCGCGGTGCGGGCGATCGCGAGCCGGGCGGCGACTTCCGGAGCGACCGCCACCGGTGCGGAACCGGCCGGTTGGATCGCGACTATCGGCGGGGGAACGCGAGTCGCCGGCGCGCACGCCCCGGCAACCACAGCCGCACTCACCAAAAACCAAAATCCAGAAACCGGCCTTTGCTTCACTCTAGTCTCCGGTGTACGTGGCGCTGAGAGTATCGTCTTCCGCTACCGTCACGCGGGTTACCGACGCGCGCCCGTTGAGCCTCTCCTGCACGCGGGCAAAGATGAACCGCGCCAGATTCTCCCCGCTCGGGATCAGCTTTCCGTCCGCGAACTCAGGCACGTCCGCGTTGATGTTGCGGTGGTCGAACCGGTCGGTCACTTCCTCGCGCAGGATATCGTCCAAGGCGCCGAGGTCCACGACGAACCCCGTCTCCGGATCGATCTCCCCCGAAACTGTGACATCACACGCGTAGTTGTGGCCGTGATAGCTGGGCCGCGAGCAGGAGCCGAAGACCTCGAGGTTTTTCTCCTCGGACCAGTCGGGCCTGCGGTAGCGGTGTGCCGCCGCGAACGTCACGCGGCGGGTGAGAGAGGCGGCAGGCACTGAGAGCGCGGTAAGTGGTGACTAGTGACTAGCGGAAGAACAGGTACGACGCTCCTATGGTCAACGCGACGTTGTTCTTCCAGAAACTCGTAGACTGCCGTGGGCCGACCACGGACGTGCCATCCGATGCCGTGGCATAGTACGCGGGCGGGTAATCCAGCTTGTAGAGATACGCGTCCAGTCCCAGCCGCATCGCGAATCGTCCGCCGGGCACGTACCGCAGCCCGGCGCCGTAGGTAATCGCAAAGGGAGTGCCGAACCGGTACGGATCGCCTTCGACGTCCTTTCCGCCGCTCGCTATGCCGACCCCGGCGTTCACGCTCGGGACCAGCCGGCGCCAGCTCTTCTGGCCCGTGAGGTTCACCGATATTCCGGCGTCCAGCATGTACAGCGGCGCGGAGTGGACGCCCAGGTCGCGGGAGGCCTCGGGCTCCGAGGGATCGACCGCCATGCGCTCCGAGTCCACGTACGCGAGGCGGAACATGAGCTGCGCGGGTCCGCCCACGCGCAATTCATAGCGCAGCCCCGCTATCGGCCCGCTCTGCGGCGCGACGCCGGCCGGGTCCTCGCCGGCCTGGTACATCCCGCCGAAGAGAGTCAGCTCGTGCTTGTATTCGAGGTCGCGAAAGGGCGAGCGCTCCGGCGGATACCCCACCTGGGCGCGCGCCGACGCTGGGGCGGCGAGCGCGGCGCACGCGAGCGCCGCGATGACGAACGATTTAGTCGAGTTCACGCAGGTCAACTCCGGTCATTTCCTGAGGCTTGTCTATACCCATCATCGCGAGCACGGTCGGTCCGACGTCGCACAGCGCGCCACTGCCGCGCAGCGGCTTCGCTTCCGCGCCGTACAGCACCATCGGCACGGGGCTGGTGGTGTGCGCCGTGTGCGGACCGCCAGTTGCCGGGTCTATCATCAGCTCGGCGTTGCCGTGGTCCGCGGTAACGATCAGCCGCGTCCCCGTCCGGTCGCACGCCCGTACGACGCGGCCGAGACATTCGTCCACGACCTCCACCGCGCGAATAGTAGCGGGAATGGAGCCGCTGTGCCCGACCATATCGGCGTTGGCGAAGTTGCACAGCAGGAAATCGTGCGACTTCCGGTCAATCGCGCCGCACAGCGCGTCCGACACTCCGCGCGCGCTCATCTCCGGCTTGAGATCGTACGTCGCGACCTTGGGACTGGGAATGAGCACGCGCTCCTCACCGCGAACCGGTGGCTCGTTGCCCCCGTTGAAGAAGTATGTCACGTGCGGATACTTCTCCGTTTCCGCCGTCTTGAGGATCGTTCTCTCTCGCTCGGCCAGGACCTGCACGACGATCCGTGCCATGGATTGCGGCTCGAAGGCGACCGGGAGGTTGAAGCGCGGGTCGTACACGGTCATCGTCGTGACCGACACGGCTGGGCGGGGGCGCACGTCGAACTCGTCGAAATCCGGCTCTATCAGCGCGCGCACAACCTGCCGCATCCGGTCCGAGCGGAAGTTGAAGCAGAGCACCGCGTCGCCGTCGCGCATCGGCGCGCGGGGCGTGCCGTGGTCGGCGATTACCACCGGCAGCATGAATTCGTCGGTCAGCCCGGCGGCATACGACGCGAGCACGGCGTCGCGGGGATCGGAGACTGCCGGACCCGCGCCCTGCACGGCCGCCCGATGGAACAACTGCGTCCGCTCCCAGCGCCGGTCGCGGTCCATGCCGTAGTACCGGCCCCCGATGCTGGCGATGAACGCGCGTCCGCGCGCGTGCGCGAGCAGCTCGTCGAGATAGGCGAGGCCGGACGTCGGCATCGTGTCGCGCCCGTCGAGCAGCGCGTGAATGGCGACGCGCCTCACCCCCGCGCGTTCGGCGAGGTCTATGAGCGCGAACAGGTGTTGGTCGAGCGCGTGCACGCCGCCGCACCCCACGAGCCCCATGAGGTGTAGTGTCCCGCCGCGCGCGTTGACCCGCTCGCACGCCGCCACGAAGGCCGGATTCGAGAAGAACGATCCGTCCTCGATGGACGTATTGATGCGCACGAGGTCCTGCATGACCACGCGGCCCGCGCCCAGGTTGAGGTGGCCGACCTCGCTATTGCCCATCTGTCCGCGCGGGAGTCCTACCCGCAGACCCGATGCCTCGAGCAGCGTTTTCGACGGGAGCGACCAGAGCGCGTCCCAGGACGGGGTGTTCGCGAGGGCGATCGCGTTACCCTCACGGGCCTCGCGGAAGCCCCAGCCATCGAGGACGACGAGCGCGACAGGGCGGTTCAAAGTGATATTGGCGGGGTATGATGACGGTGATATGTTCGACCGCCCGTGAGTTGCTCAATCTAACCCGGATTCAACTGCCCTCTCCAGCGATTCGACTGCTCTTTGCGGTGCTGGCGTCCGCCGGCGCTCTTCCGGCTCAGGACGCGCCCACTCCGGCTACGCCCGCACCGGCTACTCCGCAGACGGTGGTTCCAGCCCGTCCGGCCGTGGTGCGCACCTCACCGGAGGGGACGCCCATCGCGCGCGTGGATACGACAGCGCGGCTCGAGGTCCTCGCGCGCGACCGCAACTGGCTGCGTGTGCGGACGGAGGGATGGGTGCTCGCGACCGACATGCTGCCCGCCGATTCCGGCGCGCTCACTCGAATGAGCGCTGCCGATTTGCGCGCTGATTCGGCGGGAAGCCGCGGCAGGCTGGTGCGGTGGGACGTCGAATTCGTCGCGCTGCAGACGGCGGATCCGCTCCGCAGGGGGCTGGTGGACGGCGAGCCGTACATGCTCGCCCAGGGTCCCGGTGAGGAGCGCTCGCTGCTCTACATTGCGGTTCCGCCCTCGCTGCTCGGCATGGCTCGTGCGATTCCCCCGCTCGCGCGGCTTACCATCGTCGCCCGCGTCCGTTTCGGTCGCAGCGATCCAGTCGGCGTTCCGGTGCTCGATCTTCAGGCTCTCAGCCGCACTCAATGACCGATCCCGATTCCGACCGCAGGCAGGGTGAATTCCGCAGCGACCGCCGCCGTGCCGGGTGGCGCGATTTCAGGCGCAGCTATCCGGGCTTCATCTTCACGATGATGCTCGGCGTCGCGGCGCTCATCGCCATAGACGGCTGGCTCGTGTACAAGCGATTCGCCTACACCAGCGAAGTCGAGCGCCTGCGCGCGAGCATGAGCGCGGCGGAGCGGCAGAAGACGGACCTCGTCATCGCCGCCGAGAAGGACAAGCTGCGCATGGCGGTCGAGCTCGCCCGCAGGCAGGCGCAGCTGGACAAGCGAATCCATCTGTCAATCCCCGTGGACAGCGGCCGCATATATCTCGAGCGCGAAGGGGCGATCCTGCGGGAGATGCCCGCGCAGATCGGGCCCGAGCGCACGGTCGGCGCGTCTCCCGACACGCTGCACATGGCGATCCCGCGCGGCGAGCGCACCGTCGTCGAAGTTCTGCGGAACGGATCGTGGGACGTCCCCGCATGGGTGTACGGCGACAGGAAGCTCGCGGGGTCCGGCGGCAGCGTTGCCGGCGCGCTCGGTCCGATCGCGCTGCTGCTCGACGGCGGCACGGTGATCTACTCGCTGCCCAGGTCGGGACCACTCGCGGATTCGGCGTACGTTCTGCCAGGGAGCGTGCGTGCGAGTGAAGCGGATCTCGAAGCGATCGTCGAGAACCTTTCCGCAGGTACGAAGGTATACTTCTACTAGGATGGCCTTTGTAGACGCAATTCGATTCGGCGGACGCAGCGCCTGGCTGCTGCTCGCCGGATTTGCCGCCGCCGCCGCGCTCAGCGCCGTGCTGGTGACGCGCACCGCGGAGCTTCGGTACGAGCGCGACGTCAACCGCATGGTCTTCAACGACAACCTCGGCGTGCTCGAGGAGGTCAGGGCGAAGATCGGGACGACCACCGACAGCCTGAAGAACGTGCTCGCGGCGGCGCCCGTCGCGGCCACCGACCAGCCGTACATCGTGATCAGCATCGCCGAGCGACAGCTCTGGTTCAAGCGCGGTCCGGAGACCCTGTTCCAGGCGCCGGTCGCGACGGGAAGCGGAAAGGAGCTCGTCAGCGGCACCAACCGGTTCCGCTTCGAGACTCCGCGCGGACGGCTCGTGGTGCGGCTGAAGGAGGTCAACCCCGCGTGGGTGCCGCCCGACTGGCACTACATCGAGCAGGCGCGGAAGCGCGGGCTCGGCGTGGTGAAGCTCTCTCGCAACGAGAGCGTCCCGACGGGCGACGGCGGGATGATCTACACCTCCGGCTCCGAGCTGGTGAAGCGCACGGCCGACGGCAGCGTCGTGTCGCTCGGCGGAGGGCGGGAGGATCGTGAGGTCGTCGCCGGCGGAAACATCATCATCCCGCCGTTCGGAACGAACGCGCGACGGTACGAGGACGTGCTCGGCACGCGGCGGCTCAACCTCGGCGACGGCTACGGGATCCACGGCACGAACAAGCCTGAGACGGTCGGCCGGGCGGTCAGCCACGGTTGCGTGCGCATGCGGAACGAGGACATCGAGCAGCTGTTCGAGATGGTCCCGGTGGGGACTCCCGTCTACATCTACTGACCGCTCTAACTGCCACATAGAACTGCCAAGCTGCGAGCTGCCAGCTAGAAGCTGCGAGCTTCGAGCTGCGAACGATGTGGACATATCGTGCCGTGAAAGCTCGCAGCTGGCCGCTCCCCGCTGGCAGCTCGCAGCTTGGCAGTTCTATGTGGCAGTAAGCAGTCTCAATCGTCTTTTGTGTACCCCCCACGATCCTAACCGACTATTTTTACCAGGATGTCTTTGAATACGCCCGACCGGCGCAGGACGCCCAGTCGCGCGGCCAGACGGCCGCGCTCTAATGCCAGGGAGAGCATCATCTCGCTCGTCCTGTTCGTCGTGGCTTCCGTCGGGGTCATCCAGTTCTTCGCCGGGCGCAGCGTCGCCACGTCGCCGTTTGCAGGCTTCCTGAAGCCCCGTCCCGCGATAGTCGCGAGCCCCTCGATGGACGCGTATGGGGCCAGCGGGGAAGTGAAGGTCAGGTTCGTGCTGCCGGGCCAGACGCTGGAGTATCCGCTCCAGATCCAGGGCGATCCGAGCGATCTCACGTACACCTGGATGCGGCTCGGCGACAACGTCGCCATCGCTCCGCCCAAGCCGCTGGCCGGCGCGATTCTGGACGGACCGCCGAAGCCCGGTTTCTACCGTGTCGTGCTGGTCAGGGGCAGCGAGCAACGCGTGATCGACGGACTCGCGGTCGCGGTGTTGATGCCTTTCGAGGAAAAGGTCGGCGGTGTCCTGAACGGCTACCGGATCGGTACGTATCTGAGCGAGAGGATCGGCGGCGACCGTCCGCCGCCCGAAGGGTTCATGGAGATCATGCCCGGCGACCTCGGGCTGAGCATAACCAAGCATCTGCGCGTGCGTGATTTCGTGACGCACGACAACCAGCAGTCGTGGCCGCGGTACGCGGCCGTGAGCCCCCGCCTGCTCGACAAGCTCGAGCTGGTCGTCGGTGAGATTCAGCGCTGGCACGGCAGCGAGGTCGCGCTGTCCCTGGACGTTCGGTCCGGGTTCCGCTCGCCCGATCACAACCGCAGGATCCGCCGCGCCGCGCGCGACAGCCGCCACCAGTACGGTGACGCCGCCGACGTCGCGATCGACGTGAACGGCGACGGAAAGTTCACCGCGTCGGACAACCAGATGCTCGGACTGGCCGTGGAGATCGTGGAGCTGAAGCATCCGCATCTCGCGGGCGGGCTCGGCATGTACTCGCGGAGCAGGACGCCGTACGTGCACATAGACGCGCGCGGGAAGAAGACTCGCTGGCGGGGCTGAGACCACCCGGGAATGAACGACATCATGCGCGAGCGGATCGTCAGAAAGCTGGAGTCGCTGCCTGATGAGCGCGTGTACGAGATCCTCGATTACATCGATTTTCTCGAGTCCAAGTATGCCCGCCGCGCCGCGCCCGCCCAGAACCCCATTCAGCGGCTGGCCGAGAACGTAGAAGACACCCTGCGGGCCGGCAAAGTCTCCGCCGGCGCCATCGCCGGAACCATGAACATCCTCAGCAAAGCGGCGGGCGTGATCAACGGCGTCGCGAACGTTGGCAAGTCTGTTGCATCGGACGTGGTCAACGTGGTGACGAAGTCGTCGTCGCCGCCGCCTGCGCAGTCGCCACCCTCAGGCGGCGAGTAGCGCATCAGCGGTGGACGGACTACCTCCCGGGAGAGCGCCGTGAGCACGCAAGCAGAGAGAGTAGCAGCCCGCAGGACCCAACAGAAGCGTTCGGCGCGCAAGACTGCCCGCGGGGACGAGCCGCGGCCGCGCACCGGCGCCAAGCGCGCCGTCGCCGACACCATCGCGCAGCTCCCGAACTTCCTCCGGCTGCTGTACGGGCTGGTCACCGATCGCCGCGTGAACGGCGTGGACAAGCTGCTCGTGGGAGCGGCCGTCGCGTACATCCTGATGCCGCTCGACATGGTGCCGGACTTCATTCCGTTCTTCGGGGAAGTGGACGACGTGTTCGTCCTGGTCATGTCGCTCAAGCGGCTGATCGCGAACGCGGGGCGCGCGGTCGTGCTGGACCACTGGAACGGCGACGCGGCGTCGCTGGACTCCATGAATCTTCAGCACGTGCTGATGGCGGCAGCTTTCTTCTTGCCTCGCCGAGTTCGCCGCCGGTTGCGGGCTATTGGGAGGCCGCTGTAGCTCCAGATAGGCTGACGGGGAATCCAAGTTTGGAGTGTGGCAGTTCGGAGTACGCAGTTTGGAGTCACTCCGGACTCCTAACTCCAGACTGCCACACTCCATACTTGGATTCCCCTTAGCCCCGCTCCAATGCCACTAGCGTCCCCTACGATGCCCGCGTACCTTTGGCTATGGCACCCCAGACTCGTCACACAAAGCGACCCGTAGCCCCGGCACCCCCGGCGCGCGGGTCTTCGCGCATTGAAGCCCCGGAGCCCGACCAGGTCGAGACCGTGCACGAGCGCGTCCGCGCGCGCGTGGCGCTCACCTTCGACGACGTGCTCCTCACCCCGGGCCACTCCCAGGTCCATCCGCGCGACGTCTCCACCACCTCGCGCGTCACCCGCGGTATCTCGCTCAACATCCCGCTGCTGTCGGCAGCGATGGACACGGTCTCCGAATCGGAGATGGCGATCGCGATGGCGCGCGCCGGCGGCATGGGCGTGATCCACAAGAACATGTCCATTGACCGGCAGGCGGCCGAAGTGGACCGGGTGAAGCGGTCCGAGAGCGGGATGATCCTCAATCCGATCACGCTGTCGCCGGAAGGAACGCTCCGCGAGGCGGTCGGAATGATGAACCGGTTCAAGATCTCCGGCGTTCCTATCGTGGACACGTCCGGTCAGCTCGTCGGCATCATCACCAACCGTGACATTCAGTTCCAGCGCAACCTCGACCGCCCGCTGAGTGAGGCGATGACCGCCGATGGGCTCATCACGGCACCGCTCGGCACCACGCTCGACGAAGCGGAGAGAATTCTCGGCGAGCACCGGATCGAGAAGCTGCCGGTGGTGGACAAGGACGGCCGGCTCAAGGGACTCATCACGGTCAAGGACATCCACAAGCGGCGCCAATTTCCGAACGCGAGCAAGGACAGCCACGGGCGGCTGCGCGCCGCGGCCGCGATCGGCGCGACGGACTTTCGCGACCGGGCGCGCGCGCTGGTGGACGCGGGCGTGGACGTGCTCGTGATAGACACGGCGCACGGCCACAGCGAGGGTGTGCTGCGCGCCACGTCGGACGTACGGGAGATGTTCCCCGACGTACAGCTCGTGGTCGGCAACATCGCTACGCGGGAAGGCGCGGCCGCGCTCGTCGAGCGCGGCGTGGACGCGGTGAAGGTTGGTGTCGGCCCGGGATCCATCTGCACCACGCGGGTCGTCACCGGCGTGGGCGTGCCGCAGCTTACCGCGATCTTCGACTCGGTCGAGGGCGCGGGCGACATTCCCGTCATCGCCGACGGCGGGAGCAAGGATTCCGGCGAC
>CAYGJL010000012.1:62890-72663 GCA_964350145.1 uncultured Gemmatimonadaceae bacterium
CGTCGTGGAGTCGCTCGCGGCCGGCGCGTCCACCGTGATGATGGGCTCGATGCTCGCGGGCACGGAGGAGAGCCCCGGAGAATCCATTCTCATGGAAGGGCGCCGCTTCAAGATGATCCGCGGCATGGGCAGCCTCGGCGCGATGCAGGACGGAAGCGCCGACCGCTACTTCCAGGAAGGAGAGATGTCCGCCAAGAAGCTCGTGCCGGAGGGGATCGAGGGGCGCGTACCGTACAAGGGTCCGGTTGCCGACGTGGTGTTTCAGATGGTCGGCGGACTGCGGAGCGGCATGGGATACGTCGGCGCGCGGACGATCGAAGTCCTGCGGACCGAATCGAGATTCGTACGGGTCACCGCCGCCGGGCTGCGCGAATCGCACCCGCACGACGTGACCATTACCCGGGAAGCGCCGAACTACTCGACCACATGAGCCTGTGGACCCGGAAATCCATCGGGTTGCTGCAGGCCGAGGCCGCGGGCGAAGGAATCGAGGAAAGCCAGCGGCTCCGCCGCGCGCTCGGGCCCCTGAATCTGACGACGCTCGGCATCGGCGCGATCATCGGCGCCGGGATCTTCGTGCTCACCGGGACGGCGGCGGCGCAGTACGCGGGTCCCGGGATCGTGTACTCGTTTCTGCTGGCAGGCACGGGCTGCCTGTTCGCGGCGCTGTGCTACGCCGAGTTTGCGGCGATAATTCCGATCGCGGGCAGCGCGTACACTTACGGGTACGCCACCCTCGGTGAGTTTCTCGCCTGGATCATCGGCTGGGACCTCATCCTCGAGTACCTGTTCGGCGCCGCCACGGTGGCGGTGGGATGGTCCGGCTATTTCGGCGCGTTCATGCGCGAGATTGGAGTGGATCTGCCGGGGCGACTCGCGAACTCGCCGCTCGCGTACGCCGACGGCGCATTCACCCGCACCGGGGAAATCGTGAATCTTCCCGCCGTGTTCATCATCGCGATCATGACGGCGCTGCTGGTCATCGGGATCCGCGAATCCGCCCGGGTGAACAATCTCATGGTGCTGGTCAAGCTCGCGATCGTGCTGCTGGTCATCGCCTTCGGATTCATGTATGTGAACCAGGCCAACTGGCACCCGTTCGTGCCGCCAAACACGGGCGAGTTCGGCGAGTTCGGCTGGAGCGGCGTCGTGCGCGGGGCGGGTGTCATCTTCTTCGCCTACATCGGCTTCGACGCCGTGTCCACCACGGCGCAGGAGGCGCGAAACCCGCAGCGCGACATGCCGATCGGGATCCTGGGCTCGCTCGCCATTTGCACCGTGCTGTACGTCCTCATGGCGCTCGTGCTGACGGGGCTCGCCAGCTACACGCTGCTGAACGTGCCGCATCCGGTGTTCGTCGCGATTGAGCGCGCGGGGCCGAGCCTGGTGTGGCTCCGTCCCGTCGTGAGCGTCGGCGCTGTCATGGGACTCGGCTCGGTCGTACTGGTGCTGCTCATGGCGCAGCCGCGCATCTTCTACGCGATGGCGCGTGACGGGCTGCTCCCACCGGTGTTCGGCAAGGTGCACGCGCGCTTTCGCACGCCGTACGTCACTACCATTTTGACCGGCGCGGTCGCGGCGGTTGTCGCCGGAATCTTCCCGATCGGTGTCCTCGGCGAGCTCGTCTCCATCGGGACACTGCTCGCGTTCGTCATCGTCAGCGCAGGGATTCTCGTGCTGCGCTACCGCGAGCCGAACCTGCCGCGGCCGTTTCGTACGCCGCTTGTGCCGCTCGTCCCGATCCTGTCCATCCTGATCTGCGGCTACATGATGGCGAGCCTGCCGTTCGACACGTGGCTCCGCCTGCTGGTGTGGATGACACTGGGGCTGGTCATTTATTTCGCGTATGGCAAGTCACACTCGAAGCTTGGGCGGATCGATGCGGCACTTTGAACTGCTGGCTATTCCCGACGCGCGCCGCTCGGCGATAGAGCGGCTCGGGCAGGAGCTGCGCGCCGGCCGCTCCGTCTCGCTTTCGACTCACATCAATTCCGACGGCGACGGCTGCGGCTCCGAGGTGGCGCTCGCCCGCCTGCTCAGCCAGCTCGGCATTGATGCGCGCATCGCGAACCCCACGCCGTGGCCCGGGATGTTCGACTTCCTGCTTGGCGACGACGTGCGCAACGAGTCGGACGACGCCGAGAACACGATCCGGAAAGCCGATCTCATCGCGGTGCTCGACATTAACGATCTGCGGCGGCTCGGCCCGCTCGGTCCGGTGGTGCGCGCGTCCAACGCCACGAAGATCGTGATTGACCACCACATTCCGTCGGACGTGCCGATCACCGAACTGGCGCTGTGCGACACGGCCGCGTGCGCGACCGGCGAGTTGATCTACGATCTCGCCGCGGTGCTCGATCTCGAGCTGACGGAGCCGGTCGCGGAAGCTTTGTATGTCGCGCTGCTGACCGACACCGGCGGATTCAGGTTCAGCAACACGAGCGCGCGCTGCCACGCCATCGCGGGTGCGCTACTGGCCGCGGGGGTGGATCCCGAAGCGATGTACCGCCGGATCTACGCGTCGGTGCCCATCGGCCGGCTGCATTTACTGCGCGACGCGCTGGCCACGCTCGAGGTGGACCCCGACTACGGCATCGCCTGGATCTCGGTCGAAGCCGGCGCGCCCGAGACGCATGGGCTCAAGTCGGAGGACCTCGACGGAATCGCCGAGCACCCCCGGTCCATCGCGGGGACGAGGCTGGCGATTTTCTTCCGCGATCTCGGGCACGACAAGGTGAAGGCGTCGTTCCGCAGCGCCGGCGAAGTGGACGTAAACGCGTTCGCGAGGGAATTCGGCGGGGGCGGGCACGCGAAGGCATCGGGCGCGCTGATCGCGGGCACGCTGGAAGAGGTGCGGCACGACGTGATCGCCGCCGCGCGCGTGTTCCTGGAAAAACACGGCGCTGTTGGCTCTTAGCTATTGGCTGTTAGCTGAGCCAACAGCCAATAGCCAACAGCCAACAGCTAGCTATGTTCCGGTTATGGCCTTCCGACGATCGAAGATGGCTGCCAACATCGAAACGCAGATCGCGCGCGAGATCGAATCTCTGGCGCCCATGCTCAAGCTCGAATCATCCGCGCTCCGGCTCGAGCGCTTCGACGCCACCGAGAAAATCGTGTATCTCGAGATCAGCGGGGATTGTCCGGACTGCGACATGAAGGCGGCAACGTTCGTGGATGGGATTGAGGCGCACCTCCGCCGGCGGATTCCCGGGATCTCAGCTGTTCGAGCTTCGGCGCGGCCGCGCTAGGTGGCGGCCCAGTCTCTCCAGGAGCGCATCGCTGGCGCGCTCGTGCGCGTGCGCAACGCCCGCCTCGGCAGTGACATCGTCTCCACCGAGCAGGTGCGCGACGTCGCGACCACGACCGACGGACGCGTGCGACTCACGCTCCTGCTCGATCCGGCCGATGACGCGGGATTGGTCGGTGAGGTGCACGCGGCGCTAGCGGGGATCGAAGGCGTTCGCGACGTGCGAGTGGACGTGAAGGATTCCTCGGCTGCACCGGGAACGCCCCCGGAGAAGAAGCCGGCGGGCGCCGGCAGGTCACTTCCGGTCATGGGGCAGGAGCCCACATCGCAGCGCGCCGCGGTGCCCGCGCCGACGCCGGTAACGTATCCGAATCTCGGGCACATCATCGCGGTGTCGAGCGGCAAGGGCGGGGTGGGGAAGTCCACGGTTGCCGCCAACCTCGCGGTGGCGCTGGCGCAGTCCGGCGCGCGCGTAGGGTTGATGGACGCGGACATCTACGGTCCCAACATCCCCGCGATGCTCGGCGTGAACGAGCAGCCGGAGGTGACGGGCGAGAAAATCATCCCGCTCGAGGCGCACGGCGTGAAGGTCATGAGTCTGGGCTTCCTGGTGGAGCGCGATCAGCCGGCGATCTGGCGCGGGCCGATCATCATGAAGATCATCACGCAGTTCCTCCGCGATGTCATGTGGGGCGAACTCGATTACTTCATCGTGGATCTCCCGCCGGGCACCGGCGACGCGCAGCTCTCGCTCGTGCAAGCGACGCGCGTGGAGGCATCGCTTATCGTCACGACGCCGCAGGAAGTCTCGACCGGCGACGCGCTCCGCGGCGCGAAGATGTTTCAGCGCGTCGGAGTGCCGGTCCTCGGCATCATCGAGAACATGAGCTACTATGAGTGCCCGCACTGCAACGCGCAGACGACGATCTTCGGGGCCGGCGGAGGCGAGCGTCTCGCGAACGAGCTGGGTCTGCCGCTGCTCGCGCGGATCCCCCTTTACGGCCGCGTGCTCGAGGGCGGCGACACGGGCAAGCCGATCGTGCTCGCCGAGCCCGGCTCGGTCGCGGGCAAGGCGCTACTGGATCTGGGCCGAAGGGTCGTCGATCTGATCGGCTAGTGGGCCTTGGCCGGGCGCTTGGCCGCAACGACCCCGCCAACGGGCGTCGGGGTCTGCCACGCTAGCTCTTCCCGCGTATGCGTCGCCGGGGGAATGTACTCCGCTCCCCGGACCGGCTTATGGGCGCGCACGACGGCGCCGAGGCCGGCAGTTACGGCCACCGCGGTCACGGTGACCGCGATCCCGCGGAGGATGAGCGCCGGCGTGCTGCTCCATGTCATGGCCGCCGCGGCCAGCCAGGGTAATAGAAAGATCAGGAGGCCCGTGATGAGGCCGCTGAGCGCGGCGCCGCGCTGCGACATGGTGCGCTGCTTCGGTCCCATCGCCGCCATGCCTGTAACCTGCGCGACCGCGAAAAAGCCGAGCGCGGCGATCCCCATCCACATCAGGAGGAACGCTACGATTGCGAACGGGATCAGCAGAATGCCGAGCAACGTCACCGTCAGGAGTATCAGCAAGACGATCAGCGCGGGGATGGTCGCGAGGTCCACGATCAGCCCCGTCACGAGCGCGTTCACCGGATCGTCGCCGAGCGTGTCCGTGATCCGCCGGAGCTTCTCCGGCGCGAACACGAGCACGCCCAGTCCGAGCAGGACGAGGACGGCCGACCATCCCAGCGTGAGCTTCAGCGCGCGCACCGTCGCCAATCCGGGCGGGAGCGGTGGGGAGCTGGCCCAGCCGCGCGCGTCTGCGATCGCCTCACGGAGTCCGGCAAAGATGAACGAACCCGTGAACGGGAAGGACGGTGCTACGCACGCGGAATCATCCGCGGTGCGAGTTGTCGCGGGGGGCTGACTCGCCGTCTGAGCGGGTGTCGCCTGTTGTTGCGCGACCGGGGCCTGCGCGTCCTGCGCGTCCGCATGCGAGACGTCGCCCGCGAGCGTGAGCAGCGCGAGCGAGCATGCTATCGCGACGGCCCTCACGACCGGCTCTGCGCCGCTATGAGTCGGGAAGCTCGCCGGATGCCAATGATGCTGGCGATCGCGGCGACGGCCATGACCGACGCGAGCGTGAGAACCAGGGGCGTTCCGCCCACTTGCAGCGTCTCGACGGTGCGCGGTCCCACGATCGCCGTCAGCGCGCCCAGGGCGGCTGTGGCGGCGCTCTCGTACACCATGCCCGCGAGCAGCATCGCTGAGTCGAAGCGGGATGCGATCCAC
Organism: uncultured Gemmatimonadaceae bacterium; assembly: GCA_964350145.1. Classification (GTDB taxonomy): domain Bacteria; phylum Gemmatimonadota; class Gemmatimonadetes; order Gemmatimonadales; family Gemmatimonadaceae; genus JACDCY01. The sequence goes on from CAYGJL010000012.1 coordinate 68,418, forward strand.
AGCGCCATCGTCGTCAACGTGACGCAGCTCGTCAAGGCCGCGGCGCCGAGCGCAATGCGCACCGGGCGGTGACGCGGCACGAGCGCGCGGATCGTATTGGCCGCGGCGACGTGCCAGGGCTCGAAGACGTTCACCCGCGCCATCACCTTCTCCGCGAACAGCGGGGTGGGGGAGAGATGGGGCAGACTCTCGATCGTGGACATGACCGTACGCGCCGAGTCGAGCTCGATCCGGCACTGGTCGCACTCCCTCACGTGGGCTTGGAGCTCGGGAACTCCAAATCCAATTTCCTCGTCTACGAGGAGATCGAATTCATCGGGCAGTAGGTGTCTGTTCATTGGGATATCCAAGTGGTCCTACGGGGGGTGTGCTGGGCTGGTTTCAACAGAGCTATTGGCTGTTGGCTATTGGCTATTAGCGAAGCGCCCTGGGTTCCCATCTGTTCCGCCCTGCCAACAGCCAATAGCCAATAGCCAATAGCTCGCCTGGTCATCGGACGTCCTCCAGGGCCTTGCGGAGCTCGTGTCTCGCTCGATGGATATAGGTCTTTACCGTACCGAGGGGCAGGTCCAGGGTGGCCGCGATCTCCTCATAGGATCGGTCCTCGACGTGCCTGAGGAGGATGCAGGCCCGGTACTCGGGGCGCAGGGCGGCCACGGCCTGCTCTATGGCCCCGCCCAGCTCCCTGGACTCCATCTCCTCCAGGGCCGACTGGTCCTTGGAAGCCACGGGGATCGCGGTAGACTCGGCTTCGGCCGTCGTGGTGGCGTAGCGGGAGCCCTCCAGGCTGACCGTGTCCACGGTCCGCTTGCGGAGGTGATCAATCGCCACGTTATTGGCGATCTTGAACAGCCAGCTGGAGAATTTGAACTCCGGCCGGTACCGGTCGATGTTGTTGAGCACCTTGATAAAGCTTTCCTGCGCCAGGTCCTCGGCGGTGTCGCGGTCGCGGACCATGCGGAATACGAGCGAGAAGACCGGCCGCTCGTACCGCCTCAGCAGCTCGCGAAAGGCCGCGTCCCGGCCCTGCTGCGCGAGCAGGACGACGTCGGCATCGGGCAGGTTCGCGAGATCTTGTATTGGAGGCATGTGGTGCGTGCGCCCAAGGTTGCACGCCCCCGCACGGCCAGTCAACTTTCCCTCGCCATGCAGACAACCGACGCCGAGAGAGCGGCAACGCGCCAGGGCGCGTCCGGACCGCTGAACGGCGACGGGAACGGCGAGAAGCGCGAGTACGTGCGGCGAATGTTCTCCGATATCGCGCCGCGGTACGACATGCTCAACCACATTCTCGCGCTGAACGTGGATCGCGGATGGCGCAAGCGCGCGATCCGGGCGCTGGACATCGCGCGCGTGCCCGACGGCGTGTACCTCGACCTGTGCGCGGGCACGCTCGACATCGCGGCGCACATCGCGCGGCAGCCCGGCTTCCGCGGCCGCGTGGTGGGCGCCGATTTCGCGGAGCCGATGCTGCGCGCGGGGCTGCGGAAGGCGGGGCCGACGGTTCATCCCGTCGCGGCCGACGCGGTGCGCCTGCCGCTCGCGGACGACAGCGTCGCCGGCGCGATCGTCGCGTTCGGAATCCGCAACGTCGCCGGCCTGGACGATTGCCTCGCCGAGGCGCACCGCGTGCTGCTGCCGGGCGCCCGGTTCGTGATACTGGAGTTCTCGACGCCGCGCGCGCCGGTATTCGCCCGGCTGTACCGCTTCTACTTCCATCACGTTCTGCCGAGAATCGGCGGCGCGCTGAGCGGTCACCCCACGGCGTACAGCTATCTTCCGAAGTCGGTGGACGCGTTCCCCGAGGAGGCCGAGCTGGCGCGGCGGATGCGCGCGTGCGGCTTCGTTGACACGAGCTGGACGAGCCTCACGTTCGGCATCGTGGCGATCCACGTGGGGATCAAACCCGTCGCGCAATCCGTGCCCGAGGTGATTCGAATGACCGGCTCAAACGCAGGGAGCTTCTAGCATGGCGCTCGACACGCTGGGTGAGTTCATAGACGCGATCGACTCCGCGGGCGAGCTGGTGCGCGTGCGCGAGCCGGTACGCGCGAAGCTGGATCTGTGCGAGATCGCGGACCGCGCGATGAAGATGCCCGGGGGCGGACCCGCGCTGCTGTTCGAGAACGTCCTGCTCGACAACGGCGCGGTCTCGGAGTACCCGGTCGCGATCAACCTGTTCGGCTCCATGCGGCGGATGCAGATCGCGCTCGGCGTGGAGAGTCTGGACGAGATCGGCGCGCGGATATCGGAGCTGCTGGAGATGAAGGTGCCCGAGGGGCTGCTGGCGAAGCTGGCACTGCTGCCGCGGCTGCTGGAAGTCGGCAAGTTTCCCCCGCGCGTGAAGGGAGGAAAGCCTTCCTGCCAGGATATCGTGCTGCAAGGTGGTGACGTAGACCTCGACATCCTGCCGATCATCACGTGCTGGCCCGAGGACGGCGGGCCGTACATCACGCTTCCGATGGTGATCTCGCGCGACCCGAAGCGCGGGATCCGGAACGTCGGGATGTACCGCGTGCAGAAGCTGAGCAAAAACACGCTCGCAATGCACTGGCAGCGGCACAAGGTCGGCGCCGCGCACTGGCGGGAGATGGCCGAGCGCGGCGAGCGGATGAGCGTCGTGATCGCGGTCGGCGGCGACCCCGCGTCGGTGTACTCGGCGTCGGCGCCGCTGCCGCCGACCGTGGACGAGTTCCTGTTCGCGGGCTTTCTGCGGTCGTCGCCGGTGCACCTCACGAAGGCGGTGACGTGTGATCTCGAGGTCCCGGCGGACGCCGAGTTCGTGATAGAGGGATACATAGATCCCGCCGAGCCGCTGGTGACCGAGGGCCCGTTCGGCGACCACACCGGGTTCTACTCGGAGGCTGACCTGTATCCGCTGGTGCACGTGACCGCGATCACGATGCGGCAGTCGCCGGTGTACGCCACGACGATCGTGGGCCGTCCGCCGATGGAGGACTTTTATCTGGGGCATGCGACGGAGAGAATTTTCCTGCCATTGCTGCGACTGACGCTGCCCGAGGTGGTCGATTATCACATGCCGGCCGAAGGGATCTTCCACAACCTCGTTTTTGTTTCCATCGACAAGCAGTTCCCGGGGCACGCGCACAAGGTGATGAACGCGCTGTGGGGGCAGGGGCTGATGGCGCTCGCCAAGGTGATCATCGTCGTGGACAAGGAAGTGAACGTGCGCGATCCCAAGGAGGCCTGGTGGATCGCGCTGAACAACATCGATCCGGAGCGGGACACGCGGTTCACGATGGGACCGATCGACGTGCTGGACCATTCGTCGCGGGCGTTCACCTACGGCTCGAAGATGGGGATAGACGCCACGCGGAAGTGGCCGGAGGAGGGCTTCACGCGGAACTGGCCGGCGCTGATCGAGATGGATGACGCGACCAGGGCGCGGGTGGACGCAATGTGGCCGCGGCTCGGCATTCGCGGATGACGGGTGTGCGGGAGGGGCAGACGTTCGGCGGGCGGTCGTTGCTCGTGCGGTATGTGAACTTCGTGAAGCTGCCGCACACGGTGTTCGCCTTGCCGTTCGCTCTCGTGGGCGCGACGCTGGCTAGCTACGTGGCGGCGGTGACGCCGGCGCTGTTCGGCTGGATTGTACTCGCGTTCACAGCGGCGCGGTTTGCGGCGATGGGGTTCAACAGAATAGTTGACCGCGAGCTGGACGCCGCCAATCCGCGGACCGCGACGCGCGAGATACCATCCGGCGCGTTGAGCGTCGGCGCGGCGGGCGTCGCCGTATTTGTCGCGTCGGCGTTGTTTCTATATGCGTCATATCGCATCAACCCGCTCTGCTTCATGCTGGCGCCGCTCGCGCTCGGCTGGGTTCTCCTGTACAGCTACACCAAGCGGTTCACGCGCTTATCGCACGTCGTGCTCGGGATCGGGCTCGCGATCGCGCCGGTGGGCGGGTATCTCGCCGTGACCGGCGCGTGGAGCGATCCGTGGTGGCTGCTGGTCGCGCTCGCGACCGCGGTGGCGGCGTGGGTCGCGGGGTTCGACATCCTGTATTCGCTGCAGGACGTGGAGTTCGACAAGGCGCAGCGGCTGTACTCGATTCCGGCGGCGGTGGGTGAGTCGCGGGCGCTGGCGCTGGCGAGAGCGCTGCACGTGCTCGCGGTGCTCGCGCTCGTGGCGGCGGGGTTCGCGGCCGGGGCGGGGGTTCCGTATGGGGTTGGAGTCGGAGTGGTCGCACTCCTGCTGGGCTATGAGCACTCACTCGTGCGGCTGG
>CAYGJL010000013.1:0-44756 GCA_964350145.1 uncultured Gemmatimonadaceae bacterium
GTAGCGCTGACCACCCCTTGACTTTCAAGACAACTGCTGAGGCCGCAAGGGTCCTGAGTCCTCAATCCGAAGTCGTAAGAGAACATGGCGAAACTGACGCCGCCCCCGGGAAAAAAGGTGCCGCTTGACATATCAACAAAACTTGATATATCATTGGCGTATGGCAACCGCGACCGCAGGTAACACCGACAGGGCAGCGCAGTGGTTTCACGCGCTCTCGGATCCCACCAGGCTGAGCATCGTCATGCGCCTCACGGGTGGCGAGCGGTGCGTGTGCGAGCTGACCGACGCGCTGGACGCAGCGCAGTCGCGCCTCTCGTTCCACCTGAAGGTGCTGAGGGAGGCGGGGCTGATCGCCGATCGTCGCGATGGCCGGTGGGTGCATTACTCCCTCAACCGCGAAGCCATCGAGGAAGCCGGGCAGTTCCTGGCATCCATCAAGCCGAAGCGGCGCCTGAAGGTGGAGTGCTGTGGGTAACGCAGTCACTAGTCACTAGTCACTAGTCACCATATTTCCTTTCGGAGAATAAATGACAAGCGCGACGATCCATGCGGACCTGAAGCAGGAAGTAAAGGACAAGTACGGCAGCGTAGCCAAGGCCGTCGCCGAGGGCACCACCAGCGACGACGTCGGCTGCTGCTCGAGCGCGTGCTGCGGCTCCAGCACGGAGTCGTACGACCCCATCACCTCCAACCTGTACGACGAGGGCGAGAAGGCCGGCGTACCCGCCGAGGCGCTACTCGCGTCGCTCGGCTGCGGCAACCCGACCGCCCTCGCCCAGCTCAATGAAGGCGAGACCGTGCTCGACCTCGGCTCCGGCGGCGGTATTGACGTGCTGCTGTCGGCCAAGCGTGTGGGACCGACGGGCAAGGTGTACGGCCTCGACATGACCGACGAGATGCTCGCGCTCGCCAACGAGAACAAGCGGCGCGCGGGCGCCGCCAACGTCGAGTTCCTCAAGGGCGAGATCGAGAATATCCCGCTGCCGGATGCGTCGGTGGACGTGATCATCTCGAACTGCGTCATCAACCTGTCGGCCGACAAGGCGCGCGTGCTGCGCGAGGCGTTCCGAGTGCTCAAGCCCGGCGGGCGGTTCGCCGTGTCCGACGTGGTCGTGCGCGGCCCCGTGCCCGCGGAAGTCAAGCGGAGCATGGAGCTGTGGATCGGCTGCGTCGCGGGTGCGCTCGAGGAGAGTGAGTACACATCGCTACTCGGCGCGGCGGGCTTCGAGCAGATAGACATCGAGCCGACGCGGATCTACAAGGCGGAAGACGCGGCCGCGTTCCTGGCGAACGCCGTACAGGATGTCGCCGTGGTCGCGCGAGAAATAGACGGCAAGTTTCTCAGCGCGTTCGTGCGCGCGACGAAGCCGCTGGGCAAGTAGGGGATCCGCAGACGTCGCGCTACGCGCTGATCTCCGACATCCACGCCAATCTTCCGGCGTTGGAGGCCGTGCTCCGTCACATCGACGGGGCACGGCCTGTCACAGCCACATACCACGTCGGGGATCTAGTCGGGTACGCGCCGTGGCCCAATGAAACCGTCGCGCTGCTGCGCGAGCGCGGAATCCAGGGAGTGGCCGGCAACTATGACTCGACTGTTGCCGCCGACTACAAGCACTGCGGCTGCAGGTACGAGAACGCCGACCAGGAGCGGCTGTCGCACGTTTCGTTCGAATGGACCAAGACCAACGTCATGCCCGAGACGAAGAAGCTGCTCGGCGAGCTGCCGTTCCGACTCGACGTTCGACCTTCGGGCGGGCACTCGACCGGCCCAACACTCGCGCTTGTGCACGGCACGCCCGTGCTAAATACGGTGTACTGGACGGAAGATCGCCCAGCCGACTTCTGCCGGAAGATGGCGGCGCTGGCGGGCCTCAAGGCCGGGGACGTGCTGGCGTTCGGCCACACGCACAACCCGTGGCACCGCGAGGTGGACGGCGTCCACTTCGTGAATACCGGGAGTGTCGGCCGGCCCAAGGACGGGGATCCCCGCGCGGGGTACGTCACGGTGGACCTCGCGGGCCCGGCTCCCGTGGTGGAGTTTATACGCGTGGAATACGACATCGAGCGCGCGGCACGGGCAATCACGGACGCCGGTCTCCCACGGGAGTTCGCGGACATGCTGCGATCCGGCTGATCTCCGGGCGAAGAGCGCAATGCCGATGACGCAGGTGAGCAGGGGCATCAGGTCGGCGCAGTTCGGCGTGCTGGTGAACGCCGTGCTCGCGGTGACCAAGCTGGTCGCGGGCGTCGTCGGCAACACCTACGCGCTGATCGCCGACGCCGTCGAATCCACGGCCGACATTTTCTCCTCGCTCGTCGTGTGGGGCGGGTTGCACGTCTCCGGCCGCGAGCCGGACGACGATTATCCGTTCGGCTACGGCAAGGCCGAGGCGCTCGCGGCGGCCGTCGTCTCGCTCATGCTGCTCGGCGCCGCCATCGGCATCGCGTACCAGGCGGTGGGCGAGATACGCACGCCGCACAACTCTCCCGCCCCGTGGACGCTCGGGGTCCTCGTGGCGGTGATAGTGACGAAGCTCGTGCTGGCGCGGCGCGTGCGCGCGGTGGGAGTGGACATCGGCAGCAGGGCGGTGGAAGCCGACGCCTCGCACCATCTGAGCGACACGATCACATCGGCGGCCGCGTTCATCGGAATCACGATCGCCGTCTGGGGCGGCGAAGGCTGGGAGTCGGCCGACGACTGGGCCGCGCTGCTAGCCACGGGCATCATCGCGTACAACGGCGTGGTCATGCTGCGCTCGGCGATGCGCGATCTGATGGACAAGATGCCCGGCGCGGACATCGTCCAGCCGGTTCGTCGCGCGGCGGAGAGCGTACCGGGTGTGCTCGCCACGGAGAAGCTCGCAGTACGCAGAACCGGAATGACCTACCGCGTCACGCTGCACGTCCAGACCGAGCCTTCGCTGCCGATCCGTGACGCACACATCGTTGGCGGGATGGTGAAGAGTGCGATCCGCGCCGCCGTCCCGCGCGTGGACTCGGTCCTAGTCCACCTCGAGCCATACGAGTAATTCGTATTGGTGTTGCTGCTCGCTGCTCGCTGCTAGCTGCACTTCCCCTCGCCCCAATCTCTGAACGTCTCGCCGGGCACGGGCACGAACTCCCATTGATACGCGCCGTCGCCGAGCGAGAGCTTGATCACGCCCGTCGCGCTCGTGAGCACCTCGCTGTTGGGTTGCGGCTCGCGCGGATCGTACGGCTTGAAGCCGCCGGTACCGACCACGAACTGGCGCACGCCGCGCGCTTCGTCGAGCGTGCCATCCGCGGTCATGGGCGCGAACCGCTCGTAGATGTGATCGTGGCCGGCGAGCGCGAGCTCCACGCCGGCGTCGTACAGGATCTGCCAGATCGCCGCCATGCGCGACTCCGATCCGTGCGGACCGGAGCTGAACCGCGGATGATGCGCGATGGCGATCTCGCAGCCGCGGTCGCGCCCGGCCAGCCGCGCGCGCAGCCAGCGCGCCTGCTCCGAATCGGCGGCCACCGCGATGTTGCTGTTGAGCATCAGGACGAGCCAATCTCCCAGCTCGAAGCTGTAGTAGCCGCGACCGGGCGGACCCGCCTGCTCGCCAAAGTACGCGTAGTAGGCGGCCGCTCCGCGCGTCCTGTAGTCGTGGTTGCCGGGAACCGGCCGCGTGCGCGCACGGTGGCGGCCCCAGGATGGGTCGTAGCACGCCCGGAACTCGTCCGCCGTTCCATTCGGGTAAGCGTTGTCGCCGGCGGTGAAGACCGTACCGGGGATCCTGTCCAGCAGGGCGGCGGTGGCTTCGTCGGCGCCCGTGGCGCACGAAGCGATGTCCCCCGCGCCCACGAGCACTTCCGCGCCGGGCATCGGGGTGAGCGGCGGCGTGGGATTGCCGCCCTCGACCACCGTACGGCTGCGGCGCTCGTTGCAGGCCGCGAGCAGTAGGACGGCGCCGCAGCAGGCCAGCGCCAGACGCCGCCACGCGCCGGCGGAAATGACTAACTTTGACATTGTCCAACCTCAACCCATCGAGCCATGATGATCAGCAAAGAAACAGCGGACGCGCTGAATGCACAGGTGGGGCACGAGTTCGGTGCGTCTCTGCAGTACGTAGCCATCTCCTGCTACTTCAACCAGGAAGGGCTGCCGGAGCTGGCGCACCACTTCCAGCTCCAGGCCGACGAAGAGCGCGCGCACGCGATGAAGATCGTCCAGTATATCGTGGACGCCGACGCGCCTCTCAAGATACCGTCCATCCCCGCGCCGAGGGCCGGCTTCAAGTCGGCGGAGGAAGTGGTGCAGCTCGCCCTGGACTGGGAGCTGAAGGTCACGAAGCAGATCAACGACCTGATGGATCTCGCTATCAAGCAGAACGAACACCTGACCAAGAACTTCCTGGAGTGGTTCGTCAACGAGCAGCTCGAGGAAGTGTCCAGCATGGACCAGCTGCTGCGGATGGTCCGCCGCGCGGGTGAGCAGGGGCTGATGTTCGTCGAGAGCCACTTGGCGCGGAAGCTTCACGGCGGGGCGGTGGAAGCCGGAGCCTGACGCTGGCCCCGCGCCGGAACGCAGGCCGGCTGCCCGCGTGACGATACTCGCGGCCGTACTCGCGGTCGTAGTCGGAATTTCCCTGGGACTGCTCGGCGCCGGCGGCTCGGTGCTGACGGTCCCGATTTTCGTGTACGTGCTCGGTGTCGAGGCGAAGCCCGCGATCGCGATGAGCCTCGGCGTCGTGGGCGCGACCGCGATCGTGGCGGCGCTCACTCATCTGCGCGGCAGGAACGTGTCGTTCCGCGTGGCGGCGATCTTCGGTCCTGCGGCGATGATCGGCGCGTACTTCGGGGCCCGGCTCGCGCTGTACATCTCCGGCCGGGCGCAACTCATCGGGTTCGGCATGGTCCTGCTGGTTTCGGCCGCGCTCATGATCCGGAACGCGCGGCGCGGCGCGGTCGAGAGCCCGACGGCCGGCGTTCCCCGCGTGGACGCGCGCGCGGCTCTCTTGCTGACGCTCCAGGGGCTCGGCGTGGGCGTGCTGACCGCGATCATCGGCGTAGGCGGGGGGTTTGTGATCGTACCAGCGCTGGTGCTGATCGCGGGTCTGCCGATGCGCGTCGCCGTGGGAACCTCGCTCGTGATCATCTCGCTGAATGCGCTGAGCGGATTCGCCGGGTATCTGGGTAATGTTGAGATCGACTGGCCGCTGGTCGGCACTTTCACCGCGCTCGCCGCGGCGGGGACCGTCGCGGGATCGTTCTGGTCGCGCCGCGTGCCGCAGGCGAAGCTCAAGCAGATGTTCGCGTATCTCCTCATCGCCGTCGCGCTGTACGTGCTGTATCGCACTCTGTTGGTGGATCCCGTGAGCGGCTCCGTCTGACCTGACTCGACCTTTCCTTCGAGATGTCCCAGAGAATCCTGCTGCTTCAGATCACGCTGCAAGCGCTGTCGTCCATCGCGATCGCGGGCGGTCTCATTTACGCGGCCGTTCAGTTTCGCAGCACGCGCAAGGCGCAGCTCGTGACGAATTTTTCCAAGCTCGTCGAGCTGCAGTACAACCTGCGTTACCTGCGGGTGCAGGATCCGTCCATCGCGTCGGTGCATGCGCACGACGTCGCGCATCTCGGTTCGGACCGTGAGATCCGGGAGTACTTTCTCAACCTGATGCAGTTATCCGTGTTTGAGATCGCCTGGTACGCGCACCATCAGAAGCAGCTTTCCGACGAGTACTTCGATTCGTGGGTGAGGCGCATGGGCCAGCTCGCCCGGGAAGAGTCCTTCCGCAAGATGATTCGGAGCCCATCGTCGAAGATTATGCACGACGACTTCGAGACATACATCACGCGGCTGGTGGACTCGACTGCGGAGTGAGGACTTTGCGGCCTCAGGACTAATGGCCATCGCGGATCGGCGATTAATCGAGGACGGAGGACTGAGGAGGGAGCGAAAGAAGTGCGGATTGTTTCTCTCCGCGATCCTCCGTCCTCGATTAATCGCCGATCCGCGATTGTAGTGAGTCCTGAGGCCGCAAGGGTCCTCAGTCCGCAGTCGCATGCGATTGAGTGGAGGACCGCGGTGGGGTATGTTTAGGGTCTGTCCGCGCAAAGCGGCGGACGGGACGTGGCGCAGCCCGGTAGCGCACCTGAATGGGGTTCAGGGGGCCGCGGGTTCAAATCCCGCCGTCCCGATTCAGTGAAGTCAAAGCACCGTCGGCTTTTAAGCTGACGGTGCTTTTTCTTCGCTACCAGGTCGTTCCAGCTTCGCTCACATTTGTACCTGGTGATCGCGTCGCTGCGCCTCTTTGCGCCGGGTGGAGGGAGCGCTCTCAACGTCACTCGCAGGGAACGGCGTGACGGGCAAGAAGCCGCACCCGCCTGTTGCGAGTGTAGCCCAAATGGGTGGAGTTTCCACAACGTGTTCGCGACCGGTCCTTGGCGTCATCGCGCTACGTGCCCGGAGCCGCTCACCGCCTTTGGAGAATTTCCTCCCGTTCTCTAGAGCGTGGCGGTTTCGTGCCCGCGCGCTCGGCGCGGCGCGCGATCGCGCGCGACATTCCGGCGAAGAACAGCTCGTGGATGGGGTATAGCAGGTACCAATAGAGCAGGCCGAGGAAGCCGTACGGCTCGAAGAACGCCGTCTGCACGAGTAGCGCATCCCCTCCGGGCCTGTTCGAGGCCTCGAATTGCAGCCATGCCCGGCCGGGGACTTTCATTTCGGCACGCAGGCGGACGAGGCGTCCGGGGTCCACCGCCTCTACCCGCCAGAAGTCGAGCGTGTCGCCCGGACGCAACTCGTCGGGGTTGCGGCGTCCTCGGCGTAATCCCACGCCTCCCACGAGCCGATCCATCGCTCCTCGTAGCTTCCATCCCCCTTCGCCGTAGAACCAGCCGCGATCACCCCCGATCCCGGAAAACGTCGCGAACAACTCGGCGGCGCTGGCTGCCGACTCGATCCGGCGTTCGTCGAGGATCATTCCTTCGGAAACCTTGAGTGTGACTCCCGGCTGGAGTCCGGTCCGCGCACCGGTCCAGTAGGTCTCGACGGCCCCCGATTGAATGCGCTGCAGCGCGCGCCGAACCGCCTCGCGGTATGGGATGAGTGCCACCGCGAACAACTCTTCTGCCGCGTGATCGTGCACCACGACTTCGTTGTGCATGCCTTCGATCAGCGCGCGCGAAATCGACACAGGGATTGGGGTGATCATATGAAGGAACAGCGACGACAGTCTCGGCGTCAGCACCGGGAGCGGAACGAGAACCCGAGTGAGTTTTCGCACTGCAGCGTAGCCCAGCATCATCTCGCGGTACGACAGCACGTCTGGACCGCCGATCTCCAGCGTGCGCCCCACCGAACCCGGCTCTTGCAGCGCGAGCGTGAGGTAGTCGAGCACGTTCGCGATCGCGATCGGCTGGCAGCGCGTCGCCATCCATCGTGGCGTGAACATCAGGGGGAGCCCCTCGGTGAGGTACCGGATGATCTCGAACGAGATGCTCCCCGAGCCCACGATCACCGCGGCGCGGAACTCTGTGAGTGGCACCCCGGAAGAACGCAGGATGCGGCCCACTTCGTGCCGCGACGCGAGATGCGGAGAGAGCGCCTCGTCGGTCTTGCCAAGCCCGCCGAGGTAGATGATCCGACGCACTCCGGCCGCGCTCGCGGCCATGCCGAAATGCTCGGCGGCCATTCGGTCGCGGTCCTCGAATTTTCCCTCGCCCTGCGTCATGGAGTGGATGAGGTAGTACGCGACGTCCACTCCCTCCATTGCCGGGAGGAGGCTTCCAGCATCGAGCGCGTCCCCTCGGCGAACGTCGACCCGCTCCCAGCCGCGTCCGGAAATGTGCGAGGGATCCCGTGCGAGGCAGACGATCTCGTGCCCGATGGCGAGCAGGCGCGGCACGAGGCGACCCCCGACGTACCCGGTGGCGCCAGTGACGAGGATCTTCATCGTCGCTCAGAAAGCACGTGAGAGTCCAACGCCATCTTTGGCTTGAATGCCGGTGAATGGTTCCGTCGGGGACATCGCATTCTGTTCGCTCCCGCTGCGCAACGATATCTTCGCTACAAAGCGTGGACCTGTCCACCTATCCCCCGACGCGCCGCCGAGCACATTCTCTCGGGCGCGCTGCTCAAGCCCGGGTCGATCGTCCCCAACAACACGCACTTCGACACTACGCGGGCGAACGTCGAGCACAGGGGCGCGGTGGCCCTCAATCTGCCGGTGGCGGAAGCGAAAGTCCGGCGGCCGTGCATCGGCCGTCGGGCTTTTTTCATCGCCTCGCGACGATCTCCATCACGCCCGGCGTGACCATCAGCGATCGAGGGTCGTGCTCCGCGTCTGCCAGAGCCCGTCGCACGCTTTCCGCTTCATCCGGAGAGAGCGAGCCGAGCTCGCGCATGCGCTCGACTCCCACATCCACGAAAGCCTTCGGCCATTCCCAGAAATAGTCGCGCGGGCCGACTATCTCGATCAACGGCCGCACGCTCTCGATCTCGAAGCCGAACTCGCCCAGCCATCCGGGGATGGACAGCCCGATCTCGACTTCGCCTCCAGTCGCGCGCCACGTCTCCATGACTTTCCCGACGAACAGCTCCTGCGCCGGGGACGGAGGGATGAGGCGCCACGTAGAGTAGTCGAAGTACTCGTGGATGACCATGACGCCGCCCGGCCGCAGCGCGCCGGCGACACGCGACAGCAGCGCTTTCGGGTCTTGCACGAATGCGTACACCCACCGGCACCACGCGCCGTCAACGTCCGCCGGTAGCCGTGAGGCAAGCCCGGCATCGTCCAGGTCCATCTCCACGGTTTCGACATGGCCAATGCCGTGCTGCTCGATCTGGTTCTCGAGATAGCGCAGAAAACGGCGCGAGCGGTCCACGCCCACGACGCGGCCGGTGGGACCGACGATGTCGGCGAGGTCGAGCGTGGCGTAGCCGGGCCCGCAGCCGACATCGAGCAGCGTCTGCCCGACGGTGAAACCGGCGCGCTGCCAGGCGTCGGTCGCCTTCGGCCGCCAAACGCGATGCTGCAGGCCGAGCCGCTCGATTTCCTCGTCGTGCGTGCCGAGGACGTAATCCTTATCAGTCGTCATTGCCGGATGATAATGCCAGGGGTCGCAATCGTTGGATGTCACTCGCACCTGTAGTTCCGCGCAAGCTGAGGCCAACGTATTCCTCAGACCTGTCGCGGGATGCCAACGGTATTGCGAGTCGGCGCGTATCGCTTCTATTTCTATTCTTCGGACCGTCGCGAACCGCCTCACGTTCATGTCGAGCGCGATTCACACAGAGCGAAGATATGGCTCGCTCCGGTTCGACTCGGGAGCAGCGGGGGTTTTAGCCGGCGCGAAATCGTTCGGATCATTTCCCTTGTGTGGGAGCATCACCAGCAGCTGTCAGAGGCATGGAATGAGTTCTTCACGTATTGAACCGGTGCAGGCTCGCGCTCAGAGCGTGACAGTCACCGACGACACAATCGTCGTGGAGCTATCAGATGGCCGAGCCATCTCCGCGCCCCTCGCCTGGTACCCGCGCCTCTTCCACGCAACGCCCGCAGAACGAAGCAAATGGCGGCCTATCGGTGACGGGGAAGGGATTCACTGGCCTGATCTCGACGAGGATATCAAAGTCGACGCCCTCGTTGCCGGCTTGCCGTCAGGGGAGAGCCAACGATCGCTGCAGCGCTGGCTGGAGTCGCGGAAGAAGCAACTCTAGCGTTTCTGGCGCGGGACGACTTCCCCCTGGACGACCAGTGATTTCATCGCCACTCCGCCCGCGAAAGGCCGCAAGCTACGGCCGTACATGCGCCACCAGCGCGCGCCGGTCCGGCTTTCCCGACGCCAGCTTCGGAATTTCCTGTACGAACAGAATTGATTTCGGGACCTTGTATGCCGCGAGAAACGAGCGGGCATGAACCAGTACATCGTTTTCGTCGGCGCGTGAATCCGACCGCATCACCAGATACGCGCGGCCCACCTCGCCCCAGCGCTCGTCGGGTACGCCCACGACCACGACCTCGGCAACGCCAGGGCAGCCAGCCAGCACCGCTTCGACTTCGCCGGGAAAAACGTTTTCGCCGCCCGAGATATACATCTCCTTCCGCCGCCCGCAGATCGCAAATGCGCCATCCGCTTCGCGCCGTGCCAGGTCGCCGGTGCGCAGCCAGCCGTCGGCGGTCAGCGCTTCGGCGGTCCTGACCGGGTCGTCGAGATAACCGGCGAACATCTGCGGTCCGCGCAGACACAATTCCCCGGCTTGGCCCGGCGGCACATCGGATCCGTTCTCGTCCAGGAGACGCGCGTCCAGAAAGGGAACGGGCCAGCCGACGACGCCGGGTCGAGCCGCCGACTGGCCGGCGGAGATCACGAAGCAATTCGGCCCGCACTCGGTCAGGCCGTATCCCTCACGCAGCGCGTAACCCGCCGCGCGCACGGCTTCGGCGAGGGAGCGCGGAAGCGCCGCGCCGCCGCTCCAGAAGGCGCGCAGCGCCGGCAGCGCGCGGCCCCATTCCTCGCACTCGCGCAGCATCACGAGCTGCGTCGGCACCGTGAGCGCTGCGGTGCACTCTTCCTCGGCGAGTGCCCGCATGAACTCCGCGGGCTCGAACTTGTCGAGAATCACGACGCGCCCGCCCCGGTACAGCAGCGGAGTGGCGAACACGTTCCACGCGCCGGTGTGGAACAGCGGCGACGCGACCGGAGCCACGTCCGATGCCCCCAGCTCCCATGCAATGCTCGTGGCCATCGCGTTGTAGAAGATCTGCCGGTGGGGGAGAATGACTCCCTTCGGCGTTCCGGTGCTGCCGGAGGTATACAGCACCAGCGCGGCGTCGTCGGCCCGCACGACCTCGTCAGGCAGTGCGACATGTTCTCCCTCCAGCCGCGGTCCGACGTCTGAATCGAGCTCGATCCACGGCACGGTGGACGCGGCCGGCGCTTCTGCCAGGAGGGCCGCGTACCGCCGCTCGCCCACTATGGCGCGCGGGGCAGAGTGCGCGATAATTGGAGCCAGTTCCGCGGCCACCAACCGCCAGTTGTACGGTACGAGCGCCGCTCCCACGCGGCCGCAAGCGAAGAAGAGCGAAAACACTTCGTGTCTCGCGCCGCTAATCAGCCCGACGCGGTCGCCGGGACCGATTCCCATGCTGTGCAGAAGCCCGGCCCAACGGTCCGCGTCCGAGCTCAGCTCGGAGTATGTCAGGCGGCGTCTTGCGGTGCGATCCACCAGCGCAATCCGATCGGGCGACGACTCCGCCCAACGCCTGATCGGATCAATGCGCTCCGGAAAGTCAGGGAAGCGCACCAGACTCCGCTCAGCCGCCGGATTCACTGGCCGGGTGCGCGAGAAAAAACTGCAGCACGACGTCCGCGGCGCGCGGTCCGTTCGCGTCGGCGAAAGTGCCCGCGGAGTTTCCCCCCGACCACGCGTGGCCGAGCCCGCTGATCATCCACAGCTCCACGCGCGCATCGTGATCGCGCCAGAGCTTCCATGCATAACCTCCGCTGACCCCGGAATCGCGTGCTGCCGCGGAGCTATTCGCCCTCCACTGCGCGGCGATGAGCTCGGCGTTCGCCGGGCTGACAATTGCGTCGCTCTCGCCGTGCAGAACAATGAGCGCCGGCTTGCGTGCGCTCGGCGCGAACGGGGCGACGAGCGCGCCGACCGGTTTCCCCTGCATCGCGGGCAGCGCCTGCGCGACCGAGGTCGCAGCGGCGAACGGGACTCCGGAATGAATGCCGACGCCCGCGTACAGCTCGGGGTACGCGACTCCCATTATCGCCGCCATCGCGCCACCGGCGGAAATCCCGGCGACGTACACGCGGCCGGGATCCGCGTTCCGGTCGGCCATCACGGCGCGCGTGATGGACGCGATAATGGCCGGCTCTCCGGCGCCGGCGTGCTGGTGCGCGCTGTCGAACCAGTTCCAACAGGTTCGCACATTCGCCGTGGCCGGCTGTTCCGGATACGCGACGAGCACTCCTTCGCGCTCCGCGCTCTCGTTCATGGCGGAGCCGGCGGCAAAATCTTCCGGATTCTGGGTGCAGCCATGGAGCATCACGACGAGCGGGAGCCGCCGCCGCCCATCCCACGCGGACGGGATGTACAGCCGATACCGCCGCGTTCCGCCCTCGAGCGGAAGCACGGAGTCGAGCCACCGTCCGCCCCCGCTGTCGACAATGCGCGTCACCGGCGCACAGCCCGACGTGAGCGCCGCGGCGACCAGCGCGAGCATCGCTGCGCCGTGCTCAGATCTTCGCCCCATGTCCCGCCCAATAAGGATCGCGCAACGTGCGCTTGAGGGTCTTGCCCGCGGTGGTGCGAGGGAAATCGTCCAGCACCACGACCTCGCGCAAACGCTGATACTTCGCGGACACGCGCTCGTTCACCCAGTCGCGGATCTCGGCGGCCGTCGCGGAGTCCCCGCGCAGAATCACCGCTGCCATGGGAACTTCGCCCCACTTCGCGTCGGGCACGCCGAACACCGCGGCTTCGGCGACGGCCGGGTGCTGCACCAGCACCTCCTCGATATCCCGCGGGAACACGTTCGCTCCGCCCGAGAGGATCAGGTCCTTCTTCCTATCCACGAGATACAGGAAGCCGTCCTCATCGGCGAAGCCGACGTCGCCGGTGTGCAGCCATCCATCGCGGATCGCGTCGGCGGTGAGATCGGGCCGGTTGTAGTACCCGGGCATCATCAGCGGGGACCGCCCTACGATCTCGCCCGGCGCACCGGCGGGGAGATCGGCGCCGTCTTCCCCGACGATGCGCATCTCCGAGAACGCGAGCGGGGTGCCAACGGAATCCGGCTTCGCGGGAAAATCGTCGCGATCGAGGACGGTGACGAACCCTTCGGTCAACCCGTACAGCTCGTAGAACGCGCCGGGGATCATGCGGGCCAGCCGGTCCTTGTGCTCGCGGTGGAACGGTGCACCGACCGTGCACAGCATCTCCACCGAGCGCATCCGCTCGGGGGTGAACGCCGGCGACTCCATGAGCGCCACGATCTGCGACGGGACCATGATCATGTGCGTGACCTTCTCGGACACGATGGTCTCGATGAACGCCGCGGGGTCGAACCGCCGGTGCAGGATATACGTCGCGCCGGTGAGCCACGCCGGCATCAGCGTGACAAACGCGCCGTTGAATACCAGCGACCCGGCGTGCAGCACTACGCTCTCCGGCGTCATCCGGAAGCTGGCGGCGAAGAGCGAGCAGTACAGCGCGCGGATATAGTGCGTGTGCACGATCCCCTTCGGCAGGCCGGTCGTGCCGCTGCTGTAGATGATGTTGAACGGGTCGTCGTCGCCCAGCTCAGGGGCAGCGGGTCGGGAGCCGGCGTCGCGAACCAGCTCGGCGTAGGTTCCGAACCCGGGAAGATCGCCGTCAACGAGCACGTAGTTCGCGGCGGGAATTCCCGGCAGGCCCGCTCGCAGCGAGTCCAGCTCTCCGGCGACCGCGGCGCACGCGATGACTGCCTGCGACTCCGAATCGCGGAGCAGATTCAGCAGCCCTTCGCCGCGCAGCAGCGGGCTCAGCGGGACGAGGACGATTCCGGCGCGCGCGCCGGCCCGATACGCGTCGAGCAGCTCCAGGCAGTTGGGCAGTATCAGCGCGAGCTTGTCGCCCTTGCGCAGGCCCAGCGAGCGAAGACCCGCCTCCAGCCGGGACACGCGTTCGTCCAGCTCCCGGAACGTCAGCCGCATCCCGTCCGCGACAACGGCCGTGTGTCCGGCGCGATAGCGCGCGTGCCGCGTCAGAAGCGAGCCGACGTTCATCGCGGCCTCAAACGGCTCGCGGCGGAGCGCCCGCGTTCCGCGCCAGGAACTCCGACACCGCGGCGTTGAACTCCTCCGGCCGCTCCACGGGGAGCGCGTGCCGCGCATTGGATATCACTACTACCTCGGCGCGCGGCATTTTCGCCGCGTACTCCCGCTTCAGCGCAACGGGTGAATAGTCCTGGTCCGACGCCAGGACCAGCACCGGCCTGTCCATCCGCGCGAGGCGGTCGGTGACGCTCCACCCGACCATGGCGCGCAACGCGTAGATATATGGTTTTCGCCCCATCGAGCCGATCTGGTCGATGAATGCGGCGCGCAGCTTCGCGCTCCCGTCGCCGGGGAAGAGCCGGCGGGCGAGCACGGTACCCATGGCGCGCGTGCCCAGCGTACTGACGATCGCGATGCGGAGCAGGATCGCGCCGCGCTGCGCGACCGTGCGCAGGATGAGCTCGGGCGCGCTGTTGGTGATCACGGCGCTGCGAACCAGATCGGGCCTGTCGGCGAGCAGCTGGAAGGCGATGGCGCCGCCCATCGACAGGCCGACTACGTGCGCGGGCGCGGCGCCACGGCGCTCCAGCACCCGCGCCGCGTCGGCTGCAAGCGCGCGCATGTCGTAGGGCTCGGCGGGGACGGGGGAACCCCCGTGTCCGCGGACGTCGTAGCTGATGACGCGGTGCGTGCGGGAGAAGAAGTCCATCTGCGGCCGCCAATCGCGCATGCTCGACCCGAGTCCGTGAATGAAGAGCACCGGCTCACCGCTCCCACGCTCCTCGACGAACGGCTCTCCGCTAGCGATGGGCTGATCGGGCATTGCGCGCGCTCTCGGGACGCCAGCGGACTTCCCATTCGCAGAAGTGGTCTCCTTCCAGCGTGCAGCGGACGTGACGGGCGGACGTGTCGCGTCCGCGCGCGAGCCCGAGCGCCGTTATCCATCCGGCGGTGAGGCGCCGGCACAGAAGCGTATCACCGGGATCGAAGCCGATCAGCCGCGTGACCGCGTAGCCCGGGGACTGCGCGACTATCTCCATGTTGCCGGGTTGGTAGTACAGCTGGAACAACGACACATGCTGCGCGAGAAATTCCTCGGGCGTCGCTTTCTTGATGATCCCGCCGTACAGCTGCACGCCAATGGACGAGATGGACCACGCCGCCGCTCGCTCTACCCAGCCGGGATCCTCATCGCGGAGGTAATGATCCGCCGCGCGCCACAGGCTGAGAGACAGCTCGTACGGCATTTCCACCGTCGGGGTTGCGGATTCCACGAGCCGGCGCTCCTCCCACGTGAGCCGTGAAAGAATCACCTCGACGGTCTCCGGCGCAGCCTCGCGCGCGAGGAAATCGAGCGTGCTCTTTATCGTGGATCCCTTGGCCAGACGGGCCGTCGTGTTCTGCAATTTCGTCACAGTGTCGACTCCAAACGGCCACATAGAAAAGCCAAGCTGAAAGCCTTCAAACTCGCAGCTCCCAGCTTGGCTTCTCTAAGTGGCAGTAACAGTTATCGATCGTACCTCAACCCGAGGAACACCATCGTCCCGATTTCGGGCATGTTGATCATCTCGGCGTGCTTGAGGCCGAAACCACAAGTCGCCTGTTTTCTGAAGATCGCTGGCCTGGTTGCCGCGATCCACCCGTTGGTCTCCGAGCGGCCGCTGCGGCAGGCGAACAGGTTCTGCACGTTGAGGCTCACTTTCGCTCCGAGCGCGGGAAGGTTGTAGCCGAGCCCGATGTCGGCGGTGCTGAAAGTGGGAACGTACCCGACGTTCACGCCGGAGCGGAAATCATATCCGTTGACGTGGCGGAGGGTGAGGTTGCCGTTGAGGTTCCTCGTGACGAGCTCCTTGATCGCCATGCCAGCGGTCCACTTGGAAGTCGGGCTATTGAAGGCCGTCGCTTCGATCGGATCGCCCGGAGCGCGGCGGACGTGGTCCAGCTTCTGGAAGCTGAAGGTCGCGGAGTATGTCACGAACTCGGACGCCGCGTACCGGACACCGGCGTCCACTCCGTGGATCACTGCCTTTCCGACGTTGAAATACGTGAGTGGGATCTGCAGGCCACCGGTCGCGCCGGTGAGCTTCTCACCCGTGACGGCGTCGAAAGCCTCCGTCGGGCCGCCCGCGGACGCGGGGGTGAAGGGATTAGCGATGACGACCAGCGGACTCATGAATTTGTCGAAGCTCGAGAGATAGCCGGTGATGTCGAGGAAGAAATTTCCCCCACTTACTCCGCGATAACCGAGCTCCCACGTGTCGTTCGTCTCGGGCTCGATCGCCGCGATGGTCCGGACGGTCTCGCCGGTGGTCTTCTTGATGACGTAGCCGTTCGCATTTCCGAACACGCCCACGAACGGCGCGAAGTCGGGAAAGAAAAAGCCCGTCTGCAGCGTGGTGGGCGACTTGAACGCGCGGTTGAACGTCAGCCGCCAGGTCTGATCTTCCACCGGCGTCCAGAGCACGCCCGCCTTGGGGCTGAACTGCGCGTCGTAGTTCGTGTGCTTGTCATACCGGCCGGCGGCAACCAGCCGCAGCCAGCTCGTCACCGGCGCTTCGACCTGGGTGTAGACGCCGCGTTGGTCGGTCTCGATGTCTTCGCCCGTCTTCCGGTCCACCAGCCACTGCCGCATCGAGCTGACACGGTCGCGGCGGAACTGCCCGCCATAGGTGAATCGCACGCCGTTGAGCATCGCCGGCGCGACCGTGCCCTGCAGCTCGGCCGCGGTCATGTTGCCTTCGGCGGGGAAGTCGGAGAGATGCTTCACCGAATCCTCGCTGATGGTGGGGAAGCGCAGCCGGTTCTGGGCGAAGCCGTTCAGCTGGTACGTGTCGCCCGACAGCGATTGCGTCCGGTAAACCTGCGCGAACCAGTTCGGGTGCGAGTACTTGAGCTGGCCGTGACGGTATTGCCAGTCCACGAGCTGGTTCCGTCCGACGCTCGTCTGGCCGATTCCGTTGCTCTTGCTGGCGCCTGCGTTGAACTCCAGCCTGCCCGCGGTGGGGAAGTAGTAGACCAGCGCGCCCGAGCCCCGCGCTACGTTGGTTTTCCAGTCAGTGCCCAATTCCCGGGCGGCCGGGGCGCCCGCCGCGATCGGCGCGTAGAAGTTCACGTTCTCCCAATCGTCAGCGGCCTGATACTCTCCCGTCACCTTGTAGCCGAACCGTCCGCCGAACTCGCCCGCCTGGCGGAACTGCACGTCGCGGAAGCTGCGGCTGCCGCCGGACACTTCCACGGTCGTCCCGGGATACTGGCGCGGATCCTTGGTCTGTAGCGTTATCACTCCGTTCGACGCATCCGGGCCGTACAGCGCCGAGCCAGGCCCGACCAGCACTTCGATCGCTTCGATGTCCACTTTCGGGATCGAAGTGAATGGGCCGACGGGAAGCCCGTTCTCCGGCAGGACCGCGATGCGATTGTCTTCCATCATCAGCATGCGGTTGTTGAACGACGAATTGAAGCCCCGCGCATTGACGGCGACCGCGGTGATTCCGACCTGGATGAAGTCCAGTCCCTTCACCTGCTTCAGCGCCCCGCCGAACGAATTCCCGACGGACTCCTCGATGGCGTTGGCGTCGATGCGCGTAATGGTCGCCGGGGCGTCGGTGATCTTCTCCGGACGCCGGGACGCCGACACGACTATTCCGCCGAGGTCCACCGCGGCCTCGGCCAGCACGACCGGCACCGTCGAGCCCGCGTCGGCCGTGACCGTGACGCCCGCGATCGTTCGGGCCACTGATCCAAGCCGGACCACCCGGAGATCGTACGTTCCTGCGGGAACTCCGCGAATCACGAACCGGCCGCCGGCGTCGGTGACGGTGCCCAAACGCGTCCCGATCACCGTTACCTGGGCGTTGGCGAGCGGCTGCCCCGCGCTGTCGCTAACGACGCCCTCGATCCGACCGGCGGCCTGCGCGCCGGCCGCGGCCGGTAGCAGTGACACCGCCAGGACCACGAGCATCCAGCGAATCGCTCTCTTCACTTGAAGCGTGTCGAACATCCTTCCTCCTCGTCTCAACCGTGGGTTGATGGTTTCGCGGAAATTCCGCCGTTCGTGCAACTCGTTCACTCCAGCAGCAGCACAGTCGCCTCTCCCTCCAGGACCGTGTCACCGCTTTCATTGCGGCACACGGTGCTGAGTCGCGCTCTTTTCTTCTCGGCGTTGACTTCGAGCACCTCCACCCGGACTGTCACCGTGTCGCCGATGCGAACCGGCTTGGTGAACCGCAGGGTCTGACCGAGGTAGATCGCCCCTGGGCCGGGGAGCCTGGTCGCCAGTGCGGCCGACACCAGTCCGGCGGTCAGCATTCCGTGCGCGATCCGGCCGCCGAACCGGGTCGTGCGCGCGAACTCCTCGTCCATGTGGACGGGGTTGAAATCGCCGGTGATCCGGGCGAACGACTCGACGTCCTCCGCGGTGACCAGCTTTGCGAGCTCGGCCGACTGTCCCACTGCGATCGTGAGCGGCTCCGTCACAGGTCCATCACCATGCGTACGTCCGCGTCAATGGCACTACCAGATCCGCCGCGCGTCAGCCACGAGACCGCGAAGAACGCGAGGAACGAGAGCACCAGCGCGGCGCCGGAGACGGTGACGCCCGCCGGGAACGAATACGCCTTGAAGTACGCGAGCGTCTCGAACACCAGCGTGATCGTGAGCCCCGTGCCGATGGACGCGATGGCTCCCGCGCGCGTCGCGCCTGGCCAGTTCAGGCCGATCGCCAGTGAAGGCACGAGCGTGGAGGCGAACAGCCCCCAGCCGAAAATCCCGAGGAACGCCACGAGCGTTCCCGACATTTGCGCGAGCAGGGCCGCGAGCAGCGAGATCGCCACCGTGAACACGCGCCCCCAGAGCAGCTCGTTCGCCACGCGCCGGCCGAATGCTTTCGGCAGGTCGTGCGTGAGCGCCGCCGAGCCGATGCTCATGAAGGAGTTGACCGTGCTCATGATCGCCGCGGCTACGCCTGAGAACACGAGCGCCGCCAGCAGCACCGGCGTGAAGCGCAGCAAGAACAGCGGCGTCGCCGCGTCGGGATTGGTCAGCGGCGGCACCACCCCGCGCACGACCAGCGCCTTCATCGCGATCCCCACCGCGAAGTACAGCAGGAGCGTGATCATCAGCGCCACCGACATCAGCAGCGGATACCATTTGAGGCGCCGCGCGTCGCGCAGCATGTAGAACTTGTGCACCACGTGCGGCTGCGCGAGCGAGCCCATGCCGAACACGAAGAAGAGCGACAGCGCGGCGAGCGGCGCCATCGTCCCCCACGGGCCGAAGAAGGACGGATCCGATTCGCTCACCGTGCGCGCGATTCCGGAGAGCCCGTCGCCGGCGCCGCCGACCTGCAGCGCGAAGAAGAACACCAGCAGGGAAGCGAACGCCATGAGGCTTCCCTGAAAAACGTCGGTGTACACGCCCGCGAGAATTCCTCCGGCGACCGAGTACGCGAGCGTGACCGCCATCCCCAGCCAGATGCCGACCGTGAGGCCGGTGCCGAACACCGCGTCTATTACCAGCCCGAGCGCGAGGATGTTGGTCGCCATGTAGCCGATCACCGCGATGATGATCGAAGTTCCCGCGAGCCCCTGGGCCAGGGGCGACTTGTAGCGCACACCGATCGCGTCGGGAATCGTGATGAGCCCGCGGACCTCTCCCAGGAGCCGCAGCCGCTTCGCGAGCACCCACGCTCCCATCGAGTTGGTGATCGAGGCCGGCAACACGAGAAACAGCGCGCCGATTCCCGCGCCGTACACGAACCCCGGCCCGCCGATGAACGCGAAGCCGGAGACCGTTGCTGACATCGCGGCGAGCGCCAGCGGCCAGAGCCCGATTCCGCCGCCGGCCACGAAGAAATCGCGGGCAGTGCGCGTGCGCCGGCTCGCCCAGATCCCGATCGCGGCGACGACGACGAAATAGACCACGGCGACCGCGACGATCGTCGGTTGCGTCAGCGAAGGGAGCGCGGTGCTCTGGAGCAGCGCGAGCGGCGCGAGCGGCGCGAGCGGCGTCATCACTCCACGCCGGCGTCGAGCGCCGCCTGCCGCACCCGCTCGATGTCGTCCTCGGTGAGGGTGATGTCGTCGAACGTGAGGGCGTACGCCACCGGCAGGATAAAGACAGGCACGACGCCGATCCCGTACAGCAGGATCGCGGCGCGCAGCGGCAGGCCGAGGAAGAGCGCCTCGCCGTCGGCGGGGAGGGTTAGCGCGGCGACGAACGCTCCGAGCATGATCAGGAGGACTGCCGCGAACGGCATGGCCAGCTTGCGCAGCCCGGCGCCCGGCTTGCCAGCGCGCGCGGCGCCGAGTGTCATCGTCGCGATCATCGCGAACGGCGTCGCAATCGCCATCACCCACGCGTTCCACGGGCCGGCCCCGCCTGTGAGCATGACGCCGCCGTAGGCGATCCCTATCGCCGCGATGGACAGCACGAGGACAACGAGCGCGGCCTTCTTCATGTGGTCGCCCGGTTCCACGTCAGCGCCATGCACCCGGCGGAGAGCCCGGCGCCGGACGCGGTCAGCATTACGAGATCTCCGTCGCGCAGCCGGCCGGCCCGTGCCGCGTCGTCCAGCGCCATCGCGAGGCACGCCGAGCCCGTGTACCCCCACTTGTGCATCACGTTATGCGTGCGTTCCATGGGAACTCCGAGCTTGTCCATCACGACGCGGATCGTGGACAGGTTCACCTGCGTCCACAGCCAGAGCGCGACGTCGTTCACCTGCCGGTCAATGCGAGCGAGGACGGAGCGGGCCAGCTGCGGCCATCCGTCCTCGTTCACTTCCTTCGGGTACTTCTCGACGAACCGAAGGCGATTTCGATTACCGTCGCGCAGCACGGCGCTCGTGATCGGCTCGGCCGTACCCCCGGCGAACACGCCCATTCCACGCGCGAGACTTCCGTCCGCCGCGAGCTCGCTGGCGAGGATGCCGGGCCGCGCCGACGCGCGCAGCACGATGGCGCCGGCGCCGTCCGCGAAAATGGTCGAGGTCTTCTTGTCGGCGGGATCGAGAAACTTCGACATCGCGTACGCCGCGATCACGAGCACGCAGCTGTACCGCTCGTCGGCGCGGATGTACTTCCACGCGACGTCGAGCGCAGTCACCAGCCCGGCGCAGGCGCTGTTGAGGTCGAACGTGCCGCAGTCGGGCCGCAGCCGCATCCGCCCGTGGATCTCGCTCGCCGTGGCCGGCGAGATGTATTCGGGGGTGTCAGTCGCGACTATGAGAAGATCAACGTCCTCCGCCCCGAGGCCCGCGTCCTCCAGGGCGGCAAGCGCGGCCGCCTCGGCAAGATCGGCCGTGGACTCGTCCGCTCCGCACCATCGCCGCTCTACGATCCCGAGCGTGTTGACCACGAAATCGTTGATGTCCTCGCCCAGCGCGGCGCTCAGTTCCGCGTTGGTGACCACCCGCGCGGGCACGAAGGCTCCCGTCCCCGTGATCGCCGCTTCGCGCGCGCGGGTCATGCGGCGGTCCGCGGGCGCGCGGTGCTCCCGCGCGCGACCAGGCGCACAGGCAGCGGCCGGGCCGCCCTGACGTCGGCGCCGCCGCTGTCGATCCGCCGGAGCAGCAGGCGGGCGGCGCGGGCGCCGAGCTCGCGCGCGGGGATCGAGATGCTCGTCAGCTCCGGCGTCACGAGCCGGGCCATCTCGATGTCGTCGCAGCCGATTATCGAAACGTCATTCGGCACCGCCACGTGCTCGGCGGCGCACGCCTTCAGCGCGCCGAGCGCCACGAGATCGTTGGCGCAGAACACCGCGCTCGGCCGCGACCGCAGGGCGAGGAGCGCGCGCATTCCTTCCATTCCGCCGGCGATCGTGCCGGGCGCGCGCCGGAGCCACTCCGAGCGGAGGGATATCCCGGCTTCGCGCAGCGCCATGCTGAATCCGCGCTCGCGCATGCGCATGGCGTGGATGTCCTGCGCCGGTCCGATAAAGGCGATGTCGCGGTGGCCCAGATCAATCAAGTGGTCGGCGGCGAGAACGCCGGCGCCGAGCGCGTCGCTGGCGACTCCGGGCCGTTTTCCCGAGGGCTCGTCAATGAGCACGACGTTCAGGGTGCGGAGCGTTTCCTCGGGGAGGGCGGAGGCTCCGGATGCATCCACCAGCACGCCGTCTATCAGGCGGCCCTGGAGTGTGTCGAGGTGCTGCTCGACGGTGACCTCGCGCGCCTCGCAGAGGAGGACGGCGAAACCGGCTTCCGCGGCCACCTTCTGGGCGCCGCTGACTACGTCGGCGAAGAAGGGGTTTCTGAGGTCGGGCACGATGATGCCGAAGGCGTAGGACCGGCCCTGCACCAAGCTGCGCGCGACGACGTTAGGGCGATACTGCAGCTCTTCCGCCGCGCGGAGGACTCGCTCCCTCGTTTCGGCGGAGAGGCGGGCCTTGGGATTCTTGCTGAGGACCAGCGATACGGTAGGCTGGGACACCCCGGCGCGGGCTGCGACGGCGTGGGTGGTTACTCTCGCGATGGAAACGGGGCCGAGTTTCACAGCTGCTAATACGTATTAGCAACCCGGTGTTGTCAAGGATTTTGTGCGCCGCTCTCTCCGGCAGTATGAAATCTACCAGAGCGACGTCGATGCGACCATCGTCCGTGCGGGCCATCGCGAGGGCTTCACTCGGAGTTCACGCCGCGAGTACCACGCAACCAGCGCCCTCGAGAAAGCGGACCAGGATCGTGGGCAGAGGCTCGTCACCTTCCACGCGTCGCAACAAGGTGGAAAAATGGGGGCCTGTGGCCCGCATTTCGCCATATGAAAGGGGCATGCGCCCATCTAATTCATGTGCCCGTTCCATCGTAGTACTAGCCCTCGCAACGTTACTGGGCCTTTCGGCCTGCTCGCGCGGCGACGCGGCCGGCGACACCGAAGCCGAGACCGCCAAAGCCTGGGCGCCGGAGCAGCTCACCTCCGTCAATGAGATCCCCGCTACGGCGATCGTGGCCGCGATGGAGACCAGGCTGGCCGCGGCCGCGCCGCGCACCATCGATGGCGAGCAGTGGTCCCATACCAAGGCGCTCTACAAGGCCTACGGCACCAAGCCGCTCTGGCTGACGCCGAAGGGGCTGCACGACACGCGTACGCGCGCGCTGACCGACGCCATTCTGGCCGTCCACTCGGACGCGATGCGGATAGACGATTACCCGATCGGGCTGCTCGCCTCCGCGCTCGCTGCCGTGAAGGGCAACCGGAATCCAACGGCGGAGCAGCTCGCCGAAGCCGACGTGATGCTCACGGCGTCGTACGCCGCCCTCGGCGAGGACCTGCTCACCGGCCAGATCAAACCGAAGACGGTATCGCAGAGCTGGTTCGTGGATCCGCGGGAAGAGAACGTGGACAGCGCGCTCGCGCGCGGCCTGCGCATTGACGCGCTCGACCGGTCGCTCGCAACGATGCGGCCGCAGGACACGGACTATCAGGGTCTGCGAGTCGAGCTCGACAGGTACCGCAAGCTCGTGCTGGCCGGCGGCTGGCCGCGCGTGCCGCTCACCGAACCGGTGAAGCCTGGGGAGCGGATCAGCCCAGCCGTCGCGACCGCGCTCCGCGCGCGGCTTGCAGCCCAGGGATTCCCGATCGCTCCCGCTGCTCCCAGCGACACCGGCCGTCGCCCGGCGGCGGCGCCCGCCGCGACGTACGACCGCTCGCTTGCGGCTGCCGTGGCACAGTTCCAGGCCCGGAGCACGATCGTGGTGGACAGCGTGCTCGGCGGCGAGACCCTCGAAGCGCTCAACAAGCCTGCGCAGTTCCGGCTGGCGCAGATCGCGGCGAACATGGAGCGGTATCGCTGGCTGCCGCGCTCACTGGGCTCGCGCTACATCTTCGTCAACGTTCCCGCGTTCCGCCTCGAGGCGTGGGACGCCGGCAAGATCGCGCTCGAGATGAAGGTCATCGTCGGGCAGGAGTATGAGGACCGGGCGACGCCGGTGTTCTCCGACTCGATGGAGTACGTGGTGTTCCGGCCGTACTGGCTGGTGCCGTCGAGCATCGCGGAGAAGGAGCTCTTCCCCAAGGGATCCGCCTACCTCGCGGCCAACAACATGGAGGTCTACACCGCGGGCGGTGAGACGCGCGTTCGCCAGCGTCCGGGCGACGACAACGCGCTCGGCCGGATCAAGTTCATGTTCCCGAACGATTTCGCTATTTATCTGCACGACACGCCGAACCGCGAGCTGTTCAAGGAAGACGTGCGCGCCTTCAGTCATGGGTGCATCCGCGTAGAGCGGCCGGACCGACTGGCCAACTTCGTCCTCGGCTGGGAGCAGGGACGGATAGATGAAGCGATGAACCGCGGGCCGAGCGACCGCACGGTGAAGCTGCCGCGGAAGATCCCGGTGTACATCGCGTACCTCACGACGTACATGCGCGGCGGGCAATTGTACTTCGGCAATGATCTGTACTCGCGCGACGACCGGCTGATGGACGTCGTCGGTCCGGCGGCGATGCCCACGCCGCAGGCGGTGCAGGCCGTGCAGGCGCTGAGGCGGATCGCCGACCGATAAGTAAACTGCCACATAGAACTGCCAAGCTGCGAGCGGCCAGCTGGAAGCTTCCAGCTGCGAGCGAAGACTAAGCCGCTCGTAGCCGGCAGCTCCGTGCTGGCCGCTCGCAGCTTAGCAGTTCTATGTGGCCGTTTTGCTTTGGCGGCGCGGTCCGTGCAAATGAGATCAGCAGTAATTCTCATTCACAAAACAGGGAGGCTATCGTGGCAGACCGCACAAACCTTTCAGACGACGCGCGCGACAAGAACCCCGGCATCGGTGAGCAGGCCGGTGAAGGCGTAGGCGGGATTGGCGGAGCGCTGGCCGGAGCAGGCATCGGCTCGCTCGCGGGCCCGATCGGAACGATCATCGGCGGTGTAGCTGGCGCGCTTGGCGGCTGGTGGGCCGGCGAGAAGGTGGGACGCGCGGCCGAGGACTTCGGCGATCACGAGCCGCAATATCGCTCGCACTTCGACGAGAATAGCCTGAGCGACGCCGACTGGAACACCGCGCGCACGGGCTACGGCCTGGGACACGTGGCCGGGCGCAATCCGAGCTACCGCGGCCGCAGCTACGACGAGGTCGAGTCCGACCTGCGCAAGGGCTGGAAGGATCGCGACCGCGACTTCGACTCGATGCGACCGTACGTGCGCACTGGTTTCGAGCGTACCTCGAAGTCCGACTGGTCGGAGTAATAACTACCACATAGAACTGCCAAGCTGCGAGCGGCCAGCTGGGAGCCGCCAGCTACGAGCAGATTTGTCTTCGCTCGCAGCTGGAAGCTTCCAGCTGGCCGCTCGCAGCTTGTCAGTTCTAAGTGGCAGTTAACCGATCGTAACCTTCTCCATCACCACGTTCGTCTTGGGCCGATCCCCGGCCGCCGTGGGTGTCGTGCCGATCGCCTCGATCACGTCCGTCCCATCCACGACCTTGCCGAACACCGCGTGCTTGCCGTCCAGCCAGGGCGTAGCGGCCAGCGTAATGAAGAATTGCGAGCCGCCCGAGTTCGGCCCAGCGTTCGCCATGGACAGCACTCCCGCTCCGTCGTGCTTCAGCTCGGGGTGGAACTCGTCGGGAATCGTGTAGCCCGGCCCGCCGGTCCCGGTCCCTTTGGGATCGCCCCCCTGGATCATGAAGCCCTTGATGACGCGGTGGAAGATCACGCCGTTGTAGAACCCCTTCTCGGCGAGATCAATGAAGTTCTTGGTCGTCTTCGGGGCACGGTCCTCGAAGAGCTCGATCTTGAAGCTGCCGAGGTTGGTGTCGATTTTGGCGGTACGGTTCACAGCTGTCTCCGGTGCGGGGTGAATTCCGAAACTTAACTGCCACATAGAACAGCTACGCTTAACTGCCACGTAGAACAGCCAAGCGGCGAGCGACCAGCCGGGAGCTGCCAGCTACGAGCAGCATTGTCTTGGCTCGCGGCTGGAAGCTCCCAGCTGGCCGCTCGCCGCTTGGCAGTTCTAAGTGGCAGTGCAAACGCTCGCGGCTGGAAGCTCCCCGCTGGCCGCTCGCAGCTTGTCCGTTCTAAGTAGCAGTAAGCTGTCGCCCGCCAATCAGGGGGCAGGAAAATCCACTCCTGACGCCGCGGCGCGCGACTTGTAGTATTCAGGCGCCGAACCTCGGCATTTCTCGGAGAGGGATGCGACCTACCGACGTTTCGGATCCGGCGTACTACCACCGGGTCGTGGATTGCCAATGGGCGTGCCCCGCGCACACCAACGTGCCGGAGTACATCCGCATGGTGGCGCAGGGGCGCTACACGGAAGCCTATCTGCTCAACCGGCAGTCCAACGTCTTTCCGGGAATACTGGGCCGCACCTGCGACCGCCCGTGCGAGCCCGCGTGCCGCCGTACGCGCATTGACGGCGAGCCGGTCGCGATCTGCCGCCTCAAGCGCGTCGCCTCGGATTACCGCGACGACGAGGAGATGCGCGCGAACCTGCCGGTCATCCCGGCAGAGAAGAACGGCAAGCGAGTTCTGTGCATTGGGGCGGGACCGGCGTCGCTCACAGTCGCCAACGATCTACTGCCGCTCGGCTACCACGTGACCATGTACGAGAAGTACGACCGTGCCGGCGGGCTGATGTGGAACAACATCCCGCGGTTCCGCCTGCCGCCGCGCGTACTCGACGAAGAGATCGGCATCATCCTCGACATGGGCGTGGACCTCCGCACGAATCACCCGGTCACGAGCCTCAAGGCCGTGCTCGAAGAAGGATGGGACGCGGTCTTCATCGGCACCGGCGCGCCGCGCGGCAAGGAGCTGGAGCTGCCGGGCAGACGCGACTCCGACAGGATCCACATCGGCATTGACTGGCTCCAGTCCATCGCGTTCGGCCACATCAAGTCCATCGAGCCGCGCGTTCTCGTGATCGGTGTCGGCAACACGGCGATGGACTGCTGTCGCTCGGCCAAACGGCTCGGCGGAACCGACGTGAAGGTCATGGCGCGCCGGTCGCGCAAGCATTTCAAGGCTTCGCCGTGGGAGCTGAACGACGCGCTGGAAGAGGGCGTGGAGATCGTCGAGAACCACGCGCCGAAGCGGTTCATCGTCGAGAAGGGCGTGCTCACGGGGATGGAGTTCGACGTCGTCGAATGGGGCGAGGACGAGAAAGGCCGCGCCGTCAGCAAGACGCTGAGCACGGTCGTGATTCCGTGCGACACTGTGATCCTCGCCATTGGACAGGAAGCCGCGTTCCCATGGCTCGAGCACGACATCGGGATCGACGTGGACGAGTGGGGCGCGCCGATCGTGGACAAGAAGACGTTCCAGACGACGCGCTCTGGTGTCTTCGTCGGCGGGGACGCGGCGTGGGGCCCGGAGAACATCATCTGGGCCGTGGCGCACGGACACGAGGCGGCGATCTCGATCCACCAGCACTGCCTGGGCGTGTCGCTCACGGACCGCCTGCCGTGGGGGATGAACCTCGTCAGCCAGAAGATGGGCATGCACGAGTGGAGCTACAGCAACGACTACGACGAGGCGCACCGCGCGCGCATGCGGCACGTCGCGCTCGCGGAGCGACTGCGGAATCTGGAGGAGGAAGTCGAAGTCGGATTCAACCTGGAGCAGACGCTGCGCGAGTCGGAGCGATGCCTCAACTGCGACGTCGAGACGCACTTCACCGACAGCCTGTGCATCGAGTGCGACGCGTGCGTCGACATCTGCCCGGTGAGCTGTCTCACCATCGCGCCGAACGGCAGCTCCGATGAGAGCGAGATACTCCAGCGGCTCACGGCGCCCGCGCTCAATCCGGATCAGCCGCTGTTCGCGTCCGGACCGCTGCCGCAGACCAAGCGCCTCATGCTGAAGGACGAGAACATCTGCATTCACTGCGGCCTGTGCGCGGAGCGCTGCCCGACGGCCGCGTGGGACATGCGGAAGTTCGACCTGCTTATCCCGTACGCGGGTCTGCCGCCCGGGGGCGCGCATCCGCCACGCGGGGGTCTGCCGGTGCTCGCCTCCGCCGGAGGCGCATGACCACGCTGGCGCGGCAACAGGTGAACGACTTCGCATTCAAGATCGCGACCGTGAACGGGACGGGCTCGTCGAGCGCGAACGATCTCATCCGGAAAGCGATCTTCCGCATGGGCGTGCCCGTCTCGGGGAAGAACATCTTCCCGTCGAACATCCAGGGACTGCCCACGTGGTACGAGATCCGGGTGAACGGCGCGGGCCACACCGCGCGCACGCCGGACTTCGACCTGATGATCGCGATGAATCCGGCGACGTATGCCCGCGACATCGCCGAGGTGCGGCCCGGCGGCTGGCTGATACACGACTCGACTTGGCCACGGCCGGACGCGCTCGCGCGCGACGATGTGAACGTGCTCGGAGTGCCGTTGGCGCGGCTGTGCAACGAGAATTTCGCCGGACCGCGCGAGCGCATCCTCATGAAGAACATCGCGTACGCCGGCGCGCTCGCGGCTCTGCTCGGCATCGACATGGCCGTCATCGAGGAGTTGCTGTCTCAGACCTACTCAAAGAAGAAAGCCCTGCTGGATTCCAACTTTCTGGCCGTGCGGCTCGGCTACGACTGGGCGCGCGAGAACTTCGACTGCCCGCTGCCAATGCGCCTCGAGCGAATGGACGCGACACGCGACTCGATCCTCATTGACGGCAACACGGCTGCAGCGCTCGGCTGCATCTACGCGGGCGCCACGGTCGCCGCGTGGTATCCGATCACGCCTTCGACGTCGCTGCTCGATGCCTTTCAGGCGTTTGTGCGGAATCTGCGGCGCGATCCGGAGACGGGCCGCGCGCGCGTGGCGATCATCCAGGCCGAAGACGAGCTCGCCGCCGCGGGAGTGGTCATCGGAGCCAACTGGGTCGGCGCGCGCGCGTTCACCGCTACCAGCGGTCCGGGTATCTCGCTGATGAGCGAGTTCATCGGGCTCGCGTACTATGCCGAAGTCCCCGCGGTGTTCTTCGACATCCAGCGGACGGGACCGTCCACCGGAATGCCGACCCGCACGCAGCAGGGGGACCTGCTCCTGTGCGCCTACGCGTCGCACGGCGACACGAAGCATATCCTGCTCTTTCCGGCCGACCCCGGCGAGTGCTTCGACTTCGCGGTGCGCGCCTTCGATCTCGCCGAGCGGTTCCAGACGCCGGTGTTCGTGCTCTCGGATCTCGACATCGGAATGAACGACTGGATGGTGCCGCGGCTGCAGTGGGACGACGCGTACCGTCCGGATCGAGGGAAGGTGCTGCTCGCGGAGGAGCTCGAGCACATCACGCAGTTTCACCGGTACGTGGACGTGGACGGCGACGGCGTCGCGGCCCGCACCCTGCCTGGCGTGCACCCCAAGGGCGCGTTCTTCACGCGCGGCTCGGGCCACAACCGGAACGGTGGCTATACCGAAGACGCGGCCGAGTACACGGACGTGATGCTCCGGCTTACGAAGAAGCTGGAGACGGCGGCTCTCAGCCTTCCCGCACCCGAAGTCAGCACGACACCGGGGGCAATCGCTGGGATCGTGTCGCTCGGCGGATGCCACCGCGCGATCGTGGAGGCCGTCGCGCTGCTCGGAGAGCGGGGGATCGCCGTCAACTACATGCGCCTCCGGGGGTTCCCGTTCGTGCCGGAGGTCGGCGCGTTTCTGCGAGAGCACGCCCGGATCTTCGTAGTCGAGCAGAACCGCGACGGGCAGCTCGCCTCGCTGTTGAGCATCGAGACCGGCTTCTGCCGCGACAAGCTGGAGCACGTGGGGACCTTTGGCGGATTGCCGTTGAGCGCGGGCGACGTCGTCGAGCACATCGTGGCCGCGTTGCGCGGCGCGGAGGAGCCCGACCACGAGGCCAGGCTGCCACAGGCAGCGGGCGACACGCCGGTGACGGAATGACGTACATCACCAAGCCCAAGGTCCGGCACCCGTCGCTGCCGAAGAACCGGCTCGGGCTCACCACCCGCGATTACGAGGGCGCGATGTCCACGCTCTGCGCGGGTTGCGGCCACGACTCGATCACCGCCGCGATCATCCAGGCGGTGTTCGATCTGAGCATCGAGCCGCACCGCGTCGCGAAGATGAGCGGCATCGGCTGTTCGTCCAAGACGCCGACGTATTTCATGGGCCAGGCGCACGGCTTCAACTCTGTGCACGGCCGCATGCCCGCGATCGCGACCGGCGCGAACGCGGGCAATCGCGATCTCATCTGCATCGGAGTGTCCGGCGACGGCGACTCGCTGTCCATCGGGCTGGGGCAGCTGTGCCACGCGATCCGCCGCAACGTGGACATGCTGTACGTGATCGAGAACAACGGCGTGTACGGCCTGACCAAGGGACAGTTCTCAGCGTCGGCCGATGTGGGCACCAAGTCGAAGCGCGGGGTCGAGAACGTGAGCCCGCCGATCGATCCGGTGTTCCTGGCGCTCACGCTCGGCGCCACATTCGTGGCGCGCAGCTTCTCCGGCGACAAGGCGCAACTCGTGCCTATCCTCAAGGCGGGGATACAGCACCGCGGCTTCGCGCTGGTGGACGTCATCTCGCCGTGCGTCGCGTTCAACGATCACGAAGGGTCGACGAAGAGCTATATGTACACGCGCGAGCACGCCCTGCCGCTGTTGGAAGCGGACTTCATGCCCGCACCGGTCGCGACCGATTTCGTCCCGATCCAGCGCGAGATTACGACGTCGTACGAGCCGGGCTCGGTGAACACGGTGACGCTGCACGACGGGAGCACGGTCCGCTTTCGCAAGATCCCGGAGGGCTACGATCCGACGGACCGGGACGCGGTGTACTCGTACCTGCGCGAGCGTGAGCATTCGGGCGAGGTGGTCACCGGATTGCTGTACGTCGATCCTGCGTCAGCCGACATGCATGCGACAATGCAGACAGTCGAGCATCCGCTATCGGCGCTTCCATTCGAAGAGCTGTGCCCCGGCAAGGCGGCACTGGAGGAGATTCAGAAGGGATTCATTTGACTGCCACATAGAACTGCCAAGCGGCGAGCTACCAGCTAGAAGCTTCCAGCTGCGAGCTGCCAACGATGTTGACGGTCAGAATTGTAGGCAGCTCGTAGCTGGCAGCGTTTTTCGCTGGCAGCTCGCAGCTTGGCTGCTCTAAGTGGCCGTTCTCTGTCGCGGCGTGAGTCATAACGCCCTCGCGGTGAACGTATCGCATGCCTCGACGTCGCCGCTCTCTACCGACAGAAACCGGTGGGCTTGTTCCCATCCCGACGGATCCAGCCTCAGCTCGGCGTCGAACACGCTCGTCATGCGGCGCGTCGCGGCTTCGACGCCGCTGCGATGAACTGGAATGGGGTCGCAGACGACGACGCGCAGCTTCCCATTTCGATACTGCGTCATCACCGGAACGATCGGCGCACCCGCGGCCAGCGCGATTCGCGCTACGCCGGTGGATACGTTCACGTCGCGGCCGAGCAGCGATGCGGCTGCGGTACGCCCGCCGGCTGCTCCGAAATGATCGGCCGTGACGGCCGCCGCGCGCCCGCACCGGACTCGATCCACCAGCCCGCGCATCCCGCGCCACGTACATGGCACGTGCGCTTTTCCCGCGCGGTCCATCCAGCGCTGCGCGGAGAGCAGCACGCCATGGGACTGTCGCGCCATCCAGAGTGCTAGTACGCGGCCCCAGGGGGTGTGATAGATGGCGTACACGCAGTTCCCTCGGAGGGCGCCGACGCCTCCGGCGACATCGACGCGGCGCAGCACGGCGTCGGCAAATCCCAGCGCGAGCAGAATCCGGAGCCCCTCGCGCGCTATGCGCGTGAACCAGATCGCCCGCAGCTCGGTGGAGCCGTCCGTGCGGCCGTCGTGCACCTGTGACAGCGCGGCCCGCGCCCGCGCGGTTCGCCGCGGCCGCAGCATCGCGTCGAGCTTCGCCAGCGGCGCCGCGAGGCCGGTGGCCGCGGCGAACATGCCGGTGACGATCGAATCAGCCGCGCTCGTCGCCGGCCGGTGGCGGGGACGGACGAGCGCGTCCGGGGCGATTGCGTGTGCGGCGGTTCTCATCGGGCGCTCCAGTGATGGGACTCACTGAAGCTCTTCTGGGGCGCCGAGGGCCCATATACGTACACGTACGTAGCAGGTGACCCTTGTCGGCGGTCGAGACTCCTTACGGCGCCTAATTCAGATTCGTAACTTGGGCGCGCCTCCTACCTGACACTCATGAATCGCACAATCCAGCAGTCGGCCGCGATCCTACCGGGAGTCCTCTATGTTCTCCTCTCGGCGTGCACGATGAGCCCCCGACCTCCCGGTGAGGCCGGCACCGTGCTCACCGCCGCCGAGCGCGCGGAAGGGTGGCAGGTTCTTTTCGACGGGAGCAGTCTGGACGCGTGGCGCGGGTACCGGAAGGCGGCGCTGCCCGACGGGTGGCGGGCGATCGACGGTTCGCTCGCGCTCGCCGCCGCGGGCGCCGGCGACATCGTCACGCGGGAGCAGTTCCGCAACTTCGATCTGCGGCTCGAGTGGAAAGTCGCGCCGGGTGGCAACAGCGGGATCTTTTACCGGGCGACGGAGGAAGGGAATTACGTCTGGCAGAGCGCCAGCGAGATGCAGGTGTTGGACGACGAGCGGCACGCGGACGGGAAGTCGCAGATGACGTCGGCCGGATCGAACTTCGCGTTGTATCCCGTTCCGCGGGGCGTGTCGCGGCCGGCTGGTGAATGGAACTCCGTACGCTTGCTGGTGAACGGCAGTCACGTGGAGCACTGGCTCAACGGCGCGAAGGTCGTGGAGTACGAGCTGGGCTCTCCCGAGTGGGAGGCGCGGGTGCGGGCGAGCAAGTTCGCGTCCATGCCGCTGTACGGGAGAGCGCCGCAGGGACACGTCGGGTTGCAGGACCACGGTGATCGGGTCGAGTTCCGCAACATCCGCATACGAGTGCTGCCGTGAGCGTACGCGTCCGGCTGTCGGTGATGATGTTCCTCCAGTACTTCATCTGGGGGGCGTGGTTCGTGACGCTCGGGACGTACCTGGGCACGACGCTCGCGTTCGACGGCACGCAGATCGGCCTGGCGTACGGCAGCCTGGCGATCGCCGCGATGGTGTCGCCGTTCTTCGTGGGGATGGTTGCGGACCGGTTCTTCGCGACCGAGAAGATGCTGGCGGGGTTGCACGTGGGCGGGGCAGCGTTGCTGTGGTACGCATCGACGATCGGAGACTTCGGGACGTTTTATCCGGTGTTGATCGTGTACGCGCTGTTCTACATGCCGACGCTGGCGCTGTCGAACTCCATCTCGTTCGCCAACGTCGCGAGCTCGGCGAAGGAGTTTCCGCGGATTCGCGTGCTCGGGACCATCGGGTGGATTGTCGCGGGAATTCTGGTGGGGCAGCTCGGGCTCGAGGCGACCGCGGTGCCGATGCGGATTGCCGCGGGCGCGTCGTTCGCGCTGGCGGCGTTCTCGTTGCTGCTGCCGCACACGCCGCCGAGCTCCGCGGGCAGGCCGCTGTCCGCGCGCGACGTTCTGGGGCTGGACGCGTTGTCGCTCATGCGCGACCGGTCGTTTGCTGTGTTCGTGGTGGGATCGTTCCTGCTGTGTATCCCGCTGCAGTTCTACTACGCGTTTACGAACCTGTTTCTGAACGAGATCGGGCTGCCGGAGCCGGCGAGCAAGATGACGCTCGGGCAGATGTCGGAGATCGCGTTCATGATCCTGATGCCGTGGTTTCTCGTGCGGCTGGGCGTGAAGAAGATCATGCTGATCGGGATGGCCGCGTGGGCGGCGCGGTACTTCCTGTTCGCCAACGGCGGGCTCGGCGCGAACGTGTGGATGCTGTATCTCGGCATCCTGCTGCACGGCGTGTGCTACGATTTCTTCTTCGTGACCGGGCAGATTTACGTGGATCAGCAGGCGGGAGTACGGATCCGGGCGGCGGCGCAGGGGTTTATTGCGTTCGTTACGATGGGGGTGGGAAACTTCATCGGGGCGTGGGCGTCGGGGCGGGTTGTCGAGCGGTACGCGACGGCAGGAGGGCATGATTGGAACGCTATTTGGATGGTGCCTGCTGTTGGCGCCGCGGTTATCCTCGCGGTTTTTGCTTTGTTGTTCCGTCCGAGCGAGCAGCCAAGGGCCGCTTAACGGCCCTGCGTCCTGCGTGCTGCGGCCTGCGCCCTAGCAGAGTTCATAGCACGCGAAATGATTGTGTTGCACCCCTGGCAATACGATTCGCGTAATTCGGTGTCCTCCATTCAGCATTCGGGGTGGAGAGCGAGCCTGTCGAATTCAGGGAAGGCGAGTCCGGTCCGGTGCATGCCGGCGATCCGATCAGGCGGATGAAGGCCTACAGGCTGGCGCTGGAAGTAGTGGATGTTGCGTGGGCAGATGCCGCGACGGTCCGGACGCATCCGACGACAGCGTTCATTGCCTCGCAATTATACAGATCGGCCAGCTCGATCGGCGCCAACGGCTGCGACGGCTACAGTCGCAGCTCAGGGAAGGATCGGGTGCGGTTCTTCGAGTACGCGCTGAGCTCGGCTCGGGAATGCAGGTTCTGGTACCACGCGGCGAGGCACGTACTCGAACGAGCAGACTATGAGCAGCGCACCGTTCTCTTGACGCGTATCTGCCAAATCCTTCTCAAGGCGATTCCGCAGGAGCGCGACCGTGACATTCGCCCGGATCCCCCTGCAGGCGCGGAGCAATGAAAGTGCCCCGCGCTCGGAATCCGCGAGGGCGCAGGCCGCAGCACGCAGGACGCAGGGCTTTTCCTCCTCAGCCTCCGCTAACGGCAGCAAGTATCAAGACTTCGGCGCCATCGGGAACGACGGTAGCCAGGCCCTGATCAAACCTGCAGTTCCGCTCTCCCACGAACACGTTGATGTGCGGCCGGATCTCCCCTTGTTCCGTCAAAACCCTGCTCTTCACCCCGGGGTGCCGTTTGCCAAGGGCCGCAAGAACCTTGGCGACAGTTGCGCCTTCCACCTCCACCCGCTCCTCCCCCCCGGCAAACTGCTGCAGGTAGGACGGCAGACCAACGGTGACCATCAGGCGGAAATCATCCCGGTCTTGACGCACACCACGGGCGGCAGCGTGTCCGCGACGAGCTGCCATGCCTCGCCCTCGTCGTTGGACGCGAACACCTTCCCGCTGCGCGTCCCGAAATACACGCCGGCCGGCTCGGCCCGGTCAACGGACATCGCGTCGCGCAAAACACACTCGTACGCGTCTTCCTGCGGGAGCCCGTTGGCCAGCGCGTGCCAGGACGCTCCGGCGTTCCGCGTGCGGTAGACGCGAAGCTTCGCGTCCGGCACGACCCGGAACACGTCGGCTTCGATCGGAACGATGTACACGGTATCGGGATCGTGCGGATGCATCGCCATCGCGAAGCCGAAGTCGGACGGAACGCCGTTGGCGATGTCCTGCCAGCTGTCGCCCCAATCGTCGCTCCGGTACAGCCCCCAGTGATTTTGCAGGAACAGCCGCTCGGGGCGGCTCGGATGGTTTACGACCTTGTGCACGCACTGCCCGAACTCGGGATACTTGTCGGGGTTGAACTCGGCGCGTACGCCCTTGTTGCTCGCGCGCCAGCTCGTGCCGCCGTCGTCGGTGCGGTACGCTCCCGCCGCCGAGATGGCGATGAGCATGCGGTCGCTGTTCGTAGGATCCTGTACGATCGTGTGCAGGCACAGCCCGCCTCCGCCAGGCATCCACTGCTTGCGGTGCGGATGATCGAGTAAACCCTGGACAGGCTTCCAGCTCGCGCCCGCGTCCGTGCTCTTGAACAGCGCGGCAGGCTCGACGCCGCAATACATCACGTCGGGCTGATCGTCCGGACCGGGCGCGATCTGCCAGATCTGCTTGAGCGACAGCTCAGCTCCCTCGGGGAACACGACGTTCGGCTCTTCAGGGATACTCCAGGTCTTCCCAAGGTCCCCGCTCGACGCCAGCACCGTTCCGAAATGCGAGTTCATCGCCGTGGCGAAGAGCCGCTGCCGGCCCGCGCGCGCGTCGAGCGCCATCGCGTACACAGCGTGCCCGCGCAGGAACGGCCCCTCCATCTCCCATTTCTTCCGCGCCTCGTCCAGCCGCAGAATGAACGCGCCCTTCATGGTGCCGACGAGGAGAATGGGAGTCTTAGTAGCCATGGGAGCGACTGGTGACTAGTGATTCGTGATTCGTGATTCGTGATTAGTACAAGTGGTTACATAGATCCGTCATATCGCTCGATCTTTCTAGGGCGCAGCGCGCAGCACGCAGCACGCAGCGTCGTTTACCGCGGTTTCCACTTATCTCGGGCCACTTCTGGCACGAACGAATCCAGCCCTCTCGGCGGAAAATCCAACGTTTTTCCCCGAGCCGCACTCATATGCGCCGTCATCAGAATCCGCATGACCTCCACTCCGTCCTCGAACGTCAGCATCGGCTTTTCCCCGCGCAGAAACGCCCGGACGAAGTGGCGGTTCTCCGCCGAATAACCATAGGCAGCGGCTTCGTCGGCGACCACCGGCATCAACCCCATCTCCGCGTTCTGCTTCTCGACCAGGTCTTCTCCTGCCTTGCCACGCACTTCGCGGCTGAAGAACAGCTTGAGCCCGCTGTCCAGCGTGTTCCATGACATCGAATACTCGGGACCGAGCAGCTCCGCCGACAGGCGCAGCCCAGCGCCGACGAAGCTCCAGGACGTCGTGACTTCGCCGATCATCGTCTCGCCGGTTGCGGCTTCGTACTCGATCGTCGCGCGTGCAAAATCTTCCGCGGGACGCCGTCGGAAGTCCACATCTTTGCCCATGGTCGCGCGCAGACGCTTGGCGTACTGCGGCCGCGTCCACTTGAGTGAAGCCACATGACCAGTGACGCGCACCGGACGAATAGACGAGCGAGGCGCGCCGGGCTTGGTGAGCAGATGGCGCACGACCTCGACCGAGTGGCACATCATGTCGTTCAGTACGCCGCCGCCCTGGAGCGACCCCTGCCAGAACCAGGGCATGTGCGGGCCGCTGTGCTCCTCCGCGGCGCGCGCGAGGTACGGCCGGCCGGCGAGCGCTGCGCCACGCGCCCAGATGAGATCGCGGCCACGAGTAATGTCCGGCGCGAACAACTGGTTCTCCAGGTAGCCCGTGTTGAGCCCGACGCTCGCGGCGAGCCTGGCGACTTTCTTCGCCTCGGCGACGTTGCGCGCGAGCGGCTTCTCGCACGCGAGCCCCCGCAGCTCGCCTTCGCCGCGCTTGATCGCGCGCACGATCTCCTCGACGTTCGCGACGCGCGCATGGTTCGGCCCGCACAGCCAGATCGCGTCCACTGCCGGATCGGCGACCATCTCCCGAATCGAGCGGAAAGCTTTCGCGTCGCCGACCTCGAGAGAGCGCGCGTACGCCGCCGTGGCGCTCGCGTTCTTCCGATTGGGGCTCCACACGCCGACGACGTCGGCGTCGCGCACGGCCGCGAACGCCTGAACGTGGAAGCGGGCGTTGAAGCCGCTTCCGACGATGCCTACGCCGAGCCGGCCACCGCTCACTGGACCGGGATGCGCGTGTTCATGAGATCCTGCGACACGCCGAGCTTCGCCATCGCCTCGGCGGAGCAGCCCTGCCAGTTCGGGTTGAACACGTTGCCGATGTAGCGCACATCCTGCCAGCCCATCGCGCTGGAGAAGAACCCACCCGCGGTGAGATCGCGGAAGCGGGTGAAGAACGCCACGCCGTGACTGTGCTCCGGCTTCGCGCGCGCGGGCCAGGCGATGTCGTTGAGCACGGCTCGCCGCTGCTCGTCGGTGCAGCGCACGAAGGTCGCGGCGAACCGCTCGCGGCACTCGAAGTCGAGCCAACCGAGCCCGCCGCGCATGGCGACTTTGCTGGACTCGGACGCGTCCTTGTCGGAGAACAGAAAGTCCATGTACTCGGGGACTTTCGCCTCGGTAGCGCTGCCGGACCGCTCGTCGCGCGGGATGATGTAGTCCACCAGCATCCGCACGGTCTCCCATTCACTGCTGGTGAAGAACGTGGGAGCGTAGCTGCTCTCGTCGGTTGCGAACGCGCGGGCCGCGCGCTCGAGCTGCGGCGGCGTGAGCTCCCACGCAAGAGCGAAGGGGAGCGCCGCCATCGCCTTGACCGCGTCGCGGCGGGTCACGTCGGTCATAGCACCCTCGCTTTGATCTGATCGCGGATGTAGTCCGAAGTGCGCCATGCCAGCGCCATGATCGTCCAGGTGGGGTTCTTGTCGGCTTGCGACACGAACGGGCCGCCGTCGGCTACGAAGAGGTTCCTGCAGTCGTGCGCCTGGCAGTTCGAGTTTAGCACCGAAGTCTTCGGGTCGTGGCCCATGCGCGTTCCGCCCAGCTCGTGAATGATCTGCCCGCCAGTCGCGATGTTGTAATCCTGCTCCTTCGTCGGCATCGGCGAGAACACCTGCCCGCCCATGTCCGCCACGAGCGCGCGGAAAGTCTCCTGCATGTGCCGCACCTGGTTGATCTCGTGCTCGCTCCACTTCCAGTGGAAGCGCAGCACCGGAATACCGAAACGATCCACGACGTTCGGGTCTATCTCGCAGTAGGAGTCGTCGTTCGGAATCATCTCGCCGCGGCCGGAGAAGCCGATAGTCGCGCCGTAGTACTTGCGATAATCGTCCTTGAGCTGCGTGCCGTAGCCGCCGCCGCCGGGATAGCGATGGATGCCGCCCATGAAGCCCGCGCCGGGCGCGCGAACCCCGCCCCATACCTCGATGTGGTAGCCGCGGGGAAAGTCGAGCTTGCTGTTGTCCAGCCACCACGGCATGTACACGTGCATCCCGCCCGCGCCGTCCTCGTTGTGCGTGACGTGGTTCTCCATCGCCGGTATGTAGCCCGCGACGTCGCTGCCGGTGGTGTCGGTGATGTACTTGCCGAGCGTGCCGCTGCCGTTGGCCAGACCCTGCGGGAACAGCGGCGACTTCGAGTTCAGCAGGATGCGCGCCGACTCGAGCGCGCTCGCGGCGAGCACGACTACGCGGCTGCGTGCCTGCAGCTCCTCGCCCGTGACCTTGTTGATGTACGACACGCCGGTCGCCATTCCGTTCGGCGCGGTGGTTACCTCCCGGACCATGGCGTTGGTGAGCAACGTCAGCTTGCCGGTGGCCAGCGCCGGCGCGATGAAGACGTCGGGGCTTGAAAAATTCGACTTCGTGGTGCACCCGCGGTTGCACTGCCCGCAGTAGTGGCATGCGGGCCGCCCGTTGAGTGGCTGCGTGATGACGGAGCGGCGTGCGGGGATGCAGGTAATGTTCAGGTTGTCGCACGATTTCTTGACCAGCAGCTCGTAGCAGCGGGGCGCCGGCGGCGGATGAAAGATCCCGTCCGGCTCATTGGGAATTTCTTCGCGGCTGCCGTAGATGCCGACGATCCTGTCCACATCGTCGAAGTACGGGGCGACGTCGTCGTACGAGATCGGCCAGTCGTCGCCGAGCCCGTCGAGCGTCTTGCGGCGGAAATCGTCTGGCCCGAAGCGGAGGGAGATGCGCCCCCAGTGGTTGGTGCGGCCGCCGAGCATGCGCGCGCGCCACCAAAGGAAGCGGGAGCCGGGAGCAGTGGTGTACGGCTCGCCTTCTATCTCCCAGCCGCCGTCGCAGGCGTCGAACTCGCCGAAGGGGCGGAGCCGGGTCGCGGCGCCGCGGCGGGGCGAGGCGTACGCGGGGACCAGCATCGGCGAATCCTTCGACGCGTACCAGGGGCCGCCCGCCTCGAGCAACAGCACGTTGGCGCCGGCTTTCGTCAACGCGTAGGCCGCCATCCCTCCGCCCGCGCCGGATCCGACTATCACCACGTCGTAGGTCGTGTTCTGAGTCATCTCCCGGCTTGGTTTCGGGTTGTCAGTTCGGGGAGGCGCTGGGCTGGCCGGGTCGCACTGCCGGGGATTCCTCGCGTGGCGGCTACGCGCGCAAACTACGCGCGCTAAGACGCCGCCTGCGAGGAACCCCGCGGCGAGTGCGACCGGCCGCCCGGCGCCTCCCCGTCAGAAATTACGAACGGCGCCGGGGGATGACTAGAACCGACCGACGCCTGGTATCGTCAGATTCGGAGCGAGCGGAGATGGATCAGGCTCGTTCGCGCGCTTACAAGCGCGTCGGCGGGATCGTCGTGCTCGACGAAGAAATGGCGGGCGCCGGCTTCGCGCGCGGCGGGAATGATGCGTTGCCAGTTGATCGCGCCCGCGCCCACGTCCGCCATGTGCCCGTCGGCGGTCCGGTCTTTCAAGTGCAGGGAGCTGTAGCGCCCGGGATGCCGGGCGAGATACGCCATGGGATCCTGACCTGCGTCCACCAGCCAGTACACATCCATCTGCAGCGTCACGTAGCGCGGGTCGGTCTCGGCCAGCAGCACGTCGTACAAAAAGGCGCTACCCGCTGTCGTGAAATCGTAGGTGTAATTGTGGTAGCCGAAGCGGACGCCGGAGGCCAGCGCTGCCTCACCCGCGCGATTGAAGCGCGCGGCGAGTCGCTTGTAGCCGTCGGGCGTGCGGTGCGCGTCCGGCACCCACGCAAAGATTAGATAGTCGTGCCCCATCGCGGCCGCATTCGCGACTGTTCGAGCCCAATCGCCCTCGAGCTCCGGCATGCCGATGTGCGCCGACGGCGCCGACAGGCCCGCGGCTCGCAGAGCCGAGCGCGCGGCGGCGGGCGAGTTGTCGTGGTAACCGGCAAACTCCACCTCGTCGTAGCCGATGGCGGCGACGCGCGCTAGCGTGCCGGAAAAGTCCCGCGCCAGCTCCCGCCGCGCGGTGTAAAGCTGGAAGCCGAATCGTGCCCTCATCGGCGCGGCCTCGACCACCGACGGCCGCAGCGCGGTAGCGGCACCGGCCGAAAGCAGCGCGCTGACGAATGCCC
Organism: uncultured Gemmatimonadaceae bacterium; assembly: GCA_964350145.1. Lineage (GTDB taxonomy): Bacteria > Gemmatimonadota > Gemmatimonadetes > Gemmatimonadales > Gemmatimonadaceae > JACDCY01. The sequence continues at coordinate 40,491 of CAYGJL010000013.1, forward strand.
GCCGGCCGATCGCGACGCCCATCACTGGCGTGGGCCGATGCGGCGATTATGTTGCGCGCCCCCGCACCGGAGCGCGTGGTAACATTGGTACAATCTCATCGTGTGAAACCGGCTGATTCCTCGCCCCGATGGCCTCTACGGTCGCCGTGCGCCGATGCGGGGAAAGTGCCATGCGAATACGGTCGCATTTCGAATGTAAAACCGCTACACTGGTATGTATCGGACCGCGCCCACGTCGGGCTCGCCGGCCGCGCATTCAGTGTCGACATCGGACGAGGTACCATTGGTCACCTTTGCCGTCCTCCTGGGTGGTTCCCCAAGCGCTCCGTACCGGCGCGTAGGAGTTGACGATGTATACCCGTCTGAAGCTGGACCGTTCAGAAGCCGCGCTCGAGAGAAACTCGCTGCTGCGCGCGCTGTCGCCGGAAGATTACGCTAAGGTAATGGAGCACGCCACAACCGTGCCGCTGCGCCAGCGGCAGGACCTCGTCGAGGCCGGCGAGCCGATGCGATACGCGTGGTTCCCGCAGCGCGGAATGCTGTCCAGCATCAACGACATGAGCGACGGGAAGACGAGCATCGAGGTAGGCGTGATCGGGCGCGAAGGGCTCGCCGGCCTGGCCCTCTTTCACGGGAGCGAGACTCAGCCCCTGCGGATCCTGGTGCAGGTGGCCGGCGAGGCGAAGCGCATCCCGGCGGACGCCTTCAAGGCGGTCATCCGGCATGCCCCGACGCTCAGGGACGTCCTCCACCGCTACACGCTCGCGGTGCTGAACCAGGCCGGGCAGCAGGTCGCCTGCAACCGGCTGCATTCCCTGGAGCAGCGCTGCGCGAAGTGGCTGCTCACGACGCACGATCACCTGGACGCGCAGGAGCTGCCGCTCACCCAGGAGTTTCTCGCGATCATGCTGGGAGTGAGGCGCCCCGGTGTCACTGTGGCGGCTCAATCGCTCCAGACCGCCGGCCTGATCACGTACCGGCGGGGCCGTATCACGATCACCGACCGATTCGGGCTCGAGCAGATTGCGTGCGAGTGCTACGGTCGAATTCGCGACGATTTCGAGGAGCTGCTCGGCGATTTCATGATCCCGCGGGCCACGGCTTCGGACGCGGGGTCGTTACACGTCGCTTGATCGAGAGTGGGTGCGGCCGGAAATTGTGGCCCGCTACGGTGGTTGACAAGCGAAGAGGAGCTGCCCCGAGCGGCGGTTTTCTCGTTCTTGCGGATTCGGTTTTTTATTGCTATGTCTGGGTCGTCACAATCATTCGTTTGAAGCTCTCGCGCGCGGAGAGATTAGGCGGCAGGGACGATAGCCATGGCAGACGTCCGGAACGATGGGATCAGCGGCGATGGAGCCGGCACCGTACATGACTGCGATGGTGCGTTCGATGCGCTCCGTTCCGCACTGCTGGACGTGGTCGACGGGAGGAGCAGCTACACGGAGCTGCGCGCGCCCGTCCGGCGGTTGTGCATTTTTGCCCACAGCGAGGATGTGAGCGCCGAGCAGCTGCTCGTCCGGTTCAAGGAGCTCTGGGCGAGCCTCCCGCCGCTTGCCGGCCTTCCGCGCGGGCGGCAGCGCAACGATCTCATGGCTCGCGTGGCCACGATGTGCATTGAGGAGTATTACGGGCCGCCGACTGAGGGGCGAAGACAAACTACCACATAGAACGGATAAGCTGCGAGCGGCCAGCTGGAAGCTTCCAGCTGCGAGCGAAGACAGGGACGCTCGTAGCTGACAGCTACCAGCTGGCCGCTCGCCGCTTATCCGTTCTAAGTGGCAGTTGTTCTCACTGCCTCATCAACCGCAGCACCTCGCCCAAGCGGCGAATCTCCTCCCCGTACGTCGCCCAATCGCCCGACCGCTGCGCGGCGAGCGCGCGGTCGTAGTGCTGCTGCGCCCGCTGCGTCAGCGTAGCGGCGGCGCCTGAAACCGGAGCGGGGGCGGCCGGAGTCGAAGCGGGCGGAGCTCCCGAGATCGGCGCGGCCGCGCCGGAGACGTCGCGACCCGCTCGCGCGGCGCGCGCGTCGCCCTCCGCGCCGAACAGCCGCGCGAGCCCCTGGTCCAGAGTCTCCTCCATCACAACGTGGTTCTGGTACGCGACGATCACGCGCTTCATCTCCGGGATCGTGCCGCCGCGGGCGCGCGTGTACAGCGGCTGTACGTAGATGAGGGATTCCTCGATCGGTATCACGAGCAGCTCTCCCTTGATCACCTCCGAGCCGCTCTGATCCCACAGCGTCACCTGCCGCGAGATCTCGGTGTCCTGGTTGATGCGGTTCATGATCTGCCGCGGCCCGAACACCAGCGACTGCTTCGGGAACCGGTACACCAGCAGCTCGCCGTACCGTTCGCCGTCGTTCCGCGCGACCATCCACGACGCGAGGTTGTCCTTTCCGCGGGGCGTGAACGGGCTCATGTAGATGTACTCGGCAGCCTGCTCCTCGGGCAGCCGCATGATTACGTGCCGCATGAACGGGTTCGCGCGCTCCGCGGTCTCAACGCGCGGCATCTGCCACTGGTCCTCGCGGTGGTAGAACGTGTGCGCGTCCACCATGTGATAGGTCGTGTACATCGCCGTCTGCGCGTCGAAGAGGTCCGTCGGGTAGCGGATGTGCCGCCGCAGGTCGTCGGGCATCGCCGACAGTGGCTGGAAGATCCCGCGGAAGATGCGGCTGAACGTCCGGATCAGCGGGTCGGCTGGATCGGCCACGTACGCGGTGATCTTTCCGTCGAACGCGTCCACTACAACCTTGACGCTGTTGCGCATGTAGTTCACGCCGTCGGAGCGCGGCTGCGAGTACGGGTAATGGCTGCTGGCGGTGTACGCGTCCACGAACCACTTGAGCTCGCCCGAATCGCTCACGACGAGGTACGGATCGCCGTCGAAGGCGAGGAAGGGAAGCGCCTTGCGCACGCGCGTTGGGATGTCGCGGTCGTACATGACGCGGCTGCTCGACGTGACGTCGTTCGACAGCAGCAGCTTGAGCGACTGGAAGTGCCAGGCGAACAGCAGCTTCTTCGGGAAGGATGAAATCGGGACGCCGCCGGTACCCTTGTAGCTGGTGAAGATGTTCTCGTCGCCCGAGGGGTAGTCGAACTCAGGCTGACCCGTGTTGACGAAGACGTAGCTGTCGGTCAGCTCGCCGAAGTAGATCTGCGGGCGGGTGACCTTCAGCGAGATTCCCGATGCGGGCGGCAGATCCTTGATGAACAGCACCGGCAGGCCTTCCTGGGTGACCTGATTCACCGGGGCCATCGTGAGGCCCATCCCGTGCGTGAACGTCAGCCGCTCGTTGATGAACGTCTTCGTCGGGAGCGAGCGCGTGTTCAGCTCTCTCGCCGACAGGTGGACCTGGCGGTAGCGGCCGTCGATCATGTACCGGTCGTCGTCCACGTTTATGAAGTCGTAGTACGTCCTGATCTCCTGCAGCGACCCGAACGTCTGGCTGAGCAGTTCGCGCTCCCAGAGCCGCACGTTCTCGATCGTCCCGGGATTGGCGGTGATGTCCGCCATGCTCAGCCGGTCCTCCCCGCTGAGGTCGCGTGTCACCACCTTGTCCAGGCCCCACGCCTCGCGCGTGGCCTTGATGTGATGCCCGAGGTACGCGGTCTCGCGATTGAGCTCGTTGGGCGCCACCAGCAGCTTCTGCATCGCGAACGGGAAGACTCCGCGCCCCACGATGGCGACCGCCAGATACAACGCGATCGCGACCGTGCCAAACCAGACCAGCTTGCCGCGTACGACTCCCCAGATGACCAGCGCGGCTGAGACCAGCGCGACAATCGCCGAGGCGTTGAGCGCGGGCAGAGTCGCGTGCGTGTCGGTGTAGCTGGCCCCGAACAGCGGCCCGGTCGTCGAGTAGAGCAGTCCCGGTACGCGAACCGCCCAGAGGCGAATCGCGATCAGCACGAACAAAAAGGCGAGCAGTCCGCCGAGGTGGAACGCGGCGTTACGCTCGACCGAGGTGCGCCGCGGAGGCAGGATGAGATCTCCGCGGACCCAGTACATCGCCGTCGTCACCAGCAACGAAAGGACGGTCAGCGACACCAGCACGTTGAGCGCCGCGGCGGCCAGCGGCAGGGTGAAGAGGTAGTACCCGATGTCACGGCCGAAGATCGGATCGACTGATCCGACCGCGACGCCGTTCACTCCCTGCATCACCGTGAGCCAGAAGGCGGAGAGCGAGATGCCGAACAGAAAGGCGAGCACCGCGGCGAGCGGAAGCACCAGCTTCCCGACGATCGCGACCAGATCCACCGGCGG
>CAYGJL010000013.1:44856-67590 GCA_964350145.1 uncultured Gemmatimonadaceae bacterium
CCGCGGCGAGCGGAAGCACCAGCTTCCCGACGATCGCGACCAGATCCACCGGCGGCCCGGTCGGGTTGGCGAGCAGGATCGGCTGCGTGACCGGCCCCCGCTGCGCCAGGCGCAGGTTGCCGTACAGGAACCCGAACGTGAGCAGGCCGCCTATTCCGAAGAGCGCGGCGCGAGCGTTGAGATCGGTCCAGAAGACGGTCTCGTATCCGAGCTCCCTGAACCAGAGCCAATCGGTGATCGCGCCCGACAGCCACGGGATGAGCCCGAAGAAGAGCACGATGAACAGCACGATCCATTTTCTGAATCGCCGCTTCGGGCGCGGCGGGAGCTGGCGGAAGGCGCCGAGGTCGATGGGTGGCTCGATCGGAGGGGTGGTCATCGTCGGAAGGTAGCACTCGCCACGCTTGCTACGGAAGAACCACCACCTAGAAAAGCCAGGCTGCGAGCTGGCAGCGAAGAACGCTGCCGGCTACGATCTGCCTACGATTTGGATTGGTCTGGGCGTGTCGCAGGCCTCGTCCGCGGGAAGTCAACATCGCTTGCGGCTCGACGCTGGAAGCGTGGTTAGCTGGCAGCGCGCAGCTTGGCTGTTCTACGTGGCAGTTCAAAGCTCGCAGCTGTCAGCTTCTAGCTGTCCGCTCGCCGCTTGGCTGGTCTATGTGGCAGTTTTTTCTGCCTAATCAGCCGGAATCGGAACCGCGACGAGTACTGCCGTAACAGCCAAGACGAGCGTGGCTACTGCGAGCTCTGCTCCGGCAGTCCGCCGCAGGCGCCGCGCGCCGGTCTGATCGCCCAGCGTGGGCCGCACGCGCAGCCAGTTGTACGCGCCCGTCAGCGCCGTGAGTGAGAGCAGTCCGAGCTTGAGCAGCAGCACGTTACCGTATTTGGTCCCGGTCAGCGCCCCGAGCGATCCGACGTGCGTCCACGCCATGAAGATCCCGGTGAGCGCGGCGAGCCCGCCAAATGCGAGCGCGGCGGGAGAGAAGGCATGGACGATGTCGCGTACCACGGTCCAGCGATCATCGCGATCGAGTCGCCACGCGAGCGGCAATCCCACGGCGAAGACGAGCAGCAGGTTTCCGAGCCATCCCGCCGCGGCGATCGTGTGCACGATGTTGGCGACGACCGACAGCCCGGACAGTCGCGTAACGACCGCGGCATGACTCGCCAGCGCCAGGCCGATCGCGACAGCGATGCACCCCGCGGCGGCACCGGGCCAGCCGCCGCCGCGTCCCCGCCGGGCCAGCAGGAATCCCACAAGGGCCGCGAGCGCGCCGGCTACGAGCGTGATCCAGGCCAGCCCCCAATTGGTATCGGTCACCATCTCCACCAGCATGGCGGGGTCGAGCGCTCGATCAGTGCCGTGGATGGCGAGTGACTGAAGCAGCAGCCGAGCGGCGGCCGTGACCAGCAGCAGGATTCCCGCGATCGCGCCCAGCTTCGCCGCTTGGCGCGCCGCATCCGGCAGGTAGTCCGTGCGGATCTCCGTGTCAATTTCGAGCGACACTCGCGCGAGCACGGTGTAGCGGAATGCGATCGCGCCGATCGCCGCAACCGCTCCAACCAGCGTGAGCCACCGGAGGACCGCGGCGAGGCCCGCAAACGGATCCGTCTCCGGCGTAACTGCAGGTTCGGACATGTGCGCGGACGGTGACGGCAGGTCCTGCGTCGGGTCCGCAGTAGCGTATTTCGAGGATTCGACGACCGAGAAACCGAAGCTTCCGGACACCGGATGGCCGTCGCCGCCGGCGGTCTGCCACTCGACCCGGTATTCGCCGGGTGCGAGTGGTCCCGTCATACGCGCCACGGCGACGTTGCCCGGGAATATCTCGACGGGTCGCGTGAAAACGTGGCCATCGGGTCCCACAAGCCGCACCCTCGTGAACGCTCGCTCGGGTGCCTCCGTAAATATCAAACGGATCTCGCTCGGCGATGCGACGAGCACCGTGTCTGCCGCGGGCGACGAGCTGCGGAGCAGACCGTGCGCGCCGACGACGGCAGGGACCGCGAGCAGCAACGCGGTCGCCGCGGCCGAGACGAGGATCCGGAGCGGTGTCATGTCGTTTCCAGTTTATCTCATTGGCATCGGCATGGAATGTCCGCCGTCCCGAGCGCCGCCGCCGGTCCGCACCGGCCGCAGTCTGAGAAACACGGCAAAGCCGGCGGGCGTGCGTGAGCCGTATGCCGCTTCCATCTCTTCCGGCACGAACCCGACGTTGCCGCGAATGCCCAGGCCGAGCGTCATGCCGCGCGCGTCGCCGACCTCGCGGATGTAGCCGAGGTTCAGCGCTGTAACATTGAATAGGTCGTCCTCGGTAAAGGCGTTGAGCTGCAGCTCCTCACCGTTCTTCTCGACTCGCTCGGCGCGCCCGAAGAACGTGTTGCGGCGGTCCGCGATCAGCTCCGTCTCCGCGAGTAGCGACTTGGTCCAGCCGTGGTCCACGTCGCCATGGCGATTGGCGCCGAGCACGAACGAAGTTGCCCACTGACCCTCAGTGCCGAATCGCGTACCGTGCAGCGCCGAGCCGACGAACCTTCGCATGGATTCATCCGGGTGCAGGATCTCCGGGCTCTTCAGGAAGCCGTACCCGGCCGTGATGCTCCAGTTGGCGTTCGGGTTCAGCGTGATTCTCCCAGAGTACGAGTCGAGCTTGATGGGATCGAAGTTCCAGCGGCTCTCGTCCGGCTCGCGCCCGTTGAACCACGACGCCTCGACGCGGAGCTGGCGCGTGAAGATTCCCGCCGTGAGCACGCCGAAGCTGATGTGCGTGGCGTCGTTCCAGTGGTGACCGAGCGGCGCCATAAGGTCGTCCATCGCCGACGGGCGGTGCATGAAGGCGACCGAGCCGAGCGCGGGCTCGCCCGCGGGTGCCGCGTACAGGAGCAGCGCCACTTTGTTCGACAGCTCGCGCTCGTACTGCGCCGCGAGTTCCATCCAGAAGTCGTGCGGGTGCTGCCGGTCCACGAGCGGCAGTCCGTGGCACGTTTCGCCCGACTGCAACAGCAGCGGATAGCCGCATCTGCCCACGGTGGCAGGGTCGAGGCTCGGCATGACGCGGAGCGTGAGCTTTCCGCCCGCGAGATCGTGGCTGGCCATCAGCATCACCCAGTTGATGCTGCCGAACTGGCTGTCTCCGCGCGGCCCTCCCTGATCTATGTACTGCAGAAAAAGAAAGCCGTGCAGCATCAGGTCCCATCCGCCGGCCATGAAGTGGTGTGAGGGCAGGGGAGCGGCGTCGGGAATCCAGGTCGTGCCTGATCCGAGTCGATCCATGGAGATGCCGAGCGGGCCGGGCACCATCGCGTGCTGCATCGGAGTGTGCGCCGTATCAGATGCGGCGGCCGGCATCGCCATCCCGGCGTGCGCGTCGGCGCGGTGGGCGGTGTCCGCCGGCATGACGTGCTGCGCTGTGTCGCGCATCATGTGCCGGTGCGCCGAGTCCGCCATCATCATGCGCCGGTGCGCCGAGTCCGCCATCATCATGCGCCGGTGCGCCGAATCCGCCATCATCATGCGCCGGTGCGCCGAATCCGCCATCATCGCCCGATGGAGTGAATCCGAGTGCATCCGGTGGTGCGCGGTGTCATGGGCCGCCGGTACCATCCGATTCGGCGCTTGCGCCGCCGCCGGCCGGCGCGGCCGCGTAGCGGGATCGGTTTTGTCCGATGACGGCCTGGCGGCCGGCGTCGTCGCAGGCCTCCGAGCCGGGGCGGCCGCGGGTTTCTTTCTGGGCGTCGCCGTACGCGTGGTGTCGCGTGGCGCGGGGTGATCCGTATGCTGCGCCAGAGCCCGCGGCGCAAAGCCGAATGTCAACAGAACGAGCGGGAGCCAGACGACGCTCGTGATATGGCGGTGCGGCATTTCTCACCTGTATGGATGCGCACCGTCGCTGAGTGGCGGTGCCTAATAGATGGATTGGATCTCCGCGACGAAATGCGCGGAGACGTGACAGAAGTGAATCCGGCACCGCTCAGCGTCGCGGGGGAGGCGTAGCTACCTCGAGCGGCGTGCTGGCGAGGTGCGACTCTGCTCCCGCGATCAGGAGGCCAGCTGGGTACGGCTGAAAGGCGCGTGTGAGCTGCTGCCGGGGAACGCCCGCTACCGTGCAGGATGCGATCGCGTCGCAGCACTGCGCGCCGGAATCGTCACAGGGCTGGCCGTCCGGATCGGACGGGACGCCTGCTTCGTGGTGCGACAGTGAGCCGCCGTCGTCCATGCTCGCGGCGAGCTCCGCCGCCTGCGCTTCATGGGCGCACGCCAACTCCTGCCCAACCAACGTGAGGTTGAGCAGGAGCAGGACCAGTCCGAATCTCGAGATCCGTAGCATTTAGGGCAGCAAGCTAATCTGCGTGATCCTCAGGCGGCCATCTTCCGGCATTCCTCGGCGCAGGCGTAGAGCCGTCGGCCGAGATGCCCGGTATGGCGATGCCTGACAATCGCCACTCGCCGTAACCCGGATGCTTACTGCGTCGGGGCCGTCGGCCTTCGCGCACGCGACGACCAGTGGATGGCGCGGATGCGCCAGCCCTCAGGCGTTCTGGTCAAGACCATCAGCTCGGCGCCGGCCGAGTTGATGGCGCGATCGCGATACGTTCCGACCGTGGTGCTGGTTGATGTGGCCCATGCGACGTCGCCCTGGATCGTGACACGCACCGCTCCGCGGGACGATCGGATTGCCCGGGCGAAGGCCATGTCGCCGGGCAAATGATGCGAGCGGTATTCCTCCCGCGTCTCCACTCCGCCTGACTCCATGATCATCGCGTCGGCGGCAAGCAACGACATCGCGGACAGGCTGTCGCCGTTTGCGAGCGCGCCGTGAAATGCGTCGACAACGGCCGCGACGGAGCCGGAGTCTGACATGGACTCACGGGCGCCGACCGTCCGCCCAGCGGCGGTCCGCCCTACCTGAAACACGAGCGTCGCCCAGTGAGTATCCCAATCCGCCCCGGAGCCGGGGTCCGCCTGCGCGATATGGATCATGCGCACGTTCCACAAACCGGCGCCGGTAATGGCAACGCGGATAACACCGTCGGCGTTCGCCGTTAGGTGCGCGTCGGGGACTGACGCGGCCGCAACTGTTGCCGGCGCCGAAGAGAGTGCGGCCACGTACCCGGCGTGGACGCGTGCTCCGGCCAGCGATCGCCCGCGATACACGACACGCAGGGCCAACGAATCGCCGGGACGCAGCTCCGAGGGGTCGCGCAGAGGAACGAATTCGAGGGGGTGCCCAGCTGGACGGGAAAACGCGCGTGGTCCGCCGCGGCCGACCTCCACCAGAGTCTTCGCGTACTTCGCATACCGGCGCGTCACACTGTCGCGCCCGGTCAGCAGCCCCTCGCGGACTACTCGATCGAGCGCTTCGGGGGCTCCTTCGAGTTCCAGATAGCGCTTGAAGCCGGCAGCGGACTCACGGATGGATCGAGGGTGCAGGGTCACCGCTACAATTCGTTGGCCGCGCCCGCTTGGTATATGGCGGAGAACGAGCGACGCGCCCGCCTGCGACATGCCGGTTATCAACTCCTCATCCGAGGCGCCGAGCAGTCGCGCTTCGGCGACGCGATCGACGGCCACCGCCGATTCGCTGGTTGGGAAACTACTGCTCGTCTGACCGCGCACCTGGATTGCCGACCCTTCCGTGATGACAAATGCGTCGGGGACCAGCCAGAAATCGTGAGCGTGGGCGGCGACGGCGATGAGGAATGCGGCGGACGCAACGGCAGTTGCGGCCAGGGTGCGTTCAACGTTGGTCATCGGTGGCGATAATTCGGGGAAGCAACACTGGGAGGTCCGTCTCCGTGGCATATTACCCGGGTCTGGAGACTGATGGAAGCGGCAGCAGCGAAACGCGTAACAGTGTCACTCCGAGGTTTTGGCGACATGAAAAATCATTGGGGCACGAGTATGCTCGGTACGGTCACGCTCTTCGCGATTGGCGGATGTGCTGACGCAGGAGAATCGCGCGTGGGCGACGCAGCGCCTTCCGGCGCGGTTACTGCGATCGCGAGCCCCGCCGGCCCGGGATCAGGCGAGCCTTTCCTTGCTCTGAACGACGACGGCCGCGTGTATTTAAGCTGGATTGAGCCGGTCGATTCGGCGCACGCGCTCAAGTTCGCCGTATACGACGGCGAAGCGTGGTCCTCGCCGCGCACGATTCGCGAGGGCCGCGATTTCTTCGTGAACTGGGCCGACTTTCCCTCCATCAAAGCGATGGACGACGGCCGCCTTGTCGCGCACTGGTTGCAGAGGACCGGGTCAGGGACCTACGCGTATGGCGTGCGCGTCTCGCAATCCGCCGACGGCGGCGCGACGTGGAGTGAGCCGCTGATACCACACCGCGATTCGTCCGACACCGAACATGGTTTCGTCACGTTGTGGCGCGAAGGCCCGGACGTGGGCGCAGTGTGGCTCGACGGCCGGAAATACAACACTGCCGGCCATTCACCCACGAACGAGATGATGGTCATGTCTACCACTATCGCGGCAGACGGGCGGCTCGGCGTGGAGACTCCGATCGACGAGCGCGCGTGCGATTGCTGCCAGACCGCGGTCGCGATCACGTCCAGCGGGCCGATCGTGGCGTATCGCGACCGATCGCCCGACGAGATCCGCGACATCTACGTCGCGCGGCGCGTGAACGACCGGTGGACGACGCCGGTGCCGGTTCACGCCGACGGCTGGAAGATCGCGGCGTGTCCGGTGAACGGGCCGGCGCTCGCGACGGCGGACGAGCGCGTGGCGCTGGCATGGTTCACTTCGGCCAACGACAGCGCAAAAGTGAAGGTCGCCTTCTCCGCGGACGCGGGAGCGACTTTCGGCGCGCCCGTTCGTGTTGACGAAGGACAGCCGGCTGGGCGGGTGGACGTCGCGCTGCTGCGCGACGGAAGCGCGCTGGTGAGCTGGATCGAGCGGACCGGCGGAGATACGGCGGAGGTTCGCGTACGGCGCGTGTCGCCGGACGGTACGCCCGCACCGGCGATTACCGTCGCCGCGTCGTCGGCCGCGCGTGCCAGCGGATTTCCGCGAATGGTCATTCGCGGCGGGGACGCGATCTTCGCCTGGACCGAGCCCGGGAAGTCGTCGGCGATACGGCTCGCGAAGCTGTCGAATCCGGGCCAGTGAGCAGCGCGCGAGTGCGATCGAAGTCGCGTGCTCTTGTCTTTTCCTTGCTGGCGGTCGTCGGATGCTCCGGCGACGCGGGCGTGGCGCGCGTGGACATCGGCGCGCCGGTTCCCGCGTACGCGGCAGCGTTGCTGGCCGGCGACAGCGTAACCCTCGCGGCGCTGCGGGGGAAGGTCGTGCTGCTGAACGTGTGGGCGACGTGGTGTCATCCGTGTCGGGACGAGATTCCCGAGCTGCAGGCGCTGCATGAGCGGTACGCGGCGCGCGGCCTCGAGCTCGTAGGAGTGAGCGTGGACGCGGAGAGCGCCGACAACGCGATTCGCGCCTTCATGCGCGATTTTCGCATGACTTATCCCGTCTGGCGCGATCCCGGGGAGCGTGTCTCCGCGCAGTTTCACATTGTGGGCGTGCCCGCGACGTTTCTGATTGACAGGGACGGCGTGCTCCGGTGGCGCAAGACCGGTCCCATACAGCCCGGAGACGCGACGCTGGCCGCAGCTCTCGAAGAGGCGCTTGGGAGCTGATGCAAGGATCGGATTCCGTCGGGCTCGCGATCAGCTTCAGCGCGGGGGTGCTGAGTTTCCTCTCTCCCTGCGTTCTACCGTTGATTCCCAGCTACGTGACGTTCATCACGGGACTCGGTCTGGACGACGTGAAGCGGTCGCGCAGGATAGCGCTGGCGCACTCGCTCCTGTTCGTTACCGGGTTCACGCTCGTGTTTCTCGCGCTCGGCGCGACGGCCACGGCGTTCGGACGGCTGCTGGGCTACCACCGTGTGTGGGTGGGACGGATCGGCGGCGTGCTCGTGGTGCTGCTCGGGCTGTACCTGATCGGCGCGTTCAACTTCGGGCCGTTCGCCCGGGAGCGGCGGGTACATCTCGCAACCAAGCCGCTCGGCTACCTCGGGACGCTCGTCGTCGGAATGGCGTTCGCCGCGGGGTGGACCCCGTGCATCGGCCCGATCCTGGGGGCGGTGCTCACGTATACGGCGAGCTCGGCCGATCTCAACCGCGGGCTCGTGCTTCTCCTGGCCTATTCGCTCGGCCTGGCGGTCCCGTTCGTGGCGGCCGCGCTGATGGTGGACAAGTTCGTCGCGCTGTTCGAGCGCTACCGTGGCGGGCTGGCGTGGATGTCCCGAATCGCGGGCATTCTATTGATAGCCGTCGGCATCCTGATGCTCACCGATACGATGGTGCTGTTGTCGCAGTGGCTGCAGCCGATGACCCCGGAGTTTCTTCGCAGCCGACTGTGAAACCCTTTCGAGGGTAGCTCGCGTCCAAGAGTGAGGCTATGGCTTCGCTCCCCTCTTCCGGATCAAGGCGAGCTACTGGTTGGGGTTTTAACGACTCCAGGGATTTTTACGGGGAACCCAAGTCTGGAGTGTGGCAGTTTGGAGTGAGTGAGTAGGGAGTTGCTCCTAACTGCCGACTCCGTACTGCCACACTCCATACTTGGATTCCCCCGCCAACGCTCGTAGCTAGCGTCGCGTCGACAGTGCCGCCTTCGCTACGCATGGAATAGCATTCCCCGTCATGCCCGACAAGCCGAAGGAAGAGAGACGGGAAGCGCCGCGGGCGGAGCGGCAATACGAGCGCACGATTGGAACGCGGCTGCGGAGCTTCGGCCGCGAGTTGGGTCCCGGCCTTATCACCGGTGCCGCGGACGACGACCCGTCGGGAATCGCGACCTACTCCCAGGCGGGTGCGGCGTTCGGCTTCGGATTGCTGTGGACGACGATCATCACGCTCCCGCTGATGACAGCGGTGCAGCTGATGTGCGCGCGCATCGGGCTCGTATCGCAGCAGGGACTGGCGGCCGTGGTGCGGGACCATTATTCGAAGTTCCTGCTCTGGGCGGTGTGCGCGCTGCTGCTGTTCGGCAACGTCGTCAACATCGCGGCCAACCTCGGCGGGATGGGCGCCGCGGCCGGGCTGGTCACGGGGCGGAGAAGCATGCTCTGGGTGCCCCTGTTCACCGCGATCACGATCGCGTTCCTGGTGTTCTCGTCGTACCGGCTGATGAGCTCCGTTCTCAAGTGGCTGGCGTTGGCGCTGTTTGCCTACGTCGCGGCTGCTTTTCTGGCCAAGCCGGATTGGATCGAGGTGCTCAACGGCACGCTCCGTCCGCACTTCGCAATGGACCGCCGGTACCTGCTCACGTTCGTCGCCATTCTCGGGACGACCATATCACCGTATCTCTTTTTCTGGCAGGCAGCGCAGAACGTCGAGCATTACGAGGATGCAGCCGAGCCCGGCCGCCCGCGCCGCGCGATCGAGCGGGAACTCAGGTCCGCGCGTCGAGATGTCGGGGCCGGGATGCTGATATCGAACGTGATCATGTTCTTCATTATCCTCACCGCCGGCGCGACGCTGCACCCGGCCGGGATCACGACCGTGGACTCCGCGGCGGATGCCGCCATGGCCCTCGAGCCGCTCGCGGGGAAGGCCGCGGCGCTCGTGTTCTCGATTGGAATCATCGGCACGGGAATGCTCGCAGTTCCGGTGCTGGCTGGCTCGGCGGCGTACGCGGTGGCGGAAGCGGGGCAGTGGCGGCGGGGGATGAACCGCAAGCCGCGCCAGGCCCATCACTTCTACATCGTCATTGTGCTCGCGATGGTGATCGGCATGGGGCTCAATTTCGGCGGGGTGAACCCGATGCGCATGCTGTTCGGCGCCGCCGTTGTAAACGGCGTGCTCGCACCGCCGCTCATCGTCGTGATCCTGCTCATCTGCAACAACCGCGAGGTGATGGGCGAAAAGCGGAACGGCTGGCTGATCAACACCGGCGGAATCGCCGCCGCGCTGCTCATGGGCGCGGGCGCGATCACCCTGCTCCTCTCCTGGTGGTAGCCGGCTCGGCTGGAGGCTGACGCGGGCCCGGCGGCTTCACGATCATCCGGTCGCCGATGCGGATGCGCGGACCGGTCAGATTGTTCCACTCCTGTAATCGCTCCACCGTGGTGCCGAAGGTGTTGGCGACGGTGGAGATGGCGTCGCCGCGCTGCACGACGTAATGGAGCGGCGCGTTCGCGATCTCGCGCACCTTGGCGCGGAGTTGAGCTTCACGCGCCGCGAGATCGCGTTGGGCTGTGTGCGTGCCGTTGACGTAGGCTTCGAGCGAGTCCAGCTCCCGGCGGTGTTCGCGCGTGGCGGCGAACGTCGCCGACTGTCCCTCGCGCCTGACCGTCACTCCCGGCGCGGTCAGGAAGAAGACGCGCCCCGGATCAACCTCCAGAAGGGTGTCGTTGGGGAACTCCTCCACGATGATGGACGGCGGCGCGTCGGCGCTCTCGAGATTGTCCTGGGGAGCTACGCCGATGAAGACCAGCCGCTCGTCGGTCGCGGCCAGGACACCGTTGGTTCCGCGGAAATAGTCGGCCGGCCGGCGCAGGTACACGTGCGCCTGCCGGTGAACCTTCTCGCCGAACCGGAGAGTGCCGCTCGAGAGCTCCCGCTCGGCCAGCTCGCGGGCCTCGGGGATGTCCACCCCGCGCATGAAAAAGAGGTAGCCGAACACGGCTATCCCGATCACCATCGCGAGACTTCCGATCACCAGGCGCCGGACAAGTCGGAACGAGCGGTACAGCCCTTCGGATTCTTTCATTTGCTGGAATTTCCCCTGGGGATCTGTCTCGCGAGCACGGGGGCAATCTCCATACCCCGCGATGGATTGTCTCAGGCTCCGTGAATTTCTTGGATTCCCGTTAGCCCTGCTAGGAGCCGTTTAATCCCCCCGAATTGTATTGCTCTACGGCGTAAATGACGTTACCTTTGTACGTATACCTACAACCGCATTACCCAAAAAGGTCATGGCCGAGTGGATTGGGCGCGACCTCAAGCGCCTTCGGAAGCTTAGAGGGATGCGTCGCCAGGATGTAGCCGCTCAGCTCCGGCAGCCCGTGTCCGTTTCCACGATCCGTAACATCGAGCACGACGAGCGGTACAACGTCTCGCTCGATCTGCTGGGTCAGATCGCCCAGGTCCTGGGCGCGGACGTGCGCATCACGCTGGAGCAGCGGGAAGTCGAATGGAAGGGACTGACGGAGGAGGCGAAACGGGTGATCGCGAGCGATTACTTCATTCACCTCATCCGGGAGAACCATCCGGACTGTCCGTTGACGAATTCGCAGATAGGCCGGCGGATGTGGGGGTTCGCGAGCGCCCGTGGGGCCACGCGTGTGCGCGAGCGGAAGCTGGTCAAGAAGGCGCTTAGCTGGACGGGATTGAAGCGCGCGCCTACGACGGCCGCGGAATACGAAGTATCGGAACACGACGTTGCGGCGATGGAGCGCTACGCTGATCGCCTCGGAAGAGCATTCAAGGACCCCAAGGGCCGGATTCTGGTTCCTGTCGCCTGACGGACTTCTCAACCTTGGAAACCAGGACGGATATGAGCTTCAGTGACGAACGCCGCACGACCGGGCAGACTGCGCCCTCGCGCTCGAAGCGCGCGCGGCTAGGCACCGTGCCGCAGATGGGCTTTGCCGCTGCGATGATGCTTGCCGGCGCGGTCTGGGCCGGTACGGGCGCGGGGACGGTGTATGCCAAGCCCGGCGAGCTGCTGGCGCTGCCCGCGACGGTTGTGAAGCAGACGCTCACGCCGGAAGAGATTCTCATTGGTGACGCGACGCCCGATCTTTCGGCTCCGGTCACGCAGCGGATCGCGTTCGTCCTGCGCAAGTTCGCCAAGGATGACCGCGTTGCCGATCGCGCCGCTACGGCGCTGGTGCGTGAGGCCGCCAGGAAGAACATCGACCCCGTGCTGCTCGTCGGCCTGATGATCACGGAGAACTCCGCCATTGATCCACTGGCGAAGAGCAGCGTCGGCGCCACCGGGTTGATGCAGGTGATGCCGTTTCACGCCGGCGAGTGGGGCTGCGGCTCGGACAATCTCGTCAACGTCGAATCGAACATCTGTCACGGCGTCGCGATCCTGGCAGATTACGTCGGCCGCTCGCCCAGGAATCTCCACAAGGCGCTGCTGCGCTACAACGGCTGCGTCCGCGGCACCAACACGCCGAACTGCCACACGTATTCATCGAAGGTTTACAAGCACGCCAACAACGCGTCCAAGCTGATGGCGTCGCTGGGCGGTGACGGCCGCGCGTACCGCGCTCCCACCGGCGCGCCGGCACGCAGGGTGGCCAAGGCACCGGTGAGAACGGCGCCGGTGCGGAAGGGCGTCGTGGGGAAGATCCGACGGACTGGCTGATCGTCTAGCAAGTACCATGAGCCCGCGGCGCGGGCTCACCGGCACGGTATAATTCCGCGATGCAACGGCCCCACCCCGAGGCTGCGCTCGCCCTAGCTGTCGTCGGCATCTCCGTCGCCGCGCCGCTCGTCCGGCTGTCGGATGCACACCCCATAGCGATCGCATTCTGGCGGCTGGCGTTCTCGCTTGCCTTCGTGCTCATCGCGCTGCTTGCCACAGGGACCTGGCGCGAGCTCCGGGCGCTCACGCGGACCGAGCTGATGATCGG
Source organism: uncultured Gemmatimonadaceae bacterium (assembly GCA_964350145.1). GTDB lineage: Bacteria > Gemmatimonadota > Gemmatimonadetes > Gemmatimonadales > Gemmatimonadaceae > JACDCY01. The sequence goes on from CAYGJL010000013.1 coordinate 57,456, forward strand.
GATCGCCGCCGGCGTGATGCTGGCCGTGCACTTCTGGTCGTGGAACGCGTCGGTCGATCTCACCACCATCGCCGCCTCCACCACTCTGGTCAGCCTGCAGCCTGCCATCGTCGCCGTTCTTTCAGCCATTTTGTTGCGGGAGCGGCCGCGGGCTGTGCAGGTCGCGGGAATCCTCATCGCGCTCGCAGGCGCGTTCGTGATCAGCACGCCCGCTCTCTACTCGGGAGCGGCGGCAGTGAGCCCCAACGCGCCACTCGGGAACGCGCTCGCGCTGCTCGGCGCAATCACCGCGTCCATCTATTATCTGAGCGGCAGGCGGCTGCGCACCGGACTCGGCCTCTGGCCTTACGTCGCTGTCGTGTACGGCGCGTGCTTCGCGTCGCTCGCGGTGATAGCCGCGGCGTCGGGGGTGGATCTCGCGCCCCAGCCGGCCCGGGAGATCTGGATATTCCTGGGGCTCGCGGTGGGACCGATGCTCCTGGGCCACACGGCGATGAACTACGCGCTCCGCTACCGGCCGGCGTACGTCGTCAATCTCACGGTGCTCGCCGAGCCGGTAGGAGCGACGCTTATTGCCGCGGCACTTCCCGGCATTCGCGAGATTCCGCCGCTGTCCACCATGGCCGGGGGCGCTGTGATACTCGCCGGTGTCGTCCTGACCGTCCTCGGCGAGCGAGCCGGCAAGCGCGGCGATGCCGCCGTTTATACTACAGAGGCAGCTGGATAACTCCACCGTTTCCCTCAGATAGACTCATGAGACTCATTCTCCGCGGTTCGCTCGCCCTGTGTGTCGCACTCATTGCCTCGCTCCCGGCCGGCGCGCAGCTCCCGGTCACCACGCCCCGGCAGCAGTTCGGCCACGGCTTGGGCGACGACTACTTCCTCGCCAATTACCGGCAGGTCGCGGACTACTGGCGGAAGATCGACGCCGAGTCGGAACGCGTCCGGGTCGAGCAGATCGGCGTGACGAGCGAAGGCCGTCCGATGCTGATGGCCGTGATCACCGCCCCGGAAAACCACGCGAAGCTCGGCCGCTACCGGGAGATCGCGCGCACTCTCGCGCGCGCGGACGGAATCTCCGACGAGCAGGCCCGCACCCTGGCCGCGGAAGGGCGCGCCGTGGTGTGGATAGACGGCGGGCTACACGCCAGCGAGGTGCTCGGCGCACAGCAACTGACGGAGCTGGTGTACGAGCTGGCGAGCGGCACCGATGCCGAAACGACTCGTTTTCTGAACGACGTGATCGTGCTCGCGGTACACGCCAACCCGGATGGCCACGACCTGCTCGCCGACTGGTACATGCGCCGGAGCGACACGCTGCAGCGCTCCACGCGCGGCGTCCCGCGGCTGTACCACAAGTACATCGGGCACGACAACAACCGCGATTCTTTCATGGCGTCGCAGCTCGAGACGCAGGCGATGGACAGCGTGATGTTCCGCGCCTGGTATCCGCAGATCATGTATAACCATCATCAGACGGCGCCGGCCGGAACGATCATGTTCGCGCCGCCGTTCCGCGATCCGTTCAACTACAACTTCGATCCGCTGGTCGTGACGATGCTCGACCAGGTCGGATCGGCGATGCACAGCAGAATGATCGCCGAGGGGAAGCCGGGCACCGTCATGCGCGGGGGCGCGAACTTCTCCACCTGGTGGAACGGAGGGCTGCGCACGACCGTGTACTTCCACAACATGGTCGGCCTGCTGACCGAGACGTTCGGCCATCCCACGCCGAGCTGGATCGACCTCGTGCCGCGGCGCCTGCTGCCCAGCGGCAGCCTGCCGTTTCCGATCGAGCCGCAGCTCTGGCGCTTCCGCCAGTCCATGGACTACGAGCGCACCGCCAATCGCGCGGTGCTCGATTTCGCGTCGAAGCACCGCGAGCAGCTGCTGTACAACATCTATAGAATGGGGCGCAACTCCATCGAGCGCGGTAGCCGCGACCATTGGACGAGCACGCCGGACCGCGTCGCCGAGCTGAGCGATGTCGTCGGCGGCGATACCGTTAACCAGACGCCGGCGGAGATCCAGCGGTATGTGGCGACCTTCAGGAAGCCGGAGGACCGCGACCCGCGCGGCTACATCATCACCGCGGACCAACGCGACTTCGCGACGGCGACCAAGTTTGTCAACACGCTGATCAAGCTGGGCGTCACCGTGCAGCGCGCGACGACGCCGTTCTCGGTGTCGGGGAAGAGTTATCCCGCCGGCTCGTTCGTCGTGCTCGCGGCGCAGGCGTTCCGGCCGCACGTGCGCGACATGTTCGAGCCGCAGAATCACCCCAACGACATTCCCTATCCCGGCGGGGCGCCGACTGCGCCGTACGACGCGGCGGGATGGACGCTCGCGTACCAGATGGGCGTGGCGTTCGACCGCATCCTGGACGGATTCACGGGCCCGTTCGAGCCGATCACCGGCTTCGCACCCGTGCCGCGGGGAAGTGTCGCGCAGGTCCCGGGCGCGCCTGGCTATCTGCTCGGACACGAGAGCAATGACGCGTTCGTGGCGGTGAACCGGCTGCTCGCAGCGGATCACGATGTGTATTGGCTGCGCGACAGCGTCCGCGCGGCCGACGGTAGCCTGGGTGAAGGTGCGTATTACGTCCCGGCCGGCGCGGCCGTGCTGCCGATTCTCCGGCAGGTCGCTGCCGAGAAGGGCCTGACGATCCGCGCTGCACAGCGCGCTCCTGCCGCGGGCGCTGCGGTGAAGCTGCGGGCGGTGCGCGTCGCGCTATGGGACACTTACGGCGGGTCGATGCCGTCCGGATGGACGCGCTGGCTGCTCGAGCAGTTCGAGTTTCCATTCACGGTGGTGTATCCGCCGGACCTCGACGCCGGCGATCTGCGCGACCGGTTCGACGTCATCATTCTTCCCGACGACGCGGAGATTCTGGATTCCGGGTCGAGAAGGGACGCGCGCGACATCGCGTCCGCGACTCCCCCGGAGGATGCGCCGCCGCAGTGGCGCGCTCGCGGTGGATTCATTTCGGAGACAATCACCGTACCGCGCCTGCGGGAATTTCTGGAGGCCGGCGGCCGGATCCTGGCGATAGGCGGCGCTACGGAGCTGGCGTTCTCACTCGGCCTGCCCGTGGAAGACGCGCTGACGGATTCCGCGGGGCGCGGGTTGCAGCGGTCGGCGTACTACGTTCCCGGCTCCATCCTGCGAGCGCGCGTAGACAACACGCATCCGCTGGCGCACGGCATGCCGCGGTACGCGGACGTGTTCTTCAACAACAGTCCCTCGTTCCGGCTGGCGGAGGGCGCGACCCAGCAGGGCGTCAGGCGCGTGGCGTGGTTCGATTCAGCGACTCCGCTGCGCAGCGGGTGGGCGTGGGGTCAGCGGCACCTGCGGAACGCGGCGGCGATCGTCGAGGCGCAGGTGGGGCAGGGCACGCTGGTGCTGTACGGGCCAGAGGTGTTGTTCCGCGCGCAGCCGCACGGCACGTTCAAGCTACTGTTCAACGGAATCCACTATGGGGGAGCTCAGGCATGGAAGTAGGCTCACGCTACGCGCTCACCGCTCTGCTCATTGGACTCGCGACCCCCGCGCTCGCCCAGAACCCCGCCGGCGCGCCCGCCCAAGCCGCGGCCAACAGCTGGCGGATAGATCGCGGTCATTCCGAGCTGACCTTCTCCATTCGCCACATGGTCAGCCGCGTGCGCGGCCAGTTCAACAATTGGAGCGGCACCATCACCGGCGACCTCACCGACTGGGAGGGCGCGGTAGTTGACGTGACGATCGACGCGGCGAGCGTGGACACCAACCACGAGCGGCGGGACGCCGACCTGCGCGGCAAGGATCACTTCGAGGTGGAGACGTATCCCACGATCACGTTCAAGAGCACGAAGATCGAGCGGAACGGCGACGGCCTGCGCATGACCGGCGACCTGACGATGCGCGGAGTCACGCGTCCGGTGGTGCTCGAGGGTCAGCTGATCGGCACGGTGCAGGACCGCGGTCGGACACGCGTCGGCTTCGAGGCTTCGACGACGATCAATCGCAAGGACTTCGGCCTGGTGTGGAACCGCGCGGTCGAGGCCGGTGGATGGCTGATCGGGGACGAGGTGAAGATCGACATCTCGGTGGCGGCGGTCAAGTAGTGATTGGTGATTCGTGATTAGTGATTCGTAACTGATCACGACAGAGCGTTATTCTGGGCAGTGGGCGCTTCGGCTAATCACCAATCACCAATCACGAATCACTTGTATCCCGCCGCCTGCATCCTGAACAGCTCTTCGTACAGCCCGCCGCGCTCCACCAGCTCCTGATGCGTTCCTTCGTCCACGACGGAGCCGTTGCTGAGCACGATGATCCGGTCGGCCATGCGCACCGTGGAGAAACGGTGTGAGATCAGGATCGCCATTCTTCCAGCGACCAGCTCCGAGAAGCGGAGAAATACTTCGTACTCGGCGCGCGCGTCGAGCGCCGCGGTCGGCTCGTCGAGGATGAGAACCTGGGCGTCGCGCATGTAGGCGCGCGCCAGCGCGACCTTCTGCCACTCTCCGCCCGACAGGTTCACGCCTTCCTCGAAGCGGCGCCCGAGCATCTGCTTGAAACCCCTGGGAAAGCGCGGGAGCAGGCTCGAGGCGAGTGACTTGTCGGCCGCCGCGCGAATGCTTTCCGGGATCTCCTCGCCGCTCTCCAGCCCAACTCGAACCGACTCGATCTCGCCGACGCCGATGTTCTCGTCGAAGCGCAGGTCGTAGCGCACGAAGTCCTGAAAGATCACGCCGATGGCGTTTCGCACCGAGGCCAGGTCGTACTCCCGCAGGTCGCGCCCGTCGAGGAGAATCCGTCCCTCGGTCGGATCGTACAGCCGCGCTATGAGCTTTGTGATGGTCGTCTTTCCGGCGCCGTTCTCGCCGACGAGAGCCAACCGCTCTCCCGGATTCAGCGTGAAGTTGAGATCGCGCACGGCCCAGCGCTCGCTCCCGGGATACCGGAAGGAAACGCTCTCGAACACGAAGCCGTCGCGCACGGGGCGCGGAACCGGCGGCGCGGACGGCGCCGAGGTGATCGTCGGCTTCATGTCGAAGAAGACGAACAGGTCGCGGAGGAAGAGCGCCTGCTCGTACACGGCGCTCGCCGCGAGCAACACCGCCTGGATGACGTCGCGTCCGCGCGCGAACGACGCCGCGAGAAAGGTCAGATCGCCGATCGTGATCTCGCCGCGGACCGCTCGGAGCACGATGATCACGTAGGCTGCGTAGTACCCGATCGTCCCCAGAATCGAGAGCAGCGTGCCGACGATTCCGCGCCGGATCGAGAGCTTGCGGTTCTCCTCGTAGAACCGCTGCGCGAGCGTGCGATACCTGTCCGTGAGCCAGGACGCGAGCCCGAACATCTGCACTTCCTTCGCGGTCGCGTCGCTCGCGCCCACGTAGCGGATGTAGTCGAGCTGGCGCCGCTCCGGTGTCCAGCGGAACAGCAGCGAGTATCCGAGCGACGCGAAATGCGTCTCCCCGAGGAAGCTCGGAATGATCGCGACGACGAGGAGCAGGAGGAGCAGCGGGTTGTACGCCACCAGCGCCGCGCCGATTGTCAGCAGCGTGATGAAGTCCTGGCCGATGGCGAGCAGCTGTGTGAGCAGCGCGATGCGGCCGACGGTTTGCTTCCGGGCGCGCTCCAGATGGTCGTAGAAGCCAGGATCCTCGAACTGCGCGAGATCGAGCGTGGCTGCGTGCTGCATCAGCCGGACGCTCATCCTGTTCGAGAACAGGTCGCCGAGCAGGCTCTCCACGAGGGAAGATGCTCGCGCGAGGACTTCGCCGGTGACGACCACGGCGAGCTCCATCGCCAGGTAGCGCCAGACGTCGCCGAAGTCGCCCCGTCCCGCGCGCGCCTCCAGCACGGAGTCGATGATCAGCTTGCCGATCCAGAAGGTGAGGATCGGGACGAAGCCGCGCGCGATCCGGAGCGACGCCATTGCGAATGCGAGCCCCCGGTGCGTGCGCCAGACCAGCCTGGCGAGCGCGGGCACGTACCGCAGGGCCTCCAGCCGCTCGCGCCACGTAGCCTGGCGCGTGTCGGGTCTGGTCGGAGGAATGAATCCGCTGGTCGGCGGGTGCGTCACGGGCTGTCGGGGTGGATATTAGTTAGTGACTGGTGACTAGTGACTAGTGACTAGTGTAAGCGGAAAGACAGGAAAAACTCGGTATGAGGTAGTTGCTGTCACCAGCCACTAGTCACTAGTCACTAGTCACCAAAGCGGAACCAGATGACATCACAGGGGCAATTCGATCTCTCACCGGCGGAGCTTAGCCGCTACAGCCGCCAGCTGTCGCTGCCGGCCATCGGCATGGACGGCCAGCGCAAGCTCAAGCGCGCCCGCGTTCTGGTCGTGGGGGCGGGCGGACTCGGCTCGCCGGCGCTGCTGTACCTGGCGTCCGCCGGGGTGGGCACGATCGGCCTGGTGGATTTCGATCCGGTGGACGTCACCAACCTGCATCGGCAGATCCTGTACACGGACGCCGACGTCGGCGGCTCGAAGACGCAGGCCGCCGCGGCGCGCTTGCGCGCGGCGAATCGGCACGTGCACGTCGAGACGTACGACACGCGGCTGACGTCCCACAACGCGCTCGAGATCGCCGGGGATTACGACATCATCGTTGACGGCACGGACAACTTCGCCACGCGCTACCTCGTGAATGACACCGCTGTGCTGCTCGGCAAGATGAACGTGTATGCCAGTGTGCTGCGGTTCGAGGGGCAGGCGTCGGTTTTCGCCGCGCCGGACGGTCCCTGCTACCGCTGCCTGTTCCGCGACCCGCCGCCGCCCGGGCTGATCCCCAGCTGCGCCGAAGCCGGCGTGCTCGGCGTGCTGCCCGGGATCATGGGGAGCATCCAGGCGTCCGAGACCATCAAGCTGATAACGGGCGCCGGTGAGCCGCTCATTGGTCGGCTGCTGCTGTTCGACGCGCTGGCGATGCGCTTTCGCACGATGGAAGTGCGACGCGATCCCGCGTGCCCAATGTGCGGGACGCGCGAGCTACGCGAGCTGGTAGATTACGAGGCGTGGTGTGGCGCCGGCGCGCCGACGGCGGAGTCCCCGTCGGCAGTCGGCGAGATCACTCCGGGCGATCTGGCGGAGCGCATCGCGCGCGGTGACGACTTCGAGTTGCTCGACGTGCGGGAGCCGTACGAGTGGGCTATCGCGCGGCTGCCGGGCGCGCGCCACATTCCGCTGGGCACTTTGCCCGACGTGCTGCACAACCTCGACCCAGCGCGGGAGACGATCGTGTACTGCAAGTCCGGAATGCGCAGCATGGCGGCAGCGACGCAGCTCGCTGGCGCGGGATTCGGCAGGGTGTCGAACCTGGCGGGCGGGATATCGCGCTGGTCCGCGGAAGTGGATTCGTCGGTGCCGAGGTACTGACCGGTGACGGAAGCGTTGACTGATCCGATCGCGATTTTCCGGGACGCGTTCGCGCGCGCGCAGCGCGTGGATCGCGCGCTGCTGCCCGAGCCGAGCGCGATGAGTCTGGCGACGGTCGGCGCGGACGGATCGCCGACGCTGCGCATCGTGCTGCTGAAAGGTGTGGACGAGGACGGATTCGTGTTCTACACCAACCTGGAGAGCCCAAAAGGACGCGACCTGCGCGCCCAGCCGCGCGCGGCGCTGTGCTTCTACTGGTCGGCGCTGGAGCTGCAGATCAGGATCGACGGGGAGGTGACGCAGGTCAGCGACGAGGAGGCCGACGAGTATTTCGCCTCGCGACCGCGCGGCAGCCAGATCGGCGCCTGGGCGTCGCGGCAGAGCGAAGTCATCGAGCCGCCCGGCGAGTTGGACGCGCGGCTCGCGCGGTACGAGCGGGAGTTCGAGGGGCGCGACGTGCCCCGGCCGGAGTTCTGGTCGGGTTTCCGCGTGCATCCGGAGCGGATCGAGTTCTGGCGGAACAAGGCGAACAGGCTGCATGACCGTACCCGCTACACGCGCGACGGCGCCGACTGGAGAGCTGAGACGCTCTACCCCTAATAGCTGTTAGCTATTGGCTATTGGCTGTTGGCTAACAGCACTACGGCACTGACTTTCCGCAGTTACCAAGAGCCAAGAGCCAACAGCCAACAGCCAACAGCCAACAGCTCTCTTCTGAATCGGTTAGAATCCGCACATGGTGACAGCAAGTAAATCAGTAGAAGCCCCCGCCGAGCCGAGTTGGACCGTCGAGGACTCCCGCCTCCTGTACAACGTCGGCGGTTGGGGGGGCGGGTACTTCGAGATCAACGACCAGGGGCACGTCGTCGTCCGGCCTGACGCGTCGTCGCCCGCGCGCGAGCTGAACCTGTACGAGCTCGCTCTGGACCTGGAGGCGCAGGGCATCGGCATGCCCTTGCTGCTGCGCTTCTCCGACATTCTGCGTTCCCGTATCCGGCTGCTGTCGCGGAGCTTCGCGGAGGCGATCAGGGAGTTCTCGTACACCGGCGCGTACACGACCGTATACCCGATCAAGGTCAACCAGCAGCGGCACGTCATCGAGGAGATCGTCGAGTTCGGGCACGAGGACGGAATCGGGCTGGAGTGCGGGAGCAAGCCGGAGTTGCAGGCGATCCTCGGCCTGGCAACGCACACGGACCACTTGATTGTCTGCAACGGCTATAAGGACGAGGAGTTCATGCGGCTCGCGCTGATGGCGCAGAAGCTCGGACACCAGGTCTTCATCGTGCTGGAGCAGGTGAGCGAGCTGGAAGTGCTGCTCAAGGTCGCCGACGAGATGGGCGTGAATCCCACCGCCGGGGTCCGGATCAAGCTGTACGCGGAAGGCGCGGGCCGGTGGGCGCGGAGCGGCGGCGAGAAATCGAAGTTCGGCCTGACGACGGCGCAGCTCGTGAAGCTGATAGACCGCCTCACCGAGCTGGACCGGCTCGACGTGATCAAGCTGATCCACTTTCACCTCGGCAGTCAGATCACTGACATCCACTACATCAAGGCCGGGCTCCAGGAGGTCAGTCGGTTTTACGCCGAACTGTGCAACATGGGCTTGAAGATCACCCACGTGGACGTGGGTGGCGGCTTGGGCGTGGATTACGACGGCACGAACTCGACGGCGCACGCGAGCGTCAACTACTCGATACAGGAGTACGCCAACGACGTCGTGTACACGCTGGCGGAGACGTGCCGGCGCGGCGGGCTGGACATGCCGCACATCATCAGCGAGTCGGGCCGGGCGCTGACCGCGCACCACTCGTTGCTGCTGCTGAGCGTGATCGAGGTGGAGTCGCAGGGCGATGTCGCGATTCCGGAGCTGAAGAAGGACGACCATCCGCTGCTGCACGACATGGCGGCGGAGCTGAAGCGCGTGAGCAAGCGGCGCGCGCGCGAGGTGTACCACGACGCGATCTTCGCCAAGGAGCGCGCGCAGGAGCTGTTCAACAGCGGCGTGCTCTCGCTCCGCGGCCGGGCGATGGCCGAGCAGCTGTATCTGGCGACGGTCAACGCGGTCGCGCGCATCGCCCAGCGCGACACCGAGGAGTACCAGGACATCATCGAGGACGTCGAGGCGACACTGGTGGACCGATACTTCTGCAACTTCTCGCTCTTCCAGTCGCTGCCGGACAGCTGGGCGATCGATCAGCTCTTTCCCATCATGCCGATCCATCGGCTGAACGAGGAGCCGACCCGGCGCGGCACCATTCAGGACGTGACCTGCGATTCGGACGGCAAGATCGACCGGTTCGTGGGCTCGCGCGATCCGCGGCCGAGCCTCGAGCTGCACCCTTTCGACGACAACGAGCAGTACATCCTGGGGATTTTTCTCACGGGCGCGTACCAGGAGATCCTGGGCGACCTGCACAACCTGTTCGGCGACACGAACGCGGTGCACGTGGAGCTGTCAGCGGATGGCTACGAGATCACCGACCTCGTGCACGGCGACACGGTCACTGAAGTTCTCGCCTACGTGCAGTTCCGCGCCCCCGATTTGTTGGCGACGTTCCGCCGGAAGGTAGGTGCCGCGACCGGTATCACGCGCGACGAGGCCAACACCTTCATCGCCGATTACGTGGCCGGGCTCGAGGGCTACACGTATCTAGAAGGCGAAGCCGCCCGATAGATCGTCGCGCTGCGGTCAGGCGTCCGGGTAACCGTTCGCTGGACCTACGCTCGCAAACTGCGCTCGCTAACACGGTCCTGCGA